>NZ_CP106736.1:0-668000 GCF_030035605.1 Silvimonas soli | reverse complement strand
GCGCTGGCCACCGCCGGTTTGGTCGCGATTGTGGCGCTCGGTGCGCATGCCGCTTTCGGCTGGCCCCAAGTCAAACCAACTGATGCCACTACTGGTTCGGGAGATATAAAGGTCGTGGCATATACCCCGGCGGCGGGTAAGTCTGAGACTTTTCGCTATCGCAACGACGACGTGGAAATCCAGCTCAATAACGGGGACCGCATCCAGCTGACTGATCGCAATGGCACTATCACAACCCTGTTTGCCCAGAATGGCGCGCTGTTCCACGAAGGCAGCCCGCAAGAGGGTATGCGTCATGGCTACCGGGTTGCACAAAATAGTCTGCGCGCTGTGGATGTGAAAACAACTGATGGTGAAGTACTGGATTGGTCCACAGATAATAAACTGAACCGGATCGACTGGTATGAAATGGACCATAACGGGGTATCAAGCACTGTCATCACCCCCAAGGCCCATGACAAGAGTTTCATGCTGCGTTTTAACGACGACGAGTTCAGCTTGCATGCTTCAACCGCACCGCATCCTGTAACCAAAGCACTGAAGGCATCGTTGGGTGTGTTGATCGGCGCCGGACTGGTGTTGTTCTTGCTGCTCAAGTTGGCATTGATGACCTGGCGTGCGGTGGTGCGCTACGGCCGCGACCAGATTGCACAGATTCCACTGCATCTGGTGCTGTAGGTTGATGCGCTAAAAACCGATGTGGATTTGTAATGACAAAAGCCGCCGCTGCAGCCGGCTTTTGTTTTATCTGGAATTGCCAGGCGTTTATAGGATGTCAGCATGGCGTCGGATTGCCGGTATGGCCTAGCAAGCCGGATGGCGTAATTGGAAGCTCTCTGTTTACGGGAAAATCGCCATCTCTTATATCAGTAGGAGAATGCCTGTTTTGCACCGCAGCATGGCTGTTTTTAAGTATATCGGCCGTTTTCCCGCCGCCGTAGAATGCGCTTCGCGCGATCCGGTCAACAGGTTGTACCTGGAAAAAACCGGACGACGCACTGCGTAACGCGTAATCGTGTGCTGTCATTTTGATCCCACCGCTGTGGACTAGCGGTCTGACTTCATTCTTCGCTTTGCAGCAGGTTCCAGTGCTGGGCCGGTGCATTACCGCCCGTTTTGCAAGTTGAGTTGTGGAGCTCCTGAATGTACCCATCTGCCAATAACCAGAAGTTTGGCAAAGCATTGACTGTTCTTACTTCACTGTTCTTTATGTGGGGCCTGATTACCTCGCTAAACGACATCCTGATTCCGCACCTGAAAGCCATTTTTTCGCTGAGCTACCTTCAGGCCGCGCTGATCCAGTTCTGTTTCTTTACCGCTTATTTTGTGGTGTCGTTTCCGGCGGGTTTCATCATTCGCAAAATCGGCTACAAGCGCGGCATCGTCGCCGGGCTAGTCACCGCTGGCGTAGGCTGTTTATTGTTTTACCCAGCCGCTGGTGCGCAGTCGTATGTGTTTTTCTTGTCTGCGCTGTTCATCCTGGCGGGCGGGATCACCTTCTTGCAGGTAGCTGCCAATCCGTACGTCACTGCATTGGGTAATCCGGACACAGCATCCAGCCGCCTCAACCTGACGCAGGCGTTTAATTCGCTTGGCGCTACGCTGGGACCGCTGCTCGGCGCCGTTACCATTCTGGCTGTCAATACTGAATCGGGCAGTAACACTGTCAGCAATCTGGCGGCACAAGCAGCCTCGGTGCAAACGCCGTACCTGGTTTTGACGGGCGTGCTGTTTGCCTTGGCTGCGGCAATCTGGCTGATTCGGCTGCCGGTAATCCAGGAGGTCGACGAATCCGCCGATCAACACGCCGGTGCTCATGCCTCGCACCAGGGCAAACAATCTGTCTGGGCATATCGCCACCTGGTATTGGGCGCGCTGGGCATTTTTGCCTATGTTGGAGCGGAAGTCGGGATTGGCAGCTTTCTGGTCAGTTTGATGGGACAACCACAAATTGCGGGCCTTTCGCCTGAATCCGCTGGCAAATATCTGGCCATTTACTGGGGCGGGGCGATGGTGGGGCGTTTTGTCGGCAGCGCGCTGATGACCCGGATCAACCCTGCTCGCATGCTGGCCTTCAATGCACTGGTCAACGTGCTGTTGATTGGCGCTGCCATGATGTTGGGTGGTCATATCGCGATGTGGGCGTTGATCGTGGTGGGATTTTTCAACTCGATCATGTTCCCGACCATTTTCTCGCTGGCACTCAAAGGTCTGGGTCGCTTCACCAGTGAGGGCTCGGGCATTCTGTGTATGGCTATTGTGGGTGGCGCAATCGTGCCGGTCATTCAGGCTTACTTTGCTGATCGCATGGGCATTCTGGCTTCGTTTGCAGTGCCGCTGGTTTGCTACTTATATATTGTCTATTTCGGCGCTCGTGGTCATCGCGTACAGGATGAGCAATCCGTTGCCGAAATTGGTGCGCGTGGGGTGAGCGCACTCCGGGGCTGAGGTGGTAGTCGCGACGTATGTATATATACATATATAGAGCGACTGATTTCCGCTTGCTTCATATGAGTTTCACGCAACAAAAAGCCGCTCGCCAGAGCGGCTTTTGCTTTGGTGCTGTGGTTTTGGGGTGTTTTAAGGTGCAGGAAGAGGTGCTGAAGCAGGGGAGAAGGCAGTGTTTTGCGGGGTAGGGCGAGGGGTCTGTCACGGGACTGCAATGATCGCTGAAAGAAATATTATTACGGATCAGGGGTTTGTGCAGGCGGGGCAAAGAATGTTGCAGGAAGGTGTTGACGGGTTCCGGTCTGGTCCGTATAGTTCGGTTTCTCCGCTGCAGACACAACAGCGAAACGGCGAAAACGAAGAGTTTAGCAGGGTTTCCGGGTCTGGTGGCAAACGATCTTTAACAAATTACAGCCGATGAGTGTGAGTGCTTGGGAAGGACAAAACAAGTACTCGCACTTAGATGAGAATATTTGCAAAGTTTTACTTTGTAATTTCGAGTTTTAAGCGAGTGCGAAATTTAAGTAACAGAGATTGAACTCAAGAGTTTGATCCTGGCTCAGATTGAACGCTGGCGGCATGCTTTACACATGCAAGTCGAACGGACTTGTGGGGCTTGCTCCACAAGTTAGTGGCGAACGGGTGAGTAATGCATCGGAACGTACCGTGTGATGGGGGATAACTAACCGAAAGGTTGGCTAATACCGCATACGCCCTGAGGGGGAAAGAGGGGGGATCGCAAGACCTCTTGTCATACGAGCGGCCGATGTCGGATTAGCTAGTTGGTGAGGTAAAGGCTCACCAAGGCAACGATCCGTAGCGGGTCTGAGAGGACGACCCGCCACACTGGGACTGAGACACGGCCCAGACTCCTACGGGAGGCAGCAGTGGGGAATCTTGGACAATGGGCGCAAGCCTGATCCAGCAATGCCGCGTGGGTGAAGAAGGCCTTCGGGTTGTAAAGCCCTTTTGTCAGGGAGCAAATCCTTGGACTTAATACGTCCCGGGGATGAGAGTACCTGAAGAATAAGGACCGGCTAACTACGTGCCAGCAGCCGCGGTAATACGTAGGGTCCAAGCGTTAATCGGAATTACTGGGCGTAAAGCGTGCGCAGGTGGCTTGTTAAGATCGATGTGAAATCCCCGGGCTCAACCTGGGAACTGCATTGATGACTGGCTCGCTAGAGTACGGCAGAGGGGGGTGGAATTCCACGTGTAGCAGTGAAATGCGTAGAGATGTGGAGGAACACCGATGGCGAAGGCAACCCCCTGGGCTGATACTGACACTCATGCACGAAAGCGTGGGGAGCAAACAGGATTAGATACCCTGGTAGTCCACGCCCTAAACGATGTCTACTAGTTGTCGGGGTTTTCGGACCTTGGTAACGCAGCTAACGCGTGAAGTAGACCGCCTGGGGAGTACGGTCGCAAGATTAAAACTCAAAGGAATTGACGGGGGCCCGCACAAGCGGTGGATGATGTGGATTAATTCGATGCAACGCGAAAAACCTTACCTGGTCTTGACATGTCTAGAATCCCGAAGAGATTTGGGAGTGCCGCAAGGAGCTAGAACACAGGTGCTGCATGGCTGTCGTCAGCTCGTGTCGTGAGATGTTGGGTTAAGTCCCGCAACGAGCGCAACCCTTGCCATTAGTTGCCAGCATTCAGTTGGGCACTTTAATGGGACTGCCGGTGACAAACCGGAGGAAGGTGGGGATGACGTCAAGTCCTCATGGCCCTTATGACCAGGGCTTCACACGTCATACAATGGTCGGTACAGAGGGTCGCCAACCCGCGAGGGGGAGCCAATCCTGCAAAACCGATCGTAGTCCGGATTGCACTCTGCAACTCGAGTGCATGAAGTCGGAATCGCTAGTAATCGCGGATCAGCATGTCGCGGTGAATACGTTCCCGGGCCTTGTACACACCGCCCGTCACACCATGGGAGTGGGTTTTACCAGAAGTGGCCAGGCTAACCTTCGGGGGGCCGGTCACCACGGTAGGATTCATGACTGGGGTGAAGTCGTAACAAGGTAGCCGTAGGGGAACCTGCGGCTGGATCACCTCCTTTCAAGAGAATGGTCTGGACCAAGTACTCACACTCATCGGCTGTAGGTTGAAGATACGGAAAGCGGCGTCTGCGAAGACGCCGTAATTTGTGGAGCTGGGTCAGTAGCTCAGTTGGTTAGAGCACCGTCTTGATAAGGCGGGGGTCGCTGGTTCGATTCCAGCTTGACCCACCATTTGCACGACATTGACCGTCGCAATACGGCGTCATGCAAAACCTCGTGTACGAAACAGTACACGTCGGTTGTGCCTTCCTTGTCTTGCTCGGTCACTGCCGCGCAAAAGACGGAAGAAGGTGGATGGAAGTGCTCTGACAAAAAGCAAACACGATTGGGGGTTTAGCTCAGCTGGGAGAGCACCTGCTTTGCAAGCAGGGGGTCGTCGGTTCGATCCCGTCAACCTCCACCATCACCTGGCGGTGAGGCAATCGTAAAAGCACTTATAAACAAGTGTCCTGCAAAGTGCGGGAGGATATTTGTTTCTAATTGCTTCAATTAGAGCAGTTTAATCACTGCTTGCCGCAAGGCACCGTATCTGATCTTTAACAAACTGGAAGAAGCAAGACTCAAATTTAGTAGTAATAAATTGGGTTTGATTGTATCGAGTGAATCGAGACTGTTTTATATGGTTTCGATGTAACGTCGCAAACACGATTTTGTAACCTGAGACAAGTCTGAGGTTATAGGATCAAGCGAATAAGTGCATCTGGTGGATGCCTTGGCGATCACAGGCGATGAAGGACGCGGTAGCCTGCGAAAAGCTACGGGGAGCTGGCAAACGAGCTTTGATCCGTAGATGTCCGAATGGGGAAACCCGGCCCTTTTGGGTCATCCATGACTGAATACATAGGTCATGAGAAGCGAACGCAGCGAACTGAAACATCTAAGTAGCTGCAGGAAAAGAAATCAACCGAGATTCCGGAAGTAGTGGCGAGCGAAACCGGAAGAGCCTGCATGTGATAGCAGTACTCTTAGTGGAACGGCATGGAAAGGCCGGCGACAGTGGGTGATAGCCCCGTACACGAAAAGAGAATTGTGGTACTGAGCATGCGACAAGTAAGGCGGGACACGAGAAATCCTGTCCGAAGACGGGGGGACCATCCTCCAAGGCTAAATACTCGTGATCGACCGATAGTGAACCAGTACCGTGAGGGAAAGGCGAAAAGAACCCCGGGAGGGGAGTGAAATAGAACCTGAAACCGGATGCATACAAACAGTGGGAGCCTCTGAAAATGGGGTGACTGCGTACCTTTTGTATAATGGGTCAGCGACTTACGTTCAGTAGCAAGCTTAACCGCATAGGGGAGGCGCAGGGAAACCGAGTCCGAACAGGGCGCACAGTTGCTGGGCGTAGACCCGAAACCAGGTGATCTATCCATGGCCAGGATGAAGGTGCGGTAACACGCACTGGAGGTCCGAACCCACTGATGTTGCAAAATCAGGGGATGAGCTGTGGATAGGGGTGAAAGGCTAAACAAACCTGGAAATAGCTGGTTCTCCCCGAAAACTATTTAGGTAGTGCCTCAGGTATTACTGACGGGGGTAAAGCACTGTTATGGCTAGGGGGTCATCGCGACTTACCAAACCATGGCAAACTCTGAATACCGTCAAGTATCAGCCTGGGAGACAGACAGCGGGTGCTAACGTCCGTTGTCAAGAGGGAAACAACCCAGACCGCCGTCTAAGGTCCCAAATGACATGTTAAGTGGAAAACGAGGTGGGAAGGCACAGACAGCCAGGATGTTGGCTTAGAAGCAGCCATCATTTAAAGAAAGCGTAATAGCTCACTGGTCGAGTCGTCCTGCGCGGAAGATGTAACGGGGCTCAAACATGTAACCGAAGACGCGGATGTGCAATTTATTGCACGTGGTAGGGGAGCGTTCCGTAGGCCTGTGAAGGTGCATTGTAAAGTGTGCTGGAGGTATCGGAAGTGCGAATGCTGACATGAGTAGCGTTAAAACGGGTGAAAAGCCCGTTCGCCGTAAGCCCAAGGTTTCCTGCGCAACGTTCATCGGCGCAGGGTGAGTCGGCCCCTAAGGCGAGGCTGAAAAGCGTAGTCGATGGGAAACAGGTTAATATTCCTGTACTTTGTATTGGTGCGATGTGGGGACGGAGAAGGGTAGGTCAGCCGGGTGTTGGATGTCCCGGTTCAAGCGTGTAGGTGTGGGGATTAGGCAAATCCGGTCCCCTTTAACACTGAGGCGTGATAACGAGGTCTTCGGACCGAAGTGATTGATCCCATGCTTCCAGGAAAAGCCACTAAGCTTCAGCCAATACGGAACCGTACCGCAAACCGACACTGGTGGGCAGGATGAGAATTCCAAGGCGCTTGAGAGAACTCAGGAGAAGGAACTCGGCAAATTGACACCGTAACTTCGGGAGAAGGTGTGCCTCTGTAGCGTGAAGCGACTTGCTCGTGGAGCGTGAAGAGGTTGCAGTGAAAAGGTGGCTGCGACTGTTTATCAAAAACACAGCACTCTGCCAAGACGAAAGTCGACGTATAGGGTGTGACGCCTGCCCGGTGCTGGAAGGTTAAGTGATGGGGTGCAAGCTCTTGATCGAAGCCCCAGTAAACGGCGGCCGTAACTATAACGGTCCTAAGGTAGCGAAATTCCTTGTCGGGTAAGTTCCGACCCGCACGAATGGCGTAACGATGGCCACACTGTCTCCTCCTGAGACTCAGCGAAGTTGAAGTGTTTGTGAAGATGCAATCTCCCCGCTGCTAGACGGAAAGACCCCGTGAACCTTTACTGTAGCTTTACATTGGACTTTGAAGTGGTTTGTGTAGGATAGGTGGGAGGCTATGAAGCATGGACGCTAGTTCGTGTGGAGCCAACCTTGAAATACCACCCTGACCCCTTTGAGGTTCTAACCTTGGTCCGTTATCCGGATCGGGGACCGTGTATGGTAGGCAGTTTGACTGGGGCGGTCTCCTCCCAAAGTGTAACGGAGGAGCTCGAAGGTCACCTAGGTACGGTCGGACATCGTACTGATAGTGTAATGGCACAAGGTGGCTTGACTGCGAGACTGACAAGTCGAGCAGGTGCGAAAGCAGGACATAGTGATCCGGTGGTTCTGAATGGAAGGGCCATCGCTCAACGGATAAAAGGTACTCCGGGGATAACAGGCTGATTCCGCCCAAGAGTTCACATCGACGGCGGAGTTTGGCACCTCGATGTCGGCTCATCACATCCTGGGGCTGTAGCCGGTCCCAAGGGTATGGCTGTTCGCCATTTAAAGTGGTACGTGAGCTGGGTTCAAAACGTCGTGAGACAGTTTGGTCCCTATCTGCAGTGGGCGCTGGAAATTTGAGGGGGGCTGCTCCTAGTACGAGAGGACCGGAGTGGACGCATCTCTGGTGTACCGGTTATCACGCCAGTGGTATCGCCGGGTAGCTAAATGCGGAAGAGATAAGCGCTGAAAGCATCTAAGCGCGAAACTTGCCCCGAGATGAGATTTCCCTGGGAACTTGATTCCCCTGAAGGGTCGTTGGAGACCACAACGTTGATAGGTCAGGTGTGGAAGCGCAGTAATGCGTTAAGCTAACTGATACTAATTGCCCGTGAGGCTTGATCCTATAACCTGAGCGTTGTTTCGGGTTGTGTTGGTGACGAGCTCGAACAGAAGTACGAAAGTACGAATCAACCCCAAGTAATACGATACGAACGAATTGAGTCGGTGGTGGGTCAGGGTGAAAACCGGACCGGCCACGCTAAACAGCAGGCTTTGCCTGCAGCTTCTTCCAGAATCAGAGCAGCGACGAATAACAGTCGTGACTCTAACCAGTTACGTCTGGCGACCATAGCGAGTTGGCCCCACGCCTTCCCATCCCGAACAGGACCGTGAAACGACTTAGCGCCGATGATAGTGCGGATTACCCGTGTGAAAGTAGGTCATTGCCAGACACCCCTTTGAACGCCCGGACAGGAACCTGTACCGGGCGTTTTGCTTTGCACCGTGCGCAAGGCGCGCAAGGCAAAAGGCAGTACGCAAGGACAAAGCCCCGCAGCGATGAACTGCGGGGCTTTTTTTATGCCTGCGGAGTCAGAACATTACCAGTTCTGCCGCGTAATGCTGTAACCCACACGAACCTGATTGCTGTGCTTGTTGTAGTCCAGCAGGTTTTCGCCGTAGCCAGAGAACAGATCTGCATAGAAATAGCCGCCCGCGCCGGCCCAGACTTTGGCTACTGGATAGGTGAATTGCAGTTCTGCGCTGCCATAATCGGCCTTGGTGCCCTTGCGCAATGTCCCTGCCAGCTGCCAGCCATCCGAG
This sequence comes from Silvimonas soli, assembly GCF_030035605.1. Lineage (NCBI taxonomy): Bacteria > Pseudomonadati > Pseudomonadota > Betaproteobacteria > Neisseriales > Chitinibacteraceae > Silvimonas > Silvimonas soli. The sequence continues at coordinate 659,211 of NZ_CP106736.1, read as the reverse complement.
GTCCCGTATGCGACGTCCAGGTCAACATAGCCGCGGTACTGATGCATATCCGGGTTGTTGTTATCAACCGGGTAGTAGTACAACTTGGGCGCCACGGTCCATTCGCCTTTGGTGGGATCGCCAAAATGCAGGATCGGTCGCACATACGCGTAATTCATGCTGCGCGATTCATCGCCAGCTTTGCCGTTGGACTCATGCCTTAGCCCGCTTTCCAGGCCCAGCTTGCTGAACCAGCTGGCTTTCACGTCAGTATCGGGGACGTAGTAAAACAGGCTCGGCATGTAGCTGCTGTCTTCAAACGGGTGCGAGTCTGCAGACAAGTCCCACATTGAGCGCTCGGTAAAGCTGAAATACAGATTGTCGAGCAGGGCACGTGAAGTGGGGTCTTTAGGTAGACCCAGGCGATATTTAAAGCTGAGCTGGAATTTGGCGGTGGTGTCGCCATTTTTGCCAACTGCAAAGTACATTGGCTCGTACGGCGACAAGCGATCCTCCGCGCCGCGTAGCAACGCAGTGGACGCGGCATCTTGCCCGCCGGGGCTGGCTACCTGGCTGGCGGCCAGTGCTGCTACGCTGACTGGCGCAGCAGTTGGGGTTGGGCCGGTTTCTGTGCCGTTAGCAGATGGGTCGGCTGCTGGCGATTTGTTTGCGGCTGAATCCAGCGCTATCAAGACTGGCGCCGTATCAAAGCCGGTAAGTTGCACCCGGATTGTGCCGCGCAGGTTAGGGGGTAAGCGCGCCAGGTAAGCCACTTTTCTAAAGCCACCTGGCTTGACCTCGATCGCGCCGGTTGAATGATCCGCCCGCAACAAGGTAATGGGTAACTGCGGGAAATCGGCATTGCTGATATTGGCGTGCAACTGCTCTGGCACCGTAATCGTTGCTGCTTCCTTATCGGGATTGTCCAGCAATAAAGTAATGGTGAACGGCGCATCAGTTTTGAGTGTACTGGCTGGATATAAAACGGAGACATCTGCGTGGGCTATTCCCGGCAATATCGCCAGGCTGGCAATTGCGCTGCTCAGCAAACTTGCCATGCCGCGAAAGGCACCAGCTTTTGCCTGTGGATGCGATGCGGATGTGCAGGCACTCAAGATAAACCTCTCTTTGCGGATAACCGGGCCGGCTATTAAGGCATCGTCGTTTGATCAATGCTGATAAGTTGTCAGATAAAACTGACTTGACTCGATGATCATGGATTTGCTACCGATTGGGCTGTCAGAAAAGGCCTTAATGCAATGAAAGACTGTTCCTGCACGTCGCGTCGGATAATGCCTCGGCCGGGGCTATCCAGATCAAGTGTGACATAGATAACCATCGCGGTAAGCAAAGAAAAGCCGATATAGCCTGCCCAACTGAATTTGCCGGATGCACCATGCGTATAGCCGCTGGTATAGGCGGTGGCGATGGCCATTACAAACAAGAGCCAGACTATGGCTGCGGGCATATGTGCTTGCGAGGCGATCTGTCGGCTCGCTGTTAGCGCAAACACTTTATCCAGCGCATTCAGCATTTGTACACTGGCCAGGCTATTGGCCGGATCGCGCGACCAGTTGCTGACTTTTGCCCACAATTGCTGTTGTATTGCATCGCTTTGCTGAATCAGCATACCCAGGGAATGTGGATCACTTTCCTGGTTATAGAATGAGATCTGTAATTCCAGATATTGGCGCAGATCTTTGCGCAAAGTATCCCGCTCGGCTGCCGGATATAAATCGGTGCGCAATATGGCGCCATGCATGGCGTTGGCGGCATCAATCAGCAGGGCCGCTCTATTGTCAAAACGCGATGCCGCGCCAGAAAAAGTAAAGGCCAATAGCAGCCCCAATAATCCAAATAACCCGGTTTCAATTGCCGAGAGGTTGGTTTGCGCGGTTTCTTTACCGGCGCGACCGCGTTGGTGGGCAACGCGAGCGCCCAATGCCGCCGCCGCAATCATTAGCACGCCCAAGGTAACGCTAACTAGACCAGCGTCGAATTGATAAATTGCGCTATCTGCTACCATGCATTTCCGCCATAAGTGAGTTTGAGCCGCATTGATAGTTAATCATAAAGACCGATACCCGCAAGAATGCCATGTAATCAGTCGCAGAAATACCCGCGCAAAGCCTGATATTTGATTAGGTTTATCGGTGTGGTTGAAGTACGTGGCCAGGGTATGTGAATTGAAAAGTTTGGCCTGAACAGTGAACCTCCCCGGCATTGGCGAACCCAACCGGCAGGCGCAGTACCAAACCGACCAAGCCTTGTCAGCAGCAGGAGAAGCATCATCGATCGCGATTTGCTACTGATTCAGCGCACCGCGTTTAGCTATTTTGAGCACGAAACCAACCCTGCCAATGGGTTGGTACTTGATAAAACGGCGCCAGACTGGCCCGCGAGCATTGCCGCCGTGGGCATGGCGCTTGCCTCGTATCCGGTTGGCGTGGAGGCGGGTTTTATCACGCGGCAGGCGGCGCGAGAGCGCGTGCTCACCACCTTGCGCTTTTTCTGGCAATCGCCGCAAGGACCGGAGCCGGATGCGACCGGTTATCACGGTTTCTATTACCACTTTCTGGATATGCAAACTGGACGCCGCGCCGCACATTGCGAGTTATCGACGATCGATACCGCATTTTTGCTGGCTGGTGCGCTGACCTGCGCTCAGTATTTTACTGGCGAACATTTGGCCGAGGCAGAGATCCGGGCTTTGGCGGATGGCTTGTATCGCCGAGCGGACTGGACTTGGGCGCTGGATCAACAAAATACCGTGTCCATGGGCTGGACTCCAGAACAAGGCTTCCTGGCCGCGCGCTGGAATGGCTATGACGAAGCGTTGCTGCTCTACATTCTGGGCTTGGGCTCGCCGACATACCCGCTGCCCGCCGCCAGCTATCCGGCCTGGGCTGCGGCGTATCAGTGGGGAAACAGCTACGGGATTGACTACTTGTATGCGGGCTCGCTGTTTACGCATCAACTCTCACATATCTGGGTCGACTTTCGGGGCATCCAGGATGAGTTCATGCGAGGGCGAGGTATTGATTACTTTGAAAACAGTCGCCGCGCCACGCTGGTGCAGCAGCGTTATGCCATCGATAACCCGGGCAGATTCAAAGGCTATAACCAGCATTGCTGGGGACTTACCGCAACGGATGGCCCCGGTCCGGCACGACGGATCGTGGATGGCATCGTGCGGGAGTTCTACGACTATCTGGCGCGCGGCGTGCCATACGGGCCGGACGACGGCACGATTGCACCGTGGGTGGTGGTGGCTTCTTTGCCATTTGCACCGGAAGTGGTGCTGCCCAGCATTGATTATTTTGTGCACGAGCTGGATCTGCATGCGGGCAATCCGTACGGGTTCAAAGCCAGTTTTAATCCCACCTGGCCGGACTCGCAGGGTAGCGCGTATGGCTGGGTTTCTCCCTGGCACTTCGCCATTGATCAGGGACCGATTGTGCTGATGATCGAGAACTACCGCAGCGGACTGATCTGGCAGATCATGCGGCGCTGCCCGTATATCGTTCAGGGTCTGCAGCGTGCCGGTTTTGGTGGCGGCTGGCTGGCACAAACAGTCGCAGATTCGCGGCCTAGTGGTGTGGTATCGGCAGAAAACTTGTCACGCTGACGTAACATTCGCTGATTACTATGCGCTCATCCCACTGCGGATGACTTTTGCGAGGCTGAGTCCGAAATGCCTTGCACCAATATCCAGACCCTGCCATTGCGCAGGGTTTTTGCTTGCTGGGCGGGCTGAACCGCTTAGTTGATTGCGACCTGATGCTTGCCTTGCGCTTTGGCGCGATACATGGCGGCGTCCGCAATGGCCAGCAGTTTCTCTGGCGTGACAGGCTCGCCTGCGGCTACTGTGGCCGCGCCGATACTGGCCCGCAAATGCACTGCTTCGTCGCCAATGGTATGGACGGTAGCCAGGCTGGCCAGCAACTTGTGGGCCACTGTTTGCACTGCCAACTCGGTGACATCCAGTCCTTCGAGGATCACCGTGAATTCGTCCCCGGCCAGACGCGACACGGTATCGGTTTCGCGCACCGAGTTTCGCAGGGTCTGGGCGAACTGGCGTAAAACCTGATCACCGAATTCATGGCCACGCTGATCATTGATCTGTTTGAATCCGTCCAGATCGAGAAACAACAATGCCATGCCTTTACCGCTGCGATGGCTGCGCGCAAGGCTCTCATGCAAGACGCGCATAAAAGCGCGACGGTTTGGCAGGCCGGTCAACGCGTCGTGGGTGGCTTCAAAGGCCAACTTGTTTTCGAGGTTTTTCCGTTCGGTAATATCCTGCGAGAGGATATAAAACCCTTGTGGGCGGCCATCGGCCCGGAAGTTGGGCACAAGTGTGGTGTGAACGTGCAGCACGCCTTTGCGGGTCACCAGCTTGTTATCAAAACTGACCTGTTGCCCCTTCAATGCCTTCGCGGCATAAAGCTTGGTATGCGCATAAGCTTTCGGGTCCAGTAGTTCACTCATATGGGTGCCGATCAGGCTGTCGGTGTTGCCGCCAAACCAGATTTCATAGGTGCGGTTAGCGAACTGATAGCGCAACTGCTCGTCCACGAAGCTGATCAGCACGGGCATGTTGTCGGTGATCAGGCGCAGGCGCGAGCGGCTGGTCAGGATCTCTTGTTCATCGGCTTTGCGCTGCGAGATGTCGCGCAAAAATGCATTCACCACACGACGCCCCTGGATGCGGTTTTCTGCCAGGGTCAGCTCTACAGGAAACTCCGAGCCGTCTTTGCGCATGGCTTTGAACTGGATGTGCCGATCTATGGCCGGGTCGGCCTTGCCAATCACAAACTGGTCAAAACCGTTCTGCCCGGGTTCGCGTAACTGCGGCGGAATGACCAGTTCGGCCACGGGGCGAGCCAGCGCATCATCCAGGGTCCAGCCAAAAATGTGTTCTGCCGCGCTATTCCAGGCCATGACCCGGCCGCTTTCATCCAGCTCGATAAAGGCATCGGTAGCGTTGGCCAGGGTGAGACGAAAACGCTCTTTCTCCAGTACCAGCTTGTGTTGCACCTGGGTGCGCAGTTCGACTTCCTCGTGTAACTGTTCCACCGCCACCTGCAATTCTCTGGTGCGCAGGTCAACCCGCTGTTCCAGTTCTTGCTGCAGTGAAAGTAATTCCGATTCAATGTTTTTGCGCTCGGTGATATCGGTCACCACCGAAACAAATGATTTGCTCTGGTCAAATTCATCGTAAATCAACGAAACACTCAGCAAGACCCAGACGATCGAGCCGTTGGCATGGAAGTAACGTTTTTCTATCGAATAAGCGGAAATCTCGCCATCCAGCAGTTGTTTGAGCGCGGCCAGATCTGCTTGCAAGTCGTCCGGATGCGTAATTTCCTGGAAGGTTTTTTGCTGCATCGTCGGGACGTCGTAGCCCAGCATGCTGCTCAGTTGCTGATTGACTCGCAGCCAGCGGCCAGTCATCGAGACTAGCGCAATACCCACCGCCGCATGAGCAAAAGTTTTTTCAAACAAGGTATGCGAATGGGCCAGCTCGCGTTCAGTCTTGCGGCTGCGCATGGAGGATTCTTGCTGCTGGAAATACTCCTGTGCGATGGCGGCCAGGTCTTCCAGAGTTGCTTCATCTTGCGTACTGAATGTGCGGGGCGACGGGCTGATCAGGCAGAGGGTGCCAATTGGCAAACCCGCCAACGAATGCAATGGCTGGCCCGCATAAAAACGTAAATGGAGCGGGCCAGCTACCAGTGGGTTATCGGCAAAACGCGGATCATGTTCTGCATCGTTAACCAAAAAACGGCCTGGTTGCAAAATGGCATGAGCACATAGCGAAATGTCGCGCGGGGTTTGCAAGGTATCCAGCCCGACTCTGGATTTGAACCACTGCCGATTGTTATCTACCAGCGATATCAGCACGATCGGCACATCAAACAAGCGTGCGGCCAGGCGCGTTATGCGATCCAGCTCTGGCACCGGCGGCGTATCCAGTACACACATCGCCCGCAGGGCTTCCAGGCGCTGTTGCTCCTTTTCATGCAGGGCGGGGCTTTGCAAGCTCGTTCTCCATGCTGTTCACCGCATGATAAGCAATCTGCAGCCTTTTCCCAGGACAAGCTCTGAATCGGGGCGACGGGCAACGGCCAGCCGGTTCAGGCCATTGCAGGCATAGCTATGCCAGACAGGCACTTACGCCAGAAAGCGTTGGCTGCTCACAGCGGCGGCCAGGCATCGTCCCTATGATGGAATCCATGCAGAGATAACACTGCATTTCCATTCTATGAGGAATAAATCATGAACAAAGATCAAGTGAAAGGCCGCATCAACGAAGCCAAAGGCGCCGTTAAAGAAACCGTGGGTAAAGCCATCGGTAATCCGGGCACCCAGTTGAAGGGTAACCTGGAAAAGAACGTGGGCAAGGTGCAGGCTGCCGTGGGTGATGCCCGCGAAGATGCCAAGCGCACTTCGACCACTGGTAAGCACTAAGCCGCTTGCGAGGTCAGTTGTTCAGCTTGGCTGTTTTGCACTCACGCTAGTGGCTGCTTCGGCGACCCAACTCTCCTTTGTCTGAGTAACTGAGTGCCGCCGCGCCGTATCGCAGCTTTTGCTGTGTTCGGCGCGGTTTGTTTTTGCCGGTAGATCGGTGACAGATTACCGAAAATGTAGGTCATAACCGACAAAAAAACGGCTGAGCCAGCGACAGCACTGACCAAGCCATGCAGATACAGTGCAATCACGACTTGTGTCTTGCCGGAGATGTCGTTCAAGGCGACAGCGTTGAGCAGCAGCTACCGGTCTACCCGGATAATACAAAGGAGAACCACCATGAAACGCATGTGTGTACTTGCTGCTCTGTTACTCGCTGCCAGTTTGTCTGCCTGCAATACCGTAAAAGGTGCGGGCCAGGATATCCAGAAAGGTGGTGAAAAGGTAGAGAACTCTGCGGAAAAAGCGCAGCAATAAGCGGCTACGCTCCGGCCACTATGGACATCAGGACAGCACCTTCGGGTGCTGTTTTTCTTTGTTGAAACGCCGCGGCAGTAACACGCGGGTAAATAGACCCTCGCCAGGCTGGCTGGTGAAGTCCACCTTGCCACCAATGGCGGTGGCGCGGTGGCGGATGCCTTGCAAACCATGGGTTTCCGCTGGTAGATCGTCCAGGTTAAACCCGATGCCGTCGTCTTCCAGTTCCAGTTTGATGTGCTCGTCGTCGACCATCAAGCTGATGGAGATGGTCTTGGCTTTGGCATATTTGGCGGCATTGTTCAGCGTTTCCTGCACAATGCGATAGACGATCAACGACAATGTATCGTCGATACTGGTTTCTTCGTCGGGCAAAGCCAGTTCCAGTTGCCAGTCACTGCGTTGCGCAGCTTCTTCTGCCAATGAACGCACGGACGCAATCAGCCCGAAAGTAGATAGCAGTGACGGATGCAGTTCTTGCACCACTCGGCGTTTGAACTGGATGCCTTGATCCAGATTGCGCGTGGTCTTGTTCAACTTTTCGCTCACCGCTGGCATTGAATCGCGCAATTCGCGCTGCACCCACGAGATATCCATTTTGGTGGCTGTCAGAATGGAGCCCAGTTCATCATGCAACTCGCGCGCCAGCTTGGCCCGCTCGCGCTCCACCCCAAGCTGGTAATCCATCGCCAGTTGTTTGAGCAGGGTGGTGTGTTCATTGACCTTGGCATCCAGTTGCGCATGACGTTCAGTCATTTCGCGTGCCTGCTGGCTCTTGTTTGCCAGCAAGCTGGATAACAGCAGCAGCAAACCTGCTTCAAGCAGCAAAACCAGCACCCAGGCGCTGGCGACGGCCAGTCGCACGTAAAACACCACGCGCTGCCGGTTCTGGCGTTCCCAATTCAATGCTTTGTCTTCTGCGTCTAACAGGGCGTCGATACGGCGACTGATAGATCCGGCCAGTTCAAACCCGCGATTGGTGTTGACCAGCTCGCGTGCACGTTCGATATCGCCATTGCGGGCGTAGCCGACGCCGATATCCATTTCAGCCAGCTTTTCGCCAATCTCCACCGACAATTGCTGCACCTGACGCGCATCACGATCCGGGCCGGCTGGGGCGACGTTGGCATAGCGATCAACCAGTTGCCCGGCCAGTTGCCGGATTTTAGGCAGAGTCTGATCGTAGGCCATTTGGTATTGCAGTTCGCCATTGACCAGAAACCCGCGCTGTGCGGATTCCGCTGACAGCAGCATGGTCTGCAATTCGTGCAACGCCAGAATACGGCCATGCGTGGCCACAATGGCCTGATTGTCTTCTTCGGCCTGGCTGATCCACACGTCAGACAGAATGGCCGTCAAGATGGGCACCAGAATGGCCAATAACAAACCAGCTTGCAGCTTCCAGCCCAACGCCTTGAGATTGCGTGCCAGTTTATGCAGCATGTTTTTCATGGATAAGCTCAATTCCTGAACGTGGGCCAAGACCGCATCATGCCCGTTGTGCCGGAGAAATCCGGCCCGCTTGCTGCCGTTAATTGTTGTAGGAATACACCGACATCAGCTTCAGTGCTGCCCGCATAGGGAGACAAGCCTGACCTGCCTATAGTGGGGACAAGCAAATTCAAATCGTGACTGGATTGCCAGCCCGCTCAAGTTACGCCCCAGGCGAGCCCACAGCGACCGGTGTCATTCATCAACTTCTTTATATCACAGCGTGCCGACCAGCCCTGCAGACCTGCTGCGCAGAGGTGAAGCCTGATCCGTTCGCTTTGGAGCCAACCATGTCCCAAACCGATGATTTTGTACTCGATATTGGTGAAATCCGCGAAAAAGCGCGCAAGAACGTCGCCGATGGCGCGCAGACGTCCAGCTATAAAGGGGACGTTGGTACCATAATCCGTTTGCTCAACGAAGCGCTGGCGACCGAACTGGTCTGTGTCTTGCGTTACAAGCTGCATCACTACGCGGCCAAAGGTGTGCAATCTGAGGCCATTGCCGAAGAATTTGCCGTGCATGCCGAAGAAGAACTGGGTCATGCCGACAAGCTGGCGCAGCGCATTGTACAACTGGGCGGTTTGCCGGATTTCTCCCCCAAGGGACTGGCTGAGCGCGCACATTCTGATTACGTGGTCGTCTCCACCTTGCAAGAAATGATTCGCGAGAACCTGGTGGCCGAGCGGATCGCCATCGATGTGTACCGTGAAATGGTGCGTTTTATTGGCGATAAAGATCCGACCACCCGCCGCGTGCTGGAAGATATTCTGGCGGTAGAAGAAGAGCACGCCGACGAGTTGTCAGACTGGCTGGTCAAGACGCAGTAACGGCCAGTCAACTTCCAGAGCACAATCACCCTGATCAATAAAATAGAGAGGCAGTGGGCGATGCGGGCATCGTTCCAGCAAAAACCATGGTGAATAGCACAAACAAAAGACGCATTCTGTTAGTCGACGATCACGGCATTGTCAGGTCGGGTATGCGCTCGCTGATTGAGCTTGAGGATGACCTGGAAGTGACAGGTGAAGCAGGTTCCGGCATGGAAGCGCTGCAGCTGATCCGTAAACAGGACTTCGACATCGTGCTGCTGGATATTTCCATGCCGGATAAAAACGGCGTGGATACCCTGCGCGATATGCAGCGCATCAAGCCAGAGCTTTCGGTGCTTATCCTGAGCGGTTACGCCGAAGAACTGTACGCGCTCAATCTGATCCGTTCCGGTTGCCGCGGTTATTTATCCAAAGATGCTGATCCGGCCGAGATCATCAAGGCGATCCGCACCATTTGCAACGGGCGTCGTTATGTGTCGGTTGAGCTGGCTGATCTGCTGGCCAACGAGCTGATCAAGCCTAGCGACAAGCGCATGCACGAGACATTGTCAGAACGCGAGTTCCAGGTGTTTTACAAGCTGGCCAGCGGCAAATCGCCCACCGACATCGCCAATGAACTGTTTCTGAGCGTGAAAACGGTCAGTACTTACCGTGCCCGCGTGCTGGAGAAAATGAATCTAAAAACCAACGCTGATTTGACCTATTACGCTATCAAGAACGAGTTGATCAACTAGCTCACGGGAAACGACGGAGTTCGTACTAACCGGTTGTCAGTCCGAGTGTAAAAACGTGACGCTGATTACCATTCATGTCAAAGCCTTCGTTGTAGCGTAATGGTGGGTTGAAATTGTTGGATGTTCCACGCGGCCATGAGGTTGCGGGCGCTGTATGCCTGCAGCCCAGTAAAGGGGATGCCGTTTGAAAACGAGTATGGGTCACCGACCAGCAAGCGCGTATGGCGCACCAGCAAGCTGTCTGCCAGCACGACAAGAGATGCCGTCAGGGTATGGGCCTGTCGACAAAAGCAATCGCAAGAGCCAGCAGCCCGAGACGTAAAATGAATACAGATCCATCAAATATCCCCCCGCAAGACAGACCCACAGTGACCGCTTTGCTGGTCGAGGATTCGGTATTGATCCGTGAGGCCTTGGTGGAAGCCCTGGGTAGCTCTGGCCACGTGGTGTTTACCGCATTTGCCGCAACGGCTAAAGACGCCATTGCCGCCTTGCAGCAGCAAAGCTTTGATCTGGCGGTTATTGATCTGGAACTACTTGAAGGGACCGGTTTTGATGTTTTGTCCTACATCAAAAACAACGACCCGACGCCGCCGGTGCGCGTGGTACTGACCAACCACGCTTTCAGCTTGTACGAGCGACGCGCACGTATGCTGGGTGTTGAGCACTTCTTCGACAAGTCCATGCATTTTTCCGAGGCGGTGCAAACTATCGAAAACATTGCTCCAAAGTCGCCGAATCCGGCGATTTGAGCGCACCCGGAAACGGGCGGTGGGTACAAACAACATTGCTCCGCTACATAGGGTGGCATTGTTGTGTGCGCTGCCACTGAGCTTGCCGCCGCAATAAACCGGCTGATATGTAAGAACAATCTCACATCAGCCGCGCAAGCCACCCTACAGCGCAATCAGGGCGGCACAGACAGCCAGGCCGCGTCGGCTGCCATAAAGTGTAATCACCGAAGCAAAACATCAAGGTGATCGCAATGGCCAAATATCTGGTTGCATGGGTTCTGGGCGTCCCGTTCTCATTGTTATTGCTGTTTTATCTTTTCTTCCATTAAGCGCCCGCCCGTTGATGACCACCGCAGATTGGTCAACCCGCCGTGAGCGCCCCGGCGAAGCCGTTACTTGCCTCAGGCGCTCAGGCTTTGCGTATCGCTTTCATGTTAAGTCCTGACTAAAGGAGTGTTCTCATGCCTTATTCGCGAACCCGAACCAGTTTGACTCTGCTTGCCGGTGCATTGTTGTTGTCCGGCGTGTTGGCCGGTTGCCAGCGTCATGATGACAGCACCGAAATGTCCGCATCCAGCGTGGCCTCTTCTGTGAGTAGTGCCGCCGCTACCACGACCGATACGGCCAGTGCCAAGTTGCAGGATGCTGCATCTGACATCAAGGCTGCGGCTTCGGCAGCGGCTGATAACGTTTCGGATAAATCTGCAGTGGCGGGTGCCAAGCTGGACGACGCCGCCATCACCACCAAGGTTAAAGCTGCGCTGGCACAAGATGCTGGCTTGAGCACACTGGCTCTGAACGTGGCGACCACGGGCGGTGTGGTTACGCTTGCTGGCACGGTAGATAACGAAGCCAAGCACAGCGAAATCAAGACCGTGGTTTCTGGTGTTGAGGGTGTGACCTCGGTGGTGGATAACACCACGGTCAAATCCAACTAAATTCCAACCAAGTTGAGCTGATTACTCTTCTGTAGCACCCGCAATACCTGCGGTTTAACTGTTTACACGCCAGCGCATGCCTTTCCCCTGGGGCTATATGCGCTGGCGTTTTCTATGTGACGGGCCAGGCCGGTTTCGTCGCCCGCCAATTGGCGGCCTTGGCGGATAGAGCGATAATCGCCATCCATTCTTTGCGCTCCTGGCCTGCCTGCCGTGATTCCTCTTCTGTATACCTTCCGCCGTTGCCCGTATGCCATTCGTGCACGGCTGGCCATCGCTGTCAGTGGCGTACCGGTCCAGCTGCATGAGGTGGTGCTACGCGACAAACCCGCCGCCATGCTGGCGTGTTCACCCAAAGGCACGGTGCCTGTACTGCAGCTACCCGATGGCACGGTGCTGGAGCAAAGCCTGGACATCATGTTGTGGGCGCTGAGTCTGGCTGATCCAGAAGGTTGGCTGCAGGGGGAGGGCTGGTCTGTGGCGGCGCAAGAGCTGATCGCGCAGAACGATGGCAGCTTCAAGTTTTATCTGGACCGCTACAAATATCCGGAACGGTATCCAGAGCACAGCGCCGTGTATTACCGCGAGCAGGGCGAACTCTACTTACAGCAGCTGGAGCAACGGTTGCAACGGCAAGACTGGCTGGCTGGAGACAAACCCGGGCTGGTCGATATGGCCGCATTCCCGTTTGTGCGCCAGTTTGCCCATGTCGATAAAACCTGGTTCTATCAATCGCCGTATCCGCGTTTGATTGCGTGGCTGGATAACCAACTGGCCAGCGCGTTGTTTGCGCAGGTTATGCAAAAGTAAACGCGCGCCAGCCAGGCAGAAGATGGGCAACCTCGAACGTTAGCCAAAAAAAACCGGATTACCCAATACAGGCATCCGGTTGTCGAAGTGAGGCAAAGAGAGGGAAACAAGCGCCTGATCCAGGCGGTACTGCAACAACTGCGCGAACAGCTACTGAACCGCTACCACCCGCGCAAGAAGCCAAGCACGATACTGACCACAAAAATAACAATGAACAGGAAGAACAAAATCCGCGCGATATCGGCGGCGCCTGCCGCAATGCCGGTAAAACCCAGCAAGCCGGCAATCAGGGCGATGATGAAGAAGACTACGGCGTAGTGCAGCATGGCTTTACTCCTTTGCGGAAAATTAAAATAACTGCCAGGTATTCATCTGCAACCGGTACAACTATCGATAGCGCCTGCCTGACGGGCTATCAGCGCGCTCAGGCAGATTGGCGTTGCGCTTGTTGCGTTACGCCGCCAGAGATCGCGACCATCAGCATGTTGTGCTTGCTGGTGTAGGCACTGGACACGCTGGCAGGCGCGCGCTGACCCAGACCAAATTCGATTTCACTCAAGCCAAACAACAGTTCATCGCGGCAAGAAGCCACCATTTCGCAAATAGCGCTGCGCTGGATGGCTTTCCAGCCAGCCAGACAAACCATGCCTGGCATAAAACGCTGTGCTTCATTGATCTGTGCCAGTTGATCGCGATACCAGACTTCGCACAGTTCATCCTTGTATTTGCCCTGCAGGTAAGGCAAATAATCGGCAACCGGATTAAACAAGCGGCTGACGCCAAGTTCTTCTTGCAACTCGTCCGGAATAAACTCGGTCGGGAAGCGAATCGACTCAATCACCAGCTGATTGCCCTGCAACTTGACGAACGATTGCGCGGGGATCTCACGGTATTCCGGCAACGCTTGGTGCTGCGGATAACCATTGAGTTCGTGTTCAGCCCAGTCGCGCACCCGGTTGTTACCAGTATCCTGGGCCAACCGACGCGTGCGCAGCAGCAAGCTCATCAAGTCTTCACGGCGGTTGAGCAAGGCATCCCGGATCGCTTTGCATTCGTTCATCGTTCTGTACCTTCTTGCGGGGTGAGCGGGTTAAAGGGCCGGGAATCTCGCGCTGTATGCGCCTTGTTTCACCGTTGTCAGTGAAGCCATCTTAGCGCTGGCTATGCCATAGAAATGTCGGGCTGCTGACGCGATATGCTGTCGGCAGGGCGGGCAGCACTTGTAGGTTGTGTCCGACATCGGTAAATGTGATTGCAGCTGCGTCTATGCGGATAACATCCGTGCGGAGGAAGGCTGAAAAGAATGCAGCCGCCGGACCTTTGCGGGTCGGGCGGCTGCATTCAATCACGCAGCTGGCTTGAGACGCTTAGTGCCAGTACGGATCGGCGCGATAGTAGCTATGCAGATTGCTGGCCCATTGCTCATCGGCAAAAGCCGGCCAGTGGTCTTTATCAAAGCCTGGGGCGTTTTTCAGGCTTTCCTTGTCGATACCGATCAAGGCGAATTCTTTATTGGTTTCGTCCAGCTGCAAGGCTGACCATGGAATGGCAAACAGTTTGTCGCCCATGCCTAAAAAGCCGCCGAACGACAGCACGGCATAGGCCACTTTGCCGTTACTGACATCGAGCACAAACTGGTCAATCTTGCCCAGATTTTCGCCTTGTTCATTGACCACTTTGTAGCCTTCCACTTCATGCGAAGCGATAACCTGGGTGCTAAAGCCCGGGGTCACTGGCGGCAGGCCGGTGGAGCGTACGTCCGTATTGAGAGGTTGGTTGCCTGGCAAAGTCATGATGAATACTCCTGTGATAATGCGTGGGCTGCGGTGGGGCACCGCGGACATCGGAACGTAATGGACTCGTTCGATGCTTCTCATCATGGACTTCAGCGCAAAAACGGAATGTCGGTGCTTGTCTGGAAAACCGTACGCTTTGTGGAGGGCAGGCTATGAGCCCATGCCTACAGCTTCCTACATGGCAATCGCCCGGAGCAATTGCGCCGGGCGATGGTGATGGATTTGGCACGAAGCCTGCCGAGAAACGCCTGGATGCGGTACGAGGCACACCGAACAACACGTGAGCGTGGCCACGGCTTAGATCAGCTTCACGCCCTCGGGTTGAATCATCTCCTGCTGGTCATTGAAGTTGACCGGGCTGGCAGGCGATCTGGCTGACATGGTTTTGCCCGGCGCACATGCCAGTGGCTGGCTCAATACATCGCCATCGGCGATGGCGTGTTCCAGCAGCAGATAGCCGCTATAACCTTGCAGCAGGGAGTTATCGTCCCGCGTTTTGTGAGCCTGGCAGGGTGTTTGGGCTTGCGCTGCCCGCATCACCGTGGCCGGGCCGGTTGCCGCTTCGGTGGCGGGAACGCTACGCGTGGTATCGGCCACTGTTTCCAGCAATGTCCACGCCTGCAATATGGCCAGCGACAAGGCCATTGCGGCCAGCAGGTTCAGCATCAATTGGCTGCGATCATGGCGCTGTTCGGTGTTGCTACGCTGAATGGTCATTGCCGCATCTCCTTGACCCGAGGCCAGCCCGGGCGCGCAGTATTAACAGACAACACAAGAACAAGAACAAAGCCGCAGCGACGCTAAATCACGCCAACGACCAGCAGCACAATCAGCACAATCAACAGTAAGCCAACCCCACCACTGGGACCATAACCCCAGTTACGACTATGCGGCCAGGTGGGTAGGGCGCCGACGACGATCAGCAACAGCACGATGAGTAGAATCAGGCCAAGTGACATGACGTTCTCCTTATTAGAGGTTCGCAAGCCACCG
Source organism: Silvimonas soli (assembly GCF_030035605.1). NCBI lineage: Bacteria > Pseudomonadati > Pseudomonadota > Betaproteobacteria > Neisseriales > Chitinibacteraceae > Silvimonas > Silvimonas soli. The sequence continues at coordinate 643,952 of NZ_CP106736.1, read as the reverse complement.
GAAAAACGTTAATGAATTGCCCGGTGAACTTGCCCGTCATAAAGATACGTCAGTCGTCTGGCCAGTCATGTCGGCGGGCGGCGCAATGCCATCGCCAAACTCGCGCAGGTATTTGCAGGAATATGCCTACATAATGCGATGCGCTGGTTTGTAGGTGACGTCTGGCAAGACAACCCGCCGGTGCGCGGATAGCCCGGTACTGCCTCAATGCGATAATGCAATCATGCGCTTTTCGTTCTTTCTGCAAATAGCCATGTCATAAGAACCTCTAACGTGAGAGTCCCGTTTTATGGCGACACAACGTAAAAAAATAGTCCTCTCTACCTTGGCGGCCCTCGTCGCCCTGTTCGCGCTGGCACTTTATCTGTTCCAGTGGAACATGCTGCGCGGCCCGATCGCACGCCAGGTTTCGCAAAAACTGGGCCGCGAGTTCGTTATCAAGGGCGATTTACATGTGCATCTTTCCATGCAGCCCACCATCACCGTAGAAGATTTGCAGCTGGCCAACGCCAGTTGGAGCACAACGCCGGTCATGGCCACTGTGCGCAAGCTGGAGTTCGATCTGCCACTGCGCCCGCTGTGGCATCGGCAAGTCGAATTGCCGCGCGTGGTGATTACCGAACCCAATGTTTTGCTGGAACAAAACGCCCAAGGGCAAGCCAACTGGAATTTCGACCAGCTCACCGCGTCATCACCCGCCAGTGCCAGTAGCTCGCCCAGCGTGAAACTGGGGCAGCTGGATGTAGTAAATGGGCAAATCCACTATCTGGATGCCGAAGGTTCGGACGTTACCGCCAAAGTCGCCACCGACCATGGCGTTCAGGGCAAAGCCGCCGCCGTGAATGTCGATGCCAAAGGCGCTTTTCGCAAGCTGGATTTCAACGTGACGGCGGTGGGCGGCGGTTTGCTGAACCTGCGCGATACCACACAGCCTTATCCTTTGCAGGTAATGGGTTCCGTCGACAAGACGCACTTCAGCGCCAAAGGGACGGTCACCAACCCATTGCAAATGAGCGGTCTGGCGATCAACTTCAATCTGTCTGGGCAAAGCCTGGCGCAGCTTTATCCGATCCTCAAATTGCCGTTGCCCGCTACGCCGCCTTATCGCCTGGCTGGCAATCTGCAACATGAGAACCAGGTATGGAAGCTGCAGGGTTTTGCCGGCAAGGTGGGCAGCAGCGATCTGGGCGGCGATTTTGCTGTTGATCTCGCCCGCAAGCCCAAGTTCATTACCGCCAACCTGGCTTCCAGACGCGTCGATCTGCGCGATTTTTCCGGCTTTATCGGGGCGCGCCAGGAAAGTGGTCAGCCCGCGCCGCCCAAGGGTGATCGCATACTGCCCAGCAACCCGTTCAATCTGGACAAACTCAATATCGCTGATGCGGATGTGAAGTTTCGCGGCACGCAAATCGTGAACGCCAGTCTGCCGCTGGATAACATCCAGACTCATCTCTTGCTGAACAACGGCGTACTGACGCTAGACCCGCTTAATGTGGGCGTGGCCGGTGGTCATGTGGTGGCGCAATTGCAGATGGATAGCGGTGCCACGCCGCTTAAAACCAGTGTCGACATGACCGCAGCCCATTTGCAGCTGGAACAACTTGTTCCGTCCTTGGGCGAAAGTCGCCAGGCTAGCGCCGGTTTGGTCGGCGGCAAGGCGCGGCTGGCCATGCAGGGTAATTCAGTGGCGCAGATGCTGGGCTCGGCCAATGGCAACGTGGCGGTGATCATGGATGGCGGCAAGATCAGCAAGCTGTTGCTGCGCCTGACCAATCTGGATCTGGCCAATCTGCTGCCCATTCTGTTTACCGGCGACAAGCCGGTGCCGGTGCGTTGCATGGTGGCCGATTTATCCGCGCAAAATGGTGATGCGACTATCAAAACGTTTGTGCTGGATACCGACAAGCAAGTGATCAACGGCTCGGGCAATATCAATTTTCGCGATGAAAAGCTGGATATGGCGTTGAAGGTTGATCCGAAAGACATCAGCCTGGCGGCCTTGCGGGGACCGATAGATATTGGCGGGACTTTCAAAAAGCCGTCGGTGAAACCGTCACTGCCACAACCCGTGGGCCGCACGGCCGCGGCAGTGGCGCTGGCGTTTGTTTATCCACCGCTGGTCTTGCTGCCGCTGATTGAGGTGGGGACCGCCAAAGATTCGCCGTGTGCCCAGTTGATGCAGCAGGCGGACACCAACGCCAAAAAGAATCCGGTGGCTCATCCGCATTCTTGAGACAGCATCGATCATGTGCGTGCGGGATAACCGAAAGCTTCTTCACAGCACTCTAGCCATGCGCGGGCCGCTCGCGACAAATAATCCTGACGCCATACCAGTCCTAGTTCCCAAGCCAGCGCGGGATCGGCCAGCGGGCGGCAAACTACGCGGGCCGGATCGAGCTGGCGAGCGATGGGGTCGGGCAAAATGGCGATGCCGACATCGTTGGCAACCAGTTCACCAATGAAATCCCAATGACGGCTTTGCCCGGCAATTTGCGGGGTAAATCCGGCGGCTTCACAGGCGTGGATGATGACGTGATTCAGCACGAAGTCATCCTCGTACATGATGAAGGGCAGGGCGGCCAACTCGGCCAGTGCCACCGGTTTTGCTTTGACCGGCGCCCGCACCACTGGATAAACCACCATCAACGCCTGGCGGGTGACCGGCAAAGTGGCCAGACCGGGCACGGTGGCAGGCAGCACGGTGACGCCCAGATCCAGTTCGCCATTGACCACGCTTTCTTCCAGCGCCCGGCCACCTTGTTCGCGCAGCCGGAGTGCCACGCCGGGATATTGCTTGCGATAGCGCCCGATGACCGGCGCAAAGTAGCGCCCGGCCATGGGTGGAATACCCACCGCCAGTTCTCCGCGTGCCATGCCATCGACTTCGGCCACTTCCTGGCGCAAGCGCGCTACTTCAGCCAGTACCGATTGCGCCCTGGCGTAGGCCACTTTACCGGCGTCCGTCAGCAGCACTTTGCGACCCTCACGCAGTAGCAATGGACCGCCGAGTTCATCCTCTAGCTGCTTGATCATTTTGCTGACGGTGGGCTGGGTAACAAACAAGGTTTCAGCCGCGCGGGTAAAGCCTTGCTGGCGTACCACCTCAACAAAATAACGCAACGCACGGACATCCATCTTTGCCTCGCCATGCATTCCATAATGGAATGAATTGGATAATTATTATTCATTTTATGTCTGGATAGACGCTTCGTATACTGGCGTTATTCAATTTTTTACGCCGTGCCCGTCATCATGGAACTCGCTTCAACTCCGCTGCTGTCAGCCCCAGTCGCCTCGACTGCCTCTGCCTTGGGCGCGCGGCTTTACGCCTTTGGCTGTGTCGCAGTGCAAGTGGTGGCGTTGTCGGTGTTGTGGCTGGTGGCGGCCTGGGTGCAGGCCCGGTTCGATCTGCCATTGCCAGCCAGTTTGCTGGGGCTGGGCGCAATGGCTGCATTACTGTTTGCGGGCGTAGTGCAAACGGGCTGGATTCGCCGTGGCGCCAGCTGGCTGCTGGGCGAGATGTTGCTGTTCTTTGTACCGGCCGTGCTGGCCGTGGTGAATTATCCGGCGCTGATTCTGAGCGACGGCTGGCGCATCTGTACCGTGATCGGTCTGAGCACCGTGGCGGTCATGGTGGTCACCGCGCTGGTGGTGGATCAGGTATATCGGCTGGAACTCAAACTGGCCCGCCGCCGGAGTAATCACCATGCCTGATTCAATGCTGGCTGCAGGCTGTTTCATCCTCACCGTTGGTTTGTATTACGCCAACAAGCGGCTGTATGAAAAAAGCCTGCGGCTGATCCTGATGCCTTTGCTGGCAACCCCGGCGGTGCTGATCGCCATTGTGCTGCTGGCCGATATCCCGTACCACGACTACATCGCTGATACCCACTGGTTGATGTGGCTGCTCGGCCCGGCCACTATCGCTTTTGCTTTGCCCATTTACGACAACCGCAACATGGTGCGTAAACACTGGCTGTCGATTTCTGCGGGCGTGCTCGCCGCAGTGGTGACTTCGGTAAGCACCTCTGTCTTGCTGGCGCGCTGGTTGGGCTTGTCGGTGATGCTGCAAAAAGGCCTGGCCGTGCGTTCAGTGACGACACCGTTTGCCATTGAAGCCGCGCGTTCAATTGGCGGCCCCGCGGACTTGGCAGCAGTGTTTGTGGTCATCACTGGCGTGCTGGGCATGGCGATTGGTGAAACCGTGCTGACCTGCCTGCCAATGGTGCGCAGCCGCCTTGCGCACGGTGCCATCTTTGGCGCCGCCGCCCATGGCGCCGGTACCGCCAAAGCCCGCCAGATTGGCGAAGTGCAGGGCGTAGTCTCCAGCCTGGTGATGATGATTGCCGGTTTGATCAGCGTGCTGGGCGCTCCGGTGATCGGCAAATTGTTTTTCTAGGCCCGCGTCCATAACGCAGTCTGGAAGCATCTCTGGCGCGTGATTTGTTTTCACCTACCACGCTGGGCATGAAATAAGCAGTCGTCAAATTGTTGATGCAGAGACTCCCGGCAGCAGAACCTGGTGCCGGGAGCCCGGTTGCCGCTGATTACCACCACGCGTGAAAGTGATGCACCGGGCCAATTCCGTGGCCGACATCCAGCCGGTCCGCTGCGATCAACGCTGCTTGCAACCATTCGCGTGCTGCTGCCACGGTCTGCGGCCAGTCCTGATGTTGCGGACGCAAAGCGGCCAGCGCGGCAGACAATGTGCAACCGGTGCCATGGGTGTTGCGGGTAGCGATGCGGATATTGGCAAAGCGCGTTTCGGACTGTGGCGTGATCAGCCAATCCGGGCTCTCGGCGCCACCCAGATGTCCCCCTTTCATCAGCACCGCTTTGGCACCGGCGGCGATCAGTGCATAACCTTGTGCGCGCATCTCATCTTCTGTGGTGGCGACCGGGGCGCCTAGCAACGCCGCGGCTTCTGGCAAGTTAGGCGTGATCAGCGAAGCCAGCGGCAACAACGCGTCGCGAATCGCCGACACAGCTTCGGCCACCAGCAACGGGTGCCCACCTTTGGCGATCATCACGGTGTCGAGCACGATGTGCGTCGGCTGATACTTTGCCAGGCTGGCCGCAACGGCATGGACGATCCCCGCATTGGCCAGCATGCCCAGTTTGACGGCATCGACCCGGATATCGCTGAACACGGCATCCAGTTGGGCTGTGACAAACTCGGGCGGCACTGGATGCACCGCATGCACACCTTGGGTGTTCTGCGCGGTCAGCGCGGTCAACACGCTCATGCCGTATGCGCCCAGCGCCGAGAAGGTTTTCAGATCTGCCTGGATGCCAGCGCCACCGCCAGAATCCGAACCGGCGATGGTGAGAGCGTGCGGGATCGTTGAGGGGCTCATGTTCGGGCTCCGGTAATTTCAATGAATAGATGGCCAGTCGCGCCAGCGATATCGGCTTGACCGCAAATGGCCGAAACCACGGCTACACCATCGGCCCCGGCGCGGATCAGTGGCGCTGCCGTGCCGTGCTTGATGCCGCCAATCGCCACCACCGGCAGTGGCTTGGCCCGCATAAGCTGGCTGAATTCATCCAGCCCGATCACCGGCGAGGCATCCAGTTTGGTGCCGGTGGGGTACACCGGACCCACGCCCAGATAATCCACCAGTCCTGCCGGTACATCGGCCATTTGCGCCGCATTGGAGGTGGATAGTCCGAGGATTTTATCCGGCCCGATCAATCGGCGTGTGGCGTCGGGTGGCAGATCGGCCTGGCCGATGTGCACGCCTGCGGCATCGACCGCGATTGCGACGTCGATATGGTCATTGATGATCAGCGGCACGCCAAGTGGGTCCAGCACGGCCTTGAGCGCAAATGCGGTTTCCAGCCACTGGCGTTTTTTCCAGTTGGGCGCGCGCAGTTGCACGATGGTGGCACCGTTCTCGGCGGCGATACGGGCGGTGTCCACCATGCCCTGCGGTCCGCCGCACAGGTCAGGGTCGAGCACTAGATAAAGCGATAAATCAAACGGTTTCACGCGGTCATCTCCCGCAGTTCGTTGGGGCTCAACAAATATAGCGTGTCGAGGAATGCCGCTTTGAACGAGCCTGGTCCATTACTAATGGCTTGTGCCCGCTGACCGCTAATCCCGGCCAGAGCGCACGCTGTCGCCACCGCGTTCAGGCGGTTGGGGGCTTGCGCAGTAAAGGCGGCGACCAACGCAGAAAGTGCGCAGCCGGTGCCGACCACTTGCGTCATTAGCGGATGGCCCCAGGGCGTAGCCCAGGTGCTGTTGCCATCGGTGATGTAATCAATTTCGCCAGTCACAGCCACGACGGCGCCGGTATCGCGGGCCAATTGCTGGGCTGCGGCCAACGCGGTGTTGGAACCCGCCGTGCTGTCTACGCCACGCCCACCGCTGCCCATCCCGGCCAGCGCGAGGATTTCCGAGGCATTACCGCGAATGGCTGCGGGCTTTTGCCGGATAAATTCACGGCAGGCATTGCTGCGATATTCGAGTGCGCCAACCGCCACCGGATCAAGCGTCCATGGCACGTTGGCCGCATTGGCTGCGGTGATGGCCTGCCGCATGGCCGCCAGTTGTGTGTCGCGCAAGGTGCCGACATTGATCAGCACTGCGCCCGCAATGCTGGCAAAAATACTGACTTCTTCCTGCGCCACAATCATGGCTGGCGCGGCACCGGCAGCCAGCAAAACATTGGCGGTGATTTCCTGTACCACTTCATTGGTCAGCACATGCACCAGCGGATGCGCGCTGCGAAAGCGTTCCAGTTCGTCGGCAATGATGGAAAACGGCAGGGTGGGGATTGCGAATGGTGACATTTATGTGGCTCCTTGGCAGCCCGGATTGATCCATCCATGTAATACGGATGGTCAGTGCAGGCGAGCAGCACAGGGCCACTTGGGACTTCCCTCCGCCAGCATTATCCGGATCAGGTAACGGGTATCTCTCAGCCTTTGCAACTGCAAAAGCACCCCGAGTCAGGGGAGGATTGTCCGCTGTTGGGGTGTTGTGGGCAACGTGGGTTTTGGCGGGATTTGAAGGGAGGCGACAATCCATTGTGGACTGGCTGATTTGGCTTCCGTTTCAAGTGTTGCTAGTGCCTGCGGCACGGGTGTGAAAGGCGTTTGATACCCGGCGGTGGCCGGGGGCACGTTACTTTTCTTTGCTTCGCCAAAGAAAAGTAACCAAAAGAAAGGCGACCCGGGACGCGAGCGTCCGACGGGGCCCGAAGTCAAAAGCCGAAACGAACAGTTTGTTTGCCAGCGTTCTTTGCGCGGCTCCGCCGTTCCCACGGTCGGCCGGAGCCTAAGTTCTCCGACTCTCGGTCGGTGTGATCGGCTGCTTTGTTTGCTTGGTAAAAGTCAAAAACATGAAGTTGCAGGGTGGATTGGGTTTAGCCAATCCGCCATTTGTGGGCCTAAACCCATGTAGCCCGGATGAAGCGTCAGCGGGAATCCGGGATTGCAATGAGTCATCGAACCGCTGGCGATTAAATTTGCCCACTGTTGCCCCCGGATTGCTACGCGAATCCTGGCTGCAAACGATCCCAAGGCTCAAATCCCCGATACCCGTGCCCGCCGGTTCTGTCCGGATGCCGCCACCCGCAGTTTAGGTGCCGGGTCCCAGCGCCAGGCTTGTTGCAATTGCTCACTCACAAACGCCACAAACTGTCGCACGCGCGGGGCCAGGTGTCGGCTGTGCAGGTATACCGCGTGCAATGGTGCGGAGGCGATGGCGTGTTCGGGGAGGACACGGATCAATTGGCCGCTGTCCAGATCGGCACCGACATCCCAGATTGATTTGAGGACGATCCCGGCGCCGCACAAGGCCAGTTCGTGCGCGGCTTCGCCGTGGTTGGTGACGATGTTGCCGTGCACTTTGATGCTCTCATCGTGAAACTGCCATTCGGTGACCAATTGCTCGCCAAACAGAATGCAGTCGTGTTGCACCAGTTCGGCCGGGGATTGCGGTAAGCCACGGCGGGCAATGTAATCGGGCGAGGCGCACAGTACGCGATAGTTGGGCGCCAACTCGCGGGCGAACAGGCTGGAGTCGGGCAGGCTGCCAAAGCGGATGGCTACATCCACTCCGCCTTCGACCAGATCGATCACCGCGTCGGTCAAGTCCAGCTGAACGCGTAGTTGCGGGTGGCGTGCCTGGAAGGTGGTGACCAGCGGCACCAGATGGCGGCGGCCAAAGGCGTTGGGCGCGTTGATGCGCAGCACGCCACTGACGCTGTCACGATGCAGCAAGAGTTGCGTTTCGGCTTCGCTGACTTCGGCCAGAATGCGCACGCAACTGGCGTAAAACAATTGGCCTTCTTCCGTCAGCGACTGCTGGCGCGTGGTGCGATTCAGCAAGCGCACGCCAAGTTGTTTCTCCAGCAATGCCAGCCGTTTGCTGACCACAGCCAGTGACACATCCAGTTCTCTGGCTGCGGCCGATTGACTGCCAGTGGCAACAACTTTGGCGAAGATGCTCAGGTCTTGCAGGTTATCCAGTGTCATGGCGTGAAGTGCCCGGAATATTCTCAACGAAATGTAGAGGGATTGTCGCTTTTTTGCTGGATTATCTCCAGACGCTGAGTGGATAAACTGCGCTTCATTCAACTGAATATCCACACAGCAGCACGACCAGGGAGCAATGCAATGACTTCATTTATTGATCAGCGGGTTTTGGTTGTCGGCGGTAGTTCCGGCATTGGTCTGGCCACGGCACAAGCCTTTGTCCGCGCCGGAGCAAAGGTGACGATTGCGTCGCGCTCGTTACCCAAGCTGCAAGTGGCGGCGGAACAAGTGGCGGGGCAGGTTGGAATCGCCGCATTGGATATGACCAGCGATGCGGACGTTGAAAGCTTCTTTGCCAAAGCCGGCGAGTGGGATCACATCGTGATTTCCGCAGCGCAAACGGCAACCGGCGCGGTGCGCACGCTGGCGCTGGAAGACGCCTATAGCGCGATGAATAGCAAGTTCTGGGGCGCTTACCGGATTGCGCGGGCGGCTCGTTTTGCGCCAAACGCGTCGCTCACGTTTGTCTCTGGCTTTTTGTCGGTGCGACCGAGCAGCCGTTCCGTGTTGCAAGGGGCAATTAACGCTGCGCTGGAGGCTTTGGCGCGCGGGCTGGCGCTGGAATTGTCGCCGGTCCGCGTCAACACCGTTTCGCCAGGGCTGATTGTCACGCCGCTGTGGGACAAGTTTGCCGAGGCGGATCGGCTGCAGATGTTCGACAAAGTGGCAGCATCGTTGCCCGCCAAGCGCGTGGGTCAGCCAGAAGATATCGCCAACGCCGTGCTGTATCTGGCCGGTACGCCGTTCTCTACCGGTTCGACGGTACTGGTCGACGGTGGCGGAGCGATTGGGTGAGTCAGACCACGACCGCCGCGCAAGCACCGCTCACTGACGGTGCTTTGCGCTGGATTCCGTTTCTGGTGGCCGCTGCGTTCTTTATGGAGAACCTGGACGCGACGGTCATCACCACGGCGTTGCCGCAAATGGCGGCCAGCTTTGGTGTGGCCCCGGCGCGGCTGTCGATAGGTATGAGTGCTTACATGCTGGCGCTGGCGGTGTTTATTCCCGTCAGCGGCTGGCTGGCGGACCGCTTTGGCCCGCGCCGGGTGTTTTGCTCGGCTATTGTGGTGTTCACGCTGGCGTCGTTGCTATGTGGGCTGTGCACCAGCCTGTGGCAATTTACTGCTGCGCGCATTTTGCAAGGCCTGGGCGGTGCCATGATGGTGCCGGTAGGGCGGCTGGTGGTATTGCGTAACACCCAGCGCAAAGACCTGGTACGGGCGATTGCCACGATCACCTGGCCGGGTCTGGTGGCGCCGGTGATTGGTCCACCAGTGGGTGGCTTGATCACCACCTGGCTGAGCTGGCACTGGATCTTTTTGCTGAATGTGCCGCTGGGCGTGATTGCCTGGCTGGTGGCATTGCGGTTGATTCGTGGCGACGGTGCGCAATCGCGACCGTTTGATGCGTTTGGCTTTGTCAGCAGCGGCATCGGTTGCAGTGCCGTGATGATGGGTCTGGAGGCCGCCAGCCATCAACCGGTGGCGCCATTGTGGGTCGGCGTTTTGTTGCTCGGTGGCCTGGCTGCGCTGGCCGTCACCGTCTGGCATATGCGCCGGGTGGGAAACCCCTTGGTCGATCTGAGCGCGCTGCGTATTCCAACCTTCGCCGTGACTATTGTGGGCGGTTCGTTGTTTCGCATTGCCATTGGCAGCGCACCGTTTCTGCTGCCCTTGATGTTCCAGTTGGCGTTTGGGCTGAGTGCGGTGCAATCGGGCATGTTGATGCTGGCGCTGTTTGCCGGAAACCTGTGCATGAAAGCGGCCACCAGCTGGATCATGCGGCGCTTTGGTTTTCGCAATGTACTAGTGGGCAATGGTCTGTTGGTGGCGGTGGGTTTCGCCGCCTGTGCTGGCCTGATGCCCGACACCCCGCTGCCGATTATCGCTGCCGTACTCTTCTTTGGCGGCTTGTGCCGCTCGATGCAATTTACCGCGCTCAATACCATTGGTTTTTCCGATGTACCACAAGCCCGCATGACCGGCGCAACCACCTTGTTTAGCGTGTTCCAGCAAATGAATGCGGGCATGGGGATTGCTTTTGGAGCATTGGCGCTACGCATCGCTGAAGTCGTGCACGGGCAACTGGCAGGTACGCCTGGCGTGAGCGAGTTTCATCTGGCTTTTGGTCTGGTGGCGCTGATTGCATTACTGGCTGTGGGCGACAGTTTGTTGCTGGCCAGAAACGCCGGGGCCGAGGTCAGTGGGCACACACCCGCTGAAGCCACAATCGCAAATCAATCCAGGCGAACGTCGCGCTGAAGCCCACACGTTGTCACAATGCTGATCGCATATATTCGGTACGCTGAAATAGTTTTGTTTGAAACAAGTTCAATCTTGCAACAGGAAAAGCCGCGATGGTCCTCCCACTCTTAGCCCTTGCCGCCGCCGCATTTGGCATTGGCACAACTGAATTCGTGATCATGGGCTTGCTGCCGGAAGTGGCCCGTGACTTCTCCGTTTCCACGCCCGCCGCCGGTATGTTGATTTCCGGCTACGCGATTGGCGTAACGATTGGCGCGCCGATTCTGGCCATCGTTACCGCCAAATGGCCACGCAAGCAGGCGCTGATTGGTTTGATGGGTTTGTTCATCCTCGGCAACGCCCTGTGCGCGCTGGCACCCAGCTACGCCATGTTGATGGTGGCGCGGGTGGTGACTGCGTTCTGCCATGCCGCATTCTTTGGCATTGGCTCGGTAGTGGCGGCAGATCTGGTGCCGCGTAACAAACGCGCCCAAGCGGTGGCCATGATGTTTACTGGCTTGACTGTGGCCAACATCATTGGCGTGCCATTTGGTACTGCGCTGGGCCATGTGGCGGGCTGGCGTGCGCCATTCTGGGCGGTGGTAGCGATTGGTTTGATCGCCGCAACGGCACTGGCAGTGTGGTTGCCCAAAGTCGCCACGCCGCAAGGTGGCGGTATCCTGGGTGAGTTTCGCAAAATTGCAGAAACCCAGACCCAACTTGCATTGCTGATCAGCACGCTGGCGTCGGTCAGCATGTTTAGCGTGGTGACCTACATCGCCTACATTCTGCGCGATGTCACCGGTTTTACCGCCGCTGAGGAAAGCTGGGTATTGCTGCTGTTTGGTGCCGGTATTACTGCGGGCGGTTTGCTCGGTGGCAAGCTGGCGGATTGGCGCTTGATGCGCGGGCTGGCCATTATCTTCTGCATGATCGCCGTAGTGCTGGCGGTGTTCTCGTTCACCAGTCATTACAAGGTGCCAACCCTGGTGACCGTGTTCTTCTGGGGCATGTTTGCCTTTGCGGTTGTGCCTGCGGCCCAAGTGCGAGTTATCGACAAAGCGCAGGGTGCGCCGAACCTGGCTCCGACATTGAACCAGGGCGCTTTCAATCTGGGCAATGCTTCCGGTGCGTGGCTGGGCGGGGCGATGCTGGGTGCGGGTTATCCGCTGACCAACTTGCCGTGGCTGGGCGCGGCGGTGGCGCTGATCGGGTTTGCGGTGGTGATGCTGTCTGGCGCGCTGGATCGCAAGCGGCAACAACCGGCTTATCAACCCTGAGCGCCAGAATCGGCGCTGGTTGCGGCGCATTGTCTTGCTGGTTGTACGGGAATCTACCGACTCAATCTTTTGCCAGATAGATATGATGGGAACATCTGCAGCATTATTGGTGTAGATGTCCCGTCACAAAGCAGCAATGCGTATTGGTTTGCACACAGTTATGGAAACGCTCGACCCCGACTGCATTACCTCCCTGAATACCCGTCCGGCGCTGGATAGTGTTGCGCTGCTGAGCCAGGCGCTGACCACGCGTGGTTACAGCTATGTGCCCGCTGCCCGTACTCAAGCCTTGCTGGCAGGCCAGGGCTTTAGCGATGCAGCCACGCTGGCCGCAGACTGGCCGCAGTTTCAGGCCAGTTGGGAACGCTTGTGTCTGGATAACTATATGGCCGACGGCGGGCGCTATCGCAAACGCCGGCACGCGACGTTAACGGCTATGTCTGGGCAACGCAGTTTTGTGGTGGAACCGCATCAGCCGCATTTTCAAAGCCGCGAATACAACGCGCTCAATGGTGGCATCGCCCGTCACTATCAACCGGTTGAGCATGCGGTTGTGCATGGCGCCACCTTGCGCAGTGTGGTCGCACTGGGGTGTGAGATATTCGGGCTACGTTCTCCCAACGCCAACTGGCACATCGAAGTACACCAGTTCCGCATTGAGGCGGGCAGCGAGCAACTTGGCTTGCCGACGCCGGAAGGCGTGCATCGCGATGGGGTGGATTTTGTGCTGATGCTGATGGTGCAACGGCGCAATGTCGAACAGGGCGTCAGCACCATTTACGACTTGCAGGGTAATCCGCTGCGCACCTTTACTTTGGCGGATACGCTGGATATGGCCTTGGTGGACGACGAACGTGTGCTGCATGGCGTATCACCCATCGTGCCGCAGCAAGCCGGGCAATTTGCTTGCCGCGATGTGCTGGTGGTCACTTTCCGGCGCAAGGTTTGAGCCGGTTTGTGATCTGAGTTGATGCCCGTTGTTACATCGGCGGGCTGGTTGATCCCAACAACGCCGCACAGCCAATCACCCCAACGAAAACCACCGCTTCCAGCAGCAAGAGCGCCATGAACTGGCGCTGGGCGCGTTGCTGATTCAAATCCAGCGCGGGCATGATGCTCCAGCGATTGGTGGCGCCAAGCAACACGGCAATGGCGACCAGCGCGAGCTTGGTTTTCAGGATCACGCTCCAGGGCTGTTGCCACGGTTCCACCGCAGATGCGCCCAACTGCAGCACTCGCCAGGCATTGGCGGCGCCGGTCAGCACCACAACCATCACCGCCCACAACGCCACTTGCGACAGATGGCGCGCGCTCGGGCTATCGAACCATTTGCCGTCTTGCCGCAGCTTGCGATGCTGAGCCAGAAAGACCAGCACGCTGCCAGCCCACGCGCCCGCGGCCAGCAAATGTACGGTATGCACCAGCGCGGCCAGGCTGAACATGCCCGCATCGGCCACATGACCGGTGCAGGCGCGAAAATAGACAAACAGTACGATGATGACTGCGGTTGACGCTCTGCCGTTGCGGTAACGGTTGTCCAGCAGCAAGGCTGCGATGCAGGTCGCTCCGGCCAGCCACATCAGGCCGTAATGCGTATGCAGCACTAGCGGGAGCGCCGCAAACGCGGCCCAAAGTGGCACACCCGCCATGCTGGCACTATTAACCAGCAGACTGGCACAAAATACCAGACCGAGCAGGCTGGGCAGCTGCCAGCCAGGCTTGCCGCGCGTGTTCAACCATTGCCCGATCAGCAGGGCAATCAGTATGTCCAGCAGCGCGGCCACGCTGGCTGACGCCGGGCCAGCCCACTCGAATCCACTCATGTCGTCTGAGGCTTTGTCGCGTTATTTAACGGTAAAAGTGTATTTGCCATTGGTGCGATGGCCATCCTCCGCCACCGCTACCCATTCCACGGTGTACACACCGGCAGACAGTGCTGGCAATGGCAGGTGAATGACTTTGTGATCGGCCGCATCCAGCGTGGCTTTATCGGCCAGCACTTTACCGCTGCCATCAAGCACTTTGAGCGAGCTGAGCGATTGCTCTAGCTCTTCGGTATAAGCGATGCGCACTTCCTGCGGTGCCGCTACGGTGGCATTGGGCGCAGGGCTTTGTTCGTGTGGATGGGCATGGGCGCTGGCCAGTTGGGCGGTGAACAGCAGGGCTGATGCGGCAAATGCAAACAGGGTACGGATGGATTTCATGAATAATTCTCTTGAATAGGGCTACAAGCACGCCTTGCAAATGCAGGGTAAAGACCTACGCCAGCATACGGGCACGCGTGCTCGGCAAGACCAGCGGGCTGTTGGTTATGGCCACGCTAGTCCATCTTGAATGGGGGAAATACGGAAAAACCGGCCAGAAATACCGGCTAAAGCAGGCTTGGTGGGCCGCGTGCGGGTGGAGTAAACAAGCTGTCGCGTGACGAGAATATCCGCCACACCGGCTGCAAAACAAGCGCCAACCCCAGCGGAGCCACCCAGGCCACCGGCGGCATTGCCGCCAATGTGGGGACGTGGCAGGCCAGGGAGCACATCAAACAGCTATCCATATCGCCGTTGTGATCCGCACTGGATGCCGGGTGATGCATCTGTAGCATCGTCGGGTCATTGCAACCTGGCATCGCGTCAGCCATCAGTACCGCCGGGCGCAGCACCTGCATGACCGGCGGCACGAACGCCAGCGCCAGCAATGCAATGATTGCGGCGTAAAGGGCGAATAGATGCAAACGAGGCTGGCGATACATGGGGGCAGATTGTGCCGCCGATGGCCCATGTATGTCGAGATTGTTATTGCGAATTATTCTCACTTGTAGTTTTGCCAGCCCACTTCAGCCGTGCGGGTCGCCGCTTGGCTCATGCGGTGGACGAGTGGCTGCCAGATCTACTTGCCAGGAAAAGAGGAGAGGGAGGGGGAGGTTGCCGTCGCTTTTGGCAACGGCAACCCGAAGGGCAAATACGGTGTGATCGGTGCGGGTAGCGCCGACCAGAACACATTGCCCAAAGGCAATTGCAATTTGATTCGGATAACTGCTGGTAGCAATTGCGCAACGCAATTTGCCTGATCAGTATGCTGTGTTTATTCGGTTGTCAGACATGTCTGTGCTGGGTTGAAAATGCAGTGATAGATTCTGGATAAATAATGATGTACCAAAGCTGATTTATAGACAACCACATGAAAACTGCATTGTTTACCGGAGCTAGTCTCAACTGATTAATTTGGCGAAACCTTTTTTCTGCTGCTTGATGAAAAATACCAATATATATTACTCATGCAATTCTATTGCGGTAGAGTTTATGTCTAATGTATGAATTAACAAACAATTGTCTTGCTAACTATGTCGCTCAAAATAAGGCCAGCTTGCTGGTATCATCCGTGGATACCTTGCCATGAGGAAACCTGCTAAAGCTGACAGGCGGTAATTGCATTGCTGATGCGTCAGAATAGCTACCTTTGTTCTGCGTATTTCGCAGAACAAAGGTAGCGGGGCTCCCGGTAAGGGCAGTCCTGCAGAGGAAGGGGTTGGTTTTTTGAATGGCTGACAGTCAGGCTATTTGATGTTCGCAAATATATTTTCTGCGCAACAATCCACTGCAATTCAATTGCATTGAATTTGTGCTTCCCAAAAACAGTATAGTTAGCCTCTGCTGGCTATAGCAACCCGCGTAACGCCGCTTGCACCACAGCAGAAGTTTTATTGGCGGCATTCAATTTGGTTAACGTGCTGTTCACATGAAAATTAACAGTTCGCTCGGCGATATTCAGTATTTCGCCAATTTCGGCAGAGGTTTTGCCCTCGGCGGTCCAGCGCAAGATTTCGGTTTCGCGCGGGGTGAGTTTTACCTCGTGCCCATAAGACGAGTGTTCGAGAAAGAAGCGGGACATGCCAACATGCGCCACCTGGGCCAGGTACATTAGTAACGGTTCGTGTTCATTGAGTTCGGCATCGCTGATTTCGTCGCTGGAGCGAGCCAGCGTCATCATGCCCACGACGCCGCTAACATCGCGGCAAGCCTGGGCCCAGCCGTTGCGCAACCCGTGTGAGCGTGCGTCTTCCCACAGTTCGCGGGAGCCCGAAAACAAGGCTTCGCTCCACACAAAGGGAATAGTCGAGCGCAAACCAATCGCTACGGTCGGGTCTTGCGTTATGTAGTGTTTGCTTTGATAACAATGCTGCCATGCGACAGGATAGTTATTCACCATTTCCGTGCGGGGGGCGCTTAAAGGGAAGGGCATGCGAGCGCCATAGGCGCAATATTCAAAGCCCAGTTCCTGCGCCATATGGGTAATCTTGCTGAAATACTGCCCTTGGTCGTGGATGGTAAGCAGTGAATGCAGGTTTTCTTCTACGAAAGGTGACATCTCGTTATCCCCCAGCCTGTTTGTGGTTTTGTTATCAACACCCGGCTTGTCAGCAAACCTTTGTTATGCGTGTTAGCTGATAACTCTGACAATGGCAATGTGTGATCAATGTTCATTACACTTTCAAGTCTGTTTTCGTGTTCAGGTCACAACGCCATGTCGGCTCGGATTTTTGGTGATAGCAGTTGCGCGGTAATGAATAGGCCGGGTCTTTGCGCCGATGGATATGTCCGGCTGGATTTTGCGACGCTGCTGGGTATTCCTTTGCACCATCTTGTTTCCGGGCTGGATGATGACCCGGCTGGTTCTTTGCGATGTGGTTCTCGTCTTGCGACAATCAGTGGCTATACCGAGTGGATCAGCAAGTCCCACCCGATTCTGACTATTGGCTGGGACTGGTTTATCGCCAGCTGTGGTTATCAGTTAACCGGCAAGCCGCGCAGTAATATCATGCTGATTGATTCCAATGCCAATGACCTTGGCCCTGTCAGAACTGAAGACCTGTTGATTGAGCGGCTTGCCCATATGCAATGGCAAGAGGCAACCAGCCGGTTTATCACCTCCCGATATATTTAGATACCTGTCTTCGTTGACAGTTTTCCTTGGCCGTGACCGGGCAAATTATTCCCCCTGTTTTGAAACATATTCCATTGGGGGTTGATATGCATATGTTGTCCGGACAGTCGGCGCAGCTTCCTGTGGGTGTTGCCAAAGCACTCTCGGTTTACCGCCACAAGGTTTTTGTGGAAATGCTTGGCTGGCAACTGGATACGCCGCACGGCATCGAGCAGGATCAATTTGATCGGGAAGACACGGTTTATATTGTGTCGCGCGATGCCGAAGAACGCATTACCGGATGCGCCCGCCTGTTGCCGACTACACAGCCGTATTTGTTGGGCGAGGTTTTCCCGCAACTGCTCAATGGTTTGCCAGCGCCAAATTCGCCGGAGGTGTGGGAGTTGTCACGCTTTGCCGCGGTGGATTTTCAAGGGCCAACCGGCACGGCGGGCGGGCAATTCATTTCGCCGCTGGCGCTGGAACTGCTGCGTGAAGCCATCCACTGTGCCGCGCAACTAGGCGCTAAAACCATCATCACGGTTTCGCCGGTTGGCATAGAGCGTATCCTGCGCAACGCCGGGTTTCATGCTCATCGGGCTGGCCCACCGATGATTATTGATGGTTATCCTTTGTTCGCCTGTGTGATCGATGTGGAAAATCCGCTGGGCTGACGGCCAAAGGATCATTGCGAAAGCACCGGCAACGCGCCTTGCCGGGCAGCCAACGTCGGGCAATGCCTACAAACATTGGCTCTTTCTTCTTGCGCTGATCTGCCACAGGGGATGACTGGCCGCTTGCACTTGTCCAGCTAAAGTGGGCATCAGGCAAGCGTAACTGATCTTCGGCAATGCCAGCCGCAGTAAAACTGCTGCCGAAACGGTATTTGCCGATCAGTGCTTGCCTTCTTTCTCATTCAAAAAGAAGGTGCCGACATGCGTCAATCCGCCATTCGATCTCTGATTGCTGCTGCGTTGCTGGCAGCACCCGCGCTGAGCTTTGCCGCACTGAGCCACGATCAATATCAATCACGCAAAGACACCATCGGTCAACGTTATGACGCCGCAACAGCACAATGCAAGACCCTGGCCGGCAACGGCAAGGATGTCTGCGAGGCCCAGGCCAAAGCTGAGCAACGTTCATCGCTGGCAGATCTGGATGCCCAAGACAAAGACACCGAAGCGGCTCGCGCCGATGCTGCGCGTGAACGGACCAAGGCTAACTACGATGTAGCGGTAGAGAAGTGTGGCCGTCTTGCCGGTAACGACAAGGATGTCTGCAAACAAACCGCCAAGGCTGACCGCGACAAAATGTTGGCCGATATTGATGCCAATAAAGATCGCTACAAAGCGACGGCCAAAGCCGATGACGCCAAGCGCGAGGCAGATTACAAAGTGGCCCGCGAGAAGTGCGATGCATTTAGTGGCGACCGTAAAGACGCTTGTGTAACTCAGGCCAAGACAGAATTTGCCATGTAAATCAGCGCGTTAGATCGACGTGGTGAGCTGGGTATCGTTAGCCGCAGTCATCACGCAAACATTAAAAAAACCTCCTGTGCGCACAGCCTGTGCCAGGAGGTTTTTTTATCGCGTTTTCAGCCTTGGCGTACGTGCCAGTTATCACCCCAAAAGCAACTTGCCCGGAAACGCATTCAACTTTTATTCATAGACAATCTATATGCTATGGACGGTTATAAAGCGATAAACGGGCCATGTTGTTATTGCCGTAATGACACGGGCATAGATCGTGGGCAACATGGGCACGGACGCCCCGCTGCGGTCATTGCCCTTTGTCGGCGGAGCAATAAAGTTCCTTGTGTCGCTGCTATGTAAAGCCATCGTAAAGATGGTCAACGCCATGCTTCTGATCGCGTTTAGCCGGTATGAGCAGCATTCTGATACAGATATGATAGTGCCGCGAACCCGCGGATCGACTAGCCCCGCACTGCGTTGGTGAACACGTCGCCCAGTGCGCCCGATTGAACAATCCAGTCCAGATACGAAACAGCGTACCGTCCCTTGCGTGCGGTACTCGCAGAAGGTGAATAGAAAGCTCATGACCAGGCAACGAAAAACCCAGTCTGCCATTGCTATCGCTCTGGTACTCATTGCTGCGGGCGGCGTGACCTTCTGGTCCGCCTCACGCAAAGCCGATGCCGAAACGCCCCCCAGCAAACCACCAGCCCCAGCGCCCACCCTCGTGACTACGGTAAAAGCCAGTGACGAAAGCGTGCCGATTTATCTGACTGGCGTGGGGACCGTGCAAGCCAACGCAACGGTAACCGTGAAAGTGCGCGTGGACGGCGAATTGCAGAAAGTGGGTTTTGCCGAAGGTCAGGATGTCAAAGCAGGTCAGGTTTTGGCCGAAATCGATCCTCGCTCTTTCCAGGCGCAACTGGGCCAGGTGGTTGCTGCCCGAGCCAAAGATCAGGCGCAACTGGATAACGCCAAACGTGACCTGGTCCGTTATACCGATCTGATCAAGCAAGATGCGACGACCCAGCAGACGCTGGATACCCAGCGCGCGTTGGTGGCACAACTGGAAGCTGCGCTCAAGAATGATGACGCGCAGATTGAATACGCCAAAGTGCAATTGGGCTACACCACCATCATCTCGCCACTGAGCGGCCGAACCGGGGCGCGTCTGGTTGATCCGGGCAATATCGTGCATGCCACAGATACGACCGGTCTGGTGGTGATTAACCAGATTGATCCGATTGCGACGACCTTTACCCTGCCGGAAGACGCGCTGCAACAAGTCAACAAAGCCATTCAGGGCGGCAAGTCGCTCAAGGTCGTGGCTTATGCGCGGGACGGTGGTGACAAACTGGCGACCGGCACGTTGTCTTTGGTGAATAACCAGATCGACACCACCACCGGCACGGTATCGCTCAAGGGCACCTTTCCCAACCCGGCACATGCCTTGTGGCCAGGTCAGTATGTAAATGTGAGCCTGGTGCTGGGTGAACGCAGCCACGCGATTACTCTGCCGTCAGCGGCCGTGCAGCGTGGTAACACCGGCACTTATGTGTATGTGGTGAACGCCAGCAACGAAGCGCAACTGCAGAAGGTGAAAGTGGCGCAAATCCAGGACGGCAAAGCGATCATCGACCAAGGGGTACAAGCGGGTCAACGCGTGGTACTGGATGGTCAGTACAAACTCAAGCCTGGCGCGACCATCGCCGAGGCCGATAAACCCGCCGCCAGCCACTGAGCAGGGAAGGTAACGTGAGCATCTCTGCCGCATTTATCAAACGCCCGATCGGAACATCGCTGCTGGCTGCAGCGATTTTACTGGTCGGGATTGCCGTTTGGCCGCTATTACCCGTGGCTCCATTGCCACAGGTGGATTTTCCAACCATTCAGGTGTCGTCCAGCTTGCCCGGGGCCAGCCCGGAGATCATGGCGTCCAACGTGGCGCAACCGCTGGAAAGGCAATTCTCGCTGATTGCCGGCCTGTCGCAGATGACCTCATCCAGCGCGATGGGCACCACCCAGATTACCCTGCAGTTTGATCTGAACCGCAATATCGACGCGGCGGCGGTGGACGTGCAGGCGGCCATTAACGCCGCCACCGGACAATTGCCGAACAATCTGCCCAATCCGCCAACCTACCGGAAAGTGAACCCGGCTGATTCGCCCATTATCGTGATGGCGGTGCAGTCCGACACCTTGCCGTTGACCGAGGTGAACGACTACGCCGATAACATTCTGGCGCAGCAAATCTCGCAGATTCCGGGTGTGGGTCTGGTCAATATCGGTGGTCAGCAAAAGCCAGCGGTGCGCATTCAGGTTGATCCAGCCAGATTGTCGGCCATGGGCATGAGCCTGGAAGACGTCCGCACTGTCATCGCGACCACAACGGTCAACCAGCCCAAGGGCACAGTGGATGGCGATAAGCAAAGCTTTACGGTTTACACCAATGACCAGTTGCTGAAAGCGTCGCCATGGAACGAAATGGTGCTGGCCTACAAGAATGGCGCGCCAGTGCGGGTGCGCGATATTGGCGTGGCCGTTGATGCACCGGAGAACACCAAACTGGCCGGGTGGGCTTATGCCGGTAAAGCGGTTGACCCCGCCGCGACGATTCTGTCCGGGCAACATTCCATTGTTTTGGCCATTACCAAGCAGCCGGGCGCTAACGTGATTGAAACGGTGGAGCGGATTAAAGCCGCGCTGCCACGTTTGCAGGCGGCGATTCCGCCGACGGTGCATATCAATATTCTGGTCGATCGCACGCAAACCATCCGTGCTTCGGTGCGCGATGTGGAGTTCACGCTGGTGCTTACCATCTTGCTGGTGGTCGGCATCATCTTTGTGTTCTTGCGTAACGTGCCAGCCACGTTGATCCCCAGCGTGACCGTGCCGTTAGCGCTGATGGGCACCGCCGGTGTGATGTATCTGGTGGGCTTCAGTCTGGACAATCTGTCGTTGATGGCGCTGACCATTGCCGTCGGGTTTGTGGTCGATGACGCCATCGTGATGCTGGAAAACATCTACCGCCACGTTGAAGACGGCATGTCGCCCATGGAGGCCGCATATCAGGGCGCGGGCGAAATCGGCTTTACCATTATTTCGATTTCGGTATCGCTGGTTGCGGTGTTCATCCCGCTGTTGCTAATGGGCGGGATCGTCGGGCGTTTGTTCCGCGAGTTCTCCATTACGGTGACGCTGACCATTGCAGTATCGGTGGTTATCTCGCTGACACTGACGCCCATGTTGTGCTCGCGCTTTTTGAAAGATCATCACGGCGACAAGCACGGCAAGCTCTATCAATTGTTCGAGCGCGGTTTTGACGCGATGCTCGCCGGTTACAAACGCGGGCTGGATCTGGTGATGAAACACCAGTTCATTACCCTGTGCGTGTTCCTGGGCACCGTAGCGCTGAGCGTTATCCTGTTTATGGTGATCCCCAAAGGGTTCTTCCCGCAGCAAGATACCGGCTTTGTGTTTGGCTTTGCCGAAACGGCGCAGGATTCATCCTTCAAGGCCATGAACCAGCGCATGCAGTCATTGGCTGAGGTGATCCGCAACGATCCGGACGTGGCCAGTTTTGCCATGGTTGGCGGGCAGAACACCTTCAATACTGGCAACTTCTACATCAACCTTAAACCGAAAGACTTGGGACGTACGCTCACGGCGGACGAGGTCATTACCCGGTTGCGGCCAAAACTGGCCAAGGTGGAAGGGGTGAACTTGTTCTTGCAGGCCGGGCAGGACATCAACGTTGGCGGGCGCTTGTCGCGTACGCAGTATCAATACACGCTGACCGACTCCAGCCTGGATGAACTGAACGAGTGGGCGCCCAAACTGGTCGACCGCCTGCGTAAAGTGCCGCAACTAACGGATATCGCTTCGGACCAGCAGAATTCTGCGGCAACCGCCGTGCTGACCATCGACCGCACGCGTGCATCCAGCTTCGGTATTTCGCCTGCAACCATTGATGCCACTTTGTATGATGCGATCGGTCAGCGCCAGGTGGCTCAGTACTACACCCAGGTCAATACCTACCACGTGGTCCTGGAAGTGACGCCAGCGTTGCAGCAAGACCCGGCGTTGTTCAGCAAGCTGTATATCACTTCGCCGTTGACTGGCCAGCAAGTGCCGCTGTCGACCTTTGTGCATATCGACACCAACAAGACGGCGTATCTGTCGATCAGCCACCAAAGCCAGTTCCCGGCGGTGACGATCTCGTTCAACCTGGCGCCAGGCGTGTCGTTGGGCCAAGCGGTGGATGCCATCAATAAAGCGCAGGCGGAAATGGGCATTCCGGCCACTTTGACCGGCGCATTCCAGGGCACGGCCAAGGCGTTTGGTGATTCACTGTCATCGCAGCCTTATCTGATCGCCGCAGCGCTGATCGCGGTGTATATCGTGCTGGGCTTGTTGTACGAGAGCTATATCCATCCGTTGACCATTTTGTCGACCTTGCCATCGGCGGGGGTGGGTGCGCTGCTGATCCTGATGGCGGCGGGATATGACCTGACGGTGATCGCGCTGATCGGCATCATCTTGCTGATCGGCATCGTGAAGAAAAACGGCATCATGATGATCGACTTTGCGCTGACCGCCGAACGCGAGCGCGGCATGAGCGCCGAGGAGTCGATCTACCAAGCGTGTATCTTGCGCTTCCGCCCGATCATGATGACAACCATGTGCGCTTTGCTGGCCGGTTTGCCGCTGATGCTGGGCCACGGTGCGGGTTCCGAACTGCGCCGCCCACTGGGCTACGCGATGGTCGGCGGGCTGGTCCTGTCGCAAGCGCTGACGCTGTTTACCACGCCGGTGGTGTATTTGTATCTGGATCGTTTGAGCCACTGGATACAAAGCCGTCGCAAGCACAAGAAAGCAGCCAAAGTGACTGCAGCCTTGTTGCAAGGCGCGGGGGAGTAAGATGCTCGCGTCAGTGGTATGAGCGGTGGGTAAAAAACAGAGAAGCCCTGCGGCAAATGCCGCAGGGCTTCTCTGTTTTTACATCGATCACGTAGCTCAGTGTCTGTGTCTTGCTACTTCAAGGTGTAACTGGCCAGGCCATTAGCCCTCGGTACCGTTGCTGGCGGCGGCGCGTGTGGCGCGATGCCCCACATAAGCACCAATCCGCGCTGCGAGCGAGACTTCCAGACAAATTTGCAGGAAACGCTCGGTTGGAATAGATGCTCGCCCGATCAGCAGGCCATCGATTTCGGCACCGATCATCAAACTGGCCGCATTTTTTTCGTCCACGCTGCCGCCATAAATGATGCGCTGAATAGTGCCCTGACCTGGCGTATGCATTTCTTCCAGCAACTGACGCAGGGTACGAATGGTGGCGGCCAGTTGGATGACCGAAATGGAAGTTGCCGTGCCAATGGCCCAGATTGGCTCATAGGCAATGGCGATACGCGGCCAGTCGGTGGCAGAAAACAGTTGGGCTGCTTTGATCAACTGGGTTTGCAACACCTTGGTGGTCTGGTTGCTGCGGCGCTGATCGGCGTCTTCGCCAATGCACAACACAGGGGTCAGTCCATATTCCAGCGCCTGCGCCACTTTGCGGGAAATTTCATGATCGCCTTCGCCATACATGCGGCGACGTTCGGAATGACCGATCAGCACGTATTTACAGCCAAAATCGGCCAGCATGGCGGCGGACACCTCGCCAGTGTGGGCACCGCTGGATTCCGGGCTGCAATTTTGCGCGCCCAGGCGAATTCCGCTGGCGGGCAACGCGGCTGCCGCTTCAGATAAAAACGGAAATGCGGGGCAAATGACCGCTTCTACATCTTTCATGGCAGGGGCGGTGGCCAGTTCGGCCAGCATCGACGAACCAGTCTCACGCGAGACGTACATTTTCCAGTTGCCGATAACCAGTGGTTTGAGATCGTCTTCGCTCATGATGCTAGTTCCAGTAAGGCGGGCTCAGGGAGAGGTGTCGAGTCACGTGTATTGCCAGGATGCCGGGCTTCACAACACATGCTCATTGAATAACTTTAGGCCAGATTGAAAGGCCGGTACATCAACAATACCTGGAAGCGGCTGGAAAATCTCTTACTGTGCCGATTTATGATAACGGGTGAGGTGAGTAAACAACGCCACAGCCCGCGGCAGGGCGGGCAGGGGCGTTGTTTCGGTGCCAGAAAGCGGCGGATTCAGTGCGTTACGGTTTCAGTACGGTGGGCTTGGCTTCCGGCAGCATGCCCGGATAGTCGCGGCTGTAATGCAGACCGCGGCTTTCTTTGCGGGCCATGGCGGAAAGCACGATCAATTCGGCTGTAGTGACCAGATTACGTAATTCAATCAAGTCGTTACCCACGCGGAAGTTGCTGTAGTAGTCGTGGATTTCGTGTTGCAGCAACTCAATGCGATGTAGCGCCCGTTCCAGCCGTTTGTTGGTACGCACAATGCCGACGTAATCCCACATGAAACGGCGCAGTTCATCCCAATTGTGGGCGATGACCACTTCTTCATCCGGATCGGTGACCTGGCTTTCATCCCATTCCGGCACAACCGGCATTGGCCCGACCTGGTCGGCCAGAATATCCGCCGCCGTGGCTTTGCCAATAACCATGCATTCCAATAGTGAGTTGGACGCCAGCCGGTTGGCACCGTGCAGCCCGGTGCAGGCCGCTTCGCCGACTGCGTACAAGCCAGGCACATCGGTGCGGCCATCCATATCGACCACCAAACCACCGCAGGTGTAATGCGCCGCCGGTACTACCGGAATCGGCTCAACGGTGATGTCGATGCCCAATTCGAGGCAGCGTTGATAGATGTTCGGGAAGTGCTCTTTAATGAATTCAGCGGGCTTGAATGAAATATCCAGATAGACGCAATCAAAGCCGCCTTTTTTCATTTCAAAGTCGATGGCGCGGGCCACCACGTCACGCGGCGCCAGTTCGGCGCGTTCGTCATGCTGTGGCATGAAACGGGTGCCATCGGGCAAGCGCAGAATCCCGCCTTCACCACGTACAGCTTCGGTAATCAGGAAAGATTTGGCATGCGGGTGATACAGGCAAGTCGGATGGAACTGGATGAACTCCATGTTCGATACCCGGCAACCTGCCCGCCAGCCCATGGCAATGCCATCGCCAGTCGCGACGTCCGGGTTGGTGGTGTACAGATACACCTTGCCCGCGCCACCGGTAGCCAGCACGGTGTGCGGCGCCACGATGGTTTCGACTTTGTCGCCGATTTTGTCGTAAACATAGGCGCCCCAGCAGCGGTCGTCTTCCATTCCCAGTTTTTTACCGGTGATCAGATCCAGCGCGATGTGGTCTTCCAGCACGGTGATGTTCGGGTGCACGGCCACTTTTTGCGCCAGTGTATCGATCACGGCAGCACCCGTGGCATCGGCAGCGTGAATAATACGGCGATGACTGTGACCGCCCTCGCGTGTCAGATGGTAGCCGTGATAGTTAGTATCGCCGGAGTCGTCACGCGTGAATGGCACGCCCATGTCTATCAGCCAGTCGATGGCTTCGCGTGAATTTTCAATAATGAACCGGGTGGCTTGCGCATCGCATAATCCGGCTCCGGCAACAAAGGTGTCGCGGATGTGCAGTTCAATGCTGTCAGCATCGTCCAGCACGGCGGCGATACCACCTTGTGCCCAGCCACTGCCACCATCGCGCAACGCGCATTTGGTGACCAGACCTACTTTCAACTGATCGGCAAGCTTGAGGGCAATGGTCATGCCGGCAAGGCCGCTCCCCATGATCAAAACGTCGAACTGGCGCATGGCTGGCTATTGCTCCCGGGTGCTGTCTCAAAAATGTAACTATAACAGTGGTGCCGAATATGCGGCAGCGATGTCATTGACATAGACCATGCTTTAAGCCGCTTTTAAGGCGGCAATGCGACGATGATCGTTCATTGTCCGTCTTGTAAAACACAGTTGTCAGCCCCAGATAACGAAGAATCAATCAAGAAGGTCTGCATCTGACAGCAGTCTGGCCGATATGCAATGTGATATATCGGCTGCAACATCCGGTGGTGCTTTCCAGGGAAGGAGCGCGAATTTGCCGGATATTGCTGGTTACTTAGAACAGTGTGTGTTACCGCGTACTGGTACCGGGTTACTGTCATTTTAATATTTACGCAGGCCGTTCCACACGGAGCCCGCATTGGAAAACCTTACCGAACGGGATATCGATCAAGCCCTGGTCGCGCGTGCGCAAGCTGGCGACAAGAAGGCATTCGAACTCCTGGTCGCCAAATATCAGCGCAGAATCGCACGTTTGCTGTCGCGCCTGATTCGTGATCCGCATGAGATCGAGGATGTGACCCAGGAGGCCTTTATCAAGGCCTATCGCGCACTGCCGTCCTTTCGCGGCGAAAGCGCGTTTTATACCTGGCTGTACCGCATTGCTATTAATACCGCTAAAAATTATCTGGCCTCAATGGGCCGCCGGCCCCAGCTGGCCAACGATTACGAGGACGATGAAGGCGAAACCCTGGATGCCGCCGCGCAGATTCCGGATTACCATACGCCCGAGGCTGAACTCTCCAACAGAGAGATTGTCAGAACTGTCAACGAGGTGGTGGACACTCTGCCCGATGAACTGAAAACCGCAATTACGTTGCGTGAAATGGACGGTTTGTCGTACGAGGACATCGCTACAGTGATGAACTGTCCCATAGGCACTGTCCGATCGCGTATCTTTCGGGCACGTGAAGCAATCGCCGGTAAATTACGGCCATTGCTCGAGACGGTGGGCAAGGACAGACGTTGGTAGCCGGTACAAGGCAGCACAAAGCCCGTTTGACTGGGCAACTAGAGGGTAACGCAATCATGAAAGAGCATTTGTCGGCGTTGATCGACGGAGAACTCGAGCCTGCTCGCTTTGACCAGGTTTTGGCACAACTGCACGCTGATCCGGCGCTGCGCGACGACTGGCAAGACTGGCATCTGGTTGGCGATGTGATGCAGCAGCATCCCATTTTGTCACCCGATTTCATGAAGACCTTCTGTGATCGCCTGGCTGCAGAACCCGTGGTGTTTGCTCCAGCCGCCAGTTCGCGCCGTCGCCGCTTCATGCGCCGTGCGCTGGCGCCGCTCTCGGCTGCGGCATCTGTGGCTTTTCTGAGCGTGGTGGGCTGGCAAGCGTTCCACGGTGCATATACCGGTTCTGCCGTAGCAGTACCGCACATGGCGGCAATGGCTACCCCACAAGCCGTACACGTAGCCACTTCCGATTCCAAATTCCGTGCCTATCTGGCCGCGCACCACGAAGATTCGGGTAACCCGATCGATGGGCGTGACCTTGTTTATGCATCGTTTGAGACCAAGCAACCGACCAAATAATGATGAAGACCAAGGGCTGGATCCTGGCCGGCAGTTTATTCCTGGCAGGCCAACGTTTACTGGCTGCCTCTCTCGTCCCCAACGAACTCTTGAGCCAACAAGACGCTACCCAACTGGTCGCGCGTGTTGCCAATGCCGCCAAGACGGTGTCGTTCCAGGGGGTGTATGTCCATCAGCATGGCGACAATATGGAGGCATTCCGGGTTATTCATGAGGCCGCCTCCGGAAACGATATCGAGCGACGTGAGTCGCTGGATGGGCCGCCGCGCGAATTTTTCCGGCAGGGCAACCAGGTCAGCCTGTATTTGCCTGGAGGCCAGGTCTTTCCCATTGACCGGCGCCAGTCGTCCAAACTCTTTCCGCGCCAGTTTCCGGATGATGCCGACCACGTGTTGGTAAACTATCAGGTCCGATTTGTCGGTCAGGAACGCGTTGCCGGGCAAGATGCAAATATTTACGATTTCGAGCCGCGCGACAAGCTGCGTTATCCGCATCGCTACTGGGTACATCCTGAGACCGGCTTGATGCTCAAATCAGTCATGCTGGGTATCCGGCGTGAACCGGTCGAAGTGTTTGCGTTCTCGCAAGTGCAGATTGGCGGTCCGATTGACCGGCGTTTGCTCAAGCCGACTTATCCAGTCAAACCCGCACCGGTCGATGACTCGAACGGGCCGGTCGCATTGCCTAAAGATACCGGCTGGGATATTCACAATCTGCCCAACGGGTTTCGCCTGCTGAAAGTAGGGCAGCGTCCGATGACGGGCAAGCCCAAACCGGTGATTCATCACCTTTATGGCGACGGTCTGGTCACGCTTTCGGTATTTATCGAGCCATTTGATGCTTCTGCGCCATTGGGGATCGCCCAGCAAGCCGGGATCACCGTGTTTGCGCGCCAGGCGGGGCCGTACTTGTTGACGGTATTGGGCGAAGTGCCGCCAGAAACGGTGCAGGCGTTCAGCTACGCTTATACGCCCAAAGGCGAAAAAGCCGGGTCACAGTAATCGCAAAGCGTCATAATTGCGGGATGTGACAGGGGATATCCATGATTGAAAGTGAAGCACAAGTCGTTCGTCGCGAAGGCGAGCATGTCTGGGTGCGCATCAAGCCGCATGCACCATGTGGCAACTGTGATCCGGAAACCGGCTGTAAGTCGGTGGCCATTACCCGCATGTTCGGTAACGCCAAAGAGGCGTTTCGCGTGCGCAATACCGTTGATGCCAAACCGGGCGACTTAGTCCGTATCGGTGTTGCCGACGGCATGCTGCTCAAGAGTGCGCTGGCTGCATACGGTGTGCCATTGGCGGCGTTGATGATCGGTGCCGGCGTTGGGCGTCTGGTCGCACCTTATGGATTGCCTGATCTGGGCGCGGTTATCGGTGCTGCCATCGGTTTCGTTGGCGGTTTCCTGGTTTTGCGCAGCCGCCGCAATCTCGCTAGTCTGGCTGAACCAACTACACTGGAACGCGTTGCGCCCGACGCCAAGCCCATCAAATTCTGTGATCGCAGTACGCCCACCGCGGACGGTGCTCGCTAAGCCCGCTGCGAACTTGTGACGAGTACGCCTGTCTGTTTCTGTCCCGTTCCTGAACAGTGACCAAACCATGCAAATGAAAACTTTGTTTGTGACAGGCGTTATCGCTGTGAGCAGCGCAATCAGTTCAGCCGCCGTGACCGGCTTGCCCGACTTTACCCAACTAGTGGAAAAAGAAGGCAAGGCGGTGGTGAATGTGTCGACAACCTCCACCTTGCGTGAATCCAGCTCACAAATGGAGATGGATGAAGACACTCTCAATTTGCTGCGGCGCTTTGGTTTTCCCGTGCCGCCGTCGGCTGGCCAGCAACCGCGGGAGCGCACAGCCCAATCGCTGGGTTCGGGGTTTGTCATTGATGCCAATGGTTACGTGTTGACCAACGCGCACGTGGTCGCACAAGCGGACACCATCAAAGTCACCCTCACCAACAAGAAAGAATACAAGGCCACGATAGTGGGCTCGGATGCCCGCACCGACATCGCCTTGCTCAAGATTGATGCCACTGATCTGCCCAAGGCGGATCTGGGCGATTCTGACAAACTGAAGGCCGGAGAGTGGGTCGTCGCGATTGGTTCGCCGTTCGGTTTTGAAAACACCGTCACCGCCGGGATTATCTCAGCCACGGGCCGCAAGTTGCTGGATGAAAACCAGACGCCGTTTATCCAGACTGATGTCGCTATCAATCCGGGCAATTCCGGCGGCCCGCTGTTCAATATGGATGGCCAGGTTGTGGGTATCAACTCGCAGATTTACAGTCAGTCTGGCGGTTTTATGGGGCTGTCGTTCTCTATTCCCATTAACGAAGCCATGAAAGTGGTGGCCGAACTTAAGGCCAATGGCAAAGTCACCCGCGGGCGTATCGGTGTAGCCGTGCAGTCGGTGAATGACGATCTGGCCAAGAGCTTTGGTTTGCCCAAAGCGCAGGGTGCATTGGTTTCGGCAGTGGATAAAGATGGCCCGGCCGCCAAAGCCGGGATCAAACCGGGCGATATTGTTCTCAAGTACAACGGCCAAGCCATTGAAGAAACCGGCGATCTGCCACGGCTGGTGACCGCCAGCAAACCAGGCTCGCAAGCCACTTTGCAAATCTGGCGCGATAAAGCCGCCCGCAACGTTACGCTCACGATTGGCGTGCTGGACCAGAAAGACGATGGCGGCGCGGGCAAGTCCGGCGACAAGCCAGCCAAGCCGGCAGAAGAAAGCAGCATTCGGCGCTTTGGTTTGTCGCTGGTCGAACTCACCCCGCGCCAGTTGAAGCAGGCCGGTATCAAATATGGGGTTGGTGTGCAAAGTGCCACTGGCGCTGCTGCTCGTGCCGGTCTGCAAGGTGGTGACATCGTTGCGGGAATCGGCGGTACCGATCTGAGTAGTGCAGCACAACTGCGCCAGGCACTGGATGCGCTCAAGCCGGGTGATAGTGTGGCGCTGCGCGTGCTGCGTCAGGATGGATCGTTGTTCTTCTCCATCAAGGCCCCCGATAAAACAGACAAAACCGATAAGGACAAATAAGTCTGATGAATATGCCTATGCAATTGCGCTTGTACGGCCGCGAGTACTGCAGTCTTTGTCTGCATATGCGTGAGCAACTGGACGAATTGTCGCGCCAGCGCGGGTTCCACGTGAACTGGATCGACATTGACGACAATGACGACCTGGAAGAGCGCTACGGTGAGTTGGTGCCGGTGCTGACTGATTCGGGTGACCAGGAAATCTGCCATTACCACCTGGATATCGAGGCGCTGGATGCCTGGCTGGCCAAGTGTCAGCACGCATGATCGGCTCTGGTTTACGACGCCGGGCCGCTGCTTTTGTTCATAACAGCGATTTCCGGTAAAATCCTGCCCAATCATTCGGTTTTTAGCCAAGGGGCACGCATGGCGTGCCCCTTTTTGTAGTTGCGGCGGCGGTTTGGCCGGCGCCTATCCAGTTACATAAACAAGTCCCTAGATGAACCACATTCGTAATTTCTCCATCATCGCGCATATCGACCACGGTAAATCGACCCTTGCAGACCGCTTCATCCAGTTCTGTGGTGGTCTGGATGCTCGCGA
This sequence comes from Silvimonas soli, assembly GCF_030035605.1. NCBI lineage: Bacteria > Pseudomonadati > Pseudomonadota > Betaproteobacteria > Neisseriales > Chitinibacteraceae > Silvimonas > Silvimonas soli. Next base: position 612,603 of record NZ_CP106736.1, on the reverse strand, counting down.
AATGTCTGAGCAAGTGCTCGACTCGATGGATATCGAAAAAGAACGCGGCATTACCATCAAGGCCCAAACCGCAGCGTTGCAATACAAGGCCCGCGATGGTCAGGTATACAACCTGAACCTGATCGACACCCCGGGGCACGTTGACTTCTCGTATGAAGTCAGCCGTTCTCTGGCGGCGTGTGAAGGCGCGCTGCTGGTGGTCGATGCCTCACAAGGCGTTGAAGCCCAGACTGTGGCCAACTGCTACACCGCCATCGAGCAAGGTGTGGAAGTGGTTGCCGTGCTGAACAAGATTGATCTGCCAGCCGCTGAACCTGAGCGCGTGATTCAGGAAATCGAAGACATCGTCGGCATTGCCGCGGTGGATGCGGTGCGTGCATCAGCCAAAAACGGCATCGGCATTGAAGATATCCTGGAAGAAGTAGTAGCCAAAATTCCTGCCCCGCGTGGCAATCCGGATGGCGCGCTCAAGGCGCTGATCATTGACTCGTGGTTCGATAACTACGTGGGCGTGATCATGCTGGTGCGTGTGGTGGACGGCGAACTGCGCCCCAAAGACAAAATCCTGTTCATGTCGAGCAAGGCACAGCATTTGTGCGAGCAGGTGGGTGTGTTCACGCCCAAGTCGGTACAGCGGGATGCACTGCGCGCCGGCGAAGTAGGCTTTGTGATTGCCGGCATCAAAGAACTGGCCAGCGCCAAGGTTGGTGACACGATTACGCTGGTCAAAACACCCGCCACCGAGGCTTTGCCTGGCTTCAAGGAAGTCAAATCGCAGGTGTTTGCTGGTCTGTATCCGGTAGAAAGCCATGACTTCGAGTCACTGCGCGAATCGCTTGAAAAACTGCAACTGAACGACGCTTCGTTGCACTTTGAGCCGGAAGTCTCGCAAGCGCTGGGCTTTGGTTTCCGTTGTGGTTTCCTCGGGCTGTTGCACCTGGAAATCGTGCAGGAACGGCTTGAGCGTGAATTCGACATGGACCTCATCACCACCGCACCGACGGTAGTGTATGAAGTGGTGCTTAAAGACGGTGAAGTGATCGAGATCGAGAACCCGTCCAAGTTGCCGGACCCCGGCAAAGTTGAAGAAATCCGCGAGCCGATTATTACTGCCACCATTCTGGTGCCGCAGGATTACGTCGGTAACGTCATGACGTTGTGTAACCAGAAGCGCGGCGCACAACGCAATATGCAATACATGGGCCGTCAGGTCATGCTGACCTACGATATGCCGATGGCTGAAGTAGTAATGGACTTCTTTGACAAGCTCAAATCGGTGTCGCGTGGTTATGCCTCACTCGATTACGACTTCAAGGAATTCCGTGCGGATGATCTGGTCAAGCTCGACGTCCTGGTCAACGGCGAGCGGGTGGATGCGTTGAGTTTGATTGTGCACCGCGCCAGCTCGGTTTATCGCGGCCGCGAACTTGTTTCCAAAATGCGGGAACTCATTCCGCGCCAGATGTTCGATATTGCCATTCAGGCGGCAATTGGCGCGCATATTATTGCCCGGGAAACCGTCAAGGCCATGCGTAAAGATGTGCTGGCCAAGTGTTATGGCGGCGATATTACCCGTAAGAAAAAGCTGCTCGAGAAACAGAAAGCAGGTAAAAAGCGCATGAAGCAAGTGGGCAATGTCGAGATTCCGCAAGAAGCCTTCCTGGCGATTCTGCAGGTTAGCGACAAGTAAGCACGTGCTGCGTAAAGCTCTGCCTGTTTTGTTCCAATCCACCACATAACAAGGTTTCTGATGAACTGGCTTCTGATTGGCATCGTGATTACCTTGCTCGGCCCGGTCATGATCGCGCTGGGCAATAAACAAGAACGTCATGGTCCAGAGGCACCGCAACTGGTGCAATACGGCTATTTGTTTGCCATCGTCGGTGTATTTATCCTGCTGGTGCAATATTTCTCCATCGCCGCAGCCATGCTGGTATTTGTGCTGGTGACCGGCATTGTGTGGGTAATGGACAAGTTGGTCTGGGGCAAAAAACGCGGCGACAAACCGGTTGCGGATTGGGTTGAATACGGCCGCGGGTTTTTCCCGGTGATTCTGGCTGTGTTTGTACTGCGCTCTTTCGTGATCGAGCCATATCAGATTCCGTCTTCATCAATGCGCCCCGGCTTGGTAGTCGGCGACTTTATCGTCGTCAACAAGTTCTCTTATGGCTTGCGGGTACCAGTGCTGAATAACGTTTTTATGCCAGTCGGCAAACCACAACACGGCGATGTGATGGTATTCAACTATCCAGAAAATCCGTCCATCAATTACATCAAGCGCACCATCGGCTTGCCCGGTGATACGGTGGAATATCGCCACAAGCAATTGACCATCAATGGCCAGCCAGTGCCGACTGAAGATGCCGGTAACCTGGACTACGTGGAAGACGGTGTGCGCCTGGAACGCAACAAGCAATTCACTGAAAAACAAGGTACGCACACCTATAACACCCTGCAATCCGTTGATAATCCGCCATACGCGATGCTTTCGGAGGTGCGTGACTTTCCGTATCGCGAAAACTGCCGTTATGATGACGAAGGTTTTAGCTGCAAGGTGCCTGAAGGTTATTACTTCATGATGGGTGATAACCGCGATCATTCTGCAGATAGCCGTTATTGGGGCTTTGTTCCGGACAAATACGTGGTAGGTAAAGCGTTCCTGGTCTGGTTCAACCTGAAACAGCTTGGCCGGATTGGCACTTTCATCCGCTAAGTCATCGTGTCATCACGGCACCATTGCCGCATGAGCAAGCCAACCGGGCAATATGATCCGGGGGCAATAAGGGGATTAAAAATGCGCAAGCAAAGCGGGTTGTCTTTTATTGGATTCATCATTATCGCCATGGTTGTGGGCGCGGCAGCGGTGACCTTTTTCAAGGTCATTCCGGCTTGGGTTGAATACTTCAATATTCAGAAAACCCTCGCCACTTTGGTGAAAGAAGAGGCCGGTTCAACGCCTGAGCAGATTCGCGCTTCGTACAGCAAGCACGCGCAAATCAACGATACTGATTCGGTCAAACCACAAGATCTGGTGATCGTGCAGTCCGGTGGCGTAACAACAATCAGCGCGAGTTATGAACGTGTTGTGCCGCTAATGGGGAATGCCAGTTTGCTGTTTGCATTTGATGCTGAAAAATCCAGCGCATCACAGTCAGGGCAATAAACCGTGTCCATTGTGTTACCTCCCGAGCGCCTGCAAAAGGCGCTCGGTTATGTTTTTTCTGACGCACGCCTCATCAAACAGGCGTTGACCCATCGCAGCTTTGCTTCCACGCATAACGAACGTCTTGAGTTTGTCGGCGACGCCATTCTCAATGCGGTTGTAGGTCGGGCACTGTTCAATCACTTCCCGAAACTGAACGAAGGTGAGTTATCGCGACTGCGCGCCAGCCTGGTGCGGCAAGAGTCGCTGGCTGACGTGGCCAGTGAACTCAATATTGGCGACTACCTGTGGCTGGGCGAGGGCGAACTGAAAAGTGGTGGACATCGCCGTCCGTCGATTCTTGCCGATGCGCTTGAAGCCATTTTTGGTGCGGCGTGGCTTGATGGCGGTTTTGAAGCCGCTCAAGGCATGATCGAGCGTTTGTTTGTTCCCCGCATCGAAGCGATTGATCCATCGCGCGCGCTGAAAGACCCCAAAACCGCACTGCAAGAGTGGTTGCAGGCGCGCCATCACGCGTTGCCTGTTTATGAGGTGGTGCGCCAGGAAGGCGAATCGCCTAATCTGGTATTCGAGATTTCCTGCAGCGTACCGGCCCTCAAAGTCACCACCTCTGCGCTCGGACCGAGCCGCCGCGCTGCGGAACAGCTTGCCGCGGGCGAAGCCTTGGGTATGCTGAAAGAGAAATACCCGGGTAAGGCCCCCAAGCGCGCTTGATCCTCCCGCCGTTTACGAAATTGTTTTACTTGCCTGGAGCCTGTCATGGCTGATTCCGAAATTACTGTCGCGGGCGATGTTGCCAACGGCTTCCGTTGTGGTTTTGTGGCCATTGTTGGCCGCCCGAATGTGGGCAAATCCACACTCATGAATCACCTGATTGGCCAGAAGATCAGCATTACTTCGCGCAAGGCACAAACGACTCGCCATCGCATCACCGGGGTTTACACCAGTGAAGAAGCGCAGTTTGTGTTTGTCGATACACCGGGCTTTCAGACCCGCCACAAAAATGCCTTGAACGAGGCGATGAACCGTAACGTCACCACGACGCTGGCGGATGTGGATTGCGTGTTGTTTCTGATCGAGGCCGGTCAGTATGGCCCGGCGGACGAAGCGGTGCTCAAGCTGCTGCCCAAAAATCGTCCGGTATTGCTGGTGATTACCAAGATTGACCAGTTGACGCAAAAGAACGAAGTGCTGCCGTTTATTCAGAAAGTGGCAGACCAGTTCAACTTCCATGCCATCGTGCCGGTCTCTGCACTCAAGGGCCAGCAACTGGACGTGTTGCTCAAGACGGTACAACCACTGCTGCCGGAGTCGATTCCGCTGTATCCGGAAGACCATATCACCGACCGTAATTCGCGTTTTCTGGCGGCAGAAATCGTCCGCGAAAAGCTGTTCCGCGCACTCGGCGATGAACTGCCTTATGCCATGACGGTGGAAATCGAGAAATTCGACGAAGAAACCATGCGTGATGGCCGCCCGCTGTACCGTATCTACGCAGCGGTGCTGGTTGATCGCGACAGCCAGAAAGCCATTCTGATCGGCAAAAACGGCGAGAAGCTCAAGCGTATCGGCACCGAATCGCGCCAGGACATGGAAAAACTGTTTGACGCCAAGGTCTACCTGGAAGTGTGGGTCAAGGTCAAAAGCGGCTGGGCTGACGACACGCGTGTTCTGCGTCAACAAGGGTTCGAATAAGTCAATGTGCAGACTCTCGGGGCGCTTGCTTGGCAAGTCGCTCGACTAATTCTTCTTCAGCGGTAAAGCGTTCTCGCGGCGGTAAGTCCCAACCGCGCGTCGACGCGCAGCCCGCGTTTATCCTGCATCAGTATGCCTGGCGTGAAACCAGCCGCTTGCTGGAGGTATTCTCACGGGATCACGGGCGGATTTCCATCGTCGCGCGTGGTGCCCAGCGTGCCGGGTCGCAATTGCGTGGTGCGTTATTGGCGTTTCAGCCGCTGCTGATTTCCTGGTTTGGTGGTGGCGACGTCAAGACGCTGCACGCGGCCGATTGGCAAGGTGGTATCGCCCAGCCGACCGGTTTGCCTTTGCTGTGCGGGTTTTATCTGAACGAATTGCTAGTCCGGCTGATGCCGCGCGAGGAGCCCCAACCAGCGCTGTTCGCCGCTTACTTTGAGGCGATTCGGCAACTGGCAGCGTTGCCTTCGGCAGCTGGTAGCGAGGTTGAACCCATCTTGCGGGGCTTTGAGCTGGCGCTGTTGGCGGAGCTGGGGTACGGGCTGGAGCTGGAACGCGATATTCAAGGTGCGCCCATCGCCGCTGGGCGCAGTTATGACTACATCGCGAACCAGGGCCTGGTCGACGCGGGCGGGCAGGGTGGCCGGCTGGATGGCGAAGTATTGTTGGCATTGCGTCAGGGCAAACTCGATGACGAGCGTGCGCTGGCGCAAACCAAATTGTTGATGCGTCAGGCACTCGCTGCGGCGTTGGGTGATACGCCATTGCATACCCGCCAGCTCTTGCTGGATCTGCAGCGCTTGTAAGAGACATTCGGCACCGTAACCTGCGGGTTATTTGTATCGAGCTTGGGCCGGACCAACTGGTGTCTTATGATGAAAGTGTCAGCGGCATCCGTTTTTCTCATAATCGAGGACGATCTTGATCATGATGTTGCTGGTGGTGCCGATATAAATTGATGTACTGAATCGAAATACTGCGGAGAGCTTTGTTTATGGCTGGTGATCTTGCGCTGGGTGTCAATATCGATCACGTGGCGACGTTGCGAAATGCTCGCGATGCGCGTTATCCAAGCCCTGTTTTTGCCGCTCAAGTGGCGGAGCAAGCAGGGGCGGATCATATTACTTTGCATTTGCGCGAAGACCGTCGTCATGTGGGCGATGAGGATGTCCGTTTTATCAAGGCCCTGCTGCAGACGCGCCTGAATCTGCAAATGGCGCTGAATCCGGCGTTGCTCGACTTCACTTTGGGTGTCGCGCCGCAAGATGTCTGCCTTGTACCTACCGATGGGGAAGGCCATAACAGCACGCATGGTCTGGATGTGCGCGGCAATCGCGCCGAAGTTGGCGAATACATCAAAAAGCTGGCTGCATCGGGCATTCGGGTGTCAGTGCTGCTGGCACCGGACTTTGAACAGATCCGTCTGACTCAGTCTATGGGCGCTCAAGCTATTGAGCTGGATACCGGGCGCTATGCCCTGGCCAAAGACCGGCGCGCCCGCGAAACCGAATACGCCCGCATCAAGGTTGCCGCTGAATATGCCGCCAACCTTGGCTTGGCTGTGAGCGCGGGGCATGGATTGAATTATCATAACGTCGAGCCCATTGCAGCGATCCCGCAAATTGAAGAACTGAACATTGGGCATGCCATTATTGCGCAGGCACTGATCGTCGGTTTGCCAGCGGCGGTGCGCGAAATGAAAATGCTGATGATCCGCTCACGCTTGCCCGGTCGGCGAGATATTCCTGAGGATGACGAGAACTAAGCGCGCATTCTGTGATCCGGCAATGTAGCGTTGCAAGCCAATGGCGCTGGCACAGGATTTCAACCAATCAGTCAACAAATAAGGGGATGCCATGATTACCATCACTCATGAGCCTGGTTATGTTTCGGTTGCGGTTTTCAACGAATTTACCGTGCATGACTTCCGGCAGTTCGAAGATGATGTGCGTTACAAAATCAACTTTGAAGGCAAACCCAATTTGTTGTTCGACTTCACAGGTATGATGCGCTACACGCTGGATATGGCCGTGGAAGAATACAAATTCGCCCGCGCCCACAGCAAGGATTTCGGCAAAGTTGCGGTGGTAACCGACGACCAATGGATTACCTGGTCAGCCTGGTTGAACCAGTTGTTTTCGGACGCAAAGATCGAGATTTTTGACTCGCTGGACGAAGCCAAAGGCTGGCTGCTGGCAGATGGCACACAAGGGGCTGCCGCGTAGACGGCAAAGAACAGGATAACCATGAGAGCTTTTCTCAACAGCCTTTTTTCCAAGGATGCCTCCCCGCTGGATAACCCACGCCAGGTGACGGCGTGGTGTAGCAAACTTGAGCTTGCCGATCCGCAAGCCCAGCGCGACAAAGTGGCTGCGGTGGTGGATGAATTCCTCACCAGCCAGCGCAAGCCGGTGCCGGAATTGCTTGAAGCACTCATCAAGATCGACAATGGTGTGCAGGTTGGATTTGAGCGGATTCGTTATCAATACGTTTCCAACCCGCGCATGCCCAAAGAGATTGAGCAAAAACTGTGGCGTGATATCACCGGGCTGGCCAATTCCATGGTGGCGGCGTATCAGCGCTTTGCCAAAGTGGAAGCAGCTGACGCCGAGAAACAAGCCTGGGATGCGCTGATGCCGCTGGTGCTGGCGCGCAGCCTGCATTACGTGGCGATACTCGCCAAGTGGCATTACTTCCGCTTTGATCGGGTGCCGCCGCAGTTGTGGACTCAGGCCCACAGCATGTATCGGCTCTCGGAAATTGACGGTTTTGACTGTAACCCGTTCCCGCTTTATCCCCATCACGGTGCGGAAGTCAGTTCTTGTGCCGACGAATACATCCAGTTGCTGATGCTCAACACGGTGGCTTCCAACAATCTGTCGGTGCGTCAGCTGGACTGGACCGATCAATGGCTGGATAAATGGTCGCGCAATGTTTTGCTGGCGCGGCGTTTTCAACCAGACCACCACCATTTCTGCGTGAACCTGAGCGGCAAGCAGGGACCGGAAAAAATTGCTGAAGACAGTCGCGGCGATCCATATCGTTACTGGGGCATTTTTGAGCTGCTCAACGAAGTGCAAGCCTTGATCAGCAAGCTGGAGGCTGGTGCAGCGCCGCAAACGCTGGGTTTGGGCAACGACTGTCGTGCTCCGGCTTGCCTGGAGTTGCTCAAGCACCTGGACGTGTTCTGGAGCATGTCGATCCGCAACGCACAGATCTCGCGTAGCGACCGGCATGCCGTCAGCAAAGAAGCCCATGTGGTCAGCGGGCTGGATCGGCTGTTTCGCCATGTGCGGGTAGATAACGACAAGTTCTCGCGCCAGCCTGCAGGAACCAAACCTATCGTTGATGACGATGAAATCATGGATATGCGGCTCTACGGTTTTGTCTCGTCGCGTACGCGGGCGCGTCAGGCGCAGACGCCGCAGGTGGTGCAGCGTACCGAGCAAGCCGATTGGCAAAGCTGGCGTATCGAAAACGAATCTGAAGGCGGCTTCGGAGCCACGCTGGAGGCCGAAGGTGCCGAATGGGTCAGGCCAGGCGTGTTGCTGGGCATGCGCATTGGTCAGGAAGATACCTGGAAGGTTTGCGTGGTACGGCGGTTGTCGCGCGTGAACGAGTTGCAGGTCTATACCGGCGTGCAACTACTGAGCGGCACGCCTGTGGCCGTCAGCATCCAGAGCAATACCGCATCTCTCAAACCGCGTGCGCTGGAAGTTACCGAGTTTGATGCGTTTGACGGGGCAATTTTGCATTCCCAGAATTCGGCGCTGTATTTGCCGCATGAAGTCGATGGCGTCAGCGTCAATACCTTGCTGATGTACTCCGCCGATTACGACAGTGACCGTATCTACGAAGTGCAGGCGCGCGAACGCCACTTCACGGTAACGCTGGGTGCCATCCTCGATAAAGGCATCGACTGGACTTGGGTGACAGTACAAGTGGTGGCGCAGAAGCACTAAGCCAGGCCGGGATCAGGCTGGTTACTGGCAATAAAAAAGGCTTTGCCGTTATGGCAGAGCCTTTTTTATTGTGCTGGCCGGTGATCAGGCCAATACGGACTGCAGAAATTTGCCGATGCCTTGAATCTCGGGCAGGCAAACAGAATGCTGCATTGGCCAATGATGCCATTGCACCGGGTTGCCCAATTGCTCGGTTGCGGTTTTCGCGCGTTCACCCAAGGCGAATGGCACGACCGGGTCGCCGGTGCCGTGCGCAGCCCACACCGGAGTCTGCTGATTGGCAGCTCCACGATTTTGCTCGATCAGAGCCGGGGAGGGCCAGTAGGTTGAGAGCGCCACAATGCCTGCCAGCCGTTGCGGGTAAGTCAGCCCAGCGGTGTAGGCAATTGCCCCACCCTGCGAGAAGCCAGCCAGCACGATCTGCTCAGTCGGAATACCACGAGCATTCTGGTCTTTGATCAGCGCATCCACGTCGGCCAGCGATTGTTTGATGCCCGCTTCATCGGCATGCCGGTTGATCTCGTCAAAATACAGAATGTCGTACCACGCCCGCATGGTGTAGCCGTTATTGCAGGTGATCGGCATAAAGCGGGCATGCGGAAATACAAAGCGCACCGCCAGCGACTCTGGCAGGCCTAGTTCCGGCACCATGCCAGCGAAATCGGAGCCATCGGCGCCGAGGCCGTGCATCCAGATTACCGCCGCAGTCGGGTTGTCGCCGGTTTCCACTTCAATGGTGTCGAGCAGCGGGGAAGGTGTGGTGGTAGCAGTCACGCGATGAGTCCTTGTATTACCTTGAGCATGTCTTGACCAGTTCTACGGCTTGATCGCCGATTTGGGGCGAAAGGCTGCGACCACTTCCGGGTCGGTCTCTATGTACGGCCCTTCCAGCAACTGGATGCAATACGGCACGGCGGCAAAAATGCCCGGCACAATAATATGCCCCAGCCCGTCTTTCAGGCCTTCCAGCGTTTCGCGGATCGATTTGGGTTGCCCAGGCAAATTGAGAATCAGGCAGCGCTTGCGGATCACGCCCACCTGACGCGACAAAATCGCAGTTGGCACAAACTTGAGGCTGATCTGGCGCATTTGTTCGCCAAAGCCAGGCATCTCCCGGTCAGCCACCGCCAGCGTGGCATCGGGCGTAACGTCACGCAGCGCTGGGCCGGTGCCGCCGGTGGTCAGCACCAGGTCGCACTGCTCCACGTCCACCAGTTCGATCAGCGTGGCTTCAATCTGGGCTTGTTCGTCGGCGATCAAACGGTCGACGATTTCAAACGGAGTGGTGACCGCGCTGGCCAGCCACTCCTGGAGTGCCGGGATTCCTTTGTCTTCGTAGACGCCTTGCGAGGCGCGATCCGACACCGAAACCAGTCCAATGCGAAAACTCATGCCACGCGCTCCCGAGCGAGTTGTAATTGCCCGTTGGCGTGGCTCAGTTGCAGCTCGTTGTAATGGCCGATCTGCACGCTGGCCAAGCCCGTAATATCGGCACCGGCGGCGTGGGTGATAACTACGACAGGCATGCCTGCCTGGTGGGCGGAGTGAATGCCACTTTCGGCGTCTTCAAAGGCGACACAATGCGCCGGATGCTTGCCCAGCAGCGCAGCACCCTTCAGGTAGGGTTCTGGATGCGGTTTGCCAACGTCTACATCGTCCGCAGCGATGATCCACTGTGGCTGCGGTACACCTGCAACTCGTAGCTTGGCCAACGCAATGTCACGCGGCGCAGAGGTCACGATGGCCCATTGCGCCGGATGCAGTCGCTCCACAAAGTCTGCTGCGCCAGGAATGGCCGTTACACCCGTCATGTCGGCCATTTCCTCGGCCAGCAATTCATGCACTTCCGATTCGGCATCCAGATGTGGTGCTACCAGGCGGATGGTTTCTACGCCGCGCCGGCCGTGTATGTGTTGCAACAGATAATCTACGTCGATATCCCGCCGTGCCGCCCAGCCGCGCCAGATGCGCTCGATCAGCGGGGTGGAATCGACCAGCGTGCCATCCATGTCAAACAGAAATGCCTCGCACTCGACGCGCCATGTCATATCAGGCTTCCTCGTCTTCGTCCGCAGGTGGCATCAACGATTCCACGCTCGGCACAGTAGGTTCCTGAATATGTTGCTTGAGCAGCTGGAACAATTCGCGGAAAGACTTCGGCGGCTTTTGCAATTCGCGTTCGCGCAAGGTATTGCGAATCAGCTGGCGCAATTGCTGGACATTGACGTCAGGATAGTCGGCCACAAAAGTTTCTACTGCTTTCGGGTCTTCCAGCATTTTGTCGCGCAGGCGCTCCAGCTTGTGCAGCCAGGCATTGTGCGTGTCAGATTGCCCGGAGACGCGTGCCAGCAAAGCGTGGATCGGTGCCGGATCGACATCGCGCATCAGTTTGCCGATGAACTGTTTTTGCCGCGCAATCGCGCCATTTGCCTTCAGGCGCTTGAACTCGCGGATCGCCTCAACCAGGCGGTCGGGCAGGCCCAGGGTCTGGATCAGTTTCATGTCCAGTGGCAGCAATTGCCCGCCCAGATCCTGCAGCGCGGTCGCCTCGCGTTTCATCTGCGATTTGCTGGCCAGCTCGACGTCGTCGTCGTGCTGGTCGATAGATTCGTTGTTTGCCATGTTTGGGGCCATTACTGCAAAACCGCTATGATAACAAACTAGTTCGTCCCCAACCCCGCGCCTTTGCAATACGACAGTACCAGCGGGCGCGGCGAGGATACGCAAACCGATGCGCGAATGACTCTGGCAATACGCCGTTTTGCCACCATTTGAGCTAATACACACAGACAAACCGTCATCATTCATCATTGAATGGTGATTCGCGGCGGCCGATACCTCCGCCAGCCTTGAAGAGCCGAACAACCTGGCAACCCGCGCATGCAGACGCTGGGTGGTCCAATCAGCAAAAAAAGGAAAACCGTGTCCGGATTCAGTTTTAGCGAGCAACAACTGGCCGATCTGGTCGGCCAGGTTCTGGATGAAGCCCGTGACCAGGGCGCGACCGATTGCGATGTAGATATCTCGGAATCATTTGGTCAGAACGTCAGCGTGCGCCTGGGCGAAGTCGAAACCATTGAGTACAACCGCGACAAGGGTATGGGTGTCACGGTATATCAGGGTCAGCAAAAAGGGCACGCCAGTACCTCGGATTTTTCAGCCAATGCGCTGGCTGATACCGTGCGCGCCGCCCTGGCCATCGCCCGTTTTACTGCGGCTGATGAATTTGCCGGCTTGCCGGACAAAGCGTTGCTGGCTACGCATTTCCCCGATCTGGATCTCTACCACGCCTGGGATTTGCCAGTAGAAGAGGCGATCCGTCTGGCTACTGAATGCGAAGATGCCGCGCGGGCAGTTGATCCGCGCATTACCAATTCCGAAGGCGGTTCGGCCTCGACTCATGCCTCGCGCTGGGCCTACGGCAATTCGCTTGGTTTTGTCGGGACTGGCACCGGCAGCCGTTATAGTTTGTCCGCAGCCGTGATTGCCGAAGATGCATCCGGCATGCAGCGTGATTACTGGTACACCAGCATGCGCGATCCGGCAGAGCTGGAATCCGCCGTCAGCGTCGGGCGCAAGGCCGGGGAACGGGCGGTACGTCGTCTCGGGGCGAAGCGCGTCAAGACGGGCGAGTATCCGGTGCTGTTTGAAGCATCGCTGGCGTCGTCTTTACTGGGCAACTGGGTCAACGCCGTCAGTGGCAGCAGCCTGTATCGCAAATCGTCCTTCCTCACCGATAGTCTTGGCAAAGCGGTGTTTGCGCCTTGTGTGACGATTGTGGATGACCCGTTCCTGAAAAAAGGCCTGGGCAGCAGCGTGTTTGATGCCGAAGGTGTGGCCACGCAGCGGCGCACTTTGATCGATGCCGGTGTGCAGCAGGGGTATTTTCTCTCCAGCTACAGTGCCCGCAAGTTGGGCATGCAAAGTACCGGCAACGCCGGTGGCGCGCATAACCTGCTGGTGACCCCAACCGCCAGTTTTGAAGAACTGTTGGCTGAACTGGGCACTGGTCTGTTTGTGACCGAATTGCTGGGTCATGGCACCAATATGGTCACCGGCGATTACTCGCGTGGCGCGGCGGGGTTCTGGGTGGAAAACGGCAAAATCCGGTATCCAGTGGAAGAAATCACTGTAGCGGGCAATCTGCGCGACATGTTCAAGGACATCATCGGTATCGGCAGCGATATCCAGTTGTCGTCCAGTCGCCGCGTGGGCTCGTTGCTGATTCGCCGCATGACGGTTGCTGGCGAATGAGCGAAGCGCTGCGCCCGCAGTACTGGGATGAGGCCGTCGCTGCGCTGGCGGCGGCTGACCCGGTCATGGCGCAGCTGATTGCGCAATTCCCGGACATCAGCCTGCGCGGGCGCGGCGATGCTTATCAAACGCTGGCAAGGTCGATAGTCGGGCAGCAAATTTCAGTGAAGGCGGCGGAATCGGTCTGGGGCCGCTTTTTGACCGAACTGGGTGGCGTGCTCGATAGCCAGCAGTTGCTGGAGGTCGAAGTTGCCCGGCTGCGTGGTTGCGGCTTGTCTGGCCGTAAAGTGGAATACCTCCAGGATTTGTCGCGCCATCATGTGGCGGGTCGGCTGGATATGGCGGTGTGGCAGGCGTGGGACGATGACGCAATCGTCGCCGAATTGGTGAGCATTCGCGGTATTGGCCGCTGGACCGCCGAAATGTTTCTGATGTTTGCCATGCTGCGACCCAATGTCTTGCCGCTGGACGATATCGGCGTAATCAACGCCATTGCTCGGCTTTACAACGGCGGCGAACGGTTGCCGCCCAAAGCCATGCGCGAACTGGCCGAGCGCTGGCAACCGTGGCGCAGTGCGGCAACATGGTATCTGTGGCGCAGCCTGGAGGCTGTGCCGATCGAATACTAGCGGCACGTTGCGCCCTGACGCAGCTTTAGCGTTGTGCCATGGCCTTCATCACCGCTTCCCAGCCTTTTACCGCCTCTGGCCCGCAGCGGGCAAAGACTTCTTCCAGCAAAACAAACTGTGGCGATGACAAAGCCAGTTCCAGTTGCCGCCCGGCATCGGTCAGAGTCAGACATTTGACGCGCCGGTCAGCAACATCGGGCGCGGTTTCAACCAAGCCCGCTTCTACCAGTGCCTTGAGCGGACTGTGTACGGCTTGTTTGCTCACGCCCAGTTTATCCAGCAGTTCGTTCACGGCAATGCCGGGGTCGCGGCCAATGAAGTGCAACAACCGGTGGTGCACGCGATTCCAGCCACGCTGATCCAGCATGGCGTCGGGTGCCGCGGTAAAGGCGCGATACGCGTAGAACAAGAGTTCCTGCGCATCACTGAGTGCACGTTTCTGTGGCGACTTGGTTGTCATGTGCTTGGCCGGTAACTGTTATGGCTGAAAAGACTGGGCAATGATATTGACATTTAGGGCTGAGGGAAACAGCATATAGTCAAGTAGATTGACCTAAAAAAGGAAATGCCATGTTTGCTAAACGAATTGAACGCCTGACTTCGTCGCTGGTGCGCGATATTCTTGCCGCCGCCAGCCGCCCTGGCGTGATCTCGTTTGCAGGCGGTTTGCCAGCGGATGAAGCGCTGTTTCGGCCGGATATGGCCAGCACGGTATCATCGAGGGCGCTTGATTGCTGGCAGTACGGCCAGACCGAAGGCGAGCCTGCATTGCGCGAGTTGATTGCCGAACAAGGCCGCGCATTGGGGATCGATTGCACGGCGGCGCAAGTGCTGGTGCTGTCCGGTTCGCAACAAGGCATTGATCTGGTGGCCAAGTTGTTTATCGAAGAGGACACACGCGTCCTGGTCGAAGCCCCGGCTTATCTGGCGGCGCTGCAGGCATTTCGGCTGTTTGGTGCAGATTTCCAGCCGGTGGCGGTGGATACCGTATCCGGCCCCGATGTCGCGCAATTTGCCGAGGCCTTGAGTCGTTCGCAACTGGCTTATCTCACGCCCACCTTCCAGAACCCGTCGGGCTATTGCTATCCAGACGCCCAACGCCAACAGGTCGCCGCAGCGCTGGACGCCGCAAATGTGCCGTTGTTTGAAGATGATCCGTATCGGGAACTGGCCTTTGATGCGCCCGCGCCATTGCCCATTGTCGGTCGATTGAAAAACGCGCCGTGGGTATATCAGGGTTCATTCTCCAAAACGCTCGCTCCTGGCTTGCGCCTGGGCTTTCTGATTGCCCACCCGCAACTGGTGCCGCATCTGACCCGGCTGAAACAGGCGGCAGATTTGCATAGCAACCGACTGAGCCAGCAACTGGTAGCCAGCATGCTCAATGGCGGTTTGCAAGAGCATGTCCAGCGCGTGCTGCCCATTTACCGCGAACGCCGCGATGCCATGGATGCCGCACTGCATAAGCATCTGGGCGATCTGGTCACCTGGCAAAAACCGGTGGGTGGTTTGTTTTTCTGGGTTCGCTTCAAGCAAACCATCGACACCCATGCGTTAATGCAGCAAGCGCTGGCCGCCGATATCGCCATCATGCCGGGCGATGCCTTCTTTGCCGGTGCCGCCCCCGAAAGCTGTTTACGCCTCAATTTCAGCCATTCCAGCCCGGCCGACATCGAAGAAGGCATGACACGCCTGGCAAAGTTGCTGCGCTAGACCTGGGCGGCGACGGGTACAATGCCGCCTTTCACTGGTTACGGAATAAACGGTTATGCAGGCATCTAAAAGCGGCAATTCGCAGAAATGGCAAATGCTGCTGTTGCTCGCCGTCTTTTTGATTGGTGGCGCCACCATGATGATCGACGTATTGGGTGTCGGCGGTAACGATTCGGCCAGTGCGCCCGCTGAGGCATTGAGCGTTGGCGTGCAAGTGGGGCCAACCAAGCCGGGTGCCTATGCCTGCGCTTTCCCGGATACCGCACGGCGTAGCGTGGCTTATGTGCAAGCTGGCCAGCAGGACAAGTTTGCCGCTTTGTTCGACAGCAGCGAATGCCGCGAACTGCCGCGCGATCAGGATCTGGCCGTGGTCATGGTCACCGATGGCTACGTTCTGGTGCGCGGTACTGACAAGTTCTTTGATAAAGGCGCGTGGGCCCCACCGGGCATGCTGTACGTGGTGAATCAAGAGCAGGATCAATAAGCGCAACGGGCGCTGTGGCGCCTGCTGCCTGCCTTGCTGTATTGCCTCACTGCCAGTTTCTCTTCTCCTTCTCCCATTTTGTCTGTGGTCGGTTTCCCGGCCCGTCGTGCCCGTTCAAGGGTGCTGTGTGGGCTATAGATCCGCTTTCATTCCCCATCTTGTTGCCGTAATCCGCAAGGCCCAGCCATGCAGGGCATGCGCTATGCTGCGCTGACAACAAAAAGGGGGAGTCGCTGCGTGTTTGCAGGAATTGCTTACGGGGTGATGGCTGGGGCGCTGTGGGGCGTGATTTTCCTGGTGCCCCGCGTGCTGGACAATTTCAGCGCTGCCGAACTGATGGTGGGGCGCTATGTCGCCTACGGACTGGTATCGCTGGCATTTCTGTTGCCCACATTACGCGCCGTGCTGCAGCGGCTCGAGCGTCGTGACTGGATTACGCTGTTGTGGCTGAGCGTCGCTGGCAATCTGGTGTACTACTTGATGCTGGCAATTGCTGTGCAACGGGTTGGCGTGGCGGCCACCTCGCTGGTGATCGGCATGTTGCCTGTACTGGTTACGCTGGCAGGCGGCGCGGATCATAACGCGGTCAGCCTGCGCAAATTGATCTGGCCCTTGGCGGCGATTGTGCTTGGCGTGTTGTGTAACGGGGCTGACGTGCTTACGGCCACTTTGCCCGCTGGCTATGCTCAAAGCATTGGCGCCAAGTTGGTCGGGTTGCTGGCAGCAACAGGTGCCTTGCTGGCCTGGAGCGCCTACGCCGTGGGCAATGCCCGCTATCTGATGCGGCGCACTGATCTTTCCAGTCACGACTGGTCATTGCTGATGGGCGTTACTACCGGCGTGCTGGCACTGCTGGTGTCAGTGGGCGTTATGGCGCCACTGCTGTCTGCCAATACTGCGCCGCGCGCCTGGGGCTGGTTCACTGTGGCGATGTTTGCCATTGCCATTGGGCCTTCCATGATCGGCACTGGCCTGTGGAATGCCGCCACCCGCCGTTTGCCGCTGACCTTGGGCGGGCAAATGATCATCTTCGAAACGGTGTTTGCGCTGCTTTACGGTTTTCTCTACGAGGCCCGCATGCCCCGTCCGCTGGAGCTGGCGGCGATTTTCTTGTTGCTGGGTGGCGTGGCCGGATCATCGTGGGTGCATGCAGTGCGACATCCGCCAGAGCATCCCGGCTGATGCCACGACCATATCTGCAACAGGCGACCGGTCATCTCTATTGCGTGCTTGTGCTGGAAATCCCCAACTACGCAGAACAATATACTGCGGTATTTTTGCAACTTAGAAATAACAAATTGTACCTTGCATAAGACGTGGTTTATTGTTCTTTCTGACTAATGCCTGCGCAGATGAGTACCTGCGTACTGAACTGGCAGAGCTCGATAAGGCACGCAACGAGGACTGCATGGCAAAGCTGGATCAGATCGACCTGGAAATCCTGGAAACCCTGCAACGTGAAGGGCGCATGACCAATGTGGCGCTGGCCCGGCAAGTGGGGCTGAGCACGACGCCATGTCTGGAAAGGGTACGGTCGCTGGAAGAGTCTGGCGTGATCAAAGGCTATGCCGCTCAGTTATCTACTGAAAAGCTGGGTCTGGGCTTGATGGTGTTTATTGAAGTTTCGATGGAAAAAACATCAGAAACTGCATTTGAAGAATTCCGTAAAGCAGTACTGGAGATTCCGGAAATTCTGGAGTGTTTCATGATTGCCGGCGGGTTTGATTACCTGCTGAAGATACGCGTGCCGGATATGGCGTCTTATCGCTCATTTCTGGGTAAAGCATTAAGTGGCATTCCGGGTATTCGGGTTACCCACAGCTATACGGTGATGGAAGAGGTTAAAGAATCAACCTCGGTTTCACTGAGCCATCTCGCTCAAAAATCAGAATAAAAAAGAATACTGGATTCACGACACTGCAACTGACCACGCCTGGCGCGTGCGGATCGTGCTGGCTGCTGCATTGGTGGCCACAAGCGGGCCGTGGTCAAGGCGGTGTCGTGGTTAAGGATTTTGGTGCCTTACTGCAGGGCAAGGCATTGAGTGGCAGTGCTTTCGTTTGCAATAAACGAATTGAAAATATGTAGCGACTTTGTACCGAATGCGTTCATAACAGCGGTAATGCTGCTTTGATAATGCATAGCGAATACGCGGTGTCCGAAAACAATGACGGGCACAGACCCGTATATCACCGTTTGCTGGTATTTGATTTATATCGACTGTATCAATGCAGACATAATTTCGTATGTAATTGTGCTGCATGAATCACTAAATCTTTCACTGTATGTTTCATTTATGGAGATGAGGATCATGAAAGCGGCATTGAAGAAAAGCATTATCGTGGCAGGCTTGGGGCTGGCCACGCTGCTGGCCGTACCAGCTTGGGCCGATTATTCGGTCGGTATTGCCGGTCCAATGACGGGTGAATACGCCTCCGCCGGTGCGCAAATCCGCAACGGCGCAGAAATGGCCGTGGCCGATATCAACGCCAAGGGCGGCGTGCTGGGCCAGAAGATCAAACTGGAAGTCGGCGATGACGCTTGTGATCCAAAACAAGCCGTGTCGGTGGCCAATGCCATGGTCAACAAGCACATCGTATTTATGCATGGTCACTGGTGTTCCAGTTCGACCATTCCGGCATCAGATATCTACAACGATGCGCAAATTCCAATGGCTACCGTGTCCACCAACCCGAAGGTCACTGAGCGCGGCTTGAAGAATATCTTCCGCATCATGGGGCGCGACGATCAGCAAGGCGGCGTGGGCGGTGGGTTCCTGGCTGAGCATTTCGGCAGCAAGAAAATCGCCGTGATCGATGACAAGAGTGCCTACGGTAAAGGTCTGGCTGATGAAATGGCCAAGGGTCTGCAAAGCAAAGGCGTGAAACCGGTGCTGCGTGAATCCATCACCGCCGGTGAAAAAGACTATTCCGGCATCGTCACCAAGCTCAAGGCTGCGGGTGTGGAGGTCGTGGCTTACGGTGGTTATCACACCGAAGTAGCGCTGATTCTGCGCCAGGCTCAGCAAGCTGGTCTGAAGTTGACCATTCTGGGCGGCGATACCATGAGTAACAACGAACTGGTGACTGCTGCCGGTGGTGACAACGCCAACAACGTGCTGTTCACCTTCGCCCCGGATTCGCGTCTGGAGCCGGGCGCTGCTGACGTGGTCAAGCGCTTTCGCGACAAGAAGATCGAACCCGATGGCTATGTGCTGTACGCCTACGCGGCCATGCAGTTGTTCCAGCAAGCGGCTGAAAAAGCCAAGAGCGTGAAGTACGCCGATCTGCAAAAAGCATTGGCAAACGGTTCCTTCAACACCGTGGTGGGCACGCTGTCGTTTGATGCCAAAGGTGATCTGAAAGTCCCGGCATTCAGGGTGTATCAGTGGAAGGGCAACAAGTACGAATACTTCAAGTAAGAGAGCCGCTAACAAAACCCTGCAGGCTGCGTTGCGCTTACTTGCCGTACTAATCGTACTGTTTGCGTTTCGCGCGCCTTGTGCCTACCTGGTGCATCGCTTCGCTGGGTTTTGTCAGGGCTCCAACAGGTACCTGTGCAGCGTGGCGGGCCAGTTACACCGCCTGCCATGCTGCAACCTGCCTACCCACACTGGAGCAACCCTTGTCATGGGGCAGTTCATTCAGCAATTGATCAACGGCCTCACCCTGGGTGCGGTCTACGGTTTGATCGCACTCGGTTATACGATGGTGTACGGCATCATCGGCATGATCAACTTCGCCCACGGCGACATTTATATGGTCAGCGCCATTATCTCGGTGACTGCGCTGACGCTGATGAGCGCGATGGGCATCACCGCAGTGCCACTGGCGCTGGCGCTGGCGCTCATCATTGCCATCGCATTTACCTCGGTTTACGGTTGGGCGGTGGAGCGCACTGCTTACCGGCCACTGCGCAACGCCTCGCGCCTGGCGCCGCTGATTTCCGCGATCGGGATGTCCATTTTTCTGCAGAACATGGTGCAGATCACCCAGGGCGCCCGCGTCAAACCCATTCCTACCATGATGCCTGGCGGCATTGAACTGTTCAGCCACAATGGTTTCTCTGTTCACCTCGCGTGGACACAAATCATGATCTGCGTGGTGACAGTAGTGTTGATGGTGGCATTTACCGGCCTGATCACCCGCACCTCCTTCGGCCGCCAACAGCGTGCCTGCGAGCAAGATCGCAGCATGGCTTCACTGCTGGGGATTGATGTCGACCGGACCATCTCATACACCTTCATGCTGGGCGCCGCGCTGGCGGCAGTCGCCGGTGTGATGGTCACCGTGTATTACGGCGTGGTGGATTTCTCGATTGGCTTTGTCGCAGGCATCAAAGCGTTTACCGCAGCGGTACTGGGCGGCGTGGGTTCATTACCAGGCGCCATGCTCGGCGGTTTGCTGATCGGGCTGATCGAATCGTTCTGGAGCGCGTATCTGTCGCCGGAATACAAAGACGTCGCCACCTTCGCCATTCTGATCATGGTGCTGATGTTCCGCCCCAGTGGTTTGCTGGGCCGGCCAGAAGTGGAGAAAGTCTGATGAACGCGCTTGTTGAACAAGACCTGGGCGGCATCATGGCGGCCCGTTTGAAAGACGCATTGCGCATCGGCCTGGTCGCGCTATTGCTAGGCCTTCCCATGCTCGGGCTCGCCACGCAGGATCAGGGCAGTGGACTTACCGTATTAACCCGCTGGCCGCTGCTGGCCGAATTTGTCGGCGCAGTGTTTGTCGGGCGATTGGTATTGCAATGGCTGGTGGATCATTTTCATCTGCGCAAACTGCAACGCGAACGCGTCGCCGCCAAAACCGCCGTGGTGGTACAACGACCGTGGCTGGCATGGCTGGGGCGAGTGATGCTGGCGTTTGCGCTGGTGCTACCGATTGCGTTTTCCGGTAATCGCTACGTGGTGGATACCGCAACCACGGTGCTTATCTACGTGATGCTGGGTTGGGGTTTGAACGTGGTGGTGGGTCTGGCTGGCTTGCTGGATCTGGGCTACGTGGCGTTCTACGCGGTGGGCGCGTACAGCTACGGCTTGCTGTCGACGCTGTTTGGCTGGGGCTTCTGGCAGACTTTGCCGGTGGCGGGCGGCATGGCTGCGTTGTTTGGTGTTCTGCTGGGCTGGCCTACCTTGCGTTTGCGCGGCGATTATCTGGCGATTGTGACGCTGGGCTTTGGTGAAATCATTCGTATCATTCTGGTGAACTGGACTGACTTTTCCGGTGGCCCTAATGGGATCAACTCCATTCCGCGCCCCAGCTTTTTTGGCCTGGAATTCAAACCACCTGGCGATACGCCGACGTTTGCCTCGTTCTTCCACCTGGACTACTCGGCCGATCAGCGTGTCATTTATCTGTATTACCTGATTCTGGTGCTGGCGTTGCTGACCAATCTGTTTGTCTCACGCTTGCGCCGTTTGCCGGTGGGCATGGCGTGGGAAGCGGTGCGTGAAGATGAACTGGCCTGCAAAGCGCTCGGCATCAACGTCACCGGCATCAAACTCTCTGCCTACGCCATTGGCGCCATGCTGGGCGGTTTCGCCGGCGTGTTCTTCGCCGCGCGCCAGGGGTTTATCTCTCCAGAAAGCTTTGTGTTTTCCGAGTCTGCCACCATTCTGGCCATCGTCGTGCTCGGTGGGCGCGGTAGCCAGTTGGGCGTGGTGTTTGCCGCGCTGTTGCTGGTGGTATTGCCGGAACTGGGCCGGGATTTCTCGGAATACCGCATGCTGTTGTTCGGCGCCGCCATGGTGCTGATCATGGTGTGGCGTCCGGGCGGCATTATCGCTCGGCGTGAACCAACGCTGCGACTGGTCGGGTTGGTTGCAGAGCAGGGGGCCGCGCCATGAGTGCTGCCAACAACCCAACCTTGCTGGAAGTGAAGAACCTGACCATGCGTTTTGGCGGGCTGACCGCGCTGGATGATCTGTCGCTGGATGTCCCCGCGGGCAAAGTCACCTCCATCATTGGCCCCAACGGCGCGGGCAAAACCACCTTCTTCAATTGCCTGACTGGGTTCTACAAACCCACTGTGGGCGATGTGCTGATGCATCACCCCAAGCACGGTGATATGGCACTCAATAAACTGCCGTCGCATCTGGTGGCGCGTAAAGCCGGGGTGGTGCGGACATTCCAGAACATCCGCTTGTTCCCGAGCATGACGGTGCTGGAAAACCTGATGGTGGCGCAATACAACGCACTGCAGCGGGCGTCACGGTTTTCGATTGCCGGTTTGCTGGGGCTGGCCAGTTATCGGCAGGCCCAGGATGAAGCGCTGGAAAAAGCCCGCACCTGGCTGGAACGGCTGGGTTTGCTGGATCGCGCCAATGTGGCTGCGGGCAACTTGTCTTACGGCACGCAACGGCGCATCGAAATCGCCCGCGCTTTGTGTGTCGATCCGCTGCTGTTGTGCCTGGATGAACCAGCGGCGGGGCTGAACCCGCGCGAATCCGCCGAGCTTAACGAGTTGCTGCTGTATCTCTCGCGTGAACACGACAAAGGCATTTTGCTGATCGAGCACGATATGAGCGTGGTGATGCGGGTATCGGACCAGATTTGCGTGCTTAACTTTGGCCACAAGATTGCCCAGGGCACGCCGCTGGAAATCCAGCATGATCCAAACGTGATCAAAGCGTATCTGGGCGAAGAAGACACGGCGGAGGTGGTGTTATGAGCATGCTGCAATTTACCGGCGTACATGCCCATTACGGCGCCATTCACGCTTTGCGCGGTGTTGATCTGCATGTGGAAAAAGGCGAGATCGTTACCTTGATTGGTGCCAACGGCGCGGGTAAATCCACCCTGATGATGACGCTGTTTGGTCAGCCGCGTGCCTCGCAAGGGACGGTGACTTACCAGGGCGAAGACATTACCCGTTTGTCCACGCACCAGATTTCGCGCAAAGGCATTGCGCTGGTGCCGGAAGGGCGACGGATTTTCCAGCGCATGACCGTGCTGGAAAATCTGCAAATGGGCAGCACCTTTGCCGATGCCGCGCACTTTGCCGAAGACCTGGCGCGCATGTTTGTGATGTTCCCGATTCTGGAGCAACGTCAGGCACAACGGGCTGGCACGCTTTCTGGCGGCGAACAACAAATGCTGGCCATCGCCCGCGCCTTGATGGGTCGCCCGCAACTGCTGTTGCTGGATGAGCCTTCACTGGGCCTGGCGCCGCTGTACATCAAACAAGTGTTCCGCATTATTCGCGAACTGAACGACACCTACGGCATGACCATCTTGTTGGTCGAGCAAAATGCTCACCATGCCTTGCGGGTTGCGCATCGTGGATACGTGCTGCAGCATGGCGGCATTGTGCTGGCGGGCACCGGCAAAGAATTGCTGGAAAGCCCGGAAGTACGTGCGGCGTATCTGGAAAGCGGCGCCCACGCAGTTTAAAGTCTGGCCTTCGCGGCACGTTCGTTTTTTGCGGGCGTGCCGCGTCTGCATCGTAGCCCCCGTTCACCCCCACATCACCGGTCTATTCATGACGTTCAATCGCTATACCTTGTTTTTGATTGTTTCGATGGCGCTGGTCGGCAGCAATGTGGGGATCGGCAAATCAATTGTCATGGTGGTGCCGGTGACGTTGTTTGCGCTATTGCGCTTTGTGGTGGGTGTCGGCGTATTGCTGCCGCGCTATCGGCTCAGCCGCATGCGGCTGGTGACACGTCAGCAGTGGTTGGGACTGTTTCTGCAGGCACTGTTCGGTACCTTCCTGTTTACGTTGCTGATGCTCAACGGCGTGCAACGCACCACGGCGCTGGCGGCGGGCGTTATAACCAGCACTATCCCGGCGGTGGTGCTGATTTTGTCGTGGCTGTTCCTGCGCGAACATCTGGGCCGCCGCGCCATTGTGGCCGTGGGGCTGGCGGTGCTGGGTATGGTGATCATCAACGTCACCCGTTCTGGTAGCGATGGTGACGGCGGTTCACTGGTCGGTAATTTGCTGGTGGCTGGCGCCGTGGTCTGTGAATCCATCTACGTGATTCTGTCGCGCCGCCTCACCCAGTCGCTCCCCGCCATTGATATCTGCGCGTATACACATTTGATTGGCCTGATGCTGATGCTGCCGCTGGGTTTGACCTCGCTGCTGCATTTCGACCTGCCCAGCGTGGACTTGCATACCTGGCTGCTGGTGTTCTGGTACGGACTGGCGGCTAGCGTATTGAGTTTCTGGTTGTGGATGAAGGGTATCCGCCATATTCCGGCGCAAAAGGCCGGGGTGTTTACTGCTGCGTTGCCAGTGGCAGCAGTGGTTTATGCGATTGTGTTTTTGCATGAGCAACCGGCCCTGGCCCACGCTGCCGCACTGGTTTGTGTGCTAGCGGCGATTTTCCTGGTGAGCTGGCAAGAGCCGGAGTCACCCGTGGAAAAAGCTGCGCCTTTATCCTGATGCGCGATTGCTCGCCCGGGGTCAGCAATGCACAAACTCCAAAGCAGCCTTCGTGTGCTGAGTTTTGTCTGAAAAATATGTTTCAAGCTTGCAAAGCCGCTATCGCCCGCGCAACCCGTCAGGCGCGGCTATTCGCGCCTACGCATTCTGAATTTACCGCTGTATCGTCATTGCATCAGTAGATGTACGTATGTCCCTGTTTGAAACGTGCGTTCGCCGGACGGTGTTAACATGCGAATTCTTCTCGCCCCTGTTTAACTCGTCATGACACGGATTGGTGTGTCAGAAGTGGAATAAGCCGTTGAAATACGTCAAGAAATTCAGAGTTCTCTTCGTTTGTACCGGCAATATTTGCCGCAGCCCGACTGCGGACGGTGTCATGCGCCAGCTGGTGCGCAAGGCCGGCTTGCAAGAACGGGTGGATATCGATTCTGCCGGTACCGACGACTACCACGTCAGTGAAGCCCCGGATCGCCGCGCACAGCAGCATGCCCGCAAGCGCGGCTACGATTTGTCTTTTCTGCGTGCCCGCCAGGTCAACCGCCAGGATTTCAGCCAGTTCGATTTGGTGCTGGCGATGGATCACGGCCATCTGAAAAAGCTCGAACGCCAATGCCCGCCCGAATTGCGTGACAGACTCAAGATGTTTCTGGACTTTGCGCCGGGTCATGAGGGCGCTGACGTGCCCGATCCGTATTACGGTGGCGGCGAAGGCTTTGAAAATGTGCTCGATCTGGTCGAGGCGGGTTGCGATGGCTTGGTCAAACATATTGAAACGGCATTGGCCCAGCCTGAGTAAACGGTCACTTCGCGATACGTTTTAGCTCAATTCTGATTGTGGATTGCAGCTTGATGGTCAACCATGAATGGAACGGCGCAGTTGGCGCCGTTTGATTTTTGGCTGGAGCATCACATGCACAAACCCGCACGGCTATCAGGGCTGGTGCTATTGGCTGGACTGATGGCAGGTTGTGCCAGTACCCCGGTCGAAAAGCCGGTGAATGGCGACAGTTTTCACAGCAATGAACTGGCCCAAAGCGGGCCCAATCGTGCAGCCAATCTGGCCATGCGCGACAACCTCGATAGCCTGGCGCTGCTGCTGCAAAAACTCTACAAACGCAATCCGGCTGAATGGAAGAAAACCGGCGCGCCGGATCTGCAAACGGCGCAAGGTAATGTCATTGACGCTATCCGCAATGGCACGCCGCTACCCGGGTTGCCCGTCAATGTGCGATCAGTGGCCGCGTTGCCGCTGGCGTTTAATCCCGCTTTTAGTGGCGATCGTGCCGGCACGCTGATTTATGGCCTGGGTACGATGCTGGTCGAAGTCTATGGCGGGCATTTGCAGCTGTATTTGATCAATGGGCTGGATGCGCAACAACTGGCGAACGCCGCCCACAATATTGAAGTGGCCGCCTGGATGCTGGCCAATCGCACGGATGCGCAGGGCAGGGTGCTGTTGTTATCCAACGAGATTGGCCCGGACGTGCGCAACTTGTCTTTTGAGCGCGAGTTTGGCCGCATGCTCAGTCGGCTGGAGTTGCTGGCGGAGATGAACAACGAAAAATATCGCCGCAGCGCCATTGATTACGCCCAGAGCATGATTGCCGGGCCGTTCCTGCAATTCATCCCGGTCAGCGCCGTGACTGCGGCAATCCCCAGGTAGTTCGGTGACCTTGTAAGGTTGAACCGATCAACGCCGGGGAGTACACTGCGCACCTTTTGGCCTTCAGGGAAGTTCGTCCCGCAGATCGCCGCAAACTGGAAGTCGCTCACAAAACAATGCTTTGCCAGCGTCACAACGTGACCCATGGCGCCAAAGGCAGGTTTTGTCAGCGACTTTGTCTTTGTGGCTGCACTTTGTTGTCAGTGCCTCTCCCGGTTGTGGATGAGGCTTGGCGCATGGGCTGATCTGCCGCCAACTGTCCTGTACGTATACACACTGATGATCGACGCATTCCTCGTTTCCACCGGCGTAGTGGCCGTAGCAGAAATGGGCGACAAGACACAGCTGCTTGCGCTGATTCTGGCTGCGCGCTTTCGCAAGCCGCTGCCGATTGTGGCCGGCATCTTCGTCGCGACCATCATCAATCACTTTGCTGCAGGCTGGATCGGCGTGTGGCTGTCTGGCTTCATTGCGCCCGAAATTTTGCGCTGGGTGGTGGGTATAGGCTTTCTGGCCATTGCCGCCTGGGCGCTTATTCCCGATCAGTTTGATGAAAAAGACAATGGCATCAAACCTTATGGCGCGTTCATCGCGACCGCATTAACCTTTTTTCTTGCTGAAATGGGCGACAAAACCCAGATCGCTACCGTGGCGCTGG
The DNA here is from genome assembly GCF_030035605.1 of Silvimonas soli. Classification (NCBI taxonomy): domain Bacteria; kingdom Pseudomonadati; phylum Pseudomonadota; class Betaproteobacteria; order Neisseriales; family Chitinibacteraceae; genus Silvimonas; species Silvimonas soli. The sequence goes on along the minus strand of NZ_CP106736.1, from coordinate 585,985 downwards.
CAGTGAATTACCAGCCGTTATGGCAGGTGGTCGCTGGCACCACGCTGGGCATGATGATTGCAGATGTGCCAGCCGTGTTTGTAGGGCAATGGATTTCAGCGCGCATGCATGTGTTGCGCTACGTGCGTTTTGTGGCGTCGGCAATCTTTGCCGTACTGGGAGTTTGCGCGCTGGCTGGGGTGGGTTTGTAAACACCTCATGACGGTTCGACGGTGGTAATGGCAGGCAAAAGTAAAAGTAAGCATCGGGGAAAAAAGTAAAAATGGGTGAGCGCTGGCAAACACATTGCATAACGCTCTATAAACCATTATTCGGCTCGCGTTTTTACGCAATAACTAATCCATAAATTCAAACCGGGGAATAAGAGATGCTAGAGGCGTTCTTCAAACTGAAGGAACACGGCACGGACGTCAGGACCGAAGTGCTGGCGGGCTTCACCACATTCTTGACGATGGCGTACATCATCTTCGTCAACCCATCCATCTTGTCGATGACAGGCATGGATTTCAACGCCGTGTTCGTGGCGACGTGTATTGCTGCGGCAGTAGGTTCGGCGGTGATGGGGCTGGTGGCTAATTACCCGATCGCGCTGGCGCCGGGCATGGGCCTGAATGCCTATTTCACCTTTACCGTAGTCAAGGGCATGGGCGTGCCTTGGCAGACGGCGCTGGGTGCGGTGTTTATCTCCGGCATTATTTTCCTGGCCGTTAGCCTGTTCAAAGTGCGTGAAGCGATCGTTAACGCGATTCCGCATTCGCTCAAACTGGCTATCTCCGCCGGTGTCGGTATTTTCCTGGCGCTGATTGCACTCAAGAGCGCTGGTGTGGTGACCGCTTCGCCGGCCACGCTGGTGACGCTGGGCAACATCCACGCGCCACAAACCTTGCTGGCGGTGTTTGGTTTCTTCCTGATCATTGCGCTGGAATATCGCCGTATTCCAGGTTCGATCATCATCGGCATTCTCACGGTCACCGTGATTGCCGTGCTGATGGGCCTGTCCAAATTCCAGGGCGTGTTCTCGGCTCCGCCATCGATTGCCCCAACCCTGCTGCAGATGGACTTGAAAGGCGCATTGAACGCTGGCCTCTTGGGCGTGGTGTTCGTGTTCTTCTTTGTTGATCTGTTTGACACCACCGGCACGCTGATTGGTGTTTCGCATCGCGCTGGCCTGCTGGACAAAAACGGCAAGCTGCCGCGCCTGAAGCGCGCACTGATGGCCGATAGCGTGGCGATTGTGGCCGGTGCTGCTCTGGGTACCTCGTCCACCACGGCGTATATTGAATCTGCAGCGGGTACTGCTGTGGGTGGCCGTACTGGTCTGACCGCTGTTGTGGTTGCGATCCTGTTCCTGATTTCGCTGGTGTTTTCGCCGCTGGCTGGCTCCGTGCCTGCTTTTGCGACTGCTCCGGCGCTGTGCTACGTCGCCGTGTTGATGGCACGTGGTCTGGCTGAAATCGAATGGAACGATCTGACTGAATCCGCACCAGCGGTTATGACCGCACTGGCGATTCCGTTTACGTATTCGATTGCCGATGGTATTGCCATTGGTTTCATCAGCTATGTTGCCATCAAGCTGCTGGCTGGCCGCTTCAAGGATCTCTCGCCCGCCGTGGTGGTGATCGCCTTGCTGTGGCTGGTGAAATTCGCCTTCTTTGGCTGATCTACTTCAAGGTTTACCAGGATGAAAGAACCGCTTTACGCCGACTATATCCAGTCGCATATCCGCACCGTGGCGGACTGGCCGCAGCCGGGAGTGATGTTTCGCGACATCACGCCGCTGTTGCAAGACCCAAAGACCTTCCGCCTGCTGGTCGATACGTTTGTTCATCGCTATATGGATGAAAAACTCGATCTGGTGGCTGGCGTGGACGCACGTGGTTTCATCCTGGGGGCCGTGGTGGCGTACGAACTCAATCTGGGGTTCGTACCCATTCGCAAGAAGGGCAAACTGCCTTACCTGACCGTGGCCGAAGAATACGAGCTGGAATACGGCTCGGCTACCGTTGAAATTCATACCGATGCCTGCAAGCCGGGGGACCGGGTGTTATTGATTGACGATCTGGTTGCCACTGGCGGCACCATGCTGGCGGCGTACAATCTGCTGCACAAGCTGGGTGCCACGGTTGTAGAGGCGGCAGCCATCGTTGATTTGCCTGAACTGGGCGGCTCGAAACTGATCAAGGATCAGGGCCTGCCGCTGTTTACCATTTGTGATTTTGCCGGACATTAAACGGGGTATATACCGTGACGCTTGAACTACCTGCAGCAAATACCATCATCGACAACGCGGACTGCCTGCACACTGAACAGGAGGTACACGCGGCAATTGATCGTATGGCGGCGCAGATCACTGATGCGATGTCCAGCAGCAATCCGATTGTGTACACCATCATGAACGGCGGCCTGATAGTTTCTGGCCACCTGCTGCCCAAACTGAAGTTTCCGCTGGAGTGCTCTTACCTGCACGCCAGCCGCTATCGCCACGAAACCAGCGGCGGCCAGATCAACTGGCTGGTACCGCCACGTGACGATATGAAGGGCCGCACCATCCTGATCGTCGATGACATCCTGGATGAAGGCCACACCCTGGCTGCGGTCATCGAAGACTGCATCAAGCGCGGCGCCAAAGAAGTCAAAGTGGCCGTGCTGGTCGACAAACTGCACGACCGCAAGGCGCCCGGCGTATCCGCTGACTTTGTCGGTCTGGAGGTGGAAGATCGCTTCTTGTTTGGCTGCGGCATGGATTACCAGGGCTACTGGCGCAATACCTTGTGCATTTATGCGGTGAAAGGGCTGTAAGGCCTGCTGTTGCCGCTGGATGTCGCAAAAAACCCGGGCTTGCCCGGGTTTTTTGTTGGATAAATGTTTTCTGATCTGGATTTTGCTATCTGAAATCCATGCGACTGAACTCGCAGACCGAGAGTGGGGGATCTGAGGCTTCGACTGAGCGGGTGGACGCAGGATGCGCGCAAATTATCCTTGCATACAGAGGGTTTGCTTCGGCTTTTGACCTTGGGCCCCCTTGCGGCAGCGGGGTCGCCTTTTGCTATCCCGCTCTGCGGGACTTTTGGTTTCTTTTCTTTGGCGACGCAAAGAAAAGAAACGTGCTCCCGGTCACCACCGGGTATCGAATGCCTTTAAAACCGTGCCGAAGGCACTAACACCTTTGTGTATTGCAACCCCCGCCCCCGGATTCTCGCCTGCGGCTTCATCCGGGCTACAAAAGCTTGAGGGCTGCAGGGGCGGAGGCAATTCGCCATTCATATCCATGAACCCGCTTCATCACCCCATGCGTAAACCGCACGCAAAAACTGTCTGTCACCAGCAAGAAATTGTTTGATCCATGATAAAATCGCGGATTCTTCTGACCCACCTGGACTTGTCACGATGTTCTCCCGATCCCTGACCATTGCCCAGTACGACCCCGCACTCGCAACCGCCATCGCTGGCGAAGTCGTCCGCCAACACGAACATATCGAGCTGATTGCTTCCGAAAACTACACCAGCCCAGCGGTGATGGAAGCCCAAGGCTCCCAGCTCACCAACAAGTACGCTGAGGGTTATCCCGGCAAGCGTTTCTACGGTGGTTGCGAATATGTGGACGTGGTCGAGCAACTGGCCATTGGTCGCGCAAAAGAACTGTTTGGTGCTGAGTACGCCAACGTGCAACCGCACTCCGGTTCGCAAGCCAACCAGGCGGTGTACTTTGCCGTGCTGAAGCCGGGCGATACCGTTATGGGTATGAACCTGGGTCATGGCGGCCATTTGACTCACGGCTCGCCGGCTAACTTGTCGGGCAAACTGTTCAACATCGTGCCTTACGGTCTCAATGAAAAAGAAGAGATCGATTACGACGAAATGGAACGCATCGCCATTGAAGCCAAACCCAAGCTGATCATCGGCGGTGCTTCGGCTTACGCACTGCGTTTTGACTGGGCCCGTATGGCCGAGATCGCCAAGAAGGTTGGCGCGTATTTCATGGTCGACATGGCTCACTACGCCGGTCTGGTGGCTGCGGGTGTTTACCCGAACCCGGTGCCGCACGCTGACTTCGTGACCTCCACCACCCACAAGACCCTGCGTGGTCCACGCGGTGGCTTGATTCTGGCCAAGGCTGAGTTCGAGAAAGTATTGAATTCCAATGTCTTCCCGACATTGCAAGGCGGCCCGCTAATGCACGTGATCGCCGGCAAGGCCGTGGCGTTCAAAGAAGCACTGCAACCCGACTTCAAGGAATACCAGGCGCAAGTGATCAAGAACGCGCAAGCCATGGCGAAAACGCTGGCGGAACGTGGTCTGCGCATCATCTCTGGCCGTACCGAATCGCACGTGTTCCTGGTTGATCTGCGCCCTAAAGGCCTGACCGGAAAGGCGGCGGATGCGTTCTTGGGTAAAGCACACATTACCGTCAACAAGAACGCCATCCCGAACGATCCGGAAAGCCCGTTTGTGACTTCCGGTATCCGTATCGGCAGCCCGGCGATCACCACGCGTGGTTTCAAAGAAGCTGAAGCCATTCAGGTTGCACACTTGATCGCCGACGTGCTGGACAACCCGAACGATGAAGCCAACCTGGCCGCCATCGCAGAAAAGGTGAAAGCCCTGACTGCGCAGTTCCCGGTTTACGGCGCGTAATTACTCGCGATTCGATTCGCTCACAAACTGGTTCTGGCAAGACATCCCGCCGCAGACAGTACGATTTGAGTACGGCCAGGCGGGGTAACACAGCCAGACCGGTTTTGGGGTGAATCAGTGAAACAGGGTGGGGCTAAGCTCCCACCCTGTGCTATTTTTTGCTCTTTGTCTGACCGGTCCGCATGACCGTTCAATTTTCGCCCCAACGGGCCTGATCTTTATCGGAGGCTTCGCGTGAAGTGTCCATTTTGTGGTTCCCCCGATACCCAGGTGGTAGATAGCCGGGTTTCAGACGAAGGCGATCTGGTACGCCGTCGTCGCCGCTGCAGTGTCTGCGACAAACGGTTCACGACCTTTGAAACGGCAGAAGTACGCATGCCGCAAGTGGTTAAGCAGAACGGCCAGCGCGCCGAGTTTGACCGCGAAAAAATCCGCACCAGCTTTCATCGCGCCTTGCACAAACGCCCGGTGCCAACGCATCTGGTCGATGAAGCCATCAGCCGCATCATTCAAAAAGTGCTCACCGTGGGTGAGCGCGAAATCATGTCCCGTCAGATTGGCGAGATGGTGATGAGCGAACTCGCCAAGCTGGACAAAGTCGCGTACATCCGCTTTGCCTCGGTTTATCGCTCGTTCTCTGATCTGGATGATTTCCGCGATGTCATCCGCGAAGTCAGTAAAGACAACAAGGCGCAGCCGCAGTGAGCTGGTCCGCCGCCGATCACCAGTACATGCAGCAAGCATTAACGCTGGCTGCGCGTGGCCGTGATATCACGCCGCCCAACCCAAGCGTGGGTTGTGTACTGGTGCGTGATGGCGTGGTGGTGGGCGAGGGGCACAGTCAGCCGACCGGCCAGGCACATGCCGAAGTTACGGCAATGCGCATGGCGGGTGAACTGGCGCGTGGTGCTACGGCTTATGTCACGCTGGAACCCTGCAGCCACCATGGCCGCACACCGCCGTGCGCCGATGCCTTGATTGCGGCGGGTGTGGTGCGAGCGGTGGTGGCGTTGCGCGACCCGAATCCGCTGGTGGCTGGGCAAGGTCTGGCGCGTTTGCGCGCCGCTGGCGTCGAAGCCAGTCATGGCCTGCTGGCCAAAGAGGCTGCCGAGCATCACCGTGGTTTTCTCAGCCGCATGATTCGGGGTCGACCTTGGTTGCGTTTGAAGATCGCGACGTCGCTGGATGGCCGCACTGCGTTGCAGAATGGCCAATCCCAATGGATTACCGGCCCGGCCGCGCGCGCTGACGTACAAAAATTGCGTGCCCGCTCTAGCGCCATGCTGACCGGTATTGGCACGGTGCTGGCGGACGATGCGCAACTGACCGTGCGGGATTTCGATATTGGCCGCCAGCCACTGCGCGTCGTGGTCGATAGCCTGTTACGCATGCCGCCCAACGCGAAAATGTTGCAAACCCCCGGCGTGTTGATTGCCACGGCTTATGCTGAAGAACGCAAACATGCCGAACTGATCGCCGCTGGGGCCGAGTTGCTGGTGTGCCCGGGCGATGATGGCCGAGTTGATCTGGCTGCCTTGCTGGCCGAACTGGGTCGACATGGTTGCAATGAAGTCACCGCCGAAGCCGGGGCACAATTGAATGGCGCGTTGCTGCGCGCGGCATTGGTCGATGAGATCGTGCTGTATCAAGCACCGGTATTGATCGGCGACCCGGCACGCGGCGCAGCCTGGCTGGATTTACCAGACCTGGCAGACAAGCAAACGCCAGTGGTTCGGGAGCGGCGTATGGTCGGGGATGATTTACGCTGGGACTTGCGATTCACTGATTCGGCTCTATTTGTCACGCAGGAGTAGTGAGATGACCGACAGCCAAACCACCACACCTTTATGCCCGGATTGCGGCAAGCCACTGGAAGTACTGATCGCCTGTGGCGCGCGCGACTATTTCTGCAACAGCTGCAATGAACTCAAGTCCAAAACGCGTGTGCGCGAAGCGAATGCGGCGTTGTTCGATGCTCAAAGCAAGGAAAGCCACTGAATGTTTACCGGTATTGTTCAAGCCATTGGCACGATTGAAAAAATCACTCCGTTTGAAGGCGGTCTGACGCTGACTGTTGCGGCTCCTGAGTTGGGCCTGTCCGACGTCGCTCTGGGCGACAGCATTTCGCACAACGGCGCATGCATGACGGTGATCGAGATTGCCGAAGGTGGCCGTTATCGTATTGATGTATCGAACGAGTCGTTGGGTGTCACCGTGGGTTTGGCCAACGAAGGCGGCAAGGTCAATCTGGAAAAAGCCATGCGCTTGTCCGACCGACTGGGTGGCCATCTGGTGTCCGGCCATGTGGATGGCGTGGGTGACGTGGTCAGCTTTGAGCCAGTGGGTGAAAACCGTGAACTTGTGGTGCGGGCACCAAAAGCGCTGGCCAAATACCTGGCCGCCAAAGGCTCGGTCGTGGTGAACGGCGTGTCGTTGACGACCAACTACGTGAGTGATGTCGAGGGCGGCTGCCAGTTCTCCATCAACCTGATTCCGCACACGCTGTCGGTCACGACGCTCGGCGCGTTGTCGGCGGGCGCCAAAGTCAATCTGGAAATCGATCTGATCGCTCGTTACGTCGAACGCATGATGTCGCTGGAGCAAGCGTAAATGGGCGCCAGCATCTCTCCAATCAAAGACATCATCGCCGACATCCGCCTTGGAAAAATGGTCATTCTGGTCGATGAAGAAGACCGGGAAAACGAAGGCGATCTGGTACTGGCGGCGGATTATGTCACGCCGGAAGCCATCAATTTCATGGCCAAGTATGGCCGCGGCTTGATCTGCCTGACGCTGTCGGCGGAGCGCTGCGAGCAACTGGCATTGCCGTTGATGGTGAACAACAACGGTTCCAGCCACGGCACCAATTTCACCGTGTCGATTGAAGCGGCAGAAGGCGTCAGCACTGGTATCTCGGCGCATGACCGCGCGCTGACCATCCGTAAAGCGGTGGCGTTTGATGCCAAGCCGGGCGATCTGGTTTCGCCGGGCCACGTGTTCCCGCTGCTGGCCCAACCCGGCGGCGTGCTGGTGCGGGCAGGGCACACCGAGGCAGGTTCTGATCTGGCGATGCTGGGTGGGTTATCTCCGGCCTCCGTGATCTGCGAAATCATGAATGACGACGGCACCATGGCGCGCTTGCCAGAGTTGCTGGAATTCGCTGCCGAGCATGACATCAAGATCGGCACCATTGCTGATCTGATCCACTACCGCAGTCAGACGGAAACGCTAATCGAATGCAAAGGTCGCCGCACGGTCGAAACGTTTGCGGGTGATTTTGATCTGGCGGTGTTCCGCGACAAACTCACTGCCACCACGCACCTGGCGTTGATCAAGGGCGAGCCCAAGCCGGATGTAGAAACGCTGGTGCGAGTGCATGAACCCGCATCGCTGATCGATTGGCTGGATTTGTCGCACTCGGCACACTCATGGAATGTACGCGAATCACTGGATGCCATCGCCAAGGCCGATAGCGGCGTAATGATTTTGCTGCACCGGACTGAAGATGGTGACGATCTGCTGGCGCGTGCTTTGCCTGAACTGAAGCTGGAAAGCCCGCGCAAATGGGATTTGCGTACCTATGGTATCGGCGCCCAAATGTTGAAGTCGCTAGGGGTGGGCAAGATGCGTTTGTTGTCCCCTGAGCGCAAGATTCCGAGTATGACCGGCTTTGGTCTCGAAATTACTGGTTTCGAGCTGCCGCGTTGCGAAGAAAAATAACTTAATCAAGGATTTATCAAAATGTCGATCAGTCAATCGATTCCCTTTATCGGGCCTAACCTGAATGGTGAAGGTCTGCGCATCGCCCTGGTGATGGCACGTTTCAACACGCCGGTTTGCGAAGGCCTGCGTGACGCGTGTTTGTCCGAACTGAAAGCGCTGGGTGTGCGTGAACAAGACCTGCTGCTGACCACCGTACCGGGCGCGCTGGAAGCGCCGCTGGTGCTGCAAACGCTGGCCAAATCCGGCCGTTACGATGCGCTGGTGGCGCTGGGTGCGGTGATTCGTGGCGAGACTTACCACTTTGAATTGGTGTCCAACGAATCTGGCGCGGGCGTGACGCGCGTGGGTCTGGATGCGGGTATCCCGATTGCCAATGCCATTTTGACTACCGAAACCGATGAACAAGCCGAAGTCCGCGTCGACGAAAAGGGCCGTGATGCGGCTCGCGTTGCGGTCGAGATGGCCAACCTGCAAAAGGCACTGAAAGCATGAGCGAAGTCAACCAACCGGGCGCGGATGCGCCGAAAAAGCCGGCCAAATCGGCCCGCCGCCGCGCCCGCGAATTTGCCATGCAAGGCTTGTATCAGTGGCAACTGACTCGCGAATCCGTGTCCGCTATCGAGCGCTTTCTAAAAGAAAGCAGCCCGTACTTTGCCAAGGCCGACGAAACACTGTTCCGGACTATTCTGGCTGGTGCCATCGGTGGTAATCCATCGCTGACTGAAGCGCTCAAGCCACATGTGGACCGCGACTTTGAAGAAGTCAGCCCGGTCGAACGCGCTATTTTGTATGTCGGTGCGCAAGAGATCATCAACATGCCGGAAACCCCGTATCCGGTAATCATCAACGAAGCCATCGAGCTGGCCAAGACGTTTGGTGGCACCGACGGTCACAAGTTCGTGAACGGTGTGCTCGACAAGCTGGCCGCCCAGGTGCGTCCGGTCGAAGTAGAAGCCATTCGTGCCAAGCGCCAGCGCTAAGTTTGCTGGTACGCAGTGAACGAATTCGATCTCATCTCCCGCTATTTTCACAAAGCTTCGCAACCGGCCGTCGCTGATCTGGGCATCGGCGACGATGCTGCATTGCTGACGCCTCGTGAGGGGTTTCAGCAGGCCATTTCAGTGGACATGCTGGTGTCCGGGCGGCATTTCTTTGCGGATGTCGATCCGGCGCGGCTGGGCTACAAATCGCTCGCAGTGAATCTGTCGGACATGGCGGCAATGGGCGCCACGCCGCGCTGGTTTACTCTGGCGTTGGCTTTGCCGCAGGCTGATCCGCACTGGCTGGATGCCTTCAGCCGTGGCATGTTTGAGTTGGCGCAGGAGCATGGCGTGGAGCTGGTCGGCGGTGACACCACCCGTGGCCCGCTCACTATCAGCATCCAGATCGCGGGCGAGCTGGAGCAGGGCACCGCGCTGACTCGCTGTGCCGCGCTCGCTGGGGATGACGTCTGGGTGTCGGGCGCATTGGGTGCGGCGGCCGCCGCGGTTGCCGTGCGCGTACAAGGGCTGGCGTTACCCGCTGCGGCGCTACAAGCATGCCAGGACCGGCTGGAAATGCCGATGCCGCGAGTCGAACTGGGCCGGGCACTGCGTGGAATTGCCGGCGCGTGTCTGGATATCTCGGACGGACTGGCAGGCGATCTCAAACATATCTGCGAGCGCTCGGGCTTAAGCGCCGACCTTGTGGCGAGTCAGGTACCGGTGCATCCAGCGCTGGCTCAGCTTGATGCTGAAACCCGTTTGCATCTGGCGCTTACCGGCGGCGACGATTACGAATTATGTTTCTGCGCCCCGGTAACGCAACGTGCAGCACTGGCCGCGCTGGCCGCTGAACTGGCTTTGCCATTGACTCGTGTTGGATCAATGCTGGCGGCCCGATCCGGTGCGCTGGTGCGGGTGTTGAATGATCAAGGCCAGGAAATGGCGCTCGATAGCGGCGGGTTTGACCACTTCATCGCTGCGGCCTGAACGGCGCGGCGACTTGTCGCGTCGCGCGGCTGCTTTCAATTGAATTGATGTCTTCAGATTTCACAGCGGAAAAGACGAGCCACTATGGCAAAAACAGGTTTGGTACGCCCTGACGTACGTTTTCTGATGAGCCATCCGGCGCATTTCATTGCTCTGGGCTTTGGCAGCGGCGTTGCTCCAAAGGCGCCGGGTACCTTTGGCTCGCTGGCGGCGATCCCGCTGTTTGCATTGATGGTCTGGCTGTGGCCGCCCATTGTCATTTTGAGTCTGACTGGCGTGGTTTTTCTGATCGGCTGGTGGGCTGCCGACAAAACCGGCCATGATCTGGGCGTGCACGATCACGGCGCGATTGTGATCGATGAAATTGTGGCGATGTGGCTGGTATTGTTGGCAGTGCCGGTGAACCTGTTCTGGTGGCTGGCCGCATTCGCGTTATTCCGGCTGTTCGATATCTGGAAACCGTGGCCCATCCGCTGGTTTGACGCCAAGGTACCCGGCGGCCTCGGCGTTATGCTGGATGATTTACTGGCCGCGCTTTACGCGGTGATTGTGTTGGTGCTGGGCGTTTATCTTAAAGCTGCTGTTTGATCGTCATTCAATAGCTGGCCAGATATAGCGGGTGGAGCATCCGGCCAGCCCGCACAGAGCGAGCCGAATCGGCTTGTGCATTGGCGGCCAGCAAAAGGCTCAAGGCCGCAATCTTGCAAATGCGGCCGAAAAAAGATCGGGGCATGACGCCTCTCCAGCAGGGAGATAGTTGTCAGCGTTCTATTGCACCGGGTTTATAGTAAGGCGTCGTTTCATATGCAATCACGGTTTGGTAACAAGGCCGATTGGTCAGGCTTGGCAGCGGCACGGGTTTGTTGGCTTTCAAATAAATAGTGCCGTTGTCATTTGGCGCATGACTTGCTGGTTGCGGGAATTTCTCGTTAAATGAAAAGCAGCACTGGCATAATTCAAAAAATTAATTTCTGATGCTTTCTTTTTCTGAAAGCTCTATGATTTGCCCGCGATCATCCAGGCTAATTGGCGGAGAGAATTGTTGGCGAGCGCTATCACGTTTTACCCACCGCGCGGCAATCGGGTTGGCGGCTTTATTGTTGCGGTAACCATAAACGGTTTGGGAATATGGCTATTGCTGTTTACGCCAAGGCACACGGTACGCCCGCCAGACAATTTTCCTGGCACCGAGGTGCAAATCCTGCCGCCCGATGCTCCACCATTAAAGGCTCCGCCTTTACCGGCCAAGCCGGCCGTTGCCATTTCATCGCATAAACCTGTTCATTCACCGACTGTTGTGCCGTCAGTTCATACGCCACGCGATAGATCAGCAGCGCAATCGCAAGAGCGCGCCATTACCCCGGACCAACCCGCAGCCAATGCCTCGGCCAAACCCACGCTGGATATGGAATCGCTAAGAGGCTCGATTAAAGCCGATATGCGCCACAGCGCGGCGAGTGAGCCGCAAAAACTGGATTTATCTTTAACGCCCGTTGCGCCATCTTCCGCTATGGCCAGGGAAATGAAGAAAGCGGTGCGCCAATCCTGTGGCTCTGCCCACGCCAATGCGCTTTTGCTGGCACCGCTGCTTATTCTTAAAGATACGCTGACAGATTCCGGCTGCACTTTGCAGCCTTGATCATTGATCCAGCAGAAAGTGCAATCTGCATTGCGCATTCAATCAGAGATGACCAGTACTTGGGCAAGGATTGATATTGGCTAATGCTTATTGCATTGGCTCAAACCGTGCGTTTATTGGCTGTTTATGAAAGCCAGTATTTCCTCCGAAGACCTCGTATGGCGCACCGCAACACCGTTTGCCGCCCGGATCGTTATCGACATGCCCGCACGGCCAGTGCAACAGCTATGTTGGAACAATTCCGGAGCCCGCACTCACGTCGTAACAGGAGAATCGCCATGCCCGCCGTCAACTTGCCTTTGTCTGGGGCTGTCACCCAAACGATCAACCCATGGACTGCATATTTCTCGTTGATGGGCAGCCAGTTCGGCCTGATCAATGTGAACCTGGGCACGTCTTCCAACCCGGCGATTGAACAAGAAGTGCTGCAGGACGTAGCCAGTTACGGCAAGCAGTTAGGCCGCATGGGCGATGTGCTGGCGGTGCTGCTCAGGCATCTGGACCTGACCAGCCTCACCGAAGATGAACACAAAGCGGTCGCAGCGTTCAAGCGCATGCAGGAAGACATTGCGGATATCAAAGAGCGACATCGTTCGCGGCTGGTGATCCGGCCGTAAGGCAAAGCCGGGATAACGCGCCCGCAAATCAACTGAACAAACTGGCAAAGGCCGGGAATAAGCTAGCTGCTTTTGCCATCCAGGGCCGGACACGCTGGGCTGGTTTGTTTTTTGCACTCGGCATCGGCTGTGCTGATTGCGGCAGTGTCAATCTGACCAGTAAAGGGTGCTAACAACTTAGCCGCGGTCGGGTTGCTGCTAATGCCGTAATCCAGGTACAAATTTAACCGCGTGCACCAGAAAAGTGTAAGCGCCATGCCAGGATGACCAATTTGTTTTTCTGCGGCAGCTCCTTGCGGCAGATTTTGCTCTACGGTTTCTCCATGAAAGCGGGCCACAGCTGCTGGTTTGGCCAAGCTCCATTGCTGCCATGAAGCTTCAATGGCGGGTTGGGCGGACGGATAAGTCCGAACGCAATCCTGCTTGAGCATTGCGCCAAGGCCAAAGGTATAGAGCGCAATAGAAGATGGGTCGCTGCTTTCACTGTTGGCGGCGTTGGCCACAGTTGCTGCGGTAATCAGGGCAAACGTTATCATTAGGCGCATGAACATGATCGGAAAAATGGGATCATCTACATTAGTCTGGCTAGTTTGCAGGATTAAGACATTTCACCGCTGTTGCGCGCCTGATCACAAGGCCTGTTGCCACATCGGTTTGCCACGCAAAAGAGCTTCGCCCCGGGTGAGATATCAGGGCGGCTTTTCGCCGTCGGAGAGTAATTAACTAACGCTGATGCTGGTTACGCCGCCGTCCCCAAAACACACCAACTGCCGCCCAGCCGCTAGCGGATGGGGAACGATTGTGGCGTTGATCTGATACACCGCCTCCAGATTTGTCGCAGTTAGCACCTGCGCGGGCGAGCCCAGTGCGGTGACGTGGCCGTCGGCCAGCAATAACAGGCGATCACACCACTGCGCCGCCAGGTTCACGTCATGCAAAATCACTAGCACCGCCAGACCTTCGGCGCGCGCCAGTGTGGTGACCGCTTCCAGCAACAACAACTGGTGGCGCGGGTCAAGGCTGGCGGTGGGTTCGTCCAGCATCAACAAGCGATACTCACCCGACTGGCGCGCGGCCAGCGCCTGAGTCAGCACGCGAGCAAATTGCACTCGTTGCTGTTCGCCACCAGATAGCGCGGTATAGCGGCGCGCAATAAACGCACTGGCATCGGCTAGTGCCAGCGTGCGTTCCAGCAGCGCATCCAGCTCGCGCGGAGAGACCTCGGGAAACGGATAGGCGCCGGTGCCCACCACGGCACGCACGCCCAATTCAAACGCCAGCGATGGCGATTGCGGCAATACGGCGCGACAGCGTGCCTGGTCGGCGGCGCTGATTTGCGCCAGAGGCTGACCGTGTAGCGTCAGACTGCCGGAAACAGGGGGCAATTCGCCAGCCAGAGTCGCTAGCAAGGTGGATTTACCCGCACCGTTGGCACCGAGCACACCCAGTACTTCGCCCGGCTCCAGCCGCAGTGATACGTCTTTCAATACGGCCTGGCCGTGGCGGCCACAGCTGAGATTTTCTGCAATCAACATCAACGCATTTTCCGGGTCAGCATCCACAAAAAGAACGGCCCGCCGACCAGACTGGTGACAATGCCAATCGGCAATTCAGCCGGGACGACGGCAATCCGCGCCAGCCAGTCCGCCAGCGACAAAGCGATCGCTCCGGCCACCAGTGTGTTGGGCAGCAACCAGCGGTGATCTGCTCCCAGCGACAAGCGCACCAGATGCGGCACCACCAGTCCGACAAAGCCGATCACGCCGGTCGCCGCAACCAGTGGGCCGACGATTAGCGCGACCAGCACAATCAATCTACGGCGCAGAGATTTGAGCGCAAAGCCCAGATGCTGCGCCTCACGTTCACCTAGCAGCAAGGCGTTCAAAGCGCGCCATTCGCGTAGCAACAGCAGCGACAAACCGAGTGTCCACGGTGCCAGAAACGCCAGTTGTGACCAGGTAGCACCGGCCAGACTGCCCATATTCCAGAAGGTCAGACTGCGCAGTTGGGCATCGTCGGCCATGTAGGTAAACAGCCCGATCATGCTGCCGCAGATGACATTGATTGCCACTCCTGCCAGCAACAAACTACCCATGCCGCGCTGGCGGCTGCCCAACTGATAACACACAGCGGTGGAGAGCAAACTGCCGATAAACGCGGCCGGCGCCAGCCAGAACATGCCCGGCGCACCCAGCACAATGGCCGCCACCGCGCCCAGCGCGCCGCCGGACGAGATGCCGATCAAGCCCGGTTCTGCCAGTGGATTGCGAAACAGCGCCTGCATGGCGGTACCAGTGATGGTGAGCCCGGCACCAGCGACCACGGCCAGCAAGACGCGCGGCAGACGCACTTGCATCAGCACGTTGCGCCAGAGGACTTCGTCATCGGTCAGTACATCGCCAAACAGCACATGTGGCATGGCGCTGAACGGGATACGCACCGCACCATTGGCTGACGACACCAGCACCAGCACTACCAATACGGCGGTGAGCGTGGCAAACACCGCGAGTGAACGATGCAGCGAGGGCAAGCGAGCCGGGGTGTTGGCCACGGCAGAAGCAGAATTCATGAACTTGGCCTTGAAGAGACGAGCTAGCGGCTGGCTGTGACGGGCGCGGTCAGACCGGTTTTTAATGTGGCCAGACCCTCAGCCAGGCGCGGGCCGAATCCCAGCAGCAACAAATCATCAATCACCACCACGCGGCGCGCTTTGGCGGCGGGCGTACCGGCAATGCCTGGTAAAGCGAGGAAGGCATCCAGGCCACCGGAAGTATTGAGTGACATGGTGGTAGTGACGATGGCTTGTGGCGCCAGCACGATGGCGGCTTCGGCGGAAAGCGGCTTGTAGCCTTTTTGACTGGCGAGCACATTACGGGCGCCCGCCAGTTTGAGCATGGCATCGGCCGTGGTATCGGTGCCTGCGCCTTCCAGCTTGCCGGTGCGGTTCATCACCAGCAGCGTGCGGATGCCAGAAGGTTTGATATCCAGTTGGGCGATTTGCTGGCGAATCTGCGCCACCATTTTGCCGCCATCGTCACGCAAGCCCAGCGCGGCAGAAACGCCCTGAACGCGTTGTTCCAGTGCTTCTAGCGTGGGTGCGCTGGGTAGCACAATTACGCGCTTGCCCAGACTGCGCAACTGGCTGATGGCTTGGGGTGGGCCAGCCTGGTCGGTGGCCAGGATCAGATCCGGATTCAGTGCAGCAACGCCCTCGACCGAAAAGGCGCGGTAATAGCCCACTTGCGGCAACTTGGTCGCCGCCGCCGGATACAGGCTGGAGGCATCCACGCCGACAAGACGATCCCCGGCGTTGAGTGCGTAGATAATCTCGGTCAGTGGTCCGCCCAAACTCACCACGCGTTGCGGCGCTGACGCCGCTTGCGCGACCAAGGTGGTCAGGCTGAGGAGGAGGGCACAGCACAGTTTTTTCATTGGTTTTTATTACCTTCAAAATAAGGGTGCGTAGGCGATTGCACATGTTCGTTGCCAGTTGCCTCGTAGCCCGGATGGAGCGCAAGCGGGAATCCGGGGGAGTAACGCGTCAACCAACGATGCCGCTGGAAATAGGCGCATTGCTCCCGGATTGTCACTCCCCCGCTGCAACCGACATCTGTGGTATCCGCTGGCGTTGTGGGGGGCATGTTCCATCCGGGCTACATATTGCGGTCGGTTACGCCGCCAGCGGCTCGCTGCACAAATCCACCAGCAACTCACGCCATTGCGACAGCTCTGGCTTACCCGGTTTGCGTTCGCCAAAGAACTGCACAATCAACTCGCCGCTAGCGTTGTAGATTTCCAGCGAGGTCACCCAGCCATCGCGCGTTGGCTTGTTGACCACCCATGCCGAATCAATGGCTTCGGTGAGCAAATGCAGATTGAATTTAGGGTCCAGCACGTTAAACCAAGGGCCAGTGCGCACCAGTTTGTGTACCGGGCCGGAGTGGATTTGCACGATGCCGCGATTGCCCACAAAACACATGATCGACAAGCCGCTATCCGCCGCGCGTTGCAGCATGACTTCCACCGCGTCTTTCTCAACCGGCTGCGCCAGATCGCGCCCCGCAGCGTGCAGTGCGCCCAGGCGGGACAACTTGAACTTGCGCAGCATCGGGAAGAAAGCATGCGTGTCGTCCAGTGCCAGCCAGGCCGAACGCACGGCGGCGGGGTCATCAGCGCGCGCGGCTTCCTGAGTGGCGGCAATGCTTTCAAATTGCGGAATCTGTTTGTCCAGTTGGCCAAATACACTAATCAGTGTTTCCCAAGCGGCGGCATCAGTGGCTTCGGTGCGGAACACCTTGTGGATCGCCACGCCTTCGGCATCAAAAAACTGGATGCTCTGGCGACCGCTCTCGGTCACGGCGTAGGCATGTTTCCAGAAATTGAAGAACAAACGCAGATCGATATCCGGCCCCAATACCATGCCGACCGGGCCATCGGCGTGGATATCTTCGTAGCGGCCATGACGCTCGTGTACGCACCAGTCATTGCGCGACAAAGCCATCACTTCGCCCAATGTGCCGAGCTGACGGAAGATGTCCTGTGCTTTGCCGGCAAGCTCAATCGATTGCACCCCACAGTCGGCGGCGACCAGTGCGGCTTCGCTGCTGTTCAGGCGTGTGGCTCGGTCGCGGATACGCAGTTTGGGTTCTGTCGCCAGCAATTCTGAGTGACGGGTTTGCAGATCTGCCGCAAAGTCGGCGAAGGAGGAGAAATTGGCTGCAGTCATCGTGTCCTGCCTTGTCGTTAAAAGATGAAAAAGCCACCCAACTGCGCCAGCCTGAAAGGCCTGCGAAGCTGGGTGGGAAAGGGCTGTTGCCCCGATTGCTGTGCTTCATGGTGTGCTGGCTCGAACCGGGTCAGGCCAGCAAAACGGTGTGCTGCTTGCAACGCCTAGAACAAATAGTTGGCCGAAACCCGAAAGCTGCGACCCGGCTGGCTGTAGCGATCAATGGCTGCGTTATTGGCTTGCAACATGCCGCCAGGGCCGCCGGCGCTGGTTTGCCGGTCCTGGCTGTTCCAGTATTTGTGGTCCAGCAAGTTGAATACGCCGGCAGACAAACGCAGGTCTTTCAGTGGTGAATACCAGCCGGTGAAGTCCACCACGCCGTAGCCCGGTGCCTGGAACAAGGTGTCGGTGGATACATGGCGTTTGGCGCTGGCTGCCGTAAATACGCCATCCAGACCCCATTGTTCGCGGGCATAACCGACGCCGATCACGGTTTTGAGCGGCGCTACGGAATCAAGCCAGGTGTTATCGGTTTCGTTGGTGCCCACGGCGTAGGCCAGCGAGGCATTGCTGTGCCAGTTCGGCAAGAACTGCCAGTGGCCGGTGAATTCGGTACCGTAAATGCGGGCTTTACCGATGTTGATGTTCTGGAACACGCCTGCCGGGTAGCCAGGAACCCAACCGGCGTCGCCTTGTTGCAGCGTCACTTGTTCGATGAAGTTCTTGTAGCGGTTGTCGTAAACCGTCGCTGAGCCACCCAGCTTGTCGGTGCCAAAGCGCGCGCCAAATTCCACGCCTTCGCTGGTTTCCGGTTTCAGGTTCGGGTTGGCGACCAGCGTGTAACCGATGCCGCCATTGGTGAACTGGCCGTTCACTTCAACTACGCTCGGCGCGCGAAAGCCTTGGGCGTACTGGCCAAACAGCGTGACTTGTTCGGTGGCTTTGTACGTTGCCAGCAACTTGGGGGATAGCTTGGAATCGCTTTGATCCTTGGGCGCAATACCCGCGCCAGCAGCAATCTGCGCAGCCAGTACGGAGTCGATTTCCGGGTCTTGCCGATAGCTGTCATAACGCAGGCCTGGCGTCAGAGAAAAACGGCCGCCATCAAAGCCGATTTCATCCTGCGTAAACAAACCCCATTGCGTGATATTGGTGACGGGCACCGTGCGTACGTTGATGGTCGAAGAGGCCGGTTTACCTGCCGCAAATTCTTCGGTGCGGCTTTGCCACCATTCGCCGCCCACCACCCACTGCTGGGTAATGGCGCCATCAATATTCTTCACGACCTGGCCGTTGGCGCCTTTCATGGATTGGGTGTATTGCCCGTCGCGCTGGTAATCGGCGGCGGTGGTGCGCACCTGGTAACGGTGCTGGTCGCTATCCAGGTTTTGCCAGTAAACCCGCGCGGTGGCGGAATCGATCCACTGGCCAGCGGTTGGTGCGGTGTAGTCGTAATCCAGCGAAACACGCTTGCGGGTTTGTTCGTCCACCGCCCGGCTGGATTTAATGGAGCTGGAGATGTCACTCAGCATATTGGTGTCAGTGGTGGTGTTGCGGTACTCACCGGTCAGACCCAGCTTGTGGCCACCATCAAAGTAATGCTGCAACTTGCCCAGCACATTCCTGCTGTCGGTATCTTGCGGATCAGGCTCGGTGCGATTGGCGCCATTGCCGCCGCGCGTTCCCATATTGTCTAGTTCGTGACCTTTGCGGCCACCGCCCTGCAATAACCAGAAGGTACCGGGAGCGGCTTCACCAGCCAGACTGGCGCGAGCGCCGTAGCTGCTGTCGGCGCTGTCGTAATCGGCATCAATGCGGCCGCCGAAAGTCTTGCCACCTTTGAGCAAATCGGCCGGGTCTAACGTGCGCAAACCCACAATCCCGCCCAAAGCGGACGAGCCATACAACGTGGAGCCCGGCCCGCGCACGATATCAATCGCCGCCAGCGAACCAAAGTCCACCATGTCCTGGCCAATGAAGGTATCGCGGCCAGAGAAGCTGAAGGTGTCCGGCAAACGAATGCCATCCACCATCATCAGAATGCGGTTGCCTTCCAGCCCGCGGATATTCACATTGGTGCCGCCGTAACGTGGCTGACGGGTAATGGTGACGCCCGGTTCGGCACGATCGCCCAGATCGGTGAAATCGCGGATGAAGTTGTCATCCAGGGTGTCGCGGTCAGTGGAGGTTACCGACGGTGGCAGTTCATCAATGGTTTTTTCAGTGCGGGTGGCGGTGACAACGACGGGCGACAAACTGGTGTCGCCGTGGGTGCTGGTCTGTGCTTGAGCGAGTTGCACATTTTGCGCCGGAGTACCGGCATCAGCGGGTTGGCTATTTTGTGCCGCGACGATGTCAGCGGCAAAGGCGGAATGCAGAGCGCAGGCCATCAGGCTCAGCGCAAGCGTTTGCTTGGTGCGGGTCATGCCGGTTCCTTGAGCGGGAGGGCGAGGTCGCACGCAGGCTATCCGGCTAATGCGGATGTGTGTACTTGCGGCTGACAAAGCCCTGCGCGGCTGGCTGCCCGGCGGCCACTTTCAATCTTTTTTCAAAGATGAAAAGTGTGCGGCGCGGAACCGGCTGGCATGCGCGGTTATTTTGATTTTTTTAGGTGTTGCGTCCTGCGGCGGGTGCGCAGCTTCTTATTGTTTGTATCTTATTGCAATCTCATTGAAAAACAGTCGCTTGCAAGCCATGTAGCACGGTTTGATAACGCCCCGGTCGACATCTTTTGCACACAGTATTGCTCTCAGAAATTGGCCTTACTTGGTCAGGATCAGCTTGCCCTGGCGGGTTTCACGCAAGGTGTAACGCACGCCGTTATGCTCGATCACCACCGCTTGCCCGGTCTGCAGCAACTTGCGGCTATCGACCACCGGCGGTTGTGCGACGGCGGTGGGCATTGAGGGTGAAAGCGGGCGTTGGCGTCTGTCCATGCCGATAAATATAAACGAGAATTATTATCATTAGCAATGGGTGTAAATCAAAATGGCTGCACTTTGTTTGTGCTAAGCGCGGACTGATTGACTCAGGCAAGGACGTGGATTGAGCATTCATGCGGGTTACATGGCTCAAGATAACGCCTGAAGACACCTACAAAGAAAACAGAAATGAGGGGCGGAATACCGGTGGGCAAGGGCGGGCAGATGAACTCTGATCGCCTGAAAAGCGGAGGTATCCCCACCCCGGACTCCACATTGCTTCAGCAGGCTACAAGCCACGCAAGCGTCTAAGTCTGGTTCACGTGATAAATCTTCACTAACAAGGAGGGCTTTTCTAATTCGAAGACATTCTGACTTTTGAACCCAAACCCCCAAATCACCGCCCAAAAGACCCAGTCTCAATCGCTGAAAACCCAACCCCATGCCCTTTGCCAATGCGAATCTGCACCGGTATCCGTTCTTTCAGCGCCTCCACGTGGCTGATTACGCCAATCATCTTGCCAGTGGCATTCAGACTGTCCAGCGCATCCAGGGCGATATCCAGCGTTTCGCCGTCCAGCGTGCCGAAGCCTTCATCCAGAAACAGCGAATCAATCGAGGTCTTGTGGCTGACCAGATCGGATAAGGCTAAGGCCAGCGCCAGGCTGACCAGAAAGCTCTCGCCGCCGGAGAGTGTGCGGGTGTCGCGGGTGACGTCGCCTTGCCAGGTATCGACAATTTCCATTTCCAGCTCGCCGCTGCGTTTGCGCAGCAGCTGATAGCGGCCATGCAAGCGCTCCAGTTGGCGATTGGCCAGATGCACCAGATGATCCAGCGTCAGACCTTGGGCAAAGCGGCGATATTTGGCGCCATCGGCCGAACCGATCAAACCGTTCAGATGCTGCCAGACATCGTAATCGCCCTGCAGCGCGATGATTTCGGCAAACAACGTTTGCTGGCTGTGGCGACGGGTTTCGTCACCTTGTAACTGGGCGCGGATTTCGCCTTGGCGCTGGGTCAGCGTTTTGATCTCGACTTGCAGGGTTTGCCACTGTGTTTCCAGTTGCGTGGCGTCCAGCGCAGTGAGCGGTGTGGCTTGTAACTGTGCGAGAGTTTGAGCTGCTGCGTTATGCAGTGCGGTGGTCTCGGTCAGGATTTTCTCCAGGCTTTGTTTGAGCGTTTGCAATTGGGTTTGCTGCGCATCGTCCAGCAAGGCGGCTTGCCATGCGGCTTCATCAGCAAACGGGCTTTGCGTCAGTGTTTGTTGCCATTCCTGGCTGGCGTGTTCCAGCTGGCTGGTTTGACTAGAGATTTGTTCAGCAAGTGTTTGCACTTTGCCATTCAGCGCGCTGGCCGTTTGCTGCGTGCTATCCAGCTGACTGCCCAGATTGGCCAGCGCTGCAGCCGGGTTATCAGCGCGCTCAATCGCGGCGGGTTCTGGCAAAGCCAAGGCGGCCCAACGTTGCTGCCAGGTTTGCGCCTGTTCTTGCGCGTGCTGAGTGGCAGATTGCTGCGTCAGACTGGCGCGATCCAGTTGTTGCGAAGTGGCTTGCAGTTGTTGCCAGTGCAGCCATTCTTGCTCGCGCTGTTGCAGCCAGTCGGCGATGACCGTGGGCAGCGGATAACCCAATTCGCTGATTTGCTGGTTAAGGCTGGCTTGCGCCGCTTGCTGTTGGGTCTGGCGCGTTTGCAGTTGTTCAACCAACGCCTGCAATTGGGTTTCGCCGTTTTGCTGGCGTTGCTGCAGCGCGGTCAGTTGATCGGTGAGCGTCTGCGCCGCACTGGCAATGCGCTCGCGGCTTTGGCGGATTTGCCCGAGTTGGGCGTTGCTGGCATCCAGCTGCGTCAGTTGCTGCTGCGCGGCGTCGCGTTGCTGACCGATCAAGGCCAATTGTTGGGTTACTGCGCTGGCATCGGTCAAATCCTGGCCAATTTGCTGTGCCAGTTGTTGCCATTGCTGATCGAGCTGTTCTTGTTCTGTGCCCAACACTTGCAGACGCAGTAGCCACTGTTCGATCTGCGCACCGAGCGTGGCGAGTTCATCATTCAGCTTGTTGCCTTGATCGCGCACTTGTTCGAGTTCGGCCCGTTTTTCTTCCAGCGCGCGGCGCGTGTCAGAGACGTCCAGCACCTGGTAATGCGCCACTGCCGGATGCTCATGCGCTCCGCACAGCGGGCAGGCTTCACCAGGCTGCAACTGCTGACGCAATCCGGCCAGATCCTGAATGCGTTGTTCTTGCTCCAGCAATTTTTGCTTGTCGACGACTTGCTGATTGACATCCTTGAACCGCGCTCGCAAGGCATCGCGCTGGCCGGTTTTGTCGGCGACCAGTAATTGCTGGCGGGCGATATCGCTGTTGAGTTGGCGGGTTTCGTCGACCAGTTTCTGGCGGCTTTGCGCCACTTGCGCCAGTTGCGTCAACGCGCCGTGCCGCGCATGCAATTGCTGCCAATCCTGGCGTAACCGGGCTTCGGTTTTTCCGCCCAGTAGATTGCTGATCTGGGCCTGGTATTCGGTTTCAGTCGCTTGTATCGCCGCGAGTTGGCTTTGTTCAGCGGCCAGTTGCGTCGCCAACGTCGCCTGATCTGCCTTGAATGCGGTCAGTGCGTTTTGATACTGCTGTTGCTTCGCCAGCAAGCTCGCGATTTCATTGTCAGCTTGCTGGCGTGCGGCCAGTTGTTCACGCCAGACTGCCAGCCGTTCTCCCAATTGCGCTTGCTGCGGGCGCGCGCTCAGTTCGGCGTTCACTTGCTGTTGCTGCTGGCCAAGGCGGGCTTGTTCAGCCAAGGCAGCTGCGGCAATCTGCGCGGATAACTGCGTGGCCTGCCATATATATTGGTGAATCTGCGCCGTGATTTGCTGCTGGCGGGTTTGGGTTTCGACCAGTGTCCGTTGCGATGCGGCAAGCGTGTGCCCGGCATTTTGCCAGGCCAGATACATGGGGCGCAGGCGCGACGCCGGTTCGCTCGCCGCCAGCCGGGCCAGTTGCGGACGCGCTTCCAACAGCGCTTCTTCAGCCTGTTGCTGGGCAAAGTGCGCGCGCGTTTGCTGTTGGGTGGCCGTGGTCAGGCTGTCACGCCATTGCCTTTGAGTTTGCAGTTCAGTCTGGCGCGCGGCGAGGGCGGGTTCCTGGATCGCTAACGCGGCGGCTTCTTCCGTCAGTTCTACGCGTCTTTCATCGCTGAATAACTCCACGCCTTCGGCGCGCGCTTTGAGCTGGTCGAGCGCCGTTTTGGCGTCGCGGGTTTGCTCGAACACACGCTGGGAAATCCGGCCATAGATTTCGGTGCCAGTGAGTTGTTCCAGTAACGCAGCGCGCTCATTGGCGCTGGCTTCCAGAAACGCGGCAAAACCGCCCTGAGCCAGCAACATGGATTTGGTAAAGCGACTGAAATCCAGTCCGGTGAGCGTTTCGGTCAGCTTGAGTTTGTCGTTGATCTTGTTAGTCAGGATCACGCCTTGCGCATCGGCCAATTCCACCACCGGCGCCTGCAACGCGCCGTCAATCTTGTCGCGCGAGCGCCGCTGGCTCCAGAACGCCCGATAACGCTGGCCTTTTACTTCGAACTCCACCTCAGCCAGACATTCCGCCGTGTGGCGCGTCATTACCTCGTTGGTTTTGGCGGAGATGGTGTCCATGCGTGGCGTCTGGTGATACAGCGCCAGGCAGATGGCATCCAGCAGCGTAGTCTTGCCCGCACCGGTTGGTCCGGTAATGGCAAACAAACCGTTGTCGCGAAACGGTTCGGCGGTGAAATCGATAGTCCATTCGCCCTTAAGCGAATTGAGATTCTTCAAACGCAGCGTGAGGATTTTCATGGTTGATCCTCCTGCAAGGCGCTAACGATCTGGCGATAGCGCTGCTGTAACTGCGTTTGCAGTAGTTCTTCCAGCATTTCTGCGGCCAGCCGCTGGCCAAAGACTTCATCCGGGCTCAGTTCATCCAGGGTTTCGCTGGCGCTGCCTTGCAGGTGCGCGGCGGCGTTAGCGCGCTCGCGGCGAATGCGCAATATCTCTACCGGCAAACCGACAATGATTTGTTCGATACGGCTTTGCAGATCGCTCAAGTAATCATCGGCGGTAATGACCACTTCAACCCATGCCGGGGTATCGGCAGTGCCACCCACGGCCGCTTTGGCCAAAGCGCTGGTCAAATCGGCCAATGTGCCGCGTGCTGTGGCCATTGCCTGAAAGCAGGGCACGGGCAGTGGTGTCACGCTTTGCAATCCGTTGGCGTTCAGATCAACCAGCAGTACTTCTTTGGTTTGAGTGGCTTCATCAAAACTTAGCGGAATCGGCGAGCCGCTATAACGGATGTGTTCCAGACCCCCCACTTTTTGCGGACGATGAATATGCCCCAGCGCGATGTAATCAGCAGGCGGGAAGGCATTGGTGGGGAAGGCTTCCAGCGCACCGACGTAAATCTCCCGCACCGATTCGCTGGCGCTGGCGCCCACGGTGGTGAGGTGGCCGGTTGCGATGATCGGCAACTGTCCGCCCAATTCATCACGCTTTGCCACTGCTGCGGCGTAACAAGCCTGGTAATGCTGATGGATGGCTTCTTGCAGACTCAGTTGTTTGTCTTGCGCGCTTTGCCCGGCCACGCTGTGCATGACATCGCGTGGGCGAATGAACGGAATCGCACAGAGCACCGCACCCGGCTGGCCGTCACGTTGCGACAGCACCAACACCTGGTCAGCGGCGTCTTCACTCACTGCCGGGATAACCCGCGTACCCAAACGCGCCAGCAAGGCTTTGCTCTCGCCCAACGTCGCCACCGAATCATGATTACCGCCCAGGACGACCAGTGTGGCGCCAGTGTCATGCATGGCCACGATAAAGCTGCTGTACAACTCGCGGGCGTAGCTGGGTGGTGCGCCGGTGTCGAATACGTCCCCGGCAATGATCACCACATCCACACTCTGTAGCGTGATTTGTTCGATCAGCCAGCTCATGAATTGCTGGTGCTCAGCCTGGCGGGTTTTACCCATGAAATGCTGGCCGAGATGCCAGTCGGAGGTATGCAGAATCCGCATCGATTGCTTTTGTGCTGGTTGGGGAAGAGGGCGTAGCTGAGTGGTTGGGCGCTGCAGCTTTGGCCAGCGTTGATTCTACGTGAGCCGCGCTGGTTGAGGCGGTCGCCGATGTGCCTTTGAATGACAAACCGCCCGAATAACACATATCCGGGCGGTTTTGCGGGCTGGCGAAAACTACTTGTACTTGATCGCCACGCCAATCAGTTTGCGCCCGGTAATGGTATCCACATTGCGCCCCCACCACGGGCCGGATACGTACACGCCGGTGGGCACAACCCGATCCAGTACGATCACCACCGCATCAGCGCCGAGCTTGGCGCTTTCTGAGCGCACTTTGGCTTCGATATCCGCGATAGGTGGCGATGGCTCGACCGAGGCATCCACGCTGATCTCACCTAGGCGGTCAAATGGGTGCGTCGGTTCGGCCCGCAAGATTTCTACCTTGGCCGGATCGCTCGGGGCCGGGTGCGGCGCGCCAACGTATTGGGTGCTGGTCGCGCTAACCGTGGCGCACCCAGCCAGCATTAGCGCATACCCGGCCAGTGCTGCGGTAAAGACGGCAGCGCGCCATTTGGATCGGGGTTTGCTGGTGCCAGCGGGCAAATTAAAAGATTCAAACCAATTATTTTGGGCCATAGCCGTGTCCTCATGGGTGAGCGAAGTGACGGGTGACTCATCGTTTCGGGTGTGAAAGATGGTCTGGTCTGCGGTCTGGTTTTGATGATTCGGATTCAGCAATAGCATCGCAATAGCCTGCTCAATATCGGCCGGTGCTGCTCCAGCGTAGCAGCGCCAGAACGGGTTTGCTGCCTGCCGTGTTATTTGCCCTGCGCGGTCAGGTTAGATGGCAAGAAAGATTCGCTCTGTTAACAAAACGGCCAGGCCAGGCCTTTTATTCCGGCGCTTGGGCGCATTACGTATCCTCGGTACAACATTTTCAGCTCTGGTAATTCGTGTTTACACAGTTTTGCAACAAACCCGGACGCGCTACGGCAGAATCCTCAACTGTTTTTTTGAGCTGCGCTGTCCGCAACCCAGCAGGACAGCTTGTCCGCATCAAGACCCTTACCCAGAGTCCTGTACATGAAACGCATCGCACTTGCTGTTGCCCTCGCTTTTACGTCTCTGTCTTTTGTTACCCCCGCCTTCGCTGCTTCTGCCGCTACAACCCAAAGCAACCCTTCAGCCAACCCACCTGCAGTGTGGGATCTGACTTCGCTGTATCCCTCCGACGCCGCATGGGAAACCGAGCGCCAGGCACTACTGGCCGATTTGCCAAAAATGAAGGCACTACAAGGCACGCTGGGTACCAGTTCGGCCAGTTTGCTCAAGGGTTTGCAGACCATGTCCGATATCCGCCGCCGCGCCAATCGGCTGGAGGTTTATTCCGGCCTGAAAGCCGATGCCAATACCAAGGACGACGCCAACCAGGCGCGCAACCAGTTGGCTTATTCGCTTGATAGCCAGGTTGATCAGGCAACGGCGTTTATCAGCCCGGAAATTGCGGCGATTGGGGCGGAAAAGATCGACACCTGGATCAAACAAGAGCCGGGTCTACAGAAGTTCAGCTACATGCTGCATACCGCGCTGCGCTTGTCTGCCCACACGCTCAGCGCAGGTGAAGAAAACCTGCTGGCCGCTGCTAATGACCCACTGGAACAAGCGGGCTCCATCTACAACCTGCTGACCAATGCCGAGCTGCCGTGGCCCAAGATCACCGTGCGCGGCAAAGTCTATACGCTGGATCAGGAAACCTACGTCTCCCTGCGTAGCGACCGCGATCCAAAAGTGCGTCAGCAGGTATTCAAGGCCTTCTGGCCGGTATTCAAGGCTTACGAGCGCACTATCGGGGCGATCTACGTGGCCCATCTGCGTGGCAATGTATTCAAAGCCCGTGCGCGAAAATATGACAGCTCACTGGACATGGCGTTGTCGGGCGGCAATACGCCCGATGCCGTGTACACCACGCTGGTGGCCCAAGCCAATGCCGGGCTGCCCACACTGCATCGATACTTCAAACTGCGCAGCAAGTTGCTGGGCCTGAAGCAAGCGGGCTATCAAGACATTTACGTACCTCTGGCCAATCCGCCACGTCAGTATTCTCTGGCCGAAGCTGAAGCGCTGACGCTGGATGCGGTGCAACCGTTAGGCGACGACTACGTGAAGACGCTGGGCGCCAACTTTCAGAAAGGCTGGATGCACTCGCTGCAACAGCAAGGCAAGCATTCAGGCGCGTATATGAATGGCGCCGCATATGACGTGCACCCGTTTGTGTTGATGACTTTTGATGGTGGCTACGAGAGTGTGTCCACTCTGGCGCACGAATGGGGTCATGCCATGCACACCGTGCTGGCTAACGGCGCGCAGCCGTTTGAAACGGCCGACTACCCAATCTTTGTTGCCGAAATCCCGTCCACCACCAACGAAATGCTGCTGGCCGATTACGTTGCCAGTCACGCCAAAACCAGGGCAGAAAAAGTATTCGCGTTGAGTCAGGAACTGGAATTGCTACGTGGTACCTTCTTCCGCCAAGCCATGTTCGCCGAGTTTGAACTCAAAGCGCACGACGCCATCGAGCACGACCAGTCGCTGACCGGCGCCGACCTGAGCAAGATGTATCTGGAACTGCTCAAGCGTTATCACGGCGACGCGCAAGGCGTGGTGCACATTGACGACTTGTACGGCGTGGAGTGGGCGTACATCCCGCACTTCTACTCAGACTTCTACGTCTACCAATACGCCACCTCAATCAGCGCCGCCGCGTACTTTGCGGAAGGCATCGAGAAGGGCGACACCGCCTTGCGTGAGCGTTACTTCAACATGCTCAAAGCCGGTGGCTCGGATGATGCGTACCAGGTGGTCAAGCGTGCCGGGCTGGATATGGCCACACCGGCGCCATATCAAGCCATTGTGCGGCGTATGGATAAGGTGATGGATGAGCTGGAAGCGGTGATGGCACAGAAGTAAGCCAGCCCAACTTTTGCAGCAAATGAAGAGCGCGTGGTGCCGGGTTTTAATACCTGGTGCCACGCGCTCTTTTGTTTTCTGGTGTTGTATCTGCGCGGCTTGAATTACAGCCTGGGCCACTGTGTTCGCAAACCTACACTCTTGCGGGAGGTAGCAGGGCAATCTTTCTGGTTGACTTGAATTTATATATATTCTTTCACGAATCTTTTATAAATCGGAACGCCAGGATGATTGCAATCGACTCGTTGCCTCTTCGTTTATCTTTTGCTGATGGCCGTAGCTGGCTTGCGCAGGGCTGGCGCTTGTTTCGCAAGAAACCTTGGCAATGGCTGGGACTATCGATTGCGTTTGAGGTGTTGATGCTGCTGTCGCAACACATCCCCTGGGTCATTGCGGGATATCTACTGCCCGCAACAAGCGCGTTGTCTGGTTGCGTGTTTTATTGTTTTTTCCGTCAGGTCGACCTGGATGGTCAGTTTTCCTGGTCCAAGGCCAGCCAGACGCTCAAAGAGAATGGGCAGAGAATTTTCACTCTGCTATGTCTTCAGGTGGTGTTGTACATGATGGGGAATTTGTTCATTGCCTGGTCTTCCAGCCTGCCACTATCGCTGGCCTTTGACCCGAAACAATTGCAGCTTGCCGCCGCGCTGCACGGCCTGAGGTTTTGGCCAGTTGCGATACTGGCTCTGCTTGGCCTGCTTACGGCATTTTGCACACCCGAAGTGGTACTGCGCGGGCAACCAGTCTTGGCCGCATACCGCAACAGCATTCAGGCCGGTTTGCGTAACGTACCCGCCTTTCTCGGGGTGTTAATTAGTTACGCATTATGGGGTTTACTGATTTTTGTGGTCCTGATCGCCGTGTTTGTCGTCGCGGCAATCGCCATGCACCAGACGGGCCCGGGCGCGATGCAGGGAACCGGGGCGCAGTTGCTGATGGCTGCAGGCCTGATTGTTTTCATGTCGCCCCTGGTTGTGCTGGTCATGATGGGCATGTACGTGGCCTGGCGCGATATCTTTGGTCAGTCAGCTGGAATGCCATCCAGCCGGATTTGAGACACGACCAAATGCCCAATCACACTGCCGGACTAACCCCAGCCGACAGCCGATACCGAATAATCACCGGCTGCCCCGGCCTGATCGTCAGTCCTTTGCGATCAGCCAATGGGTGATCAACCGGCGGCGTCGCCACGCGCCCCAGATCAAAAAAGCTGTTCAGCGGCTCAACGCCCAACGCGTAATGCCGACCGGACCAAGGCGCAAAAGCGCGGCCACCGTTGCTGATCCACAGTAGGGCATCGGGCAACTGTTGGGTGTCCCAATCCAGCGTTACATCGGCTTGCCAGCCCGGATAACGCAATACAAATGGTGGCCGGCAGCCGCGCAGTTGTACCAGTTCTTCGGTGGCGTAGGGCAAGGGCAGGTGGGTGATATCAATTTCGCCTTGAATGCCGGGCAATGCGGCCAGGCTGCTGGCGCTGCGATCCGGTCTCAGCTTCGATACTTTCCATTCCGTGGGTTGCGGGTAGGTGTGGGCGCTTTCAATTTGGCAGGCCAGCACTTCTACGCCGCTGGCAGGCACCGCAAAAGTGGGGTGCAAGGCGACCGGGATTTGCGTTTCGTGGCGGGCATGGATGATGAGGGTGACGGTGATGGCGGCGCGTTCCGGGTCGACGCGTACTTCGCGTTCCAGTCGCGCAACGGCGTCATCGGCCGGGTAATTGATCGCAATGGTCAGGGTTTCATCGGTCTGATGCACCAGCTGCCATTCGTGATTCGCACCATAGCCGTGGTCAAACGGGTTGGTGTCGTTGGCCACCGGCCAAGACGGGTCAAGATGTTGCGGGGCCTGAGCCATGCCAAACGGTACACAGGGCCATTCGCCGCGTAACTGGCGTAATACGCCAGGCCATTGCGGGTCTGGCTTGTCGCCCCACGGCGCGATCTGCATCGGTTGAATGGCGCGGTCGTCTTCCAGGACAAAAGTGACCGGAGCCAGCATGCCGCCCAAGGCTTGCAAGGTGACGTCGCCCCACGCCCAATCGAGCGTCCAGCTGTCGGAGGTGGTCAATGCGGGTACGCCGTTCAGATCGCCCATGCGGCTTCCTCAATGGTGTAAGACATACGTTCGCCGGGCTGCAGATGAGCCAGTGGGGCGTGGGTTTCTATCTCAAAATACGGTTGATGCTGCGCGTTGAAGATTTCCAGCGGATGTCCGTGCGCAAATTCGGCCTGTTGCGGGATGTTGGAGCTGCGCTGATAGCAGAAGTTGCCTTCGGGCAGGGTAAGATCAGCCCAGATTTCACCCTTGTCGCTATCAAAGCCCACTTTGAACTGCACGGCTTCGTCACAGATGACTTCCGTGCGCTTGATGGCCGGGCGCAAGATGCCGTAGGCGGTCAGGTCCTGGATCGGGCCTTTATCCAGCAACGGTTGTACTGCCGAGAAAATCGCTTTGAATGAGTTGTCGCTTGCTGGTGCTCACAGCTTTTCCATGCACAAATAAACCGGTCAGATCGCCGCGCAAATCGGCAACCTATGCCTTCACGCCGGCAAGGTAAAACTGAACTCATAAAAATGTTTGCCATCCACGATATTGATCGCCATTTCCCCGGTCAGTCCGACCAGTTCATCCGTCGCAGAATCCGGAACAACCGTCACTCGCAAGCTGGCCACGCCTCGCGCCATGCTTCCCGAGTGTTGCAGCACAAAACTGCCGTTGCGCCCGACCAGCGAGCCAGTCACTTGCTCAATCGCCACGTACCCGGCAGAACCTGCCGTATCGGTCATGGCGCTGAGCATTTCGCCCTTGCTGGTGGCGCTCAAGTCGCCATGAAACTGTTTGCTGATCCCCATGCGCCCCAAGCTGGCACCACCGGTCTTTTCTGACTGTGCCAGCGGGGTGAGGGTGACGTCGAAAGTGCCGTTGATTTGCGTTGCCATAAAACCGGTCCTGTTTAAGTGGTGCCAGCGTCTGACCGGCATGCAGACATACTAGTTGCTGGAGCCGTTTTTGCCTGCTGAACCGGGCCAGCCATGCCGCCACGTGGCTGCGTGGACTGGGGTGCGAGGCTTTTCGGTCATGTCGTACTTTTATGCACTTGCAATACTTTCGGGGCGCCAGTAAAAATTCATGCCATTGTCCGCTGCGGGCGCTCGCCAGTATCGACTAGCGAGCCAGGCAGGTGAACTGGCACGCGGTTTGCTCGTTCTGGCGATGTCAGACCATTGCATTAAAAGCGTCCAACTACGCGTAACGAACAACAAAATAGCAAAAAACAGAAACTTCCACTGATCCGCTTCAGGAGTGTTTGATGTCTCAGTCCGGCTGGCAACGACGTGATTTTCTCAAGCTGTTGGGCGCTGTGCCCGTAATGACTTCCTTGCCGTGGATTGCCGAAGCGGCGACTGGCCCGCGCCGGCCACCCATCGCCCGTGTCGAGCCCGTTACCGAGACGATCTGGGGCGAACAGGTCGTTGATGACTATCGCTGGATGGAAAACAGTGCCGACCCGGACTGGGTTCCGTACATGAAAGGTCAGGGTGCTTATGCGCGCAGCATGCTGGATGCGATTCCGGGTCGTGCTGCCTTGGGCAAGCGGCTGAACGCGCTGTCCAGTGGGGCGGAAGCGATCAGCATGGTGCAGCCCTCGGGTGGCCGGGTGTTCTTCAGCAAGCGTCCGCGCAACGGCGATAACTTCAAGTTGTATATGCGCGAAGAAGCGGGTGGCGAAGACAAATTATTGATCGACCCGACCGCTATCAAGGTAGAAGGCTCACACGTTTCGCTGGATTGGTGGACGCCGTCACCCGACGGCAAGTTGATGGCGTATGGCTTGTCGCCAGCGGGCTCCGAGAATTCGACGCTTTATATTCTGGATATCGACAGCGGCAACCTGTTGCCGGAGAAAATCGACCGGGCACAAGAGGCTAATCCGCAGTGGTTGCCCGATAACTCCGGCTTCTTTTTTAATCGGCTGGCAGCAGGGCAGGCCAAGGGCTCGGTTGATTACTTCAAGAACAGCGTGTCCTGGCTGCACCGCTTGCGCACCGATGCCAGTCAGGACATCAAAATTCTGTCGGTGAATCAGTACCCGCAAGTGAAGTTTGATGATCTTGATTTTCCGATGGTGTTTACTGATCCAGGCTCGGAATACGTGCTGGCTTGCCCGCAAGGCGGCGTGCGCCTGGCGAACGCGTGGTATAGCGCCAAACTGGCCGATGCCGTTGCTGGCAAACCGCAATGGCAGCAAGTCTGCGATATCGCGGACGAAGTAACTGGCGTTGCGCTGGTCGGCAATGATCTCTATCTGCTCAGTACAAAAGGCGCGGATAACGGCAAAGTGCTACGAACCAGCGCGGCGGCGCCGGATATCGCCAGAGCACAGCTGGTAGTGCCAGCCAGTGATCTGGTTGTCCAGGCCATCGTTGCAGCAAAGGATGGTTTGTATATCACTTTGCTGGATGGGGGTTACAACACGCTGCGCCGCATCGACCGCAACGGCAAGGCAGGCGATATTGCCTTGCCGTTTGAAGGCTCGCTGGATGGCGTTGGCGCAACTAGCGCCGAAGATGGCGCGTGGCTGATTGGCGCCAGCTGGCTCGTGCCATTTACCGTTTACCGCTACGACCCGGTAAGTGGCCAATGTGTTGATACTCACCTGATCGCCAAGCCGGACGTGGATTTATCCGGCTACGAGGCCGTGCGCACCTTCGCCGTGGCACGTGACGGCACCAAAGTGCCGCTGTCGATTGTCGCCAAAAAAGGGCTCAAGAAAGACGGCAAGAATCCGGCCCACGTCAGCGCCTACGGTTCTTATCAGATTGTGCAATCACCCTATTTCTCCACGCGCTTTATTGCGTTTCTGGAGCAGGGCGGCGTCATGGCCACGGCGCATGTGCGAGGCGGCGGCGAATACGGCAAACGCTGGTGGCAAGCGGGTAAGGGCTTGAACAAGCCCAACACCTGGCGCGATCTGATTGATTGCTGCGAGAAACTGATCAAAGACGGCTGGACCGATTCAAAGCATCTGGGCATTGAGGGCGGCTCCGCTGGCGGCATCACCGTGGGCCGCGCCATGACCGAACGCCCGGACCTGTTTGCAGTAGTGCTGTCTGACGTCGGCGCATCCAACACCTTGCGCGCGGAATGCTCGCCCAATGGGCCGCCCAATATCGACGAGTTTGGCACCATCAAGGATCACGACGGCTTTCTGGCGCTCAAACAGATGGATGCGGTGCATGCGGTGAAACAAGGCGTGAAATATCCATCCGTGCTGCTGACCACCGGCCTGAACGACCCGCGCGTCTCGCCATGGGAAGTCGCCAAGATGACTGCCACGCTGCAACGGGCGACCGCGTCTCATAATCCGGTGTTGCTGAAAGTGAACGTGGATGCCGGGCATGGTATCGGCTCCACCCGCACCCAGATTGATGATGATCTGGCCGATCAATACGCGTTCATTTTGTGGCGCACCGGCAAGAAAGGCTTCCAGCCGCATTGAGTTGAGTGAAACAGCCAGCGGCCAGTGATATGCAGATATCACTGGCCGCTGGCGTTTTGTGCTGGCCGTTGTGGCGCTTACAACTCAGGCCATTGCACGATCAGATCAGCTCGCGCCTGGGTGGCGGCGATACGCACGGCGTTGGGTTCATCGGTATTGGCCACCCAGTCTTTGGCTGCTTGCTCACTGCGGCCAAAATGCATGTGCCGTGCCGCCAGTCGCGAGCGACGCAGTTCGTCATCCACGCCGACGTACCAAGCTTCATCCAGCAGCGGGCGCACGCCTTGCCAGCCGCCGTTTTCCATCAGCAAATAATTGCCTTCAGTGATGATCAGCGGGATATCTGCGGCGACCGGAATCGCTCCGGCGATGGGTTCTTCGATCTCGCGGCGAAACAGCGGGGCGTAGACAGTTTCGTCTTTACCTTGCTGTTTGAGCCGCTGCAACAAAGCCACGTAGCCGTACATATCAAAGGTATCGGGCGCGCCTTTGCGACTGGCGCGGCCGAGCCGGGCGAGTTCGACATTGGCCAGATGATAGCCATCCATCGGCACCACAATCGCCCGCGCGCCTAGTTGTTCTGCCAGCGCCTGCGCGACTGTCGATTTGCCTGAACCCGGCGCCCCGGCGATGCCCAGAATTTTGCGCTGGCCGCTTTCCAGTAAAGCCAGTGCTCGTTGCAAATAAATATCCGGAACCATGGTCTGCGGCTGTCCTGTGTGGTTGAGGTCGGGTGATCGGGCGGTGCGGCCGACCGTGCGGTTAACGAGGGCGCGTGGCCCGATATCGTTATTTCACAACAGGCTCACGGCTGGTGCTCTGGATAGCGCTTTTGCCATCAAGGCGCAAAGACGCTCGCGAGAGTGAGCGGGCTCTGGGAATCAAACCCCGCCAGCACGCCGAAAAACGTGGTGAGGATAATACCTTGCTGGCCAGACCGGCAATGATCCCACGGTAGTATCGGTGGATAGCTGACAGCGGCTGCCGACGCAGGCGGGCAACATGAACTCACGAATCTGCTTTTGCAGGAGTTCACCATGTTCCCGTCCGCCGTGATGCCAGTTGCTTATCCGCCCAGCGTGCCCGGTAATCCGCCACAGCCAGAACCGGCCGATCCGGATTTTCCGCAGCCCTTACCGCCGCAACCGATTCCGCCGCTGCCGATCCCGCCAGATCAACCTTTTCCGCATCCGCCCTTGAGCGATCCTTATCTGCCAGTACCGCCCGCGCCACAGCAAGAGCCGCCACGTTCGCCGGACGAACCGGCAACCGATACGCCGTATTTTTCTGGCGTAACGCTGCACTGAATTTGCCGAGGCACCCGCCCGCCCGCAGCCGGTGATTCCAACCACGTCGGATCAACTGCAATTTGCCGGAGGCATCATGTCGCTCTTTCTCACGCCCGCACTGGCTCTGAGCCTGATGACCGCAACGGCGATGGTTGATGCCGCGCAGAGCCAGTCGACTGACACCGCCGCCTCGCCCAGTGCGGCGGCGTCTCGCCAGGCCAAATTGTCGCAACAAGATGCATCGTTCATGGCCGAAGCGCAGCGCAGCAGCACGGCCGCCATTGCCATTAACCGAATGGCTTTGCAGCAAGCCGAAGCGCCGGCCATCAAAGCACTGGCCAGCAAGGTGGCTGAAGATCATGCGGTACTTGCGCAAAAACTCAAATTGCTGGCGCAGAGTAAAGGCAAACCGGCGGCCACTGAGCCAGACGCCGCCCAACGGCACGATCTGGAGCAACTATCCGGTTTGCAGGGCGATCACTTTGACGAAGCTTGGGTGAAGGTGCAGACCAAAGCTTGCCAGGATGCCGTGATTGCCTGGTCGCAAGAAGTGGCCAATGGCAGCGATCAGGATATCGTCAACTTCGCCCGGCAAACGCTGCCGACGCTGAAAGCGCAGCTGGAATATCTGCAAAAGTTGCCCGGCAAGGGCTAGCCGCGGGTACGCAACAATGGCGCTGGCATCCCAATCGAGCGCGAAAGCCGGTATTCTGAGAGCTTGTCTGCCTGTGAGAGCCATCATGCAAAAGCAATACAAAATCAACGCGGCGGATATCCGCACTCTTGTCACCGGCAAAGGCCTGTGTGTTGTCACTGATTTGATCGTGGTCGAAGGGCATCCGGTCGGTTATATGGTGCGCGAAGAACCGGAAGATGCTGACGACAGTGGCTGGCGCTTTTTCTCCGGCGCAGAAGACGACCGCTATCTGGATAACCCCAAACATTTCAGTCTGCTGGACGTGAACGTCGTCGCCAATTACGACCAGAGCATTATCGAGTTTCTGGACGCCCCGATTGGCGCATCTTTCGATAAAGACGATGGCGTGTTTTACGACGTCTCCGAAGACTAAACCTGCATGCCAACTTCACGTTCCGGGCTGAGCCTGCGGAAAATACCATGAGCCGTGTCGGTGGTTTGATGAAGGCCCGCCCGCGGCTGATGATCGCCATTGCGCTGGGCGTGCTGTTTTATCTGCTATGGCCCGGCGCAGTAACCGGGTTGACGCGGGCACTGGCCGCCTGGAACGTTACCGTCTGGGTTTACCTGGCCACGGTGTGGGCGATGATGATCAGGGCGGAGCCTGCAAGGATTCGCCAGATTGCCCAGGCGCAGGATGAAAACGCCGAAATTGTGCTGGCCGCCGTGGCATTGGCTTGCGTGGTGAGTCTTGTCACCATTCTGATTGAATTGGCCAGCGTCAAAAGTGCGTCGGGCATCCACCAATTCACCCGAATTGGTTTTACGGCCATTACGCTGGTGGGGGCGTGGTTGATGCTGCCCACTTCGTTTGCCATTCACTACGCGCATCAGTTTTATATCTGCGCCACGCATGACAAGAAGCCGGTGCTGTTTCCGGATAACCCCGCCGAACCCGCGTATTGGGATTTTCTGTACTTCTCGTTCACCATCGCGGTGGCTTGCCAGACCGCGGATGTTGCGGTGGGGGACAGCGCAACCCGGCGTGTCGTGCTGGCGCAATCGGTATTGGCGTTTGTTTTCAATCTGAGTGTGCTGGGTTTGTCGATCAATGTGGCGGCGGGCTTGCTGAACTGAGCGCCATTACGCTTGCATGCGTTGATATACGTTCGATATCCATTGACCTGTTTACCCATGACCCACTTTCTGAAATGTTCGCTAGCGCTGATGGTGTTGATTCCTTTGCTGATGGCCGCACCGCTGGCCGCTGCGGAAACCACGGCGCACCATCATCACGATCACCACCCGGTGGATAAAACCATCCGCAAAACCAAGGCGTGGTTTCACCGCCATTTTTAGTGCGGCTGGCGAAGTGCGGCTGGCGAAGTGCGGCTGGCCAAGTGGGGCCGATGAATACACCGCTGGAAGGGCGAAAAACAAAACGGGCGCATAAAGCGCCCGTTTTGCATGGCAGGAAAGATCCCGACTTAGCCCGCAGCACTCAGCCGAGTGACGTTGGACGACTTGTCTTCACCAGCAAATTTGCGTGCATCTGCCAGCGATTCAATCTCACCCGAAATCATCCCGCCTGATTCAATCAGCAGCTTGCCATAACGGATGGTGCCTTTGACACGGCCAGTAGCGTGGATGATCAACTGCTCGCGTGCGGTCAGTTCACCTTCAAAGGTGCCGTGGACTTCGGCCACATCAATGCTCACCTTGCCCGAGAACGAGCCACCTTCGGCGATGCGGATAACGCGGCTATCCATGGTGGCTTCTACGCGGCCTTCAACTACCAGCGTGTCGCAATCCAGAATCTCGGCTCCGCGCAGTTTTACATCCGGGCCGACGATCAGCCGGTTGCCGCCGGTATCTGCAGTGGCGGCGGGTGCTACCGGTACCACTGCTTTGGTTGCCTGAACGCTGGCGGGTACGCCGTCAGGGCGCAGATTGTCACCGGCGGGTGGATAGGGTTGGCTGCTGCCCGCATCGGCGTGCGCGCTGCGATTGGTCAGGCTGCTCTGGTTTTTATTGAGGATGGGCGATTGTTGCTTCGACGAGAACATGGGTACTCCTTGGAATTACGTCAGAGGGTGCGCGAAATATCGGTATTTCCACGTCTACCCCTTCTAGTGCAATTGCCGTGCCACAATGAAAATATCTTTTATAAACAAATAGATGTTGTTTTTTGTTGATGCGAATTACGAAAATGTTGCTACCGCCTGTCGCCGTCAGGCGTCATGCCGTGCGCGGTAATCGGGCTGACGCCAGTGAAACCGGCTTTCTGGCCTGTCGCTGATAAACGACGCGTTTTAAGCGGGCCGGGCATTGCACTGCCGCTCACGCTCTTGGCAGACCGGCAAAACTTGCCGGGCATCCCATATGCATAAAAATTAAGTCGTTATAAATCAATGGTTTGTGTTCTGGCATACTTCCTGCTTCTGTGAGTCCAGTCACACACCTGGAAGCCTTTGGCCATGATGAGTTCGCTGGATAGCTATTTCCAAACACAGGAAACCGCCATGAAGTTGCGCGGTTACCGTCAGGAAGTGTTGTCGTCGAATATTGCCAACGGCGATACGCCGCAATACAAGGCTCGCGATTTCGATTTTTCGACCGCGTTCAAGTCGGCGCTGAGTGCTTCCCAGGTGAACGCCGGTACTTTGGCCGCAACCGATGCGCGCCATCTGCAACCGCAGGGCACTACAGACTTGTTTGCCCCGCAACTGCAGTACCGCAGCGAGGTCCAACCCTCGATTGATGGCAACACCGTGGATATGAATACCGAGATGCGCGATTTTGCGGATAACACGCTGCGCTACGAGGCTTCGATCACTTTTATGCAGAACCGGATGAGCACGATGCGCACTGCGCTGACGTCCGCATCGTCCTGACCGCGGAGCAACTAGATCATGTCTTTGTTCAGCACGTTTGATATCTCGGCTTCGGCCATGCAGGCGCAGTCGATGCGCTTGAATACGGTGGCCAGCAATCTGGCGAATGCCGAGTCGGCCACCAGTTCCAACGGCCAGCCGTACCGCGCCAAGCAAGTGGTGTTTCAGGCTACCCCGATCGGACCAGCTGGTGGCGTGGGCGTGAAAGTTGCTCAGGTGGTTGAAGACCAGACACCACCGCGTTTGATGTATGACCCACACAACCCGGTGGCCGATGCCAATGGTTACGTAGCCATGCCTAACGTGAATGTGGTTGAAGAAATGACCAATATGTTGTCGGCGTCGCGTTCTTATCAGACCAACGCCGATGTAATGAATACCGCCAAAACCCTGCTGCAGCGTACCTTGCAGCTCGCCACGGCCTGATTGAATAGCGGATTGAGGGAGTAGCCAGATGGCAACAACAGTAGGTAGCGGGTTTGATTTCAGCAAACTCAACGCTGCGCTTAGCGGTACATCCAGCACCAGCAGCGCCAGTGGTACTGCCTCGGGTTCGGCCGCTGGTTTGCAGGATCAGTTCATGCAGTTGCTAGTAGCGCAATTGCAGAATCAGGATCCAACCAATCCAATGGATAACTCACAAATGACCTCGCAACTGGCGCAGATCAGCACTGTGAGTGGCGTGCAGCAGCTTAATCAGACCATGTCGTCGATGTCGTCGCTGTTCAGCTCCAGCCAGGCCTTGCAGTCCGCTGCGCTGATTGGCAAGCAAGTCATGGCACCGACCAAGAGCTTTGCGTTTGACGGCACCACGCCGCTGCAAGCACAGATTGACGTGCCGGCTGGTACTTCGCAGATGCAGGTTTCAGTGGTGTCGCTAACCACTGGCCAGGTGGTTGATCAAATGACCAATACGCCAACTGCCGGGCAGATGAACGCAATCAACTGGGATGGCACGCTGTCCGATGGCACCAAGGCGCCAGCGGGTAACTACGCGATTGTGGCTTCTGGCATGAGTTCTTCCGGTGCGCAATCCACCCTCACGGTAGATGGCTGGCAAACCGCTACCAGCGTGATTCTGGGTAGTAGCGGCGTGCAAGTGCAGTTGGGCAATGGCTCAACAGTCAATCTGAGTGATGTCAAACAGATCAGCTAAGCCGCTTTAGCCGTGTTACTTGCAGTCACAAACGAATTAATCAGATAAGTCCGATAACGTGCCCGACAGGGCAGGCATGAATTGCCGCAAGGGCGGCAAGGATTGCCGGGGGAGAAAGCATGGGTTTTCAACAAGGTTTGAGCGGTCTGAACGCAGCGTCCAAGAACCTGGATGTCATTGGTAACAACATTGCCAATGCCAATACCGTGGGCTTCAAGGATTCGCGCGCAGAGTTCGCGGATATTTACGCGTCTACCTTTGCTTCGTCCTCCAATGTGGCGGGGATCGGTACGCGGGTGATGAGCGTGGCCCAGCAGTTCGGTCAGGGCAACGTGGAAACCACCAGCAACCCGATGGATGTGGCCATTACCGGCAACGGGTTTTACCGCATGGTCAACGATGCCGGCACCGTGGCTTATGCCCGTAACGGCCAGTTCCAGCTGGATAACCAGGGCTACATCGTTAACGATGGCGAGCACCTGACTGGCTGGGCGGTCGACCCGGCATCCGGTCAGTTGATCAAGGGTGGCTCACCAGTGCCACTGCAAGTGCAAGTGGGCAACATTGGCGCGCGCGCCACCGGTTCTTCGGGGACGTCGTCTGCTGGTTTGCAGGTCGGCTCCATGAACCTGAACGCCGCTGCGCCCATTATCAGCCGTGCAGCCTCACCGGCTGGCGTTGGCCCGCTGAGTGTGACCGACCCGACCACGTTTACCAGCTCGACCACTGCTCAGGTGTATGACGCTCAGGGCGTGTCGCATAACCTGACCTTCTATTTCACCAAAGTGGCAACCAATCAGTGGGAAGTGCAAACGTCGTTTGACGGCGCTACCCCGGTGTCCACCGGCGCGCCAGCAGGCACTAATGGTTATTTGTCGTTTAACGGCAACGGTGCGCTCGATAGCACCGCAACCGTAACCGACCCGCTGACCGGCACCGCCGCCAGCAATGTTTCGGCATTCAATTTCACCACCAATCTGGTCGCACCTAACGGCGCAACCAGCCCGTTCGCGTTCAATGTCACCTTTCCGCAAGCCACCCAATACGGCAGCCCGTTTGTGGTGAATGCATTGAACCAGGATGGCTATGCCGACGGCACCTTGACCGGGATGTCGATTGGTAAAGACGGCACCATTCAAGGTAGCTACTCCAACGGCCAGACCAAAACAGTCGGCCAGATTGTGCTGGCCAACTTTGCCAACGTGCAGGGTCTGCAGCCACTGGGCAGCAATCTGTGGGCGCAGACTTTTGCATCGGGTCAGGCGCTGATTGGCGACCCAGGTACAGGTAGTCTGGGTTCGCTGCAATCATCGGCGGTAGAAGACTCCAACGTCGATCTGACCTCCGAACTGGTGAACCTGATTACCGCACAACGTAATTACCAGGCCAATTCGCAGACGATCAAGGCGCAAGACACCATCTTGCAAACCATTGTGAACATCTGACCGGTTTGAGTCTGAAGCGGTTGATTTGATACCTGCGTAACCAACAGAACACTGGCAAAAAGGCGGATGCAGCGTGATGGATAGACTGATTTATGTGGCCATGACGGGTGCCAAGCAATCGATGGAGCGCCAGGCAACCGTGGCTAACAACCTGGCCAATGCAGCAACGCCAGGTTTCAGGGCTGATCTGGATGCGTTCCGCGCCGTGCCGGTAGTGGGAGAGGGGGCGCAGACCCGCGCTTTTGTGGTTGCGCAAACTACTGGTGCTGATCTGTCAGCTGGCGTGATTCAAAGCACCGGCCGCGATATGGATGCGGCCATTGATGGCGATGGCTGGTTTACCGTGCAAACCGCCAGCGGTGAAGCCTATACCCGCAATGGCGGATTCGAGATTGATGCATCCGGCTTGCTCAAGACGCGGTCTGGTCAAGTGGTGCTGGGTGAAAACGGCCCGATCACGGTGCCGGACAATACCCGAATCAGCTTTGGTTCAGACGGCACCATCAGTGGTACGCCGCTCGACAACCCCGCAAGCACGACTGATCTGGGCCGTTTGAAGCTGGTGAATCCGGCGGGTAGCGACCTGACCAAAGGGGTAGACGGCCTGTTTCGCCAGCGTGACGGCACGCCTGCGCCCATCGATGACAACGTGAAAGTCGCACCCGATGCCTTGGAAAACAGCAATGTGAATACAGTGGATGAACTGGTGAACATGATCAGTTCGCAACGCCATTACGACATGCAGGTGCAGTTAATCCAGACGGCCGATACCAACGCCAAGGCCGTTGCATCGATTATCCAGTTTGCCAGTTGATGACTGGCATCCGTAGCCAGACCCAAAGCTAGACCCAAAGAACAGCAGCGCCGCTTACAACAAGGAAGAACACACCATGATGCGTTCACTGTGGATCGCCAAGACGGGCATGGATGCCATGCAAAACAACGTCGACGTGATCTCCAATAACCTGGCAAACGTCGCCACCAACGGCTTCAAGCGTGAACGGCCGATTTTTGAAGATTTGCTTTACCAGAACTTGCGGCAGCCGGGTGGCGCGACCAGTCAGACCACCAGTTTGCCAACCGGTCTGCAACTGGGTACCGGTGTACGCACAGTGGCTACGGCCCGTATCTTTCAACAAGGTAGTTTGCAGAACACCGAAGGTCAGCTTGATCTGGCCATTAACGGTGTCGGGTTCTTCCAGATTACCCAGCCGGACGGCACCACCGCTTACACGCGTGATGGTTCATTCCAGTTAGATAGTCAGGGTAACGTGGTCACCGCGGGTGGTGAGGCGTTGAATCCATCCATCCAGGTGCCGGCGGGTACCACCTCCGTCACCGTGGGTAAAGATGGGACGGTTTCGGCCATTGTGAATAACGCGGCGAATGCGCCGGTAACACTGGGTACCATCCAGCTGGCCACGTTTATCAATCCGGCCGGTTTGCAAGCCATTGGCGATAACCTGTTTCTGGAAACCAATGCCTCGGGCGCGCCGACTGCCGGGCAACCCGGCACCAACGGTTTGGGTGCGATCAACCAGGGTTATGTGGAAACGTCCAACGTCAACGTGACCGAAGAGTTGGTGAACATGATTCAGGCGCAGCGCGCGTATGAAATCAATTCCAAGGCAGTGACAACGTCTGACCAGATGTTGCAAAAGCTTGAGCAGATGTAATTGGTGATTAGCAGTTGGCAGTTGGCGGTAAAGGATTTGGCGGGTTTGATAGTGTGAAGTTGACTTGGCGCTACGCGGCGGCTGTCCGCGTAGTTGCAGATAACCAGGGTATGACCATGTATTTTCGTGTTTCTCAATTGGCTCGTCTGGTGCTGGCGATAGCAGTAATGTCGCTGGCCGCCTGCGCCGCCCTGCCGCCGTCTTCCATCGTCACCACCCCGACGACGGTGCGGCCAGAACCGGCGCTGCAGGCCAGTTACAACCAGGGCTCGATTTTTCAGGTCGCCAATTCGCGCCAGTTGTTTGAAGAACGCTCTGCCCGCCATATCGGCGATCTGCTGACCATTACCATTGCCGAAAACCTGTCGGCCACCAACAAAGTGGATACCTCGACCGATCGTAAAGGCTCGCTGGGTCTCACTGGCAGCGGCTCGATTCCTGGTATGCCGGGTTACCTGAAAGAGTTCATGGGCGCGAACCTTTCCACCAGCAACGACAACAATTTTGCGGGCAAGGGCGCCACCGACAACACCAACACCTTTACCGGGGCGATTTCGGCCACGGTGGTGGACGTGTTACCTAACGGCAATTTGCAGATTGGTGGCGAGAAGCAGATCGCCATCAATGGCCATATCAATACATTGCGCCTGACTGGCGTGGTGAATCCGACCGATATCCAGAGCGGCAATATCATTCCGTCCACCCGTGTGGCTGATGCGCGTATTGAACAATTGGGCGTGGGCGCGATGGCAGACGCCACCACCATGGGTTGGCTGCAGCGTATCTTTTTGAGTGTGATGCCGTACTAACAGAAGTCGCAGGGTGCGCATTGATGCGCACCGCCACTGAACGTGTTCGCAGGTAAAGCCTGCAAACCCTACCTATTGGCAATGAAGATGAAGCGCTCATCATGAAACAAAAATTCATTCGTTTTTTTGCCGTTACCGCGCTGGCTTTGCTGGCGGGCGTGGCGCAAGCCGACAAAGTGCGTGATATCGCCACCATTGCTGGCGTGCGGCCCAACCAGTTGGTGGGTTATGGCCTGGTAACGGGCCTTGACGGCAGTGGTGACCAGACCACGCAAACGCCGTTTACCGTGCAATCGGTGATCAACATGCTGAACAACCTGGGCGTGCAAGTGCCCAGCGGCGGTAATCTGCAATTGAAGAACGTGGCGGCGGTGACCATTACCGCCAATCTGCCCGCGTTTTCCCGTCCTGGCCAACCGCTGGATGTGACGGTGTCGTCGATGGGTAATGCCAAATCGCTGCGCGGCGGCACTCTGATC
Organism: Silvimonas soli; assembly: GCF_030035605.1. Taxonomy (NCBI): domain Bacteria; kingdom Pseudomonadati; phylum Pseudomonadota; class Betaproteobacteria; order Neisseriales; family Chitinibacteraceae; genus Silvimonas; species Silvimonas soli. The sequence goes on along the minus strand of NZ_CP106736.1, from coordinate 541,862 downwards.
ATGGCGCCGCTCAAAGGGGTGGACGGGCAAATCTACGCCATGGCGCAAGGTAACGTGGTTGTGGCGGGCGCAGGTGCTTCGGCGGCGGGTTCGACCACGCAGATCAACCAGTTGGCAACCGGGCGTATTCCCGGCGGTGCCACGGTGGAGCGCGCCGTACCCGGCGGTGTGGGGCAGGGCGCTTTCGTGCAGCTGGAATTGCTGCAAACCGACTTCACGACTGCCAGTAATCTGGTCAACGCCATCAATGGCCAGTTTGGTCCGATTGCCTCGGCACAAGATGGACGGGTGATTCAGGTGCGCGCGCCCGAAGACAGCAATCAGCGCGTTGCATTTTTGTCTCGGCTGGAAGGGCTGGATGTGACTCCGGCTGATGTTGCCGCCAAAGTCATCATCAACGCCCGCACCGGCTCAATCGTGATGAACCAGGCGGTGCAGGTTGATCCGTGTGCCGTGGCGCATGGCAACCTCACCGTGACCATTAACGCCATCAATACCATCAGCCAGCCTGCGCCATTGGCTAACGGTCGCACTGTGCGCAATCAGAATGCCGATATCCAGATCGAGGCGGACAAAGGCGGCATTGTGCGCCTGCCCAAAGCGTCCAACCTGCGTGACGTGGTTCGGGCTTTAAATGCGGTGGGCGCTACGCCGCAAGACTTGCTGGCGATCCTCCAGGCCATGAAGGCTGCAGGCAGTCTGAAGGCTGATCTGGAAGTGATTTGATGGTGTGGCACAGGGATTGCTTTTAATAGAGCGATTCCTTGCTGAAGCGGCACCATGACGTTAAACACCCCGGCTACTCGTACCAACACCGCCCAGACGCTGGCCAGTGACCCGAACAGTGTCAACCAGCTGCGTCAGGTCGCGCTCAATTCGCCCAAAGACGGGGTGAAAGCGGTGGCGCAGCAGTTTGAAGCATTGCTGATGCAGCAGATGCTCAAATCCATGCGCGACGCCACGCCGCAGTACGACACGCTCTCTACTTCGCCCGCAACCAACATGTTTCGCAGTATGTACGACGAGCAGTTGGCGTCGAGCATGTCTCGCCATGGCGGCATTGGTCTGGCCGACTCTATCGCCCGCCAGATCAGCATCCTGCAAGACCCGTCGTTGCTGAAACAGCCTGCGCACACTCCGCCGAATCCGTTTTCCGCCAGTACCCTGACGGCAAAAACTGCGGGCGATGCGGCAAAAGATGCCGCTGAGGGCGGCAAGGCCACGTCGTTCATCGACAAAATCGGCGCGGCGGCAAAATCCGCCAGTGCTGCGCTCGGGGTTTCGCCGCATGTGCTGGTGGCACAAGCTGCTTTGGAAACCGGCTGGGGCCACAAGCCGCTGACCGACGCTGCCGGTAATGACACCCACAACCTGTTTGGCGTGAAGGCGGGCAAGGATTGGCAAGGCAAGACGGCAGATGTCACCACCACCGAATATGTAAATGGCGTGGCACAAAAGAAAACCGAGACATTCCGCTCGTATGACTCTTATGCCGACGCCATGAGCGACTACGCCAGTTTGATCAAACGCCGCTTCGGTGATGCGGTGGGTCAGGGGGGTGACGCCAAGAGCTACGGCACCGCGCTGCAAGCCAAAGGCTATGCCACTGATCCGGCGTATGCCGGCAAGCTGGCACTGGTGGCGGCGCGGGTGCAAAGACAGATGGGCAGTGATGCCTGATTTTCAGGCGATGACGTTGGCTTGAATCGCTTGAATTGATGAAGAAAAAGTCAAGAAACGGCGCAAGTGGCCGATATCCAGAAAAGGGTTGCAGCTGCGGATTTAGCTGGCCGCAACCAAAGTAACGGAGCAGGACAATGAGTGTTTTCAGTATTGGCGTATCAGGGCTGAATGCGGCGAATCTGGGCTTGAGTACCACCGGCCATAACATCGCCAACGCAAACACGCCCGGCTATTCGCGCCAGAGTATCCAGCAAAGTGCGCCTTATCCTCAGCAAACCGGTAGCGGTTTTGTCGGGATGGGTGTGCAGGTGGATACCATTTCGCGTGCCTACGACCAGTTTCTGACTAAAAACCTGCAGACCGCGCAGTCGCAGAGCAGCTATTTCTCGACCTATCTGAGCAACTTGCAGAGCGTTGATAACATCGTGGCGGACCCGACCGCCGGGGTGTCGCCTGCGTTGCAGAATTTCTTTACGTCGGTGCAGGCGGTGACCAGCAACCCGGCGGATTCGCCTTCGCGCACCGCGATGCTGACCAGTGCGCAAACGCTGGTGTCCAGCTTCAAGACTTTCAACGATCAGCTGGCGCAGAGCGCGCAGACCGTGAATGGGCAGATTAGCGATACGGTGAACAGCATTAATGCCATCACCTCACAAATTGCCACGCTGAACACCCAAATCGCCGTGCTGAGCGCTTCCGGTCAGCCGCCTAACGATTTGATGGATCAGCGCGACCAACAGTTGCTGCAACTGAACAAATATGTGAAGGCCCAGACCACGACCCAGACCGATGGCACCGTAAACGTGTTTATCGGTAATGGCCAGAACGTGGTGGTGGGCGGGACTTCGTTCCAGCTGGCCGCAGTGCAGTCGCCAAGCAATCCGCAAAATATTTCGGTGGCGTACAAGCAGAACAACAACACCGTGTATCTGCCGGACAGCCAGTTGGCGGGCGGCAGTTTGCAAGGCTTGCTGGATTTCCGGAACAACTCGCTGACGCTGGCGCAAAACACCCTTAACCTGACCGCGATTGGTCTGGCACAGACCATGAACGCGCAACAGCGTGCCGGTCAGGATTTGAACGGCAATATTGGCCAGAATCTGTTCAGCATGCCGAGCGCGAGCAGCTTCAGCACCACGCTCAATGGCGTGAACGTGAATGTCAGCCTGCCATCGACCTCAGCGCCAACGCCATTGTCGGATTTCTCACTGGCATATGACTCGGTCTCCGGCAATTTCACGCTGACCCGCGCCACGGATCAATCCTCGCAGACCATTACTGCGGCGCAAATGACTGCCGGTTTCACTGCGCTGGGTGTGACACTGCAATCGGGCGCCACGCCGGCCGCCAGCGGCACGGGTACTTTTTCGTTCCCGCCTGCACTGGGCAGCATCAACAGCAGCACGTTCAATACGGGCACTGGTCAACTCACCGGCTATATCAGCGATGTGACCAAACTGACCACCAGCAACTACAGCTTTGCCTATGACGGCACCAACAACCAGTATGTGATGACGCGGTTGTCTGATAACACCAAGAGTGTGTTCACACCCGCACAAGTGGCCGCAGGCCCGGTGGGGATGGATGGTGTTGCGGTGAGCATTGCCAGCGGCACCATGAATTCAGGCGACAGCTTTAATATCCAGCCGGTGAGTAATCTGGTTGCGGGCTTGGGTGTTGCGATTACCGACCCTTCGTTGGTGGCAGCAGCCGCACCGATTACCGCGACGTCGAACCCGGCCAATACCGGTTCGGTGACGCTGACGCAACCAACGGTAGATAAACCCTCTACTTCGACCATTAGCGGCGCACTGAATCCGGCGCTGCAAAATCCGGTGACGCTTAATTTCACCTCGGCCACTACCTTTACGCTGACCGATTCGGTGACCGGCGTGACCAGCCCGGCGCAGACTTACACCGCCGGGATGACGGTGAGCGACAACGGCTGGAATATGGTGCTGAACGGTGTGCCGGCCGCGGGCGACTCGATCACCATCGGCAAAAATATTAACGGCACTTCGGATAACCGTAACGCGTTGGCAATGGGCGCGCTGCAAACAAGCAAGATACTGATGAATGGTACCGTGACTTATCAAGATGCCTACAGCAATATGGTGTCGACGATCGGGACGCAAACCAATCAGGCGCAAGTGATGTCGACGGCGCAAACCGCCGTGTTGACTCAGGCGCAGACCGCACGTGATTCGTTGTCTGCAGTGAATATGGATGAAGAAGCATCCAATCTGTTGCGCTATCAGCAGGCTTACCAGGCGGCGAGCAAGGTGATCCAGATTGCGCAAGAGGCGTTTCAGTCGATCATGAACATCAGCTAGGTCTGGCTGTTGTGTAGTGTTTTTATATTTGTTTAATGTGTTATTTGCAGTGCCTGGTTATGCCAGGTGAAAAGAGCCGGGAGTTTGGTCATGCGTATTGCGACAACCACCATCTACAATCTGAACACTCAGAGCCTGAATGATCTGACCTATCAGCAAAACCAGTTGCAGCAGCAACTGTCGACAGGTCGCAGTATTCTGACTCCGGCGGATGATCCGATTGGTTCGGCACGCTTGCTCAATGTGACCCAGGCTCAGGACATAACCACCCAGTACACCACCAATGCGCAATCCGCTGATTCGGCATTGCAGTTGCAAGGCTCCACCCTGCAGCAGGTGATTACCGCGGTTCAGAATATCCAGTCGCTGGCAGTGCAGGCCGGTAACGCCTCGCAGACTGCGGCAGACAAACAATCGATTAACGCCCAATTGGTCAGCAACTACCAGCAGTTGATGGCGCTGGCCAATACCACCGATGGCAGCGGCCAGTATCTGTTCTCGGGCTTCAAGGGCAATGTGAAGCCGTTTACCGAGGCTTCATTTGGTAACGTGACCTATAACGGCGATCAGGGGCAACGGCAGGTACAGATTTCTGCTTCGCGCAATTTGCCGACGTCGCTGGACGGGTCTGGCGTGTTCCAGCAGATCAAGAATGGCAATGGCACGTTTACTACCAGCGCTGCTACCGCCAATACCGGCAATGCGCTGGTAGGTGCCGGGACCGTACTGGACAAGAGCAAGTGGAACAGCACCGCCAACGACCAGAATTTCAATATCACTTTCCAGACTGTCCCCAACGCGACCGATCCGTCGGCGCCGCCCACGGTGAGTTATGACATCGTGGATAACCGTGCCACTTTGCCCAACGGCACCGCCAACCCCAATTACAACGTCTCGATGATTGACGGGTACAACTACACCACGTCTGGCGCCCGCGCCGGGGCGTATCCGCGTGCTTATTCTGACGGTGGTGACATCCAGTTGTCGGCGCAGCCTGGTGATCCGGGTACAGCGCCAGTCCCTAATTGGGACTTTGGCGCCAGCGTAAACATGACCGGCACGCCGAAGGCTGGCGACAGTTTCAATATTGCCGCCAGTACCAATCAGGACGTGTTTACCACGATTGCTGATTTCTCCAGTGCTTTGACCAACTACACCACCGACACCACCGGCAAGGGGCAGGCGGCGTTCCAGAATCAGCTCAATGGCGTGATTTCGGCGATGTCCAACGTACTGAACAATATGGTGAAGGTGAATGCCAGTGTCGGCGCCTGGCAAAACGAATCGACCCAGCAGCAAACCACCAATGGCAATCTGAATCTGGCTTATAGCTCGACCATTGCCGACCTCGATGGCCTGGATTACGCCAAGGCGATCAGCGATTTCACGCAAAATCAGACGACGCTGGAAGCTGCGCGCCAGACATTCTCCAAGGTGGCTGGATTGAGCTTGTTCCAGTACATCTCCTGATCAGATGCGGCGATCACGTCAGTCACCAAAAACGGACTCTGCAGAGTCCGTTTTTTATTTCTGCCTGCCATGTGATGTGTCGGTGAGCACTGTGGACGTGTTCTAATATCGCCCCATGAGCAAAGTTAAAACTCTTTACGTCTGTCAGTCCTGCGGTGGCACCTCGCCTAAATGGCAAGGCCAATGTCCGCATTGCGGCGACTGGAATTCACTGACCGAGGCGGTTGCAGAAGCCAAAGCACCAGCGCGGTTTCAATCGCTGGCCGCAGATGGCGCCATTCGGCAATTGTCCGATGTTGAAGCGGTCGATCTGCCGCGCACGCCCACCGGCATGGCGGAGCTGGATCGCGTGCTTGGCGGTGGCTTGGTGCCCGGCGGCGTGGTGCTGATTGGCGGCGATCCAGGCATCGGCAAATCCACCTTGCTGTTGCAAGCGTTGACGCAGATGTCGGGTAGCGAGCGGGTGTTGTATGTCAGCGGTGAAGAGTCCGCTGAGCAGATTGCCCTGCGTGCCAAGCGGCTACAGTTGGCGACCGGGCCAGTAGGGCTGTTCCCGGAAATCAATCTGGAAAAGATTCTGGCCACGCTGGAGCGCGAAAAACCACAGGTGGTGGTGATTGACTCGATCCAGACCGTTTATTCAGACGCGCTGACCTCGGCGCCCGGTAGCGTGGCGCAGGTGCGTGAGTGTTCCGCACAATTGACCCGCGCCGCCAAACGCTCCGGCATCAGCATCTTGCTGGTGGGGCACGTGACCAAAGAGGGCGCGCTGGCTGGCCCGCGCGTGCTGGAACATATCGTCGATGCCGTCTTGTATTTTGAAGGCGATACGCATTCGAGCTTCCGGCTGATTCGGGCAATCAAGAACCGCTTTGGCGCGGTCAATGAACTTGGCGTGTTTGCCATGACGGATCGGGGCCTGAAAGAGGTCACTAATCCATCCGCATTGTTCCTTAGCCAGCATCGCGAACCGGTGGCTGGTTCTTGCGTGTTAGTGACGCAAGAAGGCACGCGGCCGATGCTGGTTGAAATCCAGGCGCTGGTCGATGACACCCACGCGCCACAGCCACGGCGGCTGGCGGTGGGGATCGAGCAAAACCGGCTGGCCTTGTTGCTAGCGGTTTTGCATCGCCACGCGGGCATCGCCGTGTTTGATCAGGACGTGTTCATCAATGCGGTGGGTGGTGTGCGCATCAACGAGCCTGCAGCTGATCTGGCGGTGCTGGTGGCCATTGTGTCATCGCTCAAAAACCGGCCGCTGCAGGAAAAACTGGTCGTGTTCGGTGAAGTGGGTCTGGCGGGCGAAGTGCGGCCGGTGCAGCGTGGCCAGGAGCGGCTGCGCGAGGCTGCCAAGCTGGGCTTCACCCACGCTATCGTGCCGCATGCCAATCGCCCGCGTCAGCCAATAGAAGGTATGACCGTGACCGCAGTTGAGCGGCTGGCTGATGCCATGAACGCAGCGTTATAAGTGGTTTTATGGCGACTTGAAATCGCCAGCGATGGCCTCATAGTATTTTTGTATCAGACCGAACGGTCATAATTGATTGGGATTTTGCGAGCGCATCCGTTAGCATAGTCGTCAGTAAACCGGTGGCCTGTGCTGCCGGTGGTTCATTTTCTGACATAGATACCGCATCGTTACCCGCATTTGTTCTGGAGAATCCAATGAGCGAACACATCTCGTACGTTACCGACGCCTCTTTTGACGCTGAAGTTCTGAAATCGCAAACCCCAGTGCTGGTTGATTACTGGGCCGAGTGGTGTGGTCCTTGCAAGATGATCGCTCCGATTCTGGACGAAGTTGCTGGCGAATACGCTGGCAAGCTCAAAGTTGCCAAGCTCAACATCGACGAAAACCAGGGTACACCGCCGAAGTACGGCATCCGTGGTATTCCTACGCTGATGCTGTTCCAGGGTGGCGAAGTAAAAGCGACCAAAGTGGGCGCGTTGTCCAAGTCGCAACTGACCGCGTTTCTTGACAGCAATCTGTAATTATTGAACCGGCCAAAAACTCATCTGGCCGGTTGCGTATTGATTGCGCAACACCAGCGACGCCCACGCGTCGCTGGTTGCTTGACAGTGTAATTTAATGCCGTATACCCTTACGGCGTTTACTGCGTGTGCCGGAGTCCTTCCGCCACACTGATATCAGAATTCCAAGAATTACGTCTCTCCCTATTCCCCATATTTTCTAGCTTGTACAGCAACGGCCCAATCGCATGCATTTGTCCGATCTAAAACATCACCACGTCTCAGCTCTTGTCGAGATGGCCATCGCCAACGAAATTGAAGGCGCCAGTCGTCTGCGCAAGCAGGACTTGATCTTTGCACTGCTGAAAAACCAGGGCAGAAAAGGGGAGAGCATTTTCGGCGATGGCACGCTGGAAGTTCTGCCAGATGGCTTCGGTTTCTTGCGTAGCCCGGATACTTCCTATCTGGCTGGCCCGGATGACATTTACGTCAGTCCGTCGCAGATCCGCCGCTTCAATCTGCACACTGGCGATACGGTTGAAGGTGAAATCCGTACGCCGAAAGATGGCGAGCGTTACTTTGCGCTGGTTAAAGTCGACAAGGTCAACGGCGAACCGCCAGAAAATGCCAAGCACAAGATTCTGTTCGAAAACCTGACTCCGCTGTTTCCAACGCGCCGTCTGGAGCTGGAACGCGACATCAAGGCCGAAGAGAATGTGACCGGCCGTATTATTGATTTGATCGCGCCGATTGGCCGTGGTCAGCGTGGTTTGCTGGTGGCGCCGCCTAAATCCGGTAAAACCGTGATGCTGCAAAACATTGCGCACGCCATCACCTCCAATCACCCCGACGTGGTGATGATTGTGTTGTTGATCGACGAACGTCCAGAAGAAGTGACCGAAATGCAGCGCTCGGTGAAGGGCGAGGTTGTGTCCTCCACCTTTGATGAGCCAGCCACACGCCACGTGCAAGTGGCTGAAATGGTCATCGAAAAGGCCAAGCGCTTGGTCGAACACAAAAAAGATGTGGTGATTTTGCTGGATTCGATCACCCGTCTGGCTCGCGCCTATAACACCGTGGTACCAGCCTCTGGCAAGGTGCTGACCGGTGGTGTCGACGCCAATGCCCTGCAACGTCCAAAACGCTTCTTTGGCGCTGCCCGTAATATCGAAGAGGGCGGCAGTCTGACCATTATCGCCACAGCGCTGATCGATACCGGCTCGCGCATGGACGATGTGATCTACGAAGAGTTCAAGGGTACCGGCAACATGGAAATCCACCTTGACCGTCGCATGGCGGAAAAGCGGACTTTCCCGGCTATCAACATCAACCGTTCCGGCACGCGCCGCGAAGAGTTGTTGATCCCGCAAGAACAACTGCAAAAGATCTGGGTACTGCGCAAGTTGCTGTATCCAATGGATGATCTGGAAGCGATGGAGTTCTTGCAAGACAAGATCAAAGCCACAAAGAACAACGCCAATTTCTTCGACTCCATGCGTCGTTGATTGCACCGCATAAAACCGCGCTGACTACGTTACGCCCCCTTGCCGTACTTGTAGTACTGTCTGCGGGGCCGCGTCTTGTCAGCGCGATTTTCTGCGATGCCTTCATATTTGCTGGTAAAAACCCCCTGGCCAGAAAATGCCGAGGTGGTTGCTGCCAGTATTTGCGGCGGCTTTCCTTGCGGTAAGTGGCTGTATCTGGAATAATGCGCGTTTTGCGTCGGCACAACCCCGGCGCGCTCATGTCAAAGGAAATGAAAATGAAAGACGGTATCCATCCCGAGTACAAAGAAGTCATCTTTTTTGATGCAAGCGTTGATTTCAAGTTTCTGACGCGCTCCACACTGACCGCTCGCGGCCAGGAAACCATGAAGTGGACCGACGGTAAGGACTATCCAGTTGTTCGTCTGGACGTTTCTTCCGAATCGCACCCGTTCTACACCGGCAAGCAAAAAGTGCTGGATACCGCAGGTCGTGTCGAGAAGTTCCGTCAGAAATACTCCATGTACACCAGCAACAAGGGCTAATCCAGCGCTTGTGTTCTGTGTACCGCAAAAAAGGCAGCTCTTCGAGGCTGCCTTTTTTGTCTCTGTCATCCCCACGCATTGCCAGTTAGAATCGCCGCATGCTTACCTACGTCCCTGAAACCGAACGCGAACAACCGCTCCCGCCTGGGCAAAGTCCCTGGCAGTTGTTGTTGCTGTGTCTTGTGTGGTTGTTGCCTGGCCTGATCGGGCATGACCCGTGGAAGCCGGCTGAGCTGGAAACCGCCGCCGTCATCCAGCGTTTTCTGGATGGGCAGCATTGGTCGCTGCCGTGGTACGGCGATAGCGCCTATCTCATCCATGGCCCGCTTTACTACTGGACGGCCGCAATACTGGCCTGGCCATTATCCCGGATGGGGTTGGCTGTGCACGACGCAGCACGCCTTGTTACGGGCGTGTGGATGGCCCTGGCCATGTGGGGGCTGGGTCTGGCTGGTCGTGAGCTCTACGGGCGTCGCCAGGGCCGTGTGGCGGTCATGGCGTTGATCGGCAGTATCGGGCTCATTGTGTGGGGGCATCATTTGTCCCCCGATGTGATTTTGCTGTTCAGTTTTGCCTGGCAACTGTATGCGCTGGCTTGGGCGTTAAGGCAGCCGGTGCAGGGCGGGCTATTGCTGGGGATGTCCTGGTTGGTTCTGCTGCTGGGAGCGTCCTGGGGCGAGTTCTTACTCAGTCTGGTCACCGCTATGTCTCTGGTGGCTTTCCGCCCATGGCGGCGCCCGTGGTATCTAGCCACGCTGTTAACTGCCCTGGTCACCGCTGTGCCGCTCGGGTTGATTTGGGTGGTGGATCTCTATCAGTTCAGCCCGCCCGCGTTTCGGGTCTGGCTTAACTATTACGCATTTGGCGCATTTGGGGGGCTGGCTGCTTGGCAATCCTTCCACACCTTCGGTTTTTTCTTTTCAATCGTGTTGTGGTTTGCCTGGCCGGTTCTGCCGTTGGGTGTCTGGGGTGCCTGGTCCAACAAGGCTGAGTGGCGTTCGCCGAAACTGGCGCTACCGATAATGGCTTTGTTGTTGAACGCGTGCTGGCTGGCTCTGGCGGGCGATTTGATCGGCGAATCGTCATTGCTGATCGTACTTCCAGCTCTGTCTTTGTTGACCACGGTGGGGATCGATCGCTTGCGGCGCGGCGCCGCAGCGGCGCTCAACTGGTTTGGCATCATGACTTTTGGGGTCGGTACCTTTTTGTTGTGGTGTGCGTGGCTGGTTATCCAGACCGGAACACCCAGCAGCTGGGCCAGGACTTTGCTTGAGGCTAGCCCGGCCTGGCACCCGCACGTTGCGGTGATTGGGCTGGTATTTACGCTGGCAATCTCAGCGACATGGTGCTGGGTGCTGCTACGCAAGCGCTCGCTGGGACGCCTTGCGATCACCAATTGGGCGTGTGGCGTCACACTATTGTGGGGTGCATTGATTGGCTTGTGGCAGCCCTGGCTGGATGCTTCAAAGAGCTATCGTCCAGTGGTTGCAGCTTTGCAGGTGGCAATTAACTCGCAAAAACCAGGATGCATTGATGGATCGTTGATATCCGACTCAATGGCCGCTTCGATTGATTATTTTTCGGATATGCCGCTGCAACGGCGTGAGGTTGATGGCTGCCGCCTACAGTTGTTGTCTGGTGATCCGCCGCCGGGCTCTATGGTGTTATGGGATGGCGCGCGCCCAGGCGAGCGGCATGAGCATTTCTATCTGATTGATAAAACCCATTCTGCCGCTCAGTAGAGCCAGCGCTTGGCAGTGGCGAGCGACCCATAAAAAAGACCAGCAATTTGCTGGTCTTTTTTATGGGTCGTAACTGTAACGTTACGAGTGTTGCGGGTGATGATCTTCTTTTTTGATGGTGTCCGGATCAACAGCGTTCATCACATTGCGACGAACAAACAAGAAGATATACACCGCCATCACCAGAATGAAACCAATCGTGAACAGGCTCAACAGGCCAATATCAGAAAAAAACAGCGTTTCCCAAGGGGTGTTTTCCATGATGTGACTCCTGCCAGAACGAATTTGTAATGACACGATCATGGCGGGTCGGCGCTGAGTTGATATTGACGACAGTCAATTTGTTGCGGTCACAAATACCGAAATGTCATATTTTCGGCAAAGCGGTTTGCCGCTGTTTCAGTCACGAAAGTTCTGGAATTGCACCGGATAGTCAGTTACCGATTTGCGCACCAGCGCGATACATTCCTGCAGCAGATCACGCTTGGCGCCAGAGACGCGTACTTCATCGCCTTGAATCGCGGCCTGGACTTTGAGTTTGGAGTCCTTGATCAGCTTGACGATCTTCTTGGCTTCTTCACCGCTGATTCCGGTACGCACGGTGATCGCTTGTTTGACCTTGTTGCCGGATACCTTCTCGCTCTTGGCTTCATCCAGGCAGCGAATGTCCACGCCGCGCTTGGTCAGTTTGGCGGTGAGAATGTCTTTCACTTGATCGAGCTGGAAGTCGTTATCGGCAAACAAGGTCAGCACCTTCTCTGCCTGGTCTACACGCGCATCCGAGCCTTTGAAGTCAAAGCGGGTGCTCACTTCTTTGTTGGTTTGTTCCAGCGCATTGCGCACTTCAACGTCATTAACTTCAGAAACAATATCGAATGAGGGCATGGGATTCTCCTGCTAAATAATTCGGGGGTTGCCAATTTCAAAACGTAAATGGATCTATCTCAAGCGCCGGCAACATGGGGAGGTCGGTCACGCCGGGGTCAATGCCAAGTTGCGATAACAAAGTCGTCAGCTGACCACGATGATGGGTCTGGTGATTGAAAAAATGAGTAACCACAATCCACGCTGGCATGTTCAGGTCGCGCTGGTACATCGGGCTATGCCATTTGAAAGGCTGCTGCAGCCAGTCATCGCTGACACGCTCAGCCCATTGGTCGATCTCGGCATCAATGTGTCGACGCATCGCAACCAGTTCAGACCAACTGGCGCAGACCAGATGCCCAGCGGGGAAAATCGGCGCGGGTTGCTGGCTAAAGCGGGCCAGCCAGTTGCGATCACCGCGAATCAGATGATCCAGCGTGCCATGGACGGATTTGAAAAACGCACCTTGATCGGCGTGCCGAACATCATCGTCCAGAGTATTGGCCATGGCCAACAGGCGCTCATTCATCCAGCGATTGTAGCTGCTCATCAACTGCACATACGCTCGATTGATCATTTAGGTGCTTTGTCGGATGGGCCACGGGCAAGTGGCGATTCTAGCGATATTTACGACGCGGCCAAAGTGTCAGTGCCAGCCAGATAATCGCACACGGCAGACCGACCCAGGCCAATTCGCTCCAGAGTGTCGCAACTCCGCGGTGACTGAAGAAATGCGCGCCAATTGGCGACACCATCACAGGATGCACTGGAAAGAAAAATCGGGTACTGCTAAACGGCCACAAAGCGGCGACGCCCAAGCCACCGTCAGTGACTGCATCCAGCAGCAAATGCGTGACCGTGGTGAGCGTCAGGATTGTCCACCAGCGAAGTAGCGGGGGTCCGTGTCGTTGGCGCTGCCAGAGTGCCAGCAACAGGCCTAGGGTTATGGCAAAAACGATGGAATGAGTTGCGCCGCGGTGACCAAAGTCGCTGCCATAAGCAACGCCAAAACGAAAACCCAGTGTGTCCAGGTCCGGTGCCATTGAGCCAGACATGGCCAGCAGATAAAGCGAGCGGCTACGCCAGTGCGCGGGTAAGGTCCGCACAATTGTCGCAGCAACCAGGGCGTGGGTAACAATGGTCGTCATGAGGGTCGGTTGTTCTTTGTAAAAAACGCCCGTACCAACCGTGTCGGTACGGGCGCTGGATCGCGATTACGGCTTAGCCGAAATGGCAAACGTAATGCAGGGTTTCGAGTGTTTCGATATCGAAACTCGAATTGCCCGGTACGTTGAAAGACTCGCCGCCAGAGTAAACGCGTGCTTCGCTTTCGCCTGCCAGTTTGACGGCACACTTACCTGCAATCAGTTCCATGATTTCAGGTGCGCCGGTGTTGAATACCAGGGCGGACGGCAGGATCACGCCCACACTTTTTTTGGTGCCGTCTGCCAGAGTCAGGCTATGCGAAACGCACTTGCCGTCAAAATAGACATTGGCTTGTTTTGCCACGGATACGTTATCGAACTGCTGGGGTTGCTGGCTCATGAAGGAATTGCTCCAGGAAGGGTGGTGTGGCTGCCTTATTTTTGCAGCACTTCGGTCAAAACGGTTTTGATGATGAAGCCCAACATGCCGAATCCGAGCACAAAAAACAGGATGATGGTGCCGAATTTGCCTGCTTGTGAATCCTTGGCCATGCGATAAATGATGAAGCCCATATAGATGATGAGGCCGGTGACCAGTATGGAAACGGACAGCGTATCAAACGTGTCCTCGGGCATTTTCAGAATGGGATCAAGTATGGACATGGCAGGCCGGATGCTTCGTTGATTACTGTGTCTCGAGATGAGGCAACAACAATCAGGCCGGCTCGTAATGTGCCGGCCTGATCGGATTTACTGAACCGCTTCATCTTGCATGCTGGCCTTGCGACCAGCGTACAGATTAACGGCCCTTACGCGCCGCAATGCGCAGGCGCAGGGCGTTCAGCTTGATAAAGCCGCCAGCATCAGCCTGGTTATAGGCGCCGCCGTCATCATCAAAGGTGGCAATGGTCTGGTCGAACAGCGTGTCTTTTGAGTCACGTGCCACCACCGAAACCGAGCCTTTGTACAGCTTGAGGCGTACCCAGCCGTTGACGCGTTCCTGGGTGTGGTCGATCAGCACTTGCAGTGCTTTGCGTTCTGGTGCCCACCAGTAGCCGTTGTAGACCAGGCTGGCGTAGCGGGGCATCAGATCATCTTTCAGATGCGCAACTTCACGATCCAGGGTGATCGACTCAATGCCACGGTGAGCCTTGAGCAAAATGGTGCCGCCCGGGGTTTCGTAGCAACCACGGCTCTTCATGCCCACGTAACGGTTTTCGACCAGGTCCAGTCGACCGATGCCGTGCTTGCCGCCCAGTTCGTTCAGCTTGGTCAACACTTGGGCTGGCGACAGGCGCACGCCGTCAATGGCAACCACGTCGCCCTTTTCGTATTCGAGATCAATGAATTGTGGTGTGTCAGGCGCATCTTCCGGCGCCACGGTCCAGCGCCACATGCTTTCTTCCGCAGCCGCTTTCGGGTCTTCCAGGTGGCGACCTTCAAACGAGATGTGCAACAGGTTGGCGTCCATGGAGTACGGCGCGCCGCCGTTCTTGTGCTTCATGTCGACCGGAATCTTGTTGGTTTCGGCATAGGCCAGCAGTTTTTCGCGGCTCAGCAGATCCCATTCACGCCACGGGGCGATCACTTTCACGCCTGGCTTGAGTGCGTAATAACCCAGTTCAAAGCGAACCTGGTCGTTGCCCTTGCCGGTTGCACCATGACTGACTGCATCGGCGTTGGTGGCATTGGCGATTTCAATCTGACGTTTTGCGATCAGCGGACGGGCGATGGAAGTGCCCAGCAGGTATTCGCCTTCGTACAGCGCATTGGCGCGGAACATCGGGAAGACGAAATCGCGGGTGAACTCTTCGCGCAAGTCATCGATAAAGATGTGCTCTGGTTTGATGCCGAACTGCAGCGCTTTTTGTCGTGCCGGTTCAAGTTCTTCGCCCTGGCCCAAGTCAGCAGTGAATGTCACCACTTCACATTGGTAGGTGTCCTGCAGCCATTTCAAAATGACCGAGGTATCAAGACCGCCAGAGTAGGCGAGCACTACTTTCTTTACGTCAGACATGGGAATCCCCGATGAGGCAAGTTGGATCAGTAGGTGATGTCGATTTCAGTTCAAATTTTCAGACCAGTATTTTAGCGCAATATATCGCTATGACCGACGGGTAAAACGGGTCATCGGCCTAGCGCCAGGCGCGCGCCAAAACTCAGGAACAGCACACCAGTCAGTCGGCGCAACAGCGCGCCAATCCAGGCGCGGCCAGACAACTTCCTGGCAATGTTGGCTCCAGCCAGAATCAGAAAACTGAGATACGACAAACTCAAAATTTGCACAGTGATGCCGAGGGCACCGAAGGTCAGCCAGATGTGCGAATACGATGGATCGACAAACTGGGGAAAGAAAGCCATGAAAAAAATGATGGCTTTGACATTCACCAGCGAAATCGACACCGCCTGGCGATAAATATGGCGGGCTGGCACATCCACGTGGGACATTTCAGCCTGCTTGTTGCTTTTGGCCAGCAAGAGCTTGACGCCCAGCCAGGCCAGATATGCAGCACCGGCGTAGCGTACAACGTCGAACGCAACCGGATAAGCATGCATCAATGATGCCACACCCAGCGCAGCGGCGAGCATCAAGATCAGATCACCGGTGAAAATCCCGGCGGCGGCGGCGAACCCCGCTTGCGTTCCGCGCCGTGAAGCCACGGAGAGCGCAAACAAGGAATTGGGACCAGGCATCAGAATGATGGCGGTGGCCCCGGCCAGATAAGTAAGTGGGTCGGTAATCCCTAGCACTTCAGTCCTTCAATTCACCCAGCAACAAAAATTCGATCACGGCTTTCTGGGTGTGCATGCGGTTTTCCGCTTCATCCCAAACCAGCGATTGCGGGCCGTCGATGACTTCTGGATCGACTTCTTCGCCGCGATGCGCTGGCAGGCAATGCAGGAAAGCGGCCTCTGAACTGGCGTGAGCCATCAATTTTTCGGTCACGCGATAATTGAGGAAGTCCTTCTTGCGTTGCAGGGTTTCGCGCTCGTAGCCCATTGATACGCTGACGTCGGTAGTGATGACGTCTGCGCCCTTTGCGGCGTCAAACGGGTCGCGAAATTGCTCGAAATGTTCCGGGCCATAAGTCTCGCCATCCAGCACGGTCATTTCATAACCGCGAGGGCAGGCTAGGTTCAATTTGAAATTGAAGATTTTGGCCGCTTGCAGCCAGGTGCGGCTGACGTTGTTGCTATCACCAATCCAGGCGACAGTTTTGCCTTCGATAGAACCGAAACGCTCTTCATACGTGAAGATGTCGGCCATGATCTGGCAGGGGTGGTATTCGTTGGTCAGGCCATTTATGACCGGCACTTTGGAGTTTTCGGCAAAGCGCTCAATGATGCTCTGCTCAAAGGTGCGCACCATGACGATGTCGGTCATGCGACTGATGACTTGTGCGACGTCTTCAATGGGTTCGCCTCGGCCGAGTTGCGTATCTTTGGAGGCCATGAACATGGCGTGGCCGCCCAACTGGGACATGCCAGCTTCAAAGGACACTCGGGTACGGGTCGAGGATTTTTCAAAAATCATCGCCAGAACGCGGCCTACCAGGGGCTGATACAACTCACCGGCGCGCAGTTTCTGCTTCAATACGCGGGCGCGCTTGAAGAGATACTGGTATTCGTCGCGGGAGAAATCCTTGAACTGCAAATAGTGTCGCATGGGGCACGCTTTTGCCGACCGAGTGAGGCCGCAATTGTTTGAAAAAACAACCATTATTGTGCGTGCAGTGGCTGGGTGGCAAGCCCTGACGTGCATGCGTATTGATTTTTCGTCGTGCCTGCCGATGATCATGTCGTACGGATCAGCGCTTGGTATCCACGCGATTGAACTGTAAAATCGCTTAACCTTGTGACAAATCGATGCACTGCAACACTGGCTACGATATAATCACGTTTTAAACGTGCTCCATAACGCTTTCCCTTATACACATGATCTGTAATCCATACGAAATCGTCATTCAGGGGATCACCAGCGACGGGCGCCAGTTCCGGCCTAGCGACTGGGCGGAGCGTCTTTCCGGTATTCTTTCTACCTTTGGTTTTGATCAAAAGCTTTCCTACGCGCCATATGTCCGCCCCATGGTGATGGACGGTGTGCGTTGCGTGGCTGTAGACAAACAACTGGAAAAGCTCGATCCCCGTGTTTTTGAATTCATCATGGCATTTGCCCGCGACAATGATTTGCGCGTGGTCGACTGCCGGACACTGATTGAACAGCAACAAGCTGAATCGGCCCAAGCCGAAGCCGCTCCCAAAGCTGGCTAATTCTGTTTCCCCTCTGAGCCCGTTCGGGCTCAACTCATCGATTTTTCATTGTTGCAACGCACAACGCGCGCTATGCTAGTCCTTATGAGAAGCGCGCATGGGTGCGTTAGCTGCTGCGCGCTGAAACCCGTCAGACATCTTCGGTACAGCGCGGCGGCACATGTATAAGTCAGCAGGAGCTATTCGATGAAGCTAAAAGACAAAGTTGCCATTATCACCGGCAGTGCCAGCGGCATTGGCCATGCTACCGCTGTGAAATTTGCGGCTGAAGGCGCAAAAGTGGTGGTCTGTGATGTCAATTCGGCTGGGGTGGACCAAGTGGTTTCCGAGCTTGTGGCCAGTGGCGCGCAAGCGGCAGGTTTTTTGGTTGATGTGACCAACAAAGGACAAATCGCCGAAATGGTTGCCGGGGTCAAAGCCCGTTTTGGCCGGATCGATGTTCTGGTCAATAACGCCGGCATTGTTGCAGATGCCCAGTTGTACAAGATGAGTGATGAGCAGTTTGATCGCGTAATCGACATCAATCTCAAGGGTGTCTACAACTGCACCAAGGCTGTGGTCGACACCATGATTGAGCAGGGCAGTGGTGTCATTCTGAATGCTTCTTCAGTGGTTGGGGTCTACGGCAATTTTGGCCAGACTAATTACGCTGCAGCCAAATTTGGTGTGATTGGCTTTGTGAAAACCTGGGCCAAAGAGCTGGGCAAGAAGGGTATTCGGGCCAATGCGGTCTGCCCGGGCTTCGTGGCTACGCCTATCTTGCATGACATGCCGGAAAAGGTGATTCAGGCGATGGAAGAGCGTGTGCCGATGAAACGGATGGCTCGGCCGGAAGAAATTGCCAATGTGTATGCTTTCCTCGCCAGTGATGAGGCCAGCTATATCAACGGCGCTGCTATTGAAGTAACTGGTGGCCTGACCTTGTAACGCCAAGGGCGACGCGGTTATTACCGACAATAAAAAAACCTCGCCATGTGCGAGGTTTTTTTTATTGTCGGTGCCTGCTGCAGCCGGATGCAAACCGTCATTCATCAACCGTTCGCAGCGGCACCTTCCCAGACAATCTTCCAGCCAGCGCCATCTTCGTTACGCCAGTAGAGCCGCTTGCGCATACGGTTGTCCAGATTGTTGCTGCGATAATCCTGATCGAAAGTTGCAACCAGGGTTTCGTTTTTGCCGCCGCTAAACAGGCTGACCTCGCTCAGATCAATTTGGGCGCTTTGGCGAGAAGCTTTCAGCGATGATTTCTGCTTGCTCCAGCTTGCCAGTGTCTGCCCGTCGCCGGTCGTAAAGTCTTTGCTGTAGTAATTCAGATAATGCGGCAGATTGAGGGACTGCCACGACTCGCGCCAGTTATCCAGTAAATGCAACGCGGCCTGATGGCGTTCTTGCCATTCTGCGGCTGACAGCCATTCCACCTTTGGCACGATGACTACAGGTGTGGTGCCAATCTGCAAAAAGTCAGACACATTGAGCATTTCCGGATTGGTCAGTACCACGCAGCCATTGGAAGCCTGCGGTGCCCGCGAGTAGGTCTCAGACGGGCTGCCATGCAACCAGATGCCGTGGCCGGTGCGGCCCTCGCGTTTATCCATCTCGTTGGGATACGAAATCGGCCAGGCGCCTACGCCATACAAATCGGCTTGTGTGCCAAAAGTCTTGTCCAGCTGCGGGCGCGACATGTGGCTATCCACAAAATAAACGCCGAGGGGAGTGCGCTGATCGCCTTCTCGCTGTTTTTCAGTACCCAGCTTGCCCACGGTTACATAGTGATCGGTGACGTATTTCGGTGTGCCATCGTGGTTTTCAAATACAAACAGGCGCGAGCTGGAGGCATCGACCAGAATCGCGTATTTCTGTTTTGCCGAAAAAGCAATCAGCTGCGCTGGCAGCTGATTGAGCGGCGGTGGCGCAGCTTGCCGTTTTATTCTGACCAAGGCCTCACGTCGCAAGTCTTCCAGCTTGTCGGTATTGATGGCTGGCGCCGCGCCGCCGATGGTAGCCAATGGCTCGGCCTGCATGGCGTACAGATCTGCAGAAAGCAGATACGCCAAGCGGTAATTGGGTTCTTTGGTGAGCAGTGCATCCACTGTCGCGCGCGCATCGGCCATCCGGTTGTCGCGGATGGCGTCGATTGCGGCAACAATCATTTGCTCCGGAGAGCCTTGCGTGGAGGTGCCTTTAACGTCCCGCAGCGGATGCAACTGGTACGGATTCATTATTGGCATACGTGGCTGCGCCGCCGGGGCAAGCAGCAGTAATGCCAGCAAGCTGATGATCAGCTTGCTCCAGTTGATGGTACGGGTCATTCAGTAAATCGCTCAGGTACGCTCTTCAACGATCAGCCACCGGCCGCCGGATTTTTCCATAATCAAAGTCTTACCAGTGGAGCGCGCAGACAGACGATCCGACTTGTAATTTTGGCGGAATTTTACCTTAGCTGTATCGTTATCGGTAAATTCAATTTTGATATTTGAAACACCGACGTCAATTGACTTGGGCGAAGTGATGCGATCACGCCGTTCTTTGGCCCAATCGGCAAATTTTGCACCGCCAGGTGTCTTGAAGTTGCGCGAATAAGCGGCGAGGTAGCCGTTTACGTTTTGTTTGGACCAGGCGGCAGCCCAAGTATTCACTGCGGCCACAATTTGTTCCTGATCCGCATCATGTGGCGATGCGGCTTTGACCGGCGCAGGAGTAGGGGTCGGTGTCGGAGCTGGCGTTGGGGCCGGTGTTGCCGTGACGACAGGTTTAGGCGTCGGCGCCTGGGTTGGCAATGGGGTTGGTTTGGCGGTTACTACCGGTGTCGGCGCAGCCGTGGGTGTTGGCTTCGCTGGGGTGTTGGCCGCAACCTTGGTGCCTGATGTTGCCGGGCGCGGTGCAATGGCCGGGTTGCTGCTGAATAATTCACGAACCAGCGTCAGCTTGGTCTGCACATTCTGGTTGGAGCCTTCCAGTTGCAGGGCTTTGTCATAGGCCTGGGATGCCATGCGTGCGTACAGATCACCCAGGTTTTCATGTGCAATGGCATAGGAAGGGTTGGTCTGGATCGCCATCATCAGGGCAGTGCGCGATTTATCCAGCTGGTTTTGCTGAGCGTACAACACGGCCAGATTGTTATAGGGCTCCGGCAGTTGCGGGTAGTCTTCAGTCAACGATGTGAAGGCCTTGATCGCCTCATCGGTACGGCCCAGTTCGGTCAGCGCAATCCCGCGCAAGAAGCGGATCTGGGCGTCTTTCGGGTTTTTTACCAGATAGCTGTCGGCACGCTCGACGACTGTTTTGTATTGCCGGGCTTTAAGTAATTGCTGGATATCTTCGAAATCTCCGGCAAAGGCGTGGCTGGCAATCAGACAAGAAATCAGTGTGAGAGCGATTCGTCGCAGGCTCATGGTGTTATGTAGTCCGTAAAGGCGTATATGCGCTAAAGGTGCGGATTCTAGCAAAACCTCGTCTTGGCTGCCCGTGAACTTGCCAGCCGGGTTACCGGTTGTGTGATTGTTGCAAGCGCCTTGGATCGGCTGTTGGCAACCATTCAGCCGTGTTGGCCCAATTGTTCCGGAAGCTTTACCGGTACTGGAGCCAGGGCATCGGGGAGGAGTTTGCCTTTACGGATCAAATGGGCGGTGATGCCGCCACGAGTACGGCCATGGCGAGTGGCCAGTTTTTGCACCGACACTCCCTCGTCAAAAGCAGCCAGTAGCTGCTGATCTTCTGCTTCGGTCCATGCCTTGCCGGCATTGGCGGGCAGCGCTGCCGCCCGAGCGGTCAATTTCCCGGCAATAGGCAGGGCTTCGGCGGCCAGTAACAAAGCCTGCTTGAGCGTTTCCTCGTCGAAAGACACCTGCATTCCTGCGCCCATGCGGGCGGGCAAAACCGGCTGTTGGGCAAAAGCTGTGATGATGCGCTGGGCTTCGTCATGTTGCATGGCGGTAGACTCCTTTGGGCTGGCGGGCGAGTGACGAAATCACTCTAACGTTTGTCTGTCAGATTTGATAATAGAACGAACGTTCTATATGATCGAACGCAAATATCTGCACGAAGAGAGAGTGATCATGTCTGGCGTTCTGGACCAGGTTTTGCAGCATCCAGCCATCTGGCTTGGTGATGGGCGCATGGCGTCGGCGCAACAGAGTTTGCCGACGGCCCTTGCCGCGCTGGATGCTGAATTACCTGATGGCGGCTGGGCGACAGGCAGCACGACTGAGTTATTGCTGGCCGATGGGGCAGGTGTGGGCGAACTGGCCATTCTGTGGCCTTCGTTGCGCCAGATCGGGCGTAGCCGTGAAATTGTGCTGGTCTCGCCGCCCTATGTTCCCTACGCCCCGGCATGGCAGCAAGCGGGCATCGATTTGGCACGAACGCTCTGGCTCAAGCCGGGCTCGGTGGCCGAGTCGCTCTGGGCCATGGAACAAGCCCTGCGTGAGCCGGCCTGCGGTGCGGTATTGGGGTGGGTTCAGGGTTTTATTGATGACCGGGCCAGCCGCCGTTTGCAACTGGCGGCCAAAGCGGGCAACGGCTATGGCTTTTTACTGCGCCCGGGGCGGTCGCGGATCATGTCTTCGCCCTTGCCGTTACGCCTCTCCATTTCCAGCTCCCAACAAGGCTGGCAGATCAATATTCTGAAACGGCGCGGCTTGCCCCTGACAACGCCGGTCTTTTTATCTCGTCAGGAGGTCCGGCATGCTCTGGCTGGCTATTCATCTGCCGCAACTGCCGCTGGAAGTCTTTCCGCCACGACACCACGGCTCGCCAGCTGAGGATAGCGTGCGGCCACGACTGGTTGTGGTAGCGCACGGCAGCGGCGAGCAGGTGATGCTGACAGATACCCTGGCCGCTTCGCTAGGCATCAAGCCAGGCATGAAGCTGTCTGCCGCTTTTGCCTTGGCCAATGAGCTGGATATTTATGTCCGCCGCCCCGAGGCAGAAACGCAAAAGCTGGCGACACTGGCGGCTTGGGCATTGCAATTCACGCCTACGGTAGTGATCGGGGATGGGCATACCTTGCTGCTGGAAATTGGCGGTTGTTTGCTTTATTTCGGCGGTTTGCCGCGCTTGCGTGAACTGGTCTGCACGGGGCTGGCTGAATTTGGCCTGAGCATCAGCATTGGCGTTGCCCCCACGCCACTGGCGGCAACCTGGCGGGCCATGTGCGGGCGGAGCAAAGCGGTACTCAAGGTTGAAGATATTGGTTGGGCAGTAGCCGAATTGCCGTTGGCCGTACTGCCGGTGCCGGAAAAAACACAGGAAGGCCTCGGACAACTGGGCTTGCGTGAACTACGTGGTCTGATCGATTTACCCCGCGCCGGGTTGGGGCGACGTTTTGGCAAAGAACTCCCGTTGCTACTGGATCGTGCGTTAGGCGCGGCGGCAGACCCGCGTGATCCATTTGTGCCACCAGATCGCTTCGAGCGCTCGATCGATCTGGATTATCCCGTGGAAACGCTGGACGGTTTTTCCATGGTCGGCCAGTGGCTGTTTGATGAACTGGCATTGTTTCTCAGTGGACGCGGGCTGGGCGTGCAGGAAGTCACCCTGCGGCTCAAGCATGAAGATATTCCGGCCAGCATGCTGACAGTGCGCTTTGGCGTGCCAGGGCGGCGGGCGGTGGAATTCATGTCGGTGCTGAAAGAGCGGCTGGAACGTTACGAACTGGCGGCGCCTGCATTTACCGTCACGCTGATTGCCGAACAGTTGCATGAACTGGATGGCATGCCATTGGGCTTGTTTGGACATGAGGCTGGCGATGCCAATTTCCAGTTATTACTGGCGCGCTTGTCGGCCCGGCTGGGGGAAGCAGCCGTGCAAGCCGTGGCGACTGTGGATGAGCATCGCCCCGAACTGGCATGGCGCCCGGCCCGGCCTGGCGAACCCAGTGCAGCCTTACCAGTCGGTGAGCGTCCGGGTTGGCTGCTGGCGGAGCCACAGCGCTTGAGCCTGCGTAACGAGCGCCCATGGTATGGCGAACCGCTCAGTTGTACCGGCCGCGCCGAGCGCATCGAATCGGGTTGGTGGGATGAGCATGCCATGGCACGCGATTATTACGTCGCCATTGGCCCGTCCGGGCGGCGCTACTGGGTCTGGCAGGACCGCTCAACGCATGAATGGTGGTTACATGGATTCTTTGGATAAATCCGCCGACTCCGGTGGTGTGATGGCCGCGTTGCCAGACTATGCAGAACTGCATTGTCTTTCCAATTTCTCGTTCCAGCGGGGAGCTTCACATCCACGTGAACTGGTTGAGCGTGCACGAGTATTGGGATATCGAGCACTGGCAATTACCGATGAGTGCTCCCTCGCCGGTGTTGTGCGGGCGTGGCAAGAGGTGAATGCCCACAAAGGCATTCCCTTGCAACTGCTGATTGGCTCTGAATTTACGCTGGATGATGGATTGAAATTGGTCTTGATTGCGCCGGACAGGCAGGCTTATGGCGATCTATCTGAACTGATTACGGTGGGCCGAAGGGCCGCTGGGAAAGGGGAGTACCGACTGACACGTGAGGATGTGGCTGCCTTTGCACATCGTCTGCTCGCTTTATGGGTGCCGTCTGCGCAGCCAGATACCAATGATGCGGACTGGTTCCGGTCTCTGTTTGAAGATCGTGTCTGGATCGCCGTTGAGTTGCTGCAAGGGCCAGATGATAAAGCTCGCCTGGCGCAGTTGCGCTGGTTATCTGAATACGCGGGCTTGCCTTGTGTTGCCGCAGGTGACGTGCACATGCACGTGCGTTCTCGTCGGGCGTTGCAGGATGTAATGACTGCTTTACGGGTGCATAAACCGGTCGCCGAGTGCGGTCACGCGTTGTTTCCCAACGGTGAACGCCATTTACGCAGTCGCCTGCGCTTGTCCATGGTTTATCCGGCAGACATGCTTGCCGAGACACTGCAGATCGCTCAACGCTGTACGTTTGATCTGGGTGACTTGCGTTATGAATATCCGGATGAACTGGTGCCGGACGGTATGACGCCGGCGGGATACCTGAAGGCGTTGACGTGGGAAGGACTGGTCGAGCGTTACCCGCAGGGCGTGCCTGATGCTGTGTCTGAACAGGTTGACCGTGAGTTGGCGCTAATTGGCCGCAAGCAATATGAGCCGTATTTTCTCACAGTGCATGACATCGTCAGATACGCCCGCAGCCAGGACATTCTCTGCCAGGGCCGCGGATCGGCAGCAAACTCGGCAGTCTGCTTTGCCCTTGGTATTACTGAAGTAGATCCGGCACGTGCCAATTGTTTGTTCGAACGTTTTATCTCGGAAGAGCGTAACGAGCCGCCTGATATCGATGTCGATTTTGAACATGATCGACGCGAACAGGTGATGCAGTATCTCTATAAAAAATATACTCGTGAGCGGGCCGCTCTGACGGCTACGGTTATTACTTATCGCCCGAAGTCCACTTTGCGCGATTTAGGGCGCGCGCTGGGCTTGGCAACAGATCAACTGGATCGCCTGTCGCGAAATCTGTCCTGGTGGGATCAGCGAGAGGAGTTGCCACTACGGCTGGTGGAAGCTGGTCTTGACCCGGAAAGCCGACCGGTGAAGTTATTGCTGGCGTTGACCGATGATTTACTTGGGTTCCCGCGTCATTTATCACAGCATGTGGGCGGGTTTCTCATCTCGCGTGGGCCAATCAGCCGCATGGTGCCAATTGAAAATGCGGCCATGCCAGATCGAACCATAGTGCAGTGGGATAAAGACGATCTGGATGCAATGGGGTTGCTGAAAGTAGATGTACTTGCACTCGGCATGCTTTCGGCATTGCGCCGTTCGCTCAATCTGGTTAATGCCATTCGTGGCAGTAACTGGAGGCTAGCCACCATCCCGGCGGAAGACTCCAAGGTTTACCAAATGATGAGTCGGGCCGACACCATTGGCGTGTTTCAGATTGAATCCAGGGCGCAGATGTCGATGCTACCCAGGCTCAAACCCGAGAAATTTTATGATTTGGTGATTGAAGTCGCGATTGTGAGACCAGGGCCGATTCAAGGTGGCATGGTGCATCCCTATTTGCGCCGCCGCCAAAAACTGGAACCGATTGAGAAGATGAGCCCGGAAGTTGACAAGGTGTTGGGGCGAACATTTGGTGTGCCGATTTTTCAGGAACAAGTCATGCAACTGGCGCAGGTTGCAGCTGGGTTTTCTGCGGGGGAGGCTGATGAATTACGAAGGGCGATGGCGGCGTGGAAACGTACTGGGAAACTAAAGTTATACGAACAGAAGTTAAAAGAGGGCTTGATTAAGTACGGGCAAACTGCCGAATTTGCTGACCGTCTCTACAACCAGATCAAAGGCTTCTCCGAATACGGCTTCCCCGAATCCCACGCCGCCAGTTTTGCCTTGCTGGTCTATGCCTCGGCTTGGCTCAAGTTCTATGAACCGGCGGTGTTTTTGTGCAGCATGCTCAACTCGCTGCCGATGGGTTTTTACAGTGCCTCGCAACTGATCCAGGACGCGCAGCGCCACGGCATTGAGGTTCGCCCGGTGGATGTGCAACACAGCGATTGGGACTGCACGCTGGAAGACATCGAACGTCCGCAAGCCGCTGTGCGGCTGGGGATGCGGCAGATCAAAGGTTTGAGCGAGTTGGCGGTAGCGCAATTAGCGGCTCTGCGTCCGCCGGGCGGGTTTGAATCGGTGGCACAAGTGCAAAAACTGCTGGAGCTGGATACGCGGGATATGACCGCGCTCACCGAGGGCGGGGCGTTTGAAACCTTGGCGGGGCATCGTCGCCAGGTGTGGTGGCACGCCAGCGCCATTGATACCACGCACGATCTGGCCTGGTCGGAGAGTGACGGCATTCTGCCGGAGCTAGACCCGGCCAGCCTGGGGCAGGATATTGCTGCGGACTACCGTCGTCTGCGTTTGTCATTGCGAGCGCACCCACTGTCTTTGCTGCGCGAACGTTTACGCCGCGACAAACTGCTTAACGCGGCTGAATTGAAGCGCGTGCCTCATGGGTTGCGCGTCAAAGTGTGCGGCATTGTGGTTGGGCGGCAGCGGCCAGGTACCGCAAACGGTGTGGTGTTCGTGACGCTGGAAGATGAAACCGGCAACACCAATGTGGTGGTTTGGGAAAAGGTGGCTTCCCTCTATCGTAAGCCACTGTTGGGGTCGCGCTTGATGGTGGTATATGGGCAGGTACAGCACGTTGAGGGTGTGTTGCATCTGGTCGCCCACAAACTTGAAGATCGAACCGAATTGCTCGGTGAGTTATTAACGCGCAGCCGAGATTTTCATTGATATTCATGTCTAATGATCGCAAGACACCCGAAAGACCGTTGCGGCGGATCAGTTGGATCAGTCAGTCCGTACCGCACAGACTGCAGATTTCGCTGGCCATGCGTGTGTTCACGGCAAAATGCGCCTGCAGCCAGGCCAGGATGGCGAGCGCCGAGCGTGGTGTGCGCGCATAGCCTTGCATCAAATCGGGCAGGGCCGTGGCGGTTTGGGTAAAGCGCTGTTCAAAGCGCCGTTCGTTCGCGTAGATGTCAGTAAACACGCTG
Organism: Silvimonas soli; assembly: GCF_030035605.1. Lineage (NCBI taxonomy): Bacteria > Pseudomonadati > Pseudomonadota > Betaproteobacteria > Neisseriales > Chitinibacteraceae > Silvimonas > Silvimonas soli. The sequence goes on along the minus strand of NZ_CP106736.1, from coordinate 514,849 downwards.
GCTTGGGCCGTTTCAAGATGAGCCGCCAGTTCCATTACGCGATTGACCGCATCAACCTGCACAAAGCGAAAGCCAGAGAGCTTTTCGCCGCGCTTGTAACGCGCCATGCCCACATACAAATTGCCCAAGGTTTCATCGACCAGCCAGTCGGTGTTGCGGTTTTCCCGCTTTGGGGTGAAAGAGGGCAGGCAAATACTGTCGGGCACATCCGGTTTTTTCCAGATCATGCGGCCCGGCGCGTAGGCGATATTGGGTAGTTCGTCTATTTCGAAAACGGCAAATTCACAAAAAATGCCGTCTTCAAACAAGACCTTGTGCCCGTCTATCGTATTGCGAAAATGCCATGCCAGCGGCCGGATATTGCCAAGCCAATCCAGGTTATCGATAAACCGTTGCTTGAAACCGGGTGCGGCAATGGCAAAAAAATCCAGATCGGACCATTCGTCGACGCGCGCTACCTCCACGCCAACGGAACCCAGTCCAAACAGTGCCAGTGCCTGGCCGCTGTGTGCCAGTGAATGGCCGATTTCATCCAGCCGGGTAAGCAGTGCCTGTTTGGTATTCATGACGAGTCTCTGGACGTTTAGTGAAAAGAAGCGGTGGCAAAACGCCAGTCTAGATAAGCTTTAAACGCCTTTCAAACCGGTTTGAATAACTGTTGCGAGAAGGTTGAGCTGCGATCTGGCCACTGCACGTACTCATGCCATGGCCTATGCTATTTCTACTGATGGCAACGATCGGCACAGCCGGTAAAATGCGCGCATCATCATGTAGACAATCAGTCCGGAGCACGCCATGCAACTCACCGTCGTTGACCACCCGTTGGTGCAACACAAACTTGCCCTTCTGCGTGCGGAGGACACCAGTACCAATAAATTCCGGCTGCTAACTGAAGAACTGGCGCGTTTGCTGGCGTACGAAGCCACGCGCGATCTGCAACTGGAGCCTAAAACCATTCAGGGTTGGTGTGGCCCGATTGCCGTGCAACAGATCAAGGGCAAGAAGCTGACCGTGGTGCCGATTCTGCGTGCGGGTATCGGCATGCTCAATGGCGTGCTGGATCTGGTGCCGTCGGCCAAGATCAGCGTGGTTGGTCTGGCGCGTAATGAAGAAACGCTACAGCCCGAACCGTATTTCGAGAAGTTCGTTGGCGACTTGCATGATCGTCTGGCACTGATCATTGACCCGATGCTGGCGACAGGTGGCTCGCTGGTGGCAACCATTGAGATGCTCAAGCGCAAAGGCTGTAAAGAGATCAAGGCGATTGTGATGGTCGCCGCGCCGGAAGGTGTCAAGCTGGTGAACGAATCTCATCCAGACGTGCAGATTTATGCTGCAGCGCTCGATAGCCACCTGAACGAGCACGGATATATCATCCCCGGGTTGGGCGATGCCGGTGACAAGATTTTCGGTACTGTGCACAAGTCGTAAGCCATGCAAAAGCAGTAATTAAAAACAACGCCGGGGGATTCCCGGCATTGTTTTGTCCGGCTCCAGGCCACAAGCCTGAGTCACCACGCAAAACCCTAAAAATCATAAATCAGGAAGGGGATACCATGTTTTCAACCGTAAAACAGTTCATATCGGGCGCGCAGATTCTGTTCGTCGCCTTCGGCGCGCTCGTGCTGGTGCCGTTACTCACCGGACTTAACCCGGCCATGGCGCTGCTTGGCGCTGGCGTGGGCACGCTGATGTTCCAGTTGCTTACCGGGCGGCAAGTGCCGATTTTTCTGGGTTCATCGTTCGCATTTATCGGCCCGATCATTTTTGCCATGCAAACCTGGGGTCAGGCCGCCACTCAATTCGGTCTGTTCTTTGCCGGGTTTATGTACTTTGTGGTTGCCGCCATCATCAAGTGGCGCGGCATGTCGTTGATTAACCGCCTGTTGCCGCCGGTGGTGATCGGCCCGGTGATCATGGTGATCGGTTTGTCGGTCGCCGTTGCTGCATCCGGCATGGCCATGGGGCAGGGTGGTGGCAAGCAACTGGTGGAATACGGCCCATCGATGTTGCTGGCAGCGATTTCTCTGGCAACGACCATTATCGTGGCTGTGTTTGCCGGTGGCCTGTTGCGGCTGGTGCCGATTTTGTCGGGCGTGATCGTGGGTTATGTCGTCGCCGCGTTTATGGGGATCGTGAATTTCGGCGGTATTGCAGCGGCACCGTGGTTTGCCATGCCGCACTTTGTTTCGCCAGAAGTGAACTGGGCGGCGGCTCTGTTTATGTTGCCAGTAGCGATTGCTCCGGCCATTGAGCATATCGGCGCGGTCATGGCGGTTGGCAAGGTCACGGGTAACGACTACACCACCAAACCTGGTTTGCATCGCACCCTGACCGGCGACGGCCTGGGCGTGTGCTTTGCCGGTCTGATCGGTGGCCCTCCGATCACCACGTATTCCGAAGTCACCGGCGCGCTGATGATTACGCGCAACTTCAACCCGGTGATCATGACCTACGCCGCTGTGTTGGCCGTAATCCTGGCGTTCTTTGGCAAGTTCAACGCCATCCTGCAATCGATTCCGCTGCCAGTGATGGGCGGGATCATGGTGCTATTGTTCGGCACTATCGCCAGCATTGGCCTGAAAACGCTGATCGACGCCAAGGTAGACCTGATGGCCCCGCGCAATCTGGTGATCGTCGCGGTTATCCTGACTTGCGGTATTGGTGGCCTGACATTGAAGCTGGGTGGTTTGAATCTGGCTGGCGTGGGCTTGGTCAGTATCCTGGCGATTGTGCTTAACCTGATCCTGCCGCAAGACAAGCAGCGCGACGGCATTGTGGAAGGGCAGGATATCTAATTGCCTGATGGGGTGATTCGTCTCGTTTTGAAAGATAAACGCGGCAATCTCCCAAGTATGTGTCTGAAAAACAAAACCCGGATCGCTCGCCTGAGCATCCGGGTTTTTGTTTTCAGGCTCGCATGCCTGTTCAAATCGCCGCGCCAAACCGCAATTTGCCGGACAGGATTTGAACTTCATCAAGTATCTGCGTGTATCTCTGACCTTTTAAGGTTGTAAATGAGAACAGTTATCATTAATATGACGTCCTGATAATAATGCTGATCCCGCCGCATGAGCATTGCGCGCGGCGATCCAACCGCAGGCTCGACCTTTGATGATTACTATTTTTGCCATTTTGTTAACCGTTGCCGGGGCCGCCGGGACGTACCTGGCCGCGCCTAACCAGTCTTTGCTGGCGCAGTCTGCTGGCTGGGTTGGGCGTCGGATCGGCGCAGTATTGCTGCTGGCCGCCACCGTACTGTGGGTATGGCAACTGGGCGTCGGGGCCGGGGTGTTTGCGGCACTGGTGACCGCTGTACTGAGCTGGATCGCCTTGCCTGCGCTGGCGTTGCTGGTACCGCGTAAAGCCGCAGCAGGTGCCCGCTAATGTGGTGGCGTTTCTCTGCAGGCGCGGTGCTGGGTTTGCCGCTTTCGATTGCCATTATCGGATTGCTGACCCGCCTGGTGCCGGGTGGCTGGTCGCACCTGATTGTGCCAGCGCTGCTGCTGTTTGCACCGTTGTGGATTGGCATCATGGCTGGTAGCACCTTGTTTCGTTCCACCGCCAAAGCGTGGAGTTTGCTGCTGGCGCTCAATCTGTTGGTTTATCTGTTGCTGTGGGGGACGCGTCATGCGCTTGCCTGAAATGCCGTCGCCATCTTCCGCTACGTTACGTCTCTTTCAAAGCCTGCACACCTGGACCGGCTTGCTGGCTGGCTTTGCCTTGTTTGTGGCGTTTTATGCCGGTGCCATTACGGTGTTCCAGGACGACATTGCTATCTGGCAGAACCCAGCCAACCGTAGCCACCATGTCGAAACACCAGCCGAAGGGCAGTTGCTGATCGATCGCGTGATTGCAGCGCACCCCGATGCCAAAGCTCGTTTGAGTCTGCAACTGCCTACGGAAACCGGTTCACGTTATGTGGCGTGGTGGTTCGATACCGCCAAAAAAGACTGGCAAAGCGCCACGTTGGCTCATATGGATGGCACTGCCAAGCCTGAGTCCGACCTGACCAGCTTTATCAATGCAGTGCATTACTCGCTGGGTATTCCGGTTGGCGGGATTTATTTCATGGGCGTGGTCAGCGTGTTGTACTGCCTGGCGCTGGTGTCGGGTCTGCTGATTCATTTGCCACGGTTGAGCAAAGATTTGCTGGCCTTGCGTGCAGGCAAGAATCTGAAACGATTGTGGCAAGACGCGCACAACCTGATTGGTGTATTCAGCCTGCCGTTTCATATCATTTTTGCCACTACCGCAGCGGTGTTCTGCCTGTACGGCTTGCTGCTGACCGGGTTTGATACGTTGGCTTATGGCGGCAAATTGATGGGCAAGATCAATGGCGCACTGGACGTGACCACTGAGACACCTGCAGCCAACAAATCCGCCGTCATGTTGCCCTTGCCCGAGTTGCTGGAGCGTGCGCGCCAACAAGCGCCGGATTTTGAAGCCAGCGCGCTGACGCTGCTCAATTATGGCGACGCCAATGCCGAAGCGGCTGTGCGCGGTAACTCCGAACGCTCGCTGGCGCCGTACGGCAACATCGGCGTGCATCTAGCGGACGGGCATATTCTGGACACCCAGATTGCCGGTGAACGAGACATCAACCACGCCACCATGAGCGGCGCATACAGCCTGCACTTTGGCAGCTTTGGTCATTACGCGGTGAAGTGGCTGTACTTCGTGCTGGGGCTGATGGGCGCGTTTTTGTTTTATTCCGGCAATTTGCTGTGGGTGGAATCGCGCCGCAAATCGCGCCAGGAACAGCAGGGGCGGGCGCCATATCACATGGCGCAGGCCACGATAGGCGTATGCATCGGTACTTGCGTAGCGATATCGGGTGCGTTTGTGGCGGCGCAACTGGGCGCGGCACTGAATCTGGATGTCCCGCTGTTAGAACGCGAAGTTTGCTACGGCCTATTCTTCTGCGCGCTGCTCTTTGCTTTTACCCGCCCACCCATCGTCGCCGCCGTGCATCTGCTGCGCGCTGCTGCGTTGATGACCTTCTGCATTCCGCTGGCCAATGGCCTGCTAACGGGTGATTACCTGCTGATCACCCCATGGCGTGGCGATTGGCAAATCTTTGGTGTCGATGCCATTGCGCTGCTCATGGGCGGAGGTTTTCTCTGGTTGGCGCGTCTGACCCGGCGCCGTCAGCAAGCAGGCCAAGCCAACAGCGTCTGGGCCATGACTTCTGCGCCGCCGCGCCGCGTTCCAGCCATCAATACCGCATAAATCCAGCAGTACCTCCAGTTTTACCAAATCCATATCAAAACAGGCCCGACCGCCTCAGGTCAGGGCAGACCTTACCTTTCAATCAGGGAACCTTCATGCCTCGCCATACACTTCGTTTGCGTCCGCTGGCTTTTGCAATTGCGGCTTTGTGCGCTGTTCCGCATGCTTTCGCCGAAGATGCCGCCGTATTGTCCAATGTGGATGTCACCGCAACCGCGCAACCGCAATCTACCCTGGAAAGCTATCGGGTGCAGTCCACCAGCAATGGCGCGCTGGGTGATCAAGCTATCCGCGACACGCCGTTTTCAGTCACGGCAGTGAGTGCGGCGCAAATCCAGAATCAGCAATCTTCGCAAATCTCTGAAGCGTTCAAAAACGACGCCAGCGTGACCAGCATTGGCAACAGCTATGCGGGCGAAAACAGCGCCATCAGCGTGCGCGGCATGCAGATCGATACGTTGAATGGCATCAAGATTGATGGCCTGGGCGCACCGGCGTGGGGTAGTGACCTGCCGCTGGAAGTGTTCGACCAAGTGCAATTGCTCAAGGGCCTGTCTGGCTTTATGTATGGCTTTGGCGCGCCGGGCGGCATTCTCAATTACGTACTCAAGCGGCCGACCAACGCGCCGTACGCCAGCGTCACTGCCGGTTTTGAGAGCGATGGCGTATTCAAGGCTGCGGCTGATCTGGGCGGGCGCTTTGGTAATGACAACCGCTTTGGTTATCGCCTGAATGCCGTGCAGGAGCAGGGCGATACGGCGGTGGACGAGGGCTATGTCAAACGCACTACCGCTTCGATTGCAGCAGACATGCGCATCACGCCGGATGTGGTGTGGTCGGTGGATGCGCTGTACAACAAACGTCGCGTCGATGGCGCGTATTACGGTGCCATCCTGGCGCAGGATTACGGCCTGACCGTGGCTGAACCGGTGAAGATTCCGTCCGCGCTGGATGGCAGCCAGCGCCTGGCATCCCCGTTCACTTATTACGAAACCAGCTACAAAGTCGCCGGTACCGATCTGACTTGGGCGATTAATCCGCAATGGGACGCCCGGCTGTCGTATCGCTACGCCAAACAGGATCGGCTAAACCGCGATAGTGCCATTTTCCTGACCGATAACAGCGGCGGCTATTCCGAGCTGCAGTGGGGCGGCTATTCGGTTTACGACTATCAGACTGCGCAAGCATTGCTCAACGGCCATCTGCAGACTGGTTCCATCAAGCATGAACTGGTGTTTGGCGTGTCTTGGCAAGATCAGAAAGAAGACTATCCGGACAATTTTGCTTCGACTGAACTTGGCAGCGGCAACATCTACAACATGACGGTGTTTCCCAACCCCAACACCAATTACGACAATGGAACTTATCTGAGTTCCAAAACGACGCAGAAAGCCGTCTTTGCCAGTGACACGGTGAAGTTCAACGACCAGTGGTCTACCATTCTGGGCCTGCGTTACAACGATTATTCCCAGACCGGCTACGACATGGCCGGTGCGGTGACGGCCAAATATGACCGCTCGCCAGTCACGCCCACGATTGCGTTGATCTACAAGCCGGTTGAGCCTGTCTCTGTTTACGGCAGCTATGTGGAATCGCTGGAACAGGGCGGCACCGCACCGGCGTATGCCAGCAACCCCAACGCCATCATGCCGCCACTCAAAAGCAAGCAGTACGAAGTGGGCGTGAAGGCGGAATACCAGACTTGGGGTGCGTCTGCCGCTTTGTTCCGGGTGAATCGCGGTCTTGAATATGTGAATTCCAATGCCACGTTCGTGCAAAACGGCGAAACCCGCTATCAAGGGCTGGAACTGAACGGCTCTACCATACTTGCCAAAAACTGGACGCTGACCGGCAGCACCATGTGGCTGGATGCCAGCAATGTGAATGCGTCGGCTGATATCAATGGCAAACGGGCTTATGGCGCACCACGCTTCCAGGCTAGTGCCGGCGTTGAATATGCGGTGCCGCAAATCGACCGCCTGGCACTAACTGCGGGCGCGCAGTATGTGGGTGACCGTGCGCTGGAAGCGGACAACAGCAACATTGCGCCGTCATATACCTTGTTTGATCTGGGCGCGCGCTATGTGACGCACTGGAATACCCAGAAAGTGACGCTGCGTTTGAATCTGGACAACGTGACCAACGAGAAATACTGGCTGACTAGCTGGGGCTTTATCCTGAACCAGGGGACACCTCGGATGCTGAAGGCTTCGGCGCAACTGGAATTCTAATAACCGGGTTGGAGTAGTAGCAATGGGCTGCTACTGATCGATGAGCATGAGTTGGACAAGGGCTTCTTGTCTCTTATAAGAAGCCCTTGTTGTTTACAGCAGGGCGTATCCGGCCAATATCACGCGCGCCGCTTTGAAAATACCGGGGCCAGGCCGGAAACGCGCTACTTTCCCTCAATACCCCACCGTAAACCGCTCCCGCACATGCTGCGGTTTTTCAAGTTCATCTACCAGGGCAATCGCATAGTCTTCCATCGAGATATGACTTTTGCCGTTGGCATCCTTGAGCAATTGCTGTGAGCCCAGCCGGAATTGCCCAGTGCGCTCGCCGGGGCCGAATTCGGCGGAAGGGGAGATGAACGTCCATTCCACGCTGGATTCGCGGCGCAGATCGTCCAGGAAGCGCTTGCCAGCAGTGGCTTCCGGTTTGTATTCGGCGGGGAAATGCGGGCTATCGAGCACCAGTTGGCCGGGAGCACCTTCAAGGCTGGCGGCGCCGCCAACCACGACCAAACGTTTCACCCCGGCGGCTTTGACTGCTTGCAGCAATGGCGCTGCGGTCAAGGTCTGAAAGCGCGCTGCGCTGACCACCGCATCGTAGCCGCGCAAGGCAGCTGCAATGCTTTCTGGCTGCGTCGCATCGCCCTGTTTGACGTCTACTCCGGTCGGTACGTCGGCCTTGCCCGGCGTGCGCACAATGCCGGTCACCTCGTGCCCGCGGCTTAAAGCTTCGGTGGCGATGCGCGAACCCGCACGGCCGGTAATTCCGATGATGGCGATTTTCATGATGACGCTTCCTTGATGAGAACAGTTGGCAATGGCTTGGTCGCTGGATCAGTCGCCGGGGTCGCGTAGACCAGATAGCCCATCACCGCAGCCACAATCGCCCGGCGGATTTCGGCCTGGCTGAACTGCGGGGGAGGATCGAGCACGGCGCTGTGAACCATGGTTTCAATGATCTTCATACAGGTCCAGACAGCCAGTTCCAGGTTTTCTGCCCGAATGGCCGCCCGATGGTGTTTAAGCAAATTCAGTACCTGCGCCGCGATGGTCACGTAGCCCTCGTGATGCGCCTGGTCGTGACATTGCATATCGCCGTTTTCCAGCGCGCGATGCATTTCCGGTTCCAGCAAATGCGCTTCATGCACCGCTTCTACTATCCGTTCTACGGCGGTTTGCAGATCAACCGAATACACCTCAGCGATCGCATTGGAGATCAGCGCGACCATTTCATTGGAATGGCGATCATGCAGGGCGGTGATCAATGCGTCTTTGTTCGGAAAATACTGGTAAATCGAGCCCACGCTGACACCCGCGCATTCGGCGACCAGATTGGTGTTGGTGCCAGCGTAACCACGCTCGGTTAAAACGCGAGCCGTGGCCTGCAAAATGGTCTCGACCATGACTTGCGAACGGGCCTGACGTGGCGATTTTCTTGGGCTGGGGAGGTCTGCCATGTTCATTCCAGGATGCGAGTAGGAAACGCGAGTAATTACTCATAGAATGCGCTCATTATACGAGTAAATGCTCGTATTTTTATACAGAGTTGTTTGTTCCGACTGGTGGCAGTGTTTTTCCTGGTTTTTCTTTGATGGAAGCTTGCGTCGATACAGTCGTTAGATATATCTTAAGACTTATATCGTAAGATATAAAAAGGTGCAAAGACACCGCTATGCCAATAACAGCCACAAAGGAAAAATCATGAGACTTACCAACGACAGTCGCCCCGGGCAAACCCGGTCGTGGCAAGGCGGGGCAGTACCAGTCATTTCAGCGGAGATGCAGCATGGGTGTGATTGAAAGCTTCAAGGCCTTGATCAAAGGCGAAACCATTCAACGCGCCACCGTGTTGCGTGCCACCACGCTGGAGGGCGTGATCCGGCATGTGGTGCTCAGTGCGGACGGCATCTCGCAGATGACCGGGTATGAACCTGGTATGGAGATCGCGGTATTTGTCGATGGCCCAGCCATGCAAGTCCGGCGCAAGTACTCGGTGTACCGTTTTGACCGCGAGCGCGGCGAAATCGAGTTATTGATTCATTTGCACGGCCGTGGCCCGGGTAGCTCGTGGGCCCATTTGCTGGAACGTGGTGACAACGTGTGGTTTCGCGGATTCTCCGGGCGGATTACGGTTGATCAAACTGCCGCAGCTCACTGGTTCTTTGGTGATGCCACAACCCTCGCGCCATTTGCCGCTATTGCAGCAGCAACCAATGGCCGATGTGAAGGGGTGATTGACGGCGATGACCGGATTGGCCGCGTGATAGACGCGTTGCAGTTGCCGTTTGTGCTGCTGGATAAACTGCATGGCAAATCCCGCCAGTCTGGCATCGCCCGGACGCTGGATTTACCGGCGCCCACCACTATTTACCTGGCCGGTGCTGCGGGCACAGTGCGGGACGTGCATACCGTATTACTGGAAGAGCGCGGTTTTGATGCGGCGTGGGTGCGCAAAAAGAATTTCTGGGGCGAACGGCGCAACTGATCGCTCACCGGTAATTGAATCGGGCCATTGTTTGCACAATGGCCCGATTTTCATGTGGACAGGGATTCAAGACGCCTCACATCTGCCTCAATGCCAGGCGCTGCCCACCTGGATATACCAGGCATTCTGTTCCTGGCTATGAGCGATATCGATCCCCACGCCCATACCCAGTTTGCGGGCAATCAGATAACGAAAGCCAACACCCACACCCACCGGCGTCGAAGCATCGCTCCATGTATGCCAGGTGCCCCAGGCTTTGCCAGCGCCGACAAACCCAAGCGCCGCCCAACGCGGGGTCACGTTCCAGCGCAGTTCGGTTTCCAGCATGACGGCGTTTTTGTCTTGATAGCGGCCTTTCTGCACGCCGCGCTGATCCACAAAAGGTTGCGCATAAAACGGCACGTCGCCGCTGGTGGCTTGCACATCCGCGCGCAACCCGAGTACCCACTCTTTACCAAACGGTAACCAGTTGAATACGCGTGCGTTGTAGGTATCAAAGTCCTGGCTACTGGCTAGCCAGCTGCGGGCGTACTGCGCTTCGATCTCTGCATAGGTCCCTTGGCTGGGCCAGAAAATGTTGTCACGGGTGTCATAGTCGATGACCAGCCCGCCCTTGCCGATGGTGAGGTCTTTTTCCAGTCCGCCCAATTCGGTGGCGACTTGCCCGGTAAAGGTGGTTTTCGCGTCTAGATAGGTGTAGCGAGGGCCGATATACCAACGCGTATCGGGGATTTTGAACAGTACTTGCTGCACCAGGAAATTGCCGTCGAGCTGATACGCGCGAGGCTCATTCAGCAAGCCAAAGTAGTCGGTTTTGAGATTTACTTTAGCGACGGCACCCAAGTACCGGATGCTGTCGTCATCCCATGAATGGAAATGGAACGCGCCCATGCCCCACGTGCCATTTTCAGTGGCAATACCGCCAAAGCCGGTGATATTGGGTGGTTGCAGCGTGCCAGTTTCTTTGGCTTTGGCTTGGGATTCAGCCATGGATTGATCAAAAAACAGCAGTGCTACGCCGCCGCCGTAGCCAACCGCCGGTTCCGTAATGATGCTGGGAACGGGGAGAAATCCCTTTTGATTCAAAAGATAGTCGCTCATGTCGAGCGCGCCGTCTTCAGGATCGGTGAGATTGGGCCAGGCCCGAGCATTGCCAGCGGCTAATAAAATGCAAACGCCGGCAAGCAGCCGGCGTACTGATAACTTTGTGTACATGGGCTTGAGCCTCTAGGAGCGGTCAAACCCAGTTTAGTTGGCGAATTGTCACTTTGCAGTAATCAGGTGGAACTTGCGCAAAGTGCTCCGGGTGAGGGTTTATTCGGTGATGCCGGGGTTTTCGATTTCGAGCGTCGCGGCTTCCAGGATGGCGGCAATGCGGCGTTGTTCGGCTTCGCTGGCACCGATTTTGGAGCGCAAAGCGGCTTTCAGGGCAAAACGCGCATTATTTAGTGCTGTAATAAAGCGGCTACCGTCCTCTTCCACGCTCATGCCAAAGCGGCCCGCATGGCGATCCAGCTTTTCGCCAAAGACTTCGCGGATGCGGTCCATTTTGTCGCCGATAAAGGTCAGCTTGCTCAGGATGGCATTCACGCGTGGGCGGTTTTCTGCCAGCGAGGCGCGACCTTCAGCGGTGATCTCGTACAGCTTCTTGTTGCCTTCCTGCGTCACGCTGGCCTGGCCAACTTCTTCCAGGTAGGTGAGCGCGGGGTAAACCATGCCGGGGCTGGGCGCGTAAAAGCCGTTGGTACGTTCTTCCAGCGCTTTGATGACTTCGTAACCATGGCGCGGTTTTTCTTCCAGCAAAGCCAGGATGATCAGTTGCAGGTCGGCGGAAGACAACTTGCGGCCCGAGCGAAAATCGCGCCCGCCGCCACCAGCCTCGTCGTCAAAACCGCCGCCGAAGCCACCGTGACCGTGGCCACGGCCGTGACGGCCAATCATGTGGCGCATATGGTCATGCCACTCATGGTGCATGTGATGATGTTCGCGCAGCTTGCGAATGAATTGTTTCATGGGGTTATTCCTTTGTAGATGGTGCTTTGGTTTATCTCCGGCCTCGTTGGGCCGGTTTGGTTTTGCTTTTATATCTTACGATATGTGTCTTAAGATATATTTTGCCAGAAGCGAAGTCAAGCGCTTGGGCGATAAGCGGCGAGGGATATCCCGTGCTCGCAGGTCTCATCCGCGCAATTTTGTTCAATCCGGCACACCCCGTTTTGGCCAGACTGCCTGCTTTCGAGTTTTATCTGGACAAGGTGGTACGCATGTTCTGGCACGAATTCCTGCTGATTGCCGGCACTCATTTTCTCGCGCTGTTAAGCCCCGGCCCGGACTTCTTGCTGGTGCTGCGCAGTGCGTTGACCCAGTCACGGCGACATACGCTAGGGGTGTGTCTGGGCATCGCGCTGGCCAACGGGATTTATATCTTGTGCGCGCTGGCCGGGTTCTCGCTGCTGCGTCATAACGCGGTGTTGTTGCAGGCGCTCAAATGGGCCGGGTGCGCGTGGCTGATATGGATTGCCTGGCAGTTTGTGCGTGGCGGGTTGGCACGCAAGGCGCTACCCGACACTGCGCCAACAGCTAGCACCACCGGCGGTTTGGTTTCTGGTTTGCTGAGCGGTTTGGGTTCGGGCGGATTCAATCCCAAAAACGCGTTGTTTTATCTGGGCCTGTTTACGCTGGCGGTGAGTCCGCAAACGCCGCTGATAATTCAGACCGGGTATGGGCTGTGGATGGTGAGTGCGGTGTTTCTGTGGGATTGGCTACTGGCCATGTTGCTACGCCATCGGCACATAGGCGGGGCACTCACGCGTCATCTGTCACAGATCGAGATTGGTGCTGGCATGGTACTGCTGGGGCTGGCGGTGGGTATGGCGCTGGGTGGCTCAGCGTGAGCGGTCGATCAGCCGATATTGCCCCGGTGTTGCCGCAACATGGCGTTTGAAGACGCGCTGCAAATGCGCCTGATCGGCAAACCCGACCTGCGCGGCTACGTCGGCCAGTGATTGCTGGTTGCGTACCAGTTGCCGCGCCTGATTGATTTGTTGATCAACCAGCCAGGCGTGCGGTGTCATGCCCAGTTCGCTGCGGAACAATCGCACCAGATGCCAAGGGCTGGCCCCGGCGACCTTTGCCAGTTGCGCCAGTGTGATGCGTTGCCCGCGCTGCCCCGCCAGGAACTGCAGCGCTTTGCTGATGCGCGGATCGGACTGCCGTACAGCTTGCTGTGGCAACAACTCGCTGGCACGCAGGTAGATGTGTGTGAGGCACGCCTGCAGCGCGGCCACCCGCCGGGCTGGGTCAAGCGCGGGCGCGGCAGCCAGCAGTTCGGTTAATGTCTCGATTTGCGCGACCAGATCAGTATCGTGAATCACGCCATGTCCTTGCGTGAGCAGCGTTGCCGGTTGGCCCAAGCGTTGCCACAGCGCGGTGAGCCACGCCGCATCAATGTGAAACATGCGATAGCTCCAGCGCTTGCCCGGTTCGGGGTTACAGGCATGAACCTCGTCCGGACCTACCATCACCACTGAACCTGGCCGCAATGGCACCGTCTGGTCGCGATGCGTAAACAGACTGCTCCCGGCATCGACGATCCCGATCGAGAAAGTGGGATGCGTGTGTGCCTGGTAACAGGCCCGGCCATTGTGGCTGCGGCGACCTTCCACAAAATACCAATCAGGGTTGGCCCAAAAGGTGGTTTGTTCCAGTTCATTGATTTTCATGGATATTCTGCGAATTTTGCGTGATCAGGTGTGAACTCATTTCTAGCATATTTACCTGGCCGCTGGTGAACTTATGGTCCATGCACTAAAACCAACGCAGGAGGAGGCAGCAGAATGACACAAGCAGACGCCTCCCCGCGGCACTGATCTGCGCTTTGGCCATGATCGGTTCCGGTCCAATTGAAGACCTCAAAAGGGGCTCGGTATGTTCAAGAATATGCTTCAGGCCATAGCGGCGTTATGCGCCGGCGTGATGCTGGCGCTGGCGCCCACGGCGTTTGCCGCAGCGACGCCGACCACTAACGCGCCATGGCCTCATCACTACACCGTGGATGGCACGGCAATCACCTTTTACCAGCCGCAGCTCGATAGCTGGTCTGGCAATACCCTCAAAGGGCGGCTGGCTATCTCGGTTAAAAAGGGCACGGCCACCGGTAAAGACGGCAAACAGCAAGATTTGCTGGCCTACGGCGTAGGCTGGTTTTCGGCCCGCACCGATACCAACAAGGTGGCGCGGACGGTGCTGCTGGATAACGTGGTGATCGACAAGGTGAGCTTCCCCACCGACTCGACCAACCAGAATAAATATCTGACGCTGGCGCGCAAGGCCATGCCGAACAAGCCGCTCACCGTGAGCCTGGATCAACTTGAGGCGACTCTGGCGATCAATCATGCCGACGCTGACCAAGCCAGTGTGACCGTGAACAACACACCGCCACAGATCATTTTCTCGTTTGAACCGGCCTTGCTGGTGCTGGTTGATGGCTCGCCATCGGTGAAGCCAACCAGCGCCAAGGGCATCAATCGCGTTATCAATACCCGTTCTTTGCTGCTGATGGAGGACGGCACCTGGTATCTGCGTTTTGCCGGTAAATGGATGAAAGCACCGGCATTGACGGGACCGTGGACCGCTGCGCCCAAGGTTTCGTCCGGGCTGGAACAAGCGTTGCAAGAGGCAGTTAACGCCAAAACGGTGGACGTCATGGATAAACCCACCGAGGCCATGAAAAAGACACTGGCTGCGGGCAAGTACCCGGCGATCTACACCGCTACCGGCCCGGCTGAATTGGTGATGGTCGATGGCGAGCCGCAGTTTGCACAGATTGCCGGCACATCTCTGGCCTATGTTGCAAACACGGCTGGCGACGTGTTTGTGGATTCCGCTACCGACAATACCTGGTACGTATTGCTGTCTGGCCGCTGGTTCAGCGCCAACTCCACCAAAGGTCCATGGACTTATGTTGCTGGTGAAAAGCTGCCGGCCGACTTTGCCAAGATCCCTTCAGACAGCGCCAAGAGCGCAGTGCTGGCTTCGATCCCTGGCACGCCGGAGGCACGTGAATCGCTGATCGCCAATTCGATCCCGCAAACCGCCAGCGTCAATCTGGCTCAGGCCAAGCTCAACGTGAGCTACGATGGAGGTCAACCGCAGTTCAAGGCCATTGATGGCACCGCGCTCAATTACGCGTGGAACACCGCCGTGCCGGTCATTCAGGTCAGCCCGACACAGTATTACGCGGTGCAAAACGGCGTGTGGTTCATGGCGCCGGCGCCTACTGGCCCTTGGTCGGTGGCATTGACCGTGCCTGCCGTGATCTACACGATCCCCGCTAACTCGCCCGTGCATTACGTGACTTATGTCTATGTTTACGGGCACACATCGGACGTGGTTTACGTGGGCTACACGCCTGGTTACTACGGTACCGTGGTCAACAGCGGCGTGGTGGTCTACGGCACGGGTTACACCTGCAGCGCGTGGGTGGGCAATGTCTGGTACGGCTGCCCGGCTACCTATGGCTACAACGTCGCCTTTGGTTATGACGCCTTTGTGGGCTGGAGCTTTGGCTTTGTGGCTGGATGGGCTTGGGCTTCGGCCTGGTATGGCCCGTACTGGGGCCCGTGGTATGGCTGGTACGGCCCGTCGCCATGGTACTGGGGGCCGTCGGTGGCGGTGGGTAACGTCTATGGCCGCTGGGGCAATACCGTGGCGCAAGGCACGCGCGCTGCATGGTCCAATCCGTGGACTGGCAACTATGGCACCGCTGTACGCGGCAGCTTCTACAACGAGGCCACCGGCGGGCACGGTTATGGTTATGCCGGGCGTAACACCAATGCTTATACCGGTGTGACCAGCGCAGCGGCAGGTGGTGTGCGCTACAACCCGGAAACCGGTCGTGCGGTAGCCGGGCATGGTGCTGCGGCCTACAACCCGAATACCGGGAATGGCATTGCCGGTGGTCAGAGAACTACCGTCAATACCAACACCGGTCGGGTAACCCACAGCACTTCAGGCGCCACTACTTCGGATCATGGTGCGACTGCCGCTGGCTCATTCAACAGCAAAGGGGCCGCAGGTGATGTGAATGGCGCAGGTTATGTGCATTACAACAAAGACACCGGCGACGTGACGCATGGTGGCGTGGTGAATGCGGGTGGCAATGTCTATGCCGGGAAAGACGGCAATGTATATCGTTACGACAAGGGCCAGGGCTGGCAGGAAGTGCAGCCGAACGGCCAGTTCAAGAACGTGAAGCCGCCAGCAGACGCCGGTGTGAACACAGACCAACTGGCGCGTGATCGCGGCAACGAGCGCACGGCAGAACGCACGCCGCAGGCCGCAGGTAGCAATGCGGGTCAGGCGCGGCAGTCGCTGGGGCAGAATGGCGGCGGAGAAATGCACCAGAATGCCGGTGAGCGCATGGGTGGCCAGGGCGTGCAGCGACCAGACAACTTCCATGGTTTTGACCGCAGCAGCTATGGCGGCGGCTTCCAGGGGCGCATGGGTGGCGGACGGCGCTTCCGCTAATCACCCTGTCTCACAAGCAGTAGCAAATCACTAACCGAAAGGCCTGCAGGCAACTGCAGGCCTTTTTAAATCCGGCTTATCTGCCGGGTTATCTGTAGGGCCCGCTTGGGCGTAGCCAGCCCCCGTGGCATAGTGCTTGTTCTGCTGGTCGTCATACCTCGTCCTGAACCCACTGTTTGAGTCTGCCTCCTATGCTTTATATCCATACCCCGCCTGGTGACGCGAACTGGGCCAATCTGTTTCGACAAGCGCTGCCGCACATGCCGGTCGCGGCTTATCCAGAGACTGTCGACGATGCGGCGGTGGAATGGTTGGCCACGTGGCGACCGCCGCAAGGCTTATTTGCGCGCTTTCCCAATCTGCGTGCAGTGTTTGCCTTGGGCGCCGGCGTAGATCGCTTTTTGCAGCGCGATGATTTACCTGCCCATGTGCCAGTCATCCGCCTTACCGATGCCGGGATGGCACAGCAGATGATCGAATACGCGCTGTTTGGCGTACTGCGTTTTCAACGCAATATGGATGGCTACGTTCGCCAGCAACAAGCGGGTGTGTGGCAGCCATTACCGCAACGTGCCGCAGCCGAGGTACGTGTCAGCGTGCTGGGTCTGGGCGAACTGGGTGTACGCATTTGCCAGGCGTTGCTGGCGTTGGGTTACCCGGTCAGTGGCTGGAGTCGTAATGCCAAAACCGTCAACGGCGTGGATTGCCTGCACGGCCCAGCGGGGCTAGAGCAGCTATTGGCCCGCACTGATGTGTTGGTCTGCCTGTTGCCCGCCACGCCAGAAACGCGTGGCTTGCTGGATGAACAGCGCCTGACACTGTTACCCACCGGTGCTGCGATCATCAATGCCGGGCGCGGTGATTTGATCGATTTGAATGCCTTGCGGGCGCTGCTCGATAGCGGCCATCTGCAGGGTGCGCAACTGGATGTCTTTCCCGAAGAACCACTGCCGGTGGATCACCCACTGTGGCGACATCCGCAGGTGTTTATCACCCCGCACGTTGCAGCCAACACCTTGCCGGGGCCATCGGTGCAGCAGATTGCAGACAAGCTGCGGGCACTGCAGCGCGGTGAAACGGTGGCCGGTGTGGTGGATCGGCAACGGGCTTATTAAGTGATGAAGTGCAAAGCGTAATGGCAGGGCGGTAATTTGTTGTGGCTGACATAGTTAATCTAATTACAATGGTAATCAAATTATTGAATTGAAATTACCAGTCCTGTCCATTTCCCGCTTTGCCCCGTTTGGAGTTACGCATGAAACCTGTCGTCATCCTCGCGTCCCCGGTGCCCGCAGATCTGCTGCAGCAACTGGCTGATACCTTCGATTTACGCCGGTTTGATGCCAAGGGCGCCAAGGCCGACTTGCCCACATGGCACGCCGCGCTCACCCAGGCCGAAGGCATGATTGGGGCAGGCATGCGCATTGATGCCGAACTACTGGCACTGGCGCCCAAATTGCGAGTGGTATCGACTATCTCGGCGGGTTACGACACCATCAAGGTGGCGGACCTCACGCAACGGCGAGTGGCGTTGTTCAACACTTCCGCCGCACTAGCCGCGACCACTGCAGATACCGCGCTGGCGCTGATGTTGGCGGTGGCGCGGCGAGTGGTGGAACTGGATGGCTGGGTGCGCGCTGGCGGCTGGCAAGCCAATCTGGCAGAGACATATTTTGGCGTGGATGTACACAGCAAAACGCTGGGCATTATCGGCATGGGTGGGATCGGTAGCGAAGTAGCGCGACGTGGCGCGCTGGGGTTTGGCATGAAGGTGCTGTACACCAAGCGCACTCCTAACCTGGCTGCAGAACAAGCTTATGGCGCCCGCCACGTTGAGCTGGATGAACTACTGACGCAGTCGGATTTTGTGGTGGTGACGGTGCCGCTGACAGCGCAAACCCGCAATCTGCTGGGCGCACCACAACTGGCTCTCATGAAGAAGGACGCCATTCTGATTAATATCGCGCGCGGTGGCATTGTGGATGAACACGCACTGGCCGCTGCGCTCATGGCAGGTCAGTTGCGTGGTGCCGGGCTGGATGTGTTTGCGGCTGAACCCACGCCGGTGGATGGCCCTTTGCTGAAGCTGCCCAATGTGGTGGCATTGCCGCATCTTGGGTCAGCCACGCTCGAGACCCGCAAAGCCATGGCGGTGAGCGCGGTCAGTAATCTGGTCAATGCGTTGGCGGGCAAGCCGGATTTAACCAATCTGGTCAATCCAGCTGCATTTTGAGAACGGGCAGGGTTGCGCCAGTCTTAGCCGCGCTCGCGCACGCTGAATGAACTGGCATAGCCATCGGGGTTGATGCCGGTCCAGTGATAGCCATCCATCAATACGCTGCTGCGGTATTCATCAACTGGCACGTTCACGCCGATGGCTTCAGCGGCTTCGCGGTAAAGCGCCGTCTGGTTGACCGCCTTGACGACCGTAATGGTGGTGCTGGCAAGTTCACGCGTCATACCCCAGCGCCGGAATTGCGACAGGAACCACAGGCCATCCGACAACCATGGGAAATTGACCTCGCCATCGGCAAAGAAGCGGATAGGCCTTGGCGGCTGACGGAGCGGCGCGCTGCCGTAATTACCCAATAGACGCGCGGTGATCAGATCCGCCGATTGCCCGATGATGGTGGCATCCGCCATCCAGCGTGCGGCTTCTTCGCGATGCGCTGAATCGTCCAGCCAGCGGCAGGCATCCAGCAATGTTTTGATCAAGGCGCGGGCGCTGCCGGGGTAGCGAGTGACAAAGTCCTGGCGGCAAGTCAGGGCTTTTTCCGGGTGATCGGGCCAAATTTCGCCACTGGTCACCACCGTCACACCGTTATGGGCGTTGGAGGCCAGCGTGCTCCACGGCTCACCGGCGCAATAGCCATCCAGTTCCCCTCTGGCCAGCGATTCCGCCATTTGTGACGGTGGGATGGTGACGCTGCGTAAATCGTTCAGCGGATGGATGCCCTGTGCCGCCAGCCAGTAATACAGCCATAACGCGTGGGTGCCGGTCGGAAAAGTATGCGCAAACACCCGGCGGCGTGGCGTGTCTGCCAGCTTCATGCGCAAGGAACCACCAGATGTCACCGCTTCAGCCAGCGAATTGGACAGCGTAATCGCCTGACCATTCTGGTTCAGGGTCATCAGCACCGCCATGTCGGCTTGCTGGCCACCCAAGCCCAGATGAATGCCATAAGCCATACCGTGCAGCATCTGCGCGGCATCCAGCTCGCCACTCAGCAATTTGTCACGCAATGCCGACCAGGATGGCTGGCGGCATAGTTCCAGTGTAATGCCGTAACGAGCCCCCAGATTTCTGACCTGCGCGACGACCAGCGGCGCGCATTCGGCTTGGGCGACGTAGCCGAGCTTCAGATGCGTTTTTTCCGGGATGTCTTGGTCTGACCCGGCCCGATAGGGCGCGAGGGAGTTGGCGGGCATGGTGGTATCAGGTACAGCGCCGAATGGTCTGGCAGGTAGTTAAGATTGCGCTGGCAATGGTTTATATCGACCAACCAATGCCAGCCACAATCGGAAAATTGAAAAGATGCCTGGGTTATAGACCGTTGGCGTGTAACAGCAAAGCGCGATCCGCAGTGATGCGGGCGGTTTCGGTTCGCCGTTGTTGCACGCTGGCGGCTTGGGTCAAACGGGCTACCAGCAAGGCCAGCACGGGCGCCACGCTGGCAGGCGTTGCTTCATGCGAGGCGTAAACCGAAACGCCCAGCTCTCGCGTGGCTTGTTGCAAACGCAAATCGGCAAGCTGATCGCCCATATGCAATCCACGCGGCGCATTGCGGTTCATCACCGCCAGTTGCTCCAGCGTATCGCGCAATGGCGATTCAGCGTCGACCAGCACCAGGTCGGGTGATTGGCCTTCAATGAGTCGGACCAGCCCCGGCGCTGTAGTGGCATCCGGGAGCAGGGCATAGCCACGGCGGGTGAGTGCTTGCCGCACGTCGCCCAGGGCTTTTTCGGTATCGGTAACCAGAAGTATGCGCAGCATGGCTTGGCTTCTTTAGTAACGATGGGTAATCAGGCTAATGCAAGAAGCATGCCGGTGATGTGGCATTGCAACATAGAAGGCAGTGCTTTGATAAGTAAGGAGATTTGCTGATAGTAGAAACCCAGCCCAGTTTTGATTGCGCCATGTTGGTGCAGGGCTGAGTAGTTTTGGCGCATCGGATCAATGATGCGAATTTGCGCAAAGCGTAAGGCAGCTCAAAGCAAGAGCCGCTGAACGGCCTGGCGCTAACGGATGTCTGTTTGAGACGGTAGCGATCCCACAACTAGGGTGTTCGACCCGGCTTGGGTTCGGTATCAACAAACCATCAATAAATCAGTTCAGCAATAACTTTTCGTTCAAAGCGACCAGTTCTTGTCGCGGCTGGCGTTGCTGGCGAGAAGTGCTGACATCGTTTTGGGTTGTGGTCGGGACAACCTGCTGTGCTGCGGCAAGATGCGGGTCGGCAACCATGTCTTTGCAGCCGTAAAGCGCTGCAAGCGTGAGCACCGCGCCGATGGCAAACAGCGGGTAATACAAAGGGGAACGGCGAGCGCGAATTGGCGGAAGGCGAAATTTGCTGAACATCGATAAACCTGTTTATGCAGTACCGCAGTGAACAAGATCCGGAAAAACGGCGCGCCAGGCATTTGTATGCGCGTGGCTCGCAGTGGGTAATGGCTCCGGACAGGCCCGCAGTTTAGGCTGTAAGCATTACGATCAAGTGACATATCAGCTCAAGCTGGCACGGCATGGGGGTGACCACATTATGATTTCTGTCAGGCAGTCCAACTGGCCGCAGCGCATTACAGTGGCGTACTACGCATCGGCAAACCACGATCTGCTATCTTTGTGGGTCTACCTTCATCTCCATTTCCCGGAAATTTATCCGATGTCTGGCACCCTCGATTTTTCGGCCGTTACGGCCAACGACCTGGAAAACCTTGCCGATATCCGTGTGGCTGCCATGCGTGAAAGCCTGGAACGAGTGGGGCGATTTGACGAGAACCGGGCGCGCCAGCGCATGCGTGATCAGTTCAACGCGACTGCCACTCAAAGCATTAATCTGAACGGTGAGCGCGTCGGTTTTTACTGCATGACGCACGAGGCCGACGGCCTTCATCTGCATAATTTTTATCTATTACCCAGCGTGAGCGGACAAGGGTTGGGCTCGCGAGTGTTGCGGCATCTTATGGATGTGGCAGACGCCCAAAACCAACCCATGCACCTGGCTGCCCTGCGTGATAGCGACGCCAACCGTTTTTACGTCCGCCATGGCTTTGTCCTGGCGCGCGAAGAAGAATGGGATCTTTATTACACCCGGCCGGCCCTGACCGTGAAGACCGCCGCCCCGTTGTGATCCAAACCTGCCCAGCCTGCAACTACCCAGCAACCAGACGGAACGAAACATCATGACCACCGAATCGCTCACGCTTTATACCGATGCCCAGTTCCTGAGCCCGTATGCCATGACCGCATTTGTGGCCCTGCAAGAAAAACGGCTGCCATTTTCCGTGCAGGGCATTGACTTGGGTAAAGGCGCGCACTACGCCCCGCAATATCGCAGCCAATCCATTACCGCACGGGTACCGACTTTGGTGGCGGGGGATTTTCATTTGTCTGAATCGTCCGCCATTGTGGAATTTCTGGAAGATACTTATCCAGCGCCAGATTACGCCAATGTACTACCCACCAACCGCTACGAGCGCGCCCGGGCGCGGCAGGTGCAGGCTTGGTTGCGCAGCGATTTGCTGGCGCTGCGCATCGAACGCCCGACCGAGGTGGTATTCATCGCTCCCGAATCTACGCCGCTATCATTTGAAGGCACGGAAGCCGCCGAGAAACTGATTGATGTGGCCGAGCGTTTGATCGCCAATGGCAGCACCAGCCTGTTTGACCAATGGTGCATTGCCGATACCGATCTGGCACTGATGCTCAACCGGCTTGTCAAAAATGGCGATGAAATCCCGGAAAAGCTGCGCCGCTACGTCAGTGCCCAGTGGCAACGGCCGTCGGTGCAAAAGTGGCTGGCCTTGCGCGGGGTTTGATTCGGCAATGCGAGTCGCTTGATTGATAGGGCTAACTGGTTTTGGGGAATCATCATGCTGCCATCTATTGTTATTACGGTTTCCATTTCGCGCGAAGTGGCCAACGTCTATGGGTTTCTGGTTAACCCGTTTAACTGGCCGCAATGGGCGTCCGGTTTGAGTCGGGGAATCCGGCACGAGAACGGCATCTGGTACGCCGATTCGCCCAGTGGGGAGCTACCGGTGCGGTTCACGCCCGCCAACGAATACGGCGTACTGGATCATTACATCAGTCCGGCTGGCGTTCCAGCGGCCGGTGTGCCGGAGGTTTACGTGCCGTTGAGGGTGGTGGCTAACGATGATGGTAGTGACGTGATCTTGACCTTGTTTCGCCAGCCGGGCATGAGTGATGCCGACTTCAAGCGCGATCAGGACTGGGTGCAGCGTGATCTGGCCACGCTGAAACAGGTGCTGGAACAGTGAGCTTGCCAGGCCAGTAAAGTGTCCATGCTTGCGGGCCTTTGAGGCTGGCAGATTCCGTTGGTCCGCAATGATTCAAATACTTTGACGTGTGTATCGCGCCGGTATCGTTACATTTCACGCTGGCTAAATCACTTTGAAAGCACGCAATTACGATTGATCGCAGGTAACATCCCCCAGTCAACAGTCAGGCCCTCAGACTTATAAAAACGATGAAATTACAAAAACGAACGACCCGCATCATCGCGATTGCGGTGGTGTTGCTTGTGCTGGTGTTCGCCGCACAACATTTTCTGTTCAAACCCGCCAAGCCCCAATTTTTGACCACACCGGTCAGCCGCATGGATCTGGAAGACACCGTGCTGGCCAGTGGCACCATCAAACCGATCAAGCAGGTGAGTGTCGGTGCGCAGGTGAACGGCCAGCTCAAGTCGCTCAAAGTGGCGTTGGGTGATCGGGTTAAAAAAGGCCAGTTGCTGGCCGAGATCGATCCAGTGCTGCAAGAGAATGACTTGCGTAAAGCCGAAGCGGGCCTGAATAACGTTCAGGCGCAGAAGGTCTCCAAGCTGGCGCTGCTCAAACAATATGAGCTGGCGTTACAGCGCCAGCAAACCATGATCTCCAGCGACGCCAGCGCGCGCGCTGATCTGGAAAGCGCGCAGGCGCAGGTGGATTCCACCAAAGCTGACTTGGCCGCACTCGATGCGCAGATCAAGCAATCGGCGGTGGATGTGGATACCGCCAAAGCCAACCTGGGTTACACGCGCATTACCGCGCCCATGGATGGCGAGATTATCTCGATCGTTACGCAAGAAGGGCAGACCGTGGTGTCGGCCCAATCGGCGCCAACCATTCTGATCATGGCTAACCTCGATACCATGACCATCAAATCGCAGATTTCCGAAGCGGACGTGGTGCGCGTCAAACCGGGCCAGCCGGTGTATTTCACCATTCTGGGCGCGGCGGAAAAACGCTTTAGCAGCAAGTTGCGGGCAATTGAACCGGCGCCAGAATCCATCAGCACCGAAACCACCACCACAACGACCACCACAACCAGCGCTGTGTATTACAACGGGCTGTTTGACGTACCCAATCCGGGCCACGTATTGAAGACATCAATGACTGCGCAGGTGTCGATTGTGCAGGGGGAAGCCAAACACGCGTTGGCGATCCCGGTTACCGCGTTAGGCCCGAAAGGTGCCGATGGCAGTTATGAGGTGCGCGTGCTTGGCAAGAACGACATGCCGGAAACGCGCAAGGTGAAGATCGGCCTGAATAACAACGTCAACACGGAAGTATTGAGTGGCTTGAGTGAAGGCGAGAAGGTCATCGTGGGCGACACCACCACGCTCAAGGTCGCCGCCTCGCAAGACGATCATCGCGGCCCGCCGCCAGGGCATTGAGATGACGCGTCAACAAGCTAAAACGGTAGCCCGGATGAAAGCCGATTCTCGGCACTTTTCCCGTTCAACGGATAAACTTCGTGAGAATCCGGGGAATACGGCCCTCATTATGCGAGGTCGTTTCATATTTTCCATCATCGCTTCCCGGATTGCGCTTTGCTTCATCCGGGCTACAAAGGTGCGTCCAGCAGGCGTGCGGGGTATGGCATGACTCAGGAAACCCGCAAGGCGCTGCTGGAGCTGACGCATCTGGAGCGCCGCTTTCCCGCCGGGGAAGAAGAGGTCACGGTCCTGAAGGACGTGAACCTGACCATTCATGCTGGTGAAATGGTCGCCATTGTCGGCCAATCCGGCTCCGGCAAATCCACGTTGATGAACATTCTTGGCTGCCTGGATCGGCCCTCCTCCGGTAGTTACCGGGTGGCCGGGCGCGAAACGCGTGAGCTGGAAGGTGATGATCTGGCCACGCTAAGGCGCGAGCACTTTGGGTTCATCTTTCAGCGTTACCACCTGTTGCCGCATTTGAGCGCCGAGGAAAACGCCGAAATCCCCGCCGTATATGTGGGTACCGACAAACAGCAACGCCGCGCCCGGGCGCAGGAACTGTTGCGGCGGCTGGGTTTGTCTGACAAGACGATGCATCGGCCAAGTCAGTTGTCCGGTGGTCAGCAACAACGCGTGAGTATCGCCCGCGCGCTTATGAACGGCGGCGATGTGATCCTGGCCGATGAGCCCACCGGCGCGCTCGATAGCCGCAGTGGCGAAGAGGTCATGGCGATCTTGCGTGAGTTGCACCAGCGCGGGCATACGGTGATTCTGGTCACGCACGATATGCAAGTGGCCAGCAACGCGGAGCGCATCATCGAGATTCATGACGGCGAAATCATCGCTGATCGCCGCAACGAGCAAGCCGCAGACCCGGTGAAAGTGGTGCTGGAAAAGCCGCTGACACACCGGCAGAACCTGCTGAACGCCAATTGGGGGCGCTTTGGTGAGGCATTCAAGATGGCCTGGATTGCCATGGCGACGCACCGCATGCGCACGCTGCTGACCATGCTCGGCATCATCATCGGCATTACGTCGGTGGTGTCGGTAGTGGCGCTGGGGCAGGGCGCGCGGCAGAAGGTGATTGATGACATCAGTTCCATCGGCACCAACACCATTGATGTCTTCCCCGGTAAAGGCTGGGGCGACGACAAGGCCAGTTCGATTCGCACCCTCACGCCCAGCGACTTGGCCGTGCTGCAATCACAGTTCTTTATCGACAGCGTCACGCCCTCGGTTTCTGGCAGTGAAACACTGCGTTACGGCAACGTCACGGCAACGTCCTCGGTTAGCGGCGTGGGCGAACAGTATTTTCGTGTGCGCGACATGAAAATGGCCGGTGGCGTGGCGTTTGGCGCGGATGAAGTCCGCCGCCAGGCGCAAACCGTGGTGATCGATGACAACACTCGCAACAAACTCTTCAAAACCTGGGAAAACCCGGTCGGCAAGGTGATTTTGGTCGGCAGCTTGCCTTGCACGATTGTGGCGGTGGCCGAGAAGAAAGAAAGTGCGTTTGGCAGCAACTCCAATTTGCAGGTGTTCATCCCCTACACCACGGCGATGGGGCGGTTGTTGGGCCAGCAGTATTTCAACAGCATCACGGTGCGGGTGCGCGATGGCATGCCCAATGATCTGGCCGAGCAAAGCCTGACCAAAGTGCTGACCCTGCGCCACGGTACCACCGACTTCTTTACCAATTCATCGGACAGCATCCTCAAAACGGTGGAAAAAACGACCGGCACGCTGACGCTACTGATCTCGGCGATTGCCGTGATTTCGCTCATCGTGGGCGGGATCGGCGTGATGAACATCATGCTGGTATCGGTCACTGAGCGCACGCATGAGATTGGCATTCGCATGGCGGTCGGCGCACGGCAGAACGATATCCTGCAGCAGTTCCTGATTGAGGCCGTGCTGGTTTGCCTGATTGGCGGCGTGATAGGCGTGTTGCTGTCTTTCGGGATCGGCGTGGTGTTCTCGATGTTTGTCTCGGTGATGTCGATGAAATTCTCGGTGGGCTCGATTGTGGCGGCCTGCGTTTGCTCGACGCTGATTGGCGTGATCTTTGGCTTTATGCCCGCCCGCAACGCGGCCCGGCTGGATCCGATTGAAGCGCTGGCGCGCGAATAATGATGAAAAACTCAATGAAACGAACGTATATGGTTCCACTCACCGCGCTGGCGCTCACCTTGGCGCTCGCCGGTTGCGGCAGTGCACTGCGCAGTGATTACCAGACTCCTGGCGCGACCTTGCCAGCACATTGGGTCAATCCGGCCACCACCGGCAGTGAAGTGGCCAGCCAGGATGCCTGGTGGAAAAGCTTTAACGATCCGCAACTGGATGCGCTGATCGACAAAGCATTGCGCACCAATAACGATCTCGCCGCCGCCACCATCAAAGTACGCGAAGCGCGTTTGCAGGCTGGTTTGACTGATACCAACCTCACGCCTGCTGTGACTGCAGGGGTGACCGGCAGCGCCGTCAAAAACCTGCAAAACGGCGGCCCGACCACCAAGGCTTACGGTGCTAACGTCGCGCTTAGTTATGAGATTGATTTGTGGGGACGGCTTTCGAGCCTGCGCGATGTGTCGCAATGGGAAGCGACTGCCACCGAACTGGATCGCCAGAACACCGCGCTGGCGCTGATTGGCACTACCGCCCAACTGTACTGGCAGATTGGTTATCTGAACCAGCGCGTGACGTCGGCCCGGGAAAGCATCGATTACGCCCAACGCACGCTGGATCTGGTACGCGTGCAGCATAAAGCCGGGCAATCAAGCGGGCTGGATGAAGCGCAGTCGATGCAGAATCTGGCAACGCAAAAAGCATCGCTGACCAGCCTGGTACAACAACGTGAAGAAGCCCGCAACGCACTGGCGATCTTGTTCAACCAGGCACCGGAAAACCGCGAAACAGAAATCACCGCTTTGCCCACTGGCGCACTGCCGGACGTACCCGCTGGTGTGCCCGCCGATGTTCTGTCGCGCCGCCCGGATCTGCGCGCTGCCGAAGCCCGCTTGCGTGAAAGTCTGGCCAGTGTCGATGCCACCAAAGCCAGTTTCTACCCGGCTTTCAGCCTGACCGGTAACGTGGGCACCGGCAGCACCAGCCTGGGCGACGTACTCAAAAATCCAATCGGCACGCTCGGCGCTGGTTTGACGCTGCCGTTCATTCAGTGGAACACCACGCAACTGACGATCAAGGTCTCGCAAGCGCAGTACGAACAAGCCGTGGTCAACTTCCGTCAGACGCTTTACTCGTCCCTGGCCGACGTAGAAAACGCACTCTCGGCCCGCACCCAGTACATGGCCGAAGGCGAGCAACGGCAGATTGCCTATGACTACGCAGTGAAGGCAGAAAAGCTTTCCGAAACCCGCTACCGCGCCGGACAAACCGGCGTCAAAGACTGGCTGGATCAGCAAGAAACCCGTCGCTCGGCGGATATTACGCTGGCGGAGAACCACTACAACCAATTGGTTAATTTGATGACGCTGTACAAGGCGCTGGGTGGGGATGCGCAAGCAGGCTCATAGGCGGTGGACAGCCTTGGGGTCGTCCAGAGGCAGGATGGATTCATCCCGATAATCCGGGAAGCTTTGCACTGTCATTCCCTCGCTGGCGGGAGTCCAGTTACAGCGCGGGAACGGGCGATTGCACTGGCCAGGTTAACTGGGGGCCAAAGATTTTTTTTGGGTTTCTGCGAATATTGCCGCCGGATTCCCGCCTGCGCGGGAATGACGAAGTAGAGAAGCTCCCACGCACCTTTTACCCGATTCACCAAGGCAATTCTCACTTCATCCCCACCCGCAACACCCCGCTCATATCTTCATGCCCACTGCCGCAAAACACATCACACAAAAATGGCACTTCGCCGGGTGGTAACGGTGGCAGTGTCAGCCGTGCGGTTTGGCCGGGGACGAGGTCGGTGCGCAGTTTCAGATCCGGTAGATTGAAGCCCATCACGATATCGCTCACGGTCAGTTCCAGAATCACCGTTTGGTGCGCCGGAATATCCAGCGTGGCGGGCGTGTAGGTAAAGCGGCGCGCGCTGATGCGAAATACGGGTGGCTCGGCAGCGCGGACCAGTCCCATGGTCGAACCGGTGACCAGTGCCGTGAGCGTACCGCGTAAAAACAGGCGTCGATCAGGCATGTTCAAGCTCCTGTGACTGGCAATTCAGTTAATGCGGGCGTCGAAGTCGTAACGCGCTCGGCCACTTCGCGATAACCCAAGCCGCGATAAGGCGCCGTTACATCCCACAGCACGGGCGTACGCTGTGGCTGCGAGCCCGGAGCGGGCAGCGCAAACATCAGGCCGTGTGCGGCGTGGTGGGCGATGTGGTCAGTCATGTGATGGTGTTCCTGGTGGATATGGCCGTAGAACACAGTCACGTTTTGATAAGGCATCAGCAGCGCCAGTGCCTGGTCGCCATCCGCCGTGGCCCAATCCCACCGCGGGTATAAATCAAAGAGTGGGCGATGAGTAAATACGACGATGCGCGCATCTTTAGGCTGTCCGGCCAGATCGGCTTGTAACCAGGCCAGTTGATCTGCACCGATGCGGGCGTGGGCGTCGCTGACATTATCAATAACGATGAAATGCACGCCTTTATGATCGAAGGCATAGTGGGTCGCGCCAAAAAACTCTTGGTAGGCCGCCCCATTGTCGAGCGACGCGTCGTGTTCGCCGGGCATGTAATGCACTACCGGCACGGTGATGGTCGATGCCATTTGTTTGAACTGCGTGAGACGTTCCCGCCGTACTGCCGGGTCTTCACTGATATGGGTCAGGTCGCCAGTAAACACCACAAAATCCGGCGGCGGATTGAGTGCGTTGACTGCGGCAATGGCCTTGGGCAACGTGCCTGTGGCATCCGGGTTCACTGCTGGTCCTTTAAAGCCCCAGTGGGTGTCGGACAACTGCACAAAATAAAAGTCGGACTGGGCCGCCATCTCGCCACCCATCCCGGGCATGGCACAGCCCGTAACCAGAATCACACCGCCCAGCCCGGCCAGCTTGAGAAACAAGCGGCGGTCGATTGCGTTTTGCATGATCATCACCTTTGCTGTGTATTGGTCCGGACGGCATATCTGGACGCTCTGATGTGGTAACTGACCTATGCAAAAAAATATTCCCCGGTATTTGAAATAAATACCGGGCCAACGCGGTTTACACGGTATGAACCAGCCCATGACCGTTGATAAAAAAACACGTTTTGAACAACTGGCATTGCCGCATCTCTCCAGTGCCTGGCAACTGGCCCGCTGGCTGGCGCGCAATGACGCTCAAGCCCAGGAAGTGGTGCAAGAGGCCTGGTTGCGCGCATGGCGCTATTTCGACGGGTTTTCTGGTTCGCTCATTGAAACCCGAGCCTGGTTGCTGACCATCGTGCGCAACGCGTTTTATGACAGCGTGGCGGCCCAGCGCCCGCACGATTTGCTGGATGAGTCCGGCCCTGAAGCCGTTGACTGGACCTTCAACCCGGAGCATATGGCAGAGCGCGCTGACGCCAAGCGTGTGATTGAAGATGCCTTGCGCCAGTTGCCCGTGCCTTATCGAGAAGTGCTGGTGTTACGCGAACTAGCGGAGTGTTCTTATCAGGAAATTGCCCGCATGACCGGCTTGCCGCCAGGGACGGTGATGTCGCGATTGGCCCGCGCCCGCGCCATGCTAGCCACCATTTTGACCAACAACCAAGGGACAACGCGATGAATCATCAAGAAATCCAGGCGCGTTTGTCCGCTTTGATCGACAACGAATTGCCGCCCCAGGAAGTCCTTGTCGTGGAAAGGCATCTGGCCGATTGCGCGGAATGTCGACAGGCGCATACCGCGATGTTGGTCATGCAAAACTGGCTGCAGCGCGACGCT
This sequence comes from Silvimonas soli, assembly GCF_030035605.1. Taxonomy (NCBI): domain Bacteria; kingdom Pseudomonadati; phylum Pseudomonadota; class Betaproteobacteria; order Neisseriales; family Chitinibacteraceae; genus Silvimonas; species Silvimonas soli. Next base: position 484,557 of record NZ_CP106736.1, on the reverse strand, counting down.
TTTCAGCCACTGCCGGCGGAGTTGGCTGAGCAATTGTCGGCTGAGGTTGACCGAACGCCGCAGCAACAGCCAGAGCCACCAAGGGTAGCGCAGCAGACATTACGGCCTGCCAATCGCACGCGGACCAAGTGGTCTGGCTGGTTCTGGCCTGGTTTTACCGGGTTAGGCGGCGCGCTCGCAGGGGCGTTGTTGATGTTCATGTTGTTGCCTCAGCCGCCATCGTCCCAAACCCAATTGGCACAGGAAGTTCTTTCCGGTCATATCCGGGCGCTGCAGGCGGCACATCTATCTGACGTGATCAGCACGGATCAACATACAGTGAAGCCATGGTTTGCTGGCAAGCTGGATTTCTCACCGCCGGTGCACGATCTGGCGAGCGCCGGTTTTCCGCTTGCGGGTGGGCGGCTGGATTATCTGAATCATCGGCCCGTAGCGGCATTGGTGTATCGCTACAAGCTGCACGTGATCAACGTATATGTGTGGCCAGCAACTGAAGTGGCAGCCAATGCCACGCCGTTGGTGCAAACGCAGCAGGGCTATCAGCTATTGGCCTGGAAACAGGAAGGAATGAATTGCTGGGCGGTATCGGATTTGAATGCGGCGGATTTGCAGCGGTTTGCCGGATTGTTGAGAGCGGCCGGGGCAACTTAGTCTCTCATTTGCCACGAACAGGCAACTGAGCGCAGCCAGTCCAGCGAATAGCTTACCGCGCGTTCTAATTAATTGGATTAGACCTCGGCGGTATTTGCTGGGCAAAAAGGGTTTGTGTCCGAGTCAATCAGAATGGCCGCTTTGTTCTGGCGTCAGCAATAAAAAAACGGGCAATCAGCCCGTTTTTTATTGGTCGTCATCCAGACTGGATGGACGATGCAGATTACTTCAATTGCGTTTGCAGCTTGCTCAGAATGTCGTAGACGATCTTGCTGTCCACTGGCTTGCCATCCTTGCTGGTGACGGTAACCTTGACCAGGTTGAGTTCTTGCTTGAGCTGAACCTGGTATTCCGGTTGAGCGACAGCCTTATCGACCGGTTTGGATTTCCAGAACGCCAGCTTGCTGGTGAGGCTGTCTGTTTGTTCCTTGCCGATATCCGATTCCGACTGGTGAACGTAGTACTGGCCTTCGGTGCGGTTACGGTCAAATACAACGTAACCGGTGCGGTCCAGTGCCAGGCCAACACGACGCCATGTGCGATCGTAAGTATCGCTCACGGTCAGGGCGGTATTGTTGTCAACCAGTGTAGCGGCATCCGGAACCTTGACCGGGGTTGCGACCACTTGCTGCGCTTGTTGCACAGGCATGCCGAATTTCTGCAGCAACATGGCCAACATCTGTGCTTCCAGCTCCGGATCTTCCGGGCGTGGTGTCCAGACGGTTTGCATGTTACCGATACCGGTGCTGGTGCCTACGCGTTGATCCGAACTGCCGGTATCTTTGTAGACTTCCTGCATACCCTGGTGGGTCAGGTAGATTTCAGTAGTGCCAGGTTCTGTGCCTTGTTCTACACGGGTACGGAAGCGATCCAGCAGGCCGGTGGAAACAATACCGTCAGCCAGTTTGCGCAGCACCTTGGTAACGATATCCTGCGGCAGATTGGCACGGTTTTCTTGCCAGTCTGTTTCCATAATGCCGATGGACGGATTGTCGCTAGTCAGCAAGAAGCCGTTGTCCAGCCAGAACTGGCGAATCTCTGGCCAGAGTTTGGCCGGATCACCTTGCACAACCAGCCAGCGTTGCGAACCAGCTTGAACCAGCTTGGCGCTCTCGTTCTGCGGCAAAACAGTGGTTTTGGTAATCGGCTGCTGAGTCGTAGCTACCGGCGCTGCGGCAGTACCACTGGCTGCGTTGGCGACCGGTGCTGCAGGTACAACAGCCGCTGCCGCTGGTGTTGTCCCGGCAACGGTTTTGCCCGGTACAACGTAATTGTTGGTGGAGTTCGGCGCAGTCAGATCCGGCGGAACTTCGAGCGAGTTGCCCGAAAGGTTGTCGCTGCCAGAACGATAATCGACCTTGCTCTGGAAGGGCATCTGGTCTACAGAAGTGCAACCGGCTGCCACCAAAATGGCGACAAGGGGCATCAGGCGAAACACGTTTTTCATGAGCGGATTCTGTGTCGGGTGATTGTACGGTTCTGGATTACTGCAAACCGGCGGCTTGCAAGGCGTTTCGCACTACCGGTTGTGCACTTTCAGAGAGGCGGGTAAGCGGAAGGCGGATGCCGCTGCCAATCAAACCCAGTTCTTCAAGTGCCCATTTGACCGGAATCGGGTTGGCTTCGACAAACAAATATTTGTGTAAATCCTGCAGGCGATCATTAATGGCCCGCGCGTCGGCAATACGGCCGGCGCTCGCGGCAACGCAAAGATCATGCATCTGGCGTGGAGCGACGTTGGCCGTCACCGAAATCACGCCATGTCCACCCAGCAGCAAAAATGCGATCGACGAAGCGTCGTCGCCGCTGTACAAGCCAAAACCGGCTGGTACGCGTTTGATCAGGTCAGCTGCACGTTCCAGATTACCCGTAGCATCTTTCAGTCCGATGATGCCAGGGATCTGGGCCAGGCGCAGAACGGTGTCATTGGCAAGGTCGGCCACGGTACGCCCAGGGACGTTGTAAAGCAAAGTGGGCAACCCGGACTCTTCTGCGATGGCTTTGAAATGCTGGAACAGGCCTTCTTGAGTTGGCTTGTTGTAGTAGGGGACAACCGACAGGCCACAATATACGCCAGCTTCTTTGGCTTTTTTCGACAGGTGAATTGCTTCGCGTGTGGAATTGGCGCCAGTGCCAGCGATGACCGGAACCCGACCAGCTGCCTGTTTTACAACTACGCGAATGATCTCGATATGCTCTTCAACATCAACGGTAGGGGATTCGCCGGTGGTGCCCACAGCGACAAGCCCGTCAGTACCTTGCTGAATATGCCAGTCAACGAACTGCCTCAAACGATCAAAATCAAGAGCGCCGTCGTCCTTCATGGGTGTCACGAGCGCAACCAGACTACCTGTCAGCATGTGCAATTACCTGTTATGTCTACTGGAGTTCGTCGACGCAGGATACCCGCTGCCGGCGATTGTGCAAGCCGCCATTCTAACCGAACGCACGAGCGCGTGGAATCAAGAGTGTATAGCGAGTGTATGTAAGGGCCGGATCGCCCCGGGCCGACAGCGGGTCCGGGCAGAAGGTGGTAGTTCGCAAAATCGCAAAATTTAATCTCATGCCCCGAAGTTTCTGCTTTCTGTACCGGTTGCAAGGCAAGTTGTGTCAGCAAAAACTTGCTTAAAAACAAAATGGAAATCGCATTTGTTGCGTAAGTTACACGGCGTTATATAGAAGTCAAAAGTTATAAAGGCGGTAAAACGCCAACATTGCCAGAGGTGGAAATGAAGGGCCGATTTATACAGAAAACAGTTGTAAGCCGCGCCATTCATGTAACAAAAAGCATTCTGCTTCAATCAGTTGTCCTGATTGATGTGAATACTTCTCCTGCCTGACATTGCACAGGGCATAGCACAGTGGAATAATCCGCCAGGGTTTACTTGTACCCTGGAAGCGATTACAACATCATAAGGTGCTGTCTTGTGCAGCCTAATTTCTTATTATCATTTTAAACAGGAGGCAACATGAACTTGCTGGGCGGATTGCAGAGGTTAGGCCGCTCCTTGCAGCTGCCAATTGCGACGCTGCCAGTGGCCGCATTGCTATTGCGGCTTGGACAGCCAGATGTGTTCAACCTGCCATTTATTGCTGAAGCGGGTGGGGCTATCTTTGGCCAATTGGCGTTGGTGTTTGCCATTGGTGTTGCAGTGGGTTGGTCGAAGGATGATGCAGGTGCAGCTGCACTTGCGGGTGCGGTGGGTTATCTGATTCTCACCAAAGCCATGGTAGTGATCAATAAAGACGTCAATATGGGCGTGCTGGCCGGTATTCTTTCCGGTTTGATCGCGGGCGTCATGTACAACCGTTTCCATACGATCAAGCTGCCAGACTGGCTCGCTTTCTTCGGTGGCAAACGCTTTGTGCCGATCATTACCGGTTTGACGATGCTGATACTGGCATGGATTCTGGGCTATGCCTGGCCACCGGTTCAGGGCGTTATCAAAGACGCCGGCGACTGGATGGTTAGCGCGCATGCCCTGGGTGCTGGCGTATTCGCAACCGTTAACCGTTTGCTGATCCCGACCGGTCTGCATCAAGTGATCAACGCGATCGCATGGTTCCAGATTGGCGACTACAGCTATCTGAAAGATGGCGTGCAAACTGTTGCTCACGGTGACTTGAACCGCTTCTTTGCTGGTGACGTGACTGCCGGTCAATTCATGGCTGGTTTCTATCCAGTAATGATGTTCGGTCTGCCAGGCGCCGCTTTGGCCATGTACCTTGCTGCACCAAAGAGCCGTCGCGCTGTTGTCGGTGGTCTGCTGTTCTCGGTGGCATTTACTGCCTTCCTGACTGGCGTGACTGAGCCGCTTGAGTTCCTGTTCATGTTCCTGGCTCCTGCACTGTATGTCGTGCACGCTGTGCTGACAGGTGTTTCGGCTTACATCGCCACAATGCTTGATATCCACGCTGGCTTCTCGTTCTCTGCCGGTGCAATCGACTTTGTGTTGATGTCCAAGCTGCCTGCTGCCAAGAACGTCAGCCTGCTGCTGATCATGGGCGCCGTCTGGTTTGTGCTGTACTTCGTGTTGTTCACCTTGTTCATCAAGTGGTTCAACCTCAAGACTCCAGGTCGTGAAGACGAAGTGGAAGCCCCTACAGGTGCGGGTGCTGTTCCAGCAAGTGGCGATATCGCTGCGCTGGCTAGCTCCTACATTGGTGTAGTGGGTGGTGCTGCAAATCTGACAGGCATCGACGCTTGCATTACACGTCTGCGTTTGACAGTGAACGATTCCGCAGTGGTAAACGAAGCGGAAGCCAAGCGCCTGGGCGCCTCGGGCCTGATTCGCCTGAACAAGCAAAACGTTCAGATCATTGTCGGGCCAAAAGCCGAGATGATCGCTGATGGCATGCGTCAACTGGTAGGCAAGCCTGCTGCGGTTGTTGCTGCTCCGGCGGTGGCTCCGGTTGCGCCAAAAGCTGCAGCCCCGGCTCCCGTAGCGACCGCTCCTGTTGTAGTGCCGACTTCGGCCAAGGGTCTGGTTCTGCTGGCTCCGCTGACCGGTAATATCGTGCCGCTGGAACAAGTTCCGGATGCCGCGTTTGCCAGCAAGGCTGTGGGTGAGGGTATTGCGATTCAGCCAACCGGCAAGTTTGTGGTTGCTCCGGCAAGCGGTACGCTGGTCAAGATCTTCAACAGCAATCACGCGTTTGCGCTGGTAGCAGATAGCGGTGCGGAAATCATTGTCCACATCGGTATCGAAACCGTGAAACTGGCAGGTCAGGGCTTTACTCGCCTGGCTGAGCAGGGCGCGCATGTGAATGCCGGTGATCCTGTGCTTGAACTGGATCTGGAATACCTGGCTGCCAACGCCCAATCGCTGATCAGCCCTGTTGTGATCAGCAATTCGGATCAGTTTGCAGGTCTGGGTGATCTGGCTAGCGGTACTGTTGAAGCAGGCAAGACGCCACTGTACGTGGTGCTCAACAAGTAATCATCTACTCCGGTTGGCTCGCTAGCCGGAGTTTGACTGATTCTGAAAAGCGAACGGCATTGTCCGTTCGCTTTTTTTATTGATGCTGCCAGTTGCTGTGACGGTTATCGTGCGATTTGTACTTTGCAATTAGCGCTCTGGATTGTGGAATCGGGTTTCAGGCGTGGTCCTGTTATTGCTATGGGCTTTGGCGGAATCGGCGCGCAATAATAAAAAGGCGAACCGGTTGGTTCGCCTTTTTTTGATCTGTATATCCAGCTTCCGGATATCAGTCTGGCAATCGCTTATGCCAGCAAATGCTTCACAGCATCACGTTCTTCAGACAATTCCTTGGCTGATGCATCAATACGGCTGCGGCTGAATTCGCTGACGTCCAGGCCTTGGATGATGGTGTATTTGCCATCTTTGCAGGTTACCGGGTAGCCAAAGATCAGGTCGCTTATGCCGTATTCGCCATTGGCCGGAACGCCCATGGTGACCCAATCGCCTTCCGGTGTGCCCAATACCCAGTTACGGATATGGTCGATAGCTGCATTGGCTGCAGACGCTGCCGAAGACAGGCCGCGAGCCTTGATAATGGCGGCGCCGCGCTGTTGCACGGTAGGGATGAACTCGGCTTCGAGCCATTTCTGATCGTTGATCAGTTGGGCTGCGTTCTGGCCGTTCACTTCAGCATGGAAAATATCCGGGTACTGAGTGGAGGAGTGATTGCCCCAGATGATCATTTTCTTCACGGCGGTCACTGCGTTGCCGGTCTTTTGAGCGATCTGTGTCAGCGCACGGTTGTGGTCCAGACGCATCATGGCGGTGAAGTTGGCCGGGTTCAGATCCGGTGCATTCTTCATGGCAATGTAGGCGTTGGTGTTGGCGGGGTTGCCCACAACCAGCACTTTCACGTCACGGCTGGCCACTTCGTTCAGCGCACGACCTTGTGCGGTGAAGATGGCGCCGTTGGCTTCCAGCAGGTCTTTGCGCTCCATGCCAGGACCACGTGGACGCGCGCCAACCAGCAGGGCGATATCCACATCCTTGAATGCAACTTTCGGGTCATCGGTTTGCACGATGCCAGCCAGTAACGGGAAGGCACAGTCGTCGAGTTCCATTACCACGCCATTCAGTGCTGGCAACGACGGGGTGATGTCCAGCAACTGCAGAATGACCGGTTGATCCGGGCCGAGCATGGCGCCAGAAGCAATACGGAACAGAAGACTGTAGCCGATCTGACCGGCGGCGCCGGTAACAGCAACGCGTACGGGTTTTTTCATTGATTACTACTCCGCGTGAAAATGGGCGGGTGACCCGCCGTCGACGACAACGCCAGAACAAACTCTCGCGTGCCATGTAAGCAGTGAATCTGGTTGGTTCGGCATGGTAGAGCCGCAAATGTTGTACTGCTGACATAACGCGCTACGTAAATTTTCGATTACATGGCGCCGTACCGTACCAGCCAACAACCAGATCAATGTTGCAAAGTGCCGAAAGTTTATCACGCACTCTGCGGCTGGTGGTGCGTTTTAGCGTCGCCTGGCCGCTGATCGGCAATTTGTCTTATGTCTTATATAAGACTGTAGTAGACTCCACGCCGACAACATGTTAAAAAGCTCAAAATCATGAAAAAGCTCATCGCACAATCGCTGTACCAGCAGGTCCTGCGTGAGGTTCTCACTGATATTGAATCCGGGATGTGGCAAGGTGATGAAGCCCTGCCCAGCGAGCAAGAGCTGGCTCAACGGTTCGGTGTAAGTCAGGGGACTGTGCGCAAGGCGCTTGATGGGCTGGTCGCAGATGGAGTTCTTTACCGGCGCCAGGGTGTCGGCACATTTGTGACCGAGGCGGGCGATGAACTGAGTGGTTTGCGCTTTGCATCTTTGAATGATTACAACGCGCGCACGCCCAAAGTGGAAGTGCTTAGTTGCGTGAAAATCCACGCTGGTGAACATCTGGCGGAAATCCTGCATTTGCGCCGTAGTGCGCCGTTGTGGCAAATCAGGCGGCTGGTGCGGGTGGATGGCGAAGTGATCGGCGTCGAAGAGTCGTTGTTGTCGGAGGTGACTTTTCCCGCGCTGGATATGCGTAAGTTGCGTGAACTTGGCGGCAATATTCGTGCCGTATGCTGGCGAGACTACCAGGTGCGGCTCAAGAGTGGCGATGTGCGTTATCGCGCAGTCCCGGCGGCGCAGGCAGAAGCCCGCTTGTTGCAGATAGAAGTTAATGAACCGGTGCTGCAGGTTGTGCGCCTGGCCAGGGATTTCGACGATGTGCCGCAGGTGTGGAGCGTGGCATGGTTCAGTAGTGAGAAATACGCATTACAAGCACTGGAAGATGATCACTAAGGGCTGCCGCAGTAGCGGGTACGCAGCGGTGATGCAGTGGTAGTAATCAGTAACAGTAATAAAAACGGATTTTTGATTGTCTGGCTGGCTGTTTTCAAAAATGCTGCAGCCAGACGATGTGGCGGTTGGTATCGCTGGTTTTTCAAACTTGAGAGTCAAGGGGATTAGAGCGTATGAGTCAAACAAGGCCCAAGCATCTCGCGCTATGGCAGATCAGGCTGCCGTTGCCGGGGATTGTTTCCATTCTGCATCGCGCCAGTGGTGCGCTGATGTTTGTTGCGATTCCGTTCGTTCTGTATGCCCTGGCTGGTTCTCTGTCCTCCGCTGAACATTTCGAAGCCTTCCGCGCCTGTATCGGGCATCCCATCGTAAAACTGCTGTTGCTGGTGCTGCTGTGGGGCTTTTTGCACCACGTCTGTGCCGGTACGCGTTTTCTGTTCCTGGATGTGCATAAAGGTCTGGACCTGCCGACCGCACGCCTGACTTCAAAGCTGGTGCTGATTGTGAGCCTGGCGCTGACCGTGATCATCGGGGGTCTGACATGGTAAATCGCCACGTTATCGGCGCTCATTACGGCCTGCGCGACTGGCTGGTGCAGCGCATTACCGCTGTCATCATGCTGGTTTACACACTCGGTCTGGTGGCGTTCTTGCTGTTTGCACATGGCACCAGTTTTGAAGCCTGGCAAAACCTGTTCGCCTGTACCTGGGTCAAGGTGCTGACTCAAGTCACCGTACTGGCCTTGTTGTGGCATGCATGGGTTGGCATTCGCGATATCTGGATGGATTACATCCAGTCCGCTGGTTTGCGCCTGACCATGCATACGCTCACTCTGGTGTGGCTGATCGCCAGTCTTGTTTATTCCGTTAAAGTTGTGTGGGGTGCCTGATGTCTGTTCCCGTTCGTAAATTCGATGCAGTCATCGTCGGTGCCGGTGGCGCCGGTCTGCGCGCCGCGCTGCAATTGTCTGAAGCGGGCCTGAAAACCGCCGTGCTGTCCAAAGTATTTCCGACTCGTTCCCATACCGTTGCAGCACAAGGCGGCATCTCCGCCTCGCTGGGCAACGTGCAGGAAGATAAGTGGGAATGGCATATGTATGACACGGTCAAGGGTTCCGACTGGCTCGGTGACCAGGACGCGATTGAGTTCATGTGCCGTCAGGCGCCAGAAGTCGTAGTTGAGCTGGAACACTTCGGCATGCCGTTCGACCGCCTGGAAAACGGCAAAATCTATCAACGTCCGTTCGGCGGCCACATGGCCGAATTTGGCAAGACGCCAGTACAACGCGCCTGTGCCGCCGCTGACCGTACTGGTCACGCCATGTTGCACACGCTGTACCAACGCAACGTGCGCGCCAATACCCAGTTCTTTGTGGAATGGATGGCACTGGACCTGATCCGTGATGAAGATGGCGACGTCATCGGTGTCACCGCGCTGGAAATGGAAACCGGCGAAACCTACATCATCCACGCCAAAGCCGTGTTGTTTGCCACTGGCGGTGCGGGTCGTATTTACTCTGCTTCCACCAACGCATTTATCAATACCGGCGACGGTCTGGGCATGACCGTACGTGCCGGTATTCCGCTGGAAGACATGGAATTCTGGCAATTCCACCCAACCGGTGTAGCCGGGGCGGGCGTGCTGATTACCGAAGGCGTGCGCGGCGAGGGCGGGATTCTGCTCAATGCCAATGGCGAACGCTTTATGGAGCGTTACGCGCCGAATGCCAAGGACCTGGCTTCGCGTGACGTGGTTTCCCGCGCTATGGCATTGGAAATTCTCGAAGGCCGTGGCTGCGGGAAAGAAAAAGACCATGTGTTGCTGAAGCTGGACCATCTCGGCCCCGAAATCATCAACCATCGCCTGCCAGGTATTCGTGAAATCGCCATCAAGTTTGCTGGCGTTGATCCAATCAAAGACCCGATCCCGGTTGTGCCGACAACTCACTACATGATGGGCGGTATTCCGGCCAACTATAAGGGTGAAGTCGTGGCGCCGAAGGGTGATAACCCGGAAGTGCGCGTCAACGGCTTCTATGCCGCTGGCGAATGTGCTTGTGCTTCGGTGCACGGTGCCAACCGTTTGGGTACGAACTCGTTGCTTGATCTGGTGGTATTCGGCAAGTCGGCTGGCAACTCCATGATCGAATACATCAAGAACGAACGGCCGGACTGGAAGCCGCTGCCCGCCAACGCAGCCGATTTCTCGCTCGCCCGCGTGGCGCGTCTGGAAAACCAGACCGGTGGCGAAGATGTCGCCGATGTACGCAATGCCATGCAAAAGTGCGTGCAACTGCGCGCCGGTGTGTTCCGCAACGATGAGAACCTGGCCAAGGGCGTGGAAGAAATCAAAGCCATTGCCGAACGGGCCAAGCGGACCCAGATCAAGGATAAATCCAAGGTCTGGAACACTGCCCGCACTGAAGCGCTGGAACTGGACAACCTGATCGAAGTCGCCGTGGCGACGCTGATCTCCGCTGAAGCCCGCAAGGAATCGCGCGGTGCCCATGCGCAAGATGACCACCCGGATCGTCACGACGACGAGTGGATGAAGCACACGCTGTATGACGGCCAGACCCGTTCGCTGTCATACAAGCCTGTTCATACCAAACCGTTGTCGGTCGAATATATCGCGCCGCAAAAACGCGTCTACTGAGCCTCACATGAACTCGTTACCGTTATTCGTATTGCAGAACACCGTGCGGGCACCCGGCAAAGCCGGGCGCTGGCTGCATGCTGCTTGCGAAGACCGGCTCCCCTGTTCCATCCCGACTCCCCCCGCCCTCGCCGCCGCGAGGGGGCCTCACTGCGTTCGTGAGGTTGGTAGTAAGAGGATTTTTGAAGGGTTTATTTAAAATGAAAATGCATTTCAAACTTTATCGCTTCAACCCGGACGTCGATGCCAAGCCGTACATGCAGGACTATCACGTCGAGCTGGAGCCATCCGACAAAAAACTGCTGGATGCGCTGGTGCGCCTGAAAACAGTGGATGACACATTGAGTTTTCGCCGTTCCTGCCGCGAAGGCGTGTGTGGTTCGGATGCCATGAACATCAATGGCAAGAACGGTCTGGCCTGTATTACCGACATCAATGATCTGAAGCAACCGGTGGAAATCCGCCCGCTGCCTGGTCTGCCGGTGATTCGCGATCTGATCGTCGATATGACCCAATTCTTCAAGCAATACCACTCGATCAAGCCATATGTGATCAATAACGACCCGGCGCCAGAACGCGAACGCCTGCAGTCGCCAGAAGATCGTGAAGAGCTTGATGGCCTGTATGAATGTATCCTGTGCGCCTGCTGTTCGACCTCTTGCCCGTCGTTCTGGTGGAATCCTGATAAATTCGTAGGCCCGGCGGGCTTGCTGGCGGCGTACCGCTTTATTGCCGATACCCGCGATCAGGCCATCAATGAGCGTCTGGACAATCTGGAAGATCCGTATCGGTTGTTCCGTTGCCACACCATCATGAACTGCGTGGATGTGTGCCCGAAGCACCTCAATCCAACCAAAGCCATCGGCAAGATCAAAGACCTGATGGTCAAGCGCGTGGTTTAACCATCACCCGCCATAAAACAGCAGCACACGACTCTTCGCGTGGTAGACAAGTAGTAACAACGGACAGCAGTCATGGATGAAATAGAGAAAAAACGCATCGTCTGGCGGTCCCGCCGGGGCTTGCTGGAACTGGATATCCAACTGGAGCGCTTTGTGCGCGACGTGTTGCCTGGTTTCAGTGAAGCTGACTGGACCACCTATGCACAGATGCTGCTGCTGTCTGACAACGATTTGCTGGATTACCTGAATGGCAAAGCGCAATGCCCGGATCAACGTCTGGTACCGATGATTGAACGGGTTGGCGCGCACCGATAGATACACGGCTGGCATCAAGCCGGCATGCAAAACCAGGAGCTTAAAGACATGGCAGAAAACAAAGTTACTCTGACCTATAACGGCGGCACGATTGATCTGCCGGTGCAAGGGGGCACGCTTGGGCCTAGCGTGGTGGATATCCGCGCCTTCTCCAAAACCGGCATGTTCACGTTTGACCCGGGCTTCCTGGCCACGGCTTCATGCGAATCGGCGATTACCTTTATCGATGGTGATCAAGGTCAGCTCTACTATCGTGGTTACCCGATCGAACAACTGGCTCAGAATTCCGACTACCTGGAAACCTGCTATCTGTTGATCTACGGCGAATTGCCTACAGCTGAACAAAAGGCCGAGTTCGTCAAAATGGTGATGCGTCACACCATGGTGCACGACCAGATGACCCGTTTCTTCCAGGGCTTCCGTCGCGACGCACATCCGATGGCCATGATGGTCGGCGTAACCGGTGCGTTGTCGGCGTTTTATCAGGACAGCCTGGATATCAGCAACCCGCGTCACCGCGAAGTCACCATCTTCCGTCTGATCTCCAAGATCCCGACCATTGCTGCGATGTGTTACCGCTACAGCAAGGGTCTGCCTTTCAACTATCCGAAGAACGACCTGAGCTATACCGCCAACTTCCTGCACATGATGTTTGCTACGCCGTGCGAAGAGTACAAGCCGAACCCGATCCTGGTGAAGGCGCTGGATCGCATCTTCACGCTGCACGCTGATCACGAGCAAAACGCTTCGACTTCCACCGTACGTCTGGCCGGTTCGTCGGGCGCCAATCCGTTCGCGTGCGTCGCTGCTGGTATCGCTTGCCTGTGGGGCCCGTCGCACGGTGGCGCCAACGAAGCCGTGCTGAAAATGCTGGATGAAATCGGCTCCATCGATAACGTGCCAGCGTTCATGGAAGGCGTGAAAGCCAAGACTCACAAGCTGATGGGCTTTGGTCACCGCGTTTACAAGAACATGGACCCACGCGCAGCAATCATGCGTGAAACCTGCTACGAAGTGCTCAAGGAACTGGGACTGGAGAACGATCCCAAGCTCAAGCTGGCCATGGCGCTGGAAAAAATCGCTCTGGAAGACCCGTACTTCATCGAGCGCAAGCTGTACCCGAACGTCGATTTCTATTCCGGTATCGTGCTGACCGCAATCGGTATTCCAGTTTCGATGTTCACCGTGATCTTCGCGCTGGCCCGTACCGTAGGCTGGATCAGCCACTGGAACGAAATGATCTCCGATCCTGGCATGAAGATCGGCCGCCCACGCCAGTTGTACACCGGTGCGGTGCGTCGCGATTACATCCCGGTCGAGAAGCGCTAAGCACCAGGTTGCACGATTAAAACAGCAGTGCCACGGTTCGCGGGTGCGGGCCGTGGGCAAGTCCCCCAGACCAAGGCAGCTGGGGTTTAGGCAGACAGGACACACTGGCCATGAAACGAGAGCTGGAACAGCTAGAAATGAATTCCCATTTGTTCGGTGGCAACGCCCCCTTCGTGGAGGATTTGTACGAACAATATCTGGAAGATCCCAACCTGGTTGACCCGGGCTGGCGGACTTACTTCGACAAGTTGCAGCAACTGCCGGGCGCGACTGATCGCGATATCCCACGTGCACCTATCGAAGAATCGTTCCGCCAACTGGCCCGCCAACCGCGTGCAATGGCTGTGCACGCTTCGGTGGCCGAAGACTCCGTCTCGCGCAAGCAGGTGGAAGTATTGCGGATGATGCAGGCGTATCGCTTGCTGGGTAGCCGCAATGCCACGCTTGATCCGTTGTGCCGCATGGACACGGACTACGTCGAAGAGCTGGACCCCAAATTCTATGGCTTTGTCGAAGCCGATATGGCGCTGACGTTTGGCACCAATATCAAATCGATGGAGCGGGCCACGCTATCTGAAGTGATTGCGTTCGCCAAACAGACCTACTGCGGCAATATCGGTCTGGAATTCATGCACATCACCAATTCCGAAACCCGCAAATGGGTGCTGGAATGGTTTGAAGAGCGTCGTTCCACACCGTCATTCAACCGTGACCAGAAGCTGCGTATTCTCAAGCAAGTGACTGCGGCGGAAACGCTGGAACAATACCTGCACAAGAAATACGTTGGCCAGAAGCGTTTCTCGCTGGAAGGCGGCGATTCGATGATCCCGGCCATGGATTATCTGGTGCAGATGGCGGGCGAGCAGGGCATTCAGGAAATGGTCATCGGTATGGCCCACCGCGGTCGTCTGAACATGCTGGTGAACATTCTGGGTAAACAACCGCGTGACCTGTTCAGCGAGTTCGAAGGTCGCCCGACCACCGAGCTGCCGTCCGGTGACGTGAAGTACCACAACGGTTTCTCGGCCGATATCCCGACTGCGGGCGGCCCGGTGCACTTGAGCCTCGCGTTCAACCCGTCGCACCTGGAAATCGTCAACCCGGTGGTCGAAGGCTCGGTGCGTGCGCGTCAGCAACGCCGTGCAGATCGCAGTGGTGATCAAGTATTACCGGTGCTGATTCACGGCGACTCGGCGTTTATTGGTCTGGGTACTAATCAGGGCACGTTTAACCTGTCGCACACCCGTGGTTACGGTACCGGCGGTACGGTGCATCTGGTGGTGAACAACCAGATCGGGTTCACCACGTCCGACACCCGCGACACCCGTTCGACCTTGTACTGTACCGATATCGCCAAGATGGTCGAAGCGCCAATCTTCCATGTAAACGGTGATGATCCTGAAGCCGTGTGCTTTGTGGTTCACGCTGCCATGGAATACCGCAAGACCTTCAAGAAGGATGTGGTGGTGGACATTGTTTGCTTCCGCAAACATGGCCACAACGAGGCGGATGATCCGTACCTCACCCAGCCAATGATGTACAAGAAGATCGCCAGCCACCCCGGCGTGCGCCACAAATACGCCAGCAAGCTGATTGCTGAGGGCGTAGTTCAGGCCGAACAGACCGAAGCGCTGATCGCCGCTTACCGTGCTGCGCTGGATAAAGGCGAGCACGTCGAACAGACCTCGCTGACCGACTACAAGCGCTCTTACGCGATTGATTTCTCCAAATACATGGGTACGCATTGGCGTCACCCGGTCACCACGGCCGTGCCGCAAGCCGACCTGGTGCGCCTGACCGAGAAATTCACCGCGGTGCCGGAAGGCTTCAAGTTGCATCGCACCGTCGACAAGGTGGTGCATGATCGCCGCGAAATGGCGGCCGGTACGCTGAATGTCGACTTTGGTATGGCCGAACATCTGGCCTATGCCACGCTGCTGACTGAAGGTTACCCGGTGCGTATCTCCGGTGAAGACTCCGGCCGCGGCACCTTTAACCACCGCCACGCTGTGTTCCACGACCAGAACCGCGAGCGTTGGGATCAGGGCGTGTACGTTCCGCTGCAGTATCTGTCGGATAACCAGGCGCACTTTGCTGTTATCGATTCGATCCTGAACGAAGAAGCGGTGTTGGCATTCGAATACGGCTACGCCTCTTCGGCCCCAGACGAATTGGTGATCTGGGAAGCGCAGTTTGGTGACTTCGGTAATGGCGCGCAGGTGGTGATCGATCAGTTCATCGCTTCGGGCGAAACCAAGTGGGGTCGTTTGTGCGGCCTGACCATGCTGCTGCCGCACGGCTACGACGGTGCCGGTCCTGAGCACTCATCCGCTCGCGTGGAGCGTTATCTGCAGTTGTGTGCTGAACACAATATGCAAGTGGTGCAGCCGACAGAGGCCAGCCAGATTTTCCACATGCTGCGTCGGCAGATGGTACGCCCGGTGCGCAAGCCGCTGATCGTGATCATGAGCAAGCGCTTGCTCAAGGCCAAGAACGCCGCCAGCCCGATTGAACAATTCACCAACGGCGAATTCCGTAACGTCATTGGCGATACCGCGGCGCTGGATGCCAAAAAGGTCAAGCGCGTGGTGGTGTGTGCTGGACAGGTGTACTACGACCTGGACAACGCCCGTCGCGAACGTGAGATTAAAGACATTGCCATTGTGCGCGTGGAGCAGTTGTATCCGTTCCCGACCGAAGAACTGCAAGCGGAAATGGAGAAATATCCAAATGCCCGCGAGCTGGTCTGGGTCCAGGAAGAGCCACGCAATCAGGGCGCATGGCACCAGATTCGCCATCGTCTGGAAAGCGTGACCACGCCGAAACAGACATTGCGTTTTGCTGGCCGCCCATCTTCGGCTTCACCGGCTGTGGGTTATATGAGCAAGCACACTGCTCAGCTCAAAGCCTTCCTTGACGATGCATTGACGTTGTAATTCCAACGCGGCGGGGGCCTTCCCGCCGCGTCTTGTCACAACAAGAACCAATTGGAGTAGTTCTTATGATTATTGAGATCAAAGTCCCGCAGCTGCCCGAATCTGTTGCTGAAGCGACCCTTTTGCAGTGGAAGAAAAAAGAAGGCGAGGCGGTTGCCCGTGACGAAACACTGATCGATCTGGAAACCGACAAAGTCGTGCTGGAAATCCCGGCACCACAAGCTGGCGTGCTGGTGTCCATCGTCAAGCATGAAGGTGACAACGTTGGTAGCAATGAAATCATTGCCACCATCGATACCGAAGCCAAAGCTGCTGGCGCTGCGCCAACTGCCGCCGCTGCTCCGGCCGCACAAGTCGTTGAAGACAAAAAGCGTGTTGCCGCTGCCGCTGAAGCGCATGGCGTCGAAGCCTCTGCCGTTGGTTTTGGCACTGCTGTGATGCCAGCTGCCAAGAAACTGGCTGCAGATGCTGGCCTGGATGCCTCGCAAGTTGCGGGTTCCGGTCGTGGTGGCCGTGTACTGAAAGAAGATGTGCAGAACGCCATCGCCAGCGGTAACAAGCCCGCCGTTGCAGCGCCCGCCGCAGCTCCGGCATTTGTGCTGCCACAAGGTGATCGCCAGGAACAACGCGTGGCCATGAGCCGCCTGCGTCAACGCGTGGCCGAGCGCCTGCTGCAATCGCAACAAACCAACGCCATCCTTACCACCTTCAATGAAGTGAACATGAAGCCGGTAATGGATCTGCGTAACAAATACAAAGACCGCTTTGAGAAAGAGCACGGCATCAAGCTGGGTTTCATGGGCTTCTTCGTGAAAGCTGCGGTACACGCACTCAAGAAGTACCCGATTGTGAACGCATCGGTCGATGGGAATGAAATCGTTTACCACGGCTTCTATGACATTGGCGTGGCTGTGGGCAGCCCGCGTGGTCTGGTCGTGCCGATCATCCGCAATGCGGACCAACTGAGCCTGGCCGATATCGAAAAGACCATCGCCGAGTTCGGCAAGCGCGCGCAAGAAGGTAAGCTGACGGTGGAAGAACTCACTGGCGGTACGTACACCATCTCCAATGGCGGTACTTTTGGTTCGATGATGTCCACTCCGATCATCAACCCGCCGCAATCCGCGATTCTGGGCATGCACGCGACCAAAGAACGCGCTGTGGTCGAGAACGGTGAAGTGGTGGTGCGCCCGATGATGTATCTGGCCCAGTCGTACGATCACCGCATCATTGACGGTCGCGAAGCCGTGTTGAGCCTGGTGGCGATCAAGGAAGCGATTGAAGACCCGGCTCGCCTGATTCTCGATATCTAAGCCTCTTTGATAGGGTGGGTTAGCCGCAGGCGTAACCCACCGCTCAAGGTACAGCTACTTGGCCGGTGCAATTCGCGATGCTCATTGCACCCTATGGCGATTTGTTAGCTCGCAGAACAAGGTCATAAACATGTCTCAACAATTCGATGTACTGGTGATCGGTGGCGGCCCTGGTGGCTACGTCGCGGCAATCCGCGCTGCGCAACTGGGTTTCAAAACCGCGTGCGTGGATGAATTCAAGAACAAGGAAGGCAAGCAAAGCCTCGGTGGTACTTGTCTGAACGTGGGTTGTATTCCTTCCAAGGCGCTGCTTGAGTCTTCCGAAAACTGGGAGCGTCTTGAGCACAAGTTCCAGGCGCATGGCATTACCGTTTCGGGTGCCAAGTTCGATGTGGCCAAGATGCTGGAACGCAAAGATGGCATCGTCAGCAAGCTCACCGGCGGCATTGGCTTTCTGTTCAAAAAGAACAAGGTGGCCAGCCTGTTTGGTCACGGCAAGATCGTTGGCCGCAATGGTGACAAGTGGCAGGTCGAAGTCGAAGAATCCGGCAAGACCGAAGTAGTCGAATCGACTCACGTGATCATCGCCACCGGCTCGGTACCCCGTCAGTTGCCAGGTCTGCCGTTCGATAACAAGGTGGTACTGGATAACGTGGGCGCGCTGAGCATTCCGGAAGTGCCCAAGAAGCTGGGCGTGATCGGCGCTGGTGTGATCGGTCTGGAAATGGGCTCGGTATGGAAGCGCCTCGGCGCAGATGTATCCATCCTGGAAGCCGCACCTGGTTTCTTGCTGGCTGCCGACGAAGCGGTTGCCAAAGAAGCGCAGAAGATTTTCATCAAGGAACTAGGTCTGAAGATCAGCACCAGCGTGAAGATCAACACCACCAAAGCGACGGCCAAATCGGTGAAGGTGGAATACACCGATTCTGAGGGCAAAGAGCACGCCGAAACCTTCGACAAGCTGATCGTTTCGATTGGGCGTGTCCCGAATACCTGGAATCTAGCTGCCGATGCAGTCGGCTTGCCGCTGGATGCCCGTGGTTTCATCGTGGTGGACGATGAATGCCGTACCAGCCTGCCAAATCTGTGGGCGGTGGGTGACGTGGTGCGTGGTCCGATGCTGGCGCACAAGGCGTCGGAAGAGGGCGTGGCAGTGGCTGAACGCATTGCTGGTCAGCACCCGCATATCGACTTCAACACCGTGCCGTGGGTGATCTACACCAGCCCGGAAATGGCTTGGGTCGGCAAGACCGAGCAACAGTTGAAGGCAGAAGGCGTGGAATACCGTAAAGGTCAGTTCCCGTTTGCGCCGAATGGTCGCGCGCTGGGTCTGGGCGAAACCGCTGGCTTTGTGAAAATGCTGGCCGATGCCAAGACCGACCGCATTCTCGGCGTCCATATCATCGGGCCGTTTGCGTCTGAACTGATTACCGAAGCCGTGGTCGCGATGGAATTCAATGCATCGTCAGAAGACATCGCGCGCATCGTTCATGCGCATCCGTCGCTGTCTGAAGCGGTACACGAAGCAGCGCTGGGCGTCGACAAGCGCGGCCTTCACTCTTGATCTTGTGTGAGGAGGGAGGTCACAGCGCCTCACCCCTCACGCTTTACTCCTCACAAGGATTTTCACATGAATCTGCATGAATATCAGGCCAAGGCACTGCTGGCCAAATATGGTCTGCCGGTACAACGCGGCATTCTGGCCAACAGCGGCGAAGAAGCGGCTGCAGCTTATGACACCCTCGGCGGGAAGTTCGCCGTGGTCAAGGCGCAAGTGCATGCTGGTGGCCGTGGTAAGGCTGGTGGCGTGAAAGTGGTAAAGAGCCGCGAAGAAGCTGCGGCAGAAGCCACCCGCCTGATCGGTACCAACCTGGTGACTTACCAGACCGACGCCGCTGGCCAGCCTGTACACAGCGTGCTGGTATGTGAAGACATGTACCCGGTGCAGCGCGAACTGTACCTGGGCGCGGTGGTAGACCGCGGTTCGCAACGCATCGTGTTTATGGTGTCCACTGAAGGCGGCGTGGAGATCGAGAAGGTCGCTGAGGAAACACCAGAAAAAATCATCAAGATTGAAGTGAACCCGCTGACCGGCATGCAGCCGTTCCAGGCGCGTGATGCTGCGTTTGCATTGGGCCTGTCCGGCGCGCAAATCGGCGCGTTCACCAAGCTGATGTTGGGCGCCTACAACGCATTCGTCGAAAACGACTTTGCGCTGTTTGAAGTGAACCCGCTGGCGTTGCGTGAAAACGGCGAACTGGCCTGCGTGGATGGCAAGATCAACCTCGATTCCAACGCCTTGTTCCGTCACCCGGATCTGCTGGCACAACGCGACAAGTCGCAAGAAAACGAACGCGAAGTGAAAGCGTCCGAATTCGAGCTGAACTATGTGGCACTGGAAGGCAATATCGGTTGTATGGTGAACGGCGCCGGTCTGGCCATGGCCACCATGGACATCATCAAGCTCAAGGGCGGCCAGCCAGCCAACTTCCTGGACGTGGGCGGCGGCGCAACCAAAGAGCGCGTGATCGAAGCCTTCAAGCTGATCCTGGCTGACACCTCGGTCAAGGGCGTACTGATCAACATCTTCGGCGGTATCGTGCGTTGCGACATGATTGCCGAAGCGATCATTGCGGCGGTGAAAGAAGTGCACGTTACCGTGCCGGTGGTGGTGCGTCTGGAAGGCAACAACGCCGAACTGGGCGCCAAGATTCTGGACGAATCGGGCCTAGCCCTGACCTCGGCACAAGGTTTGAACGATGCGGCGGAAAAGATTGTTGCCGCCGTGGCTGCCCTCTAATCATCCGCATCGGATAAGGATTCAAAAATGAGCGTTCTCGTAAACAAAAACACGAAAGTGCTGGTGCAGGGTTTCACCGGCAAGAACGGCACTTTCCATGCTGAACAAGCACTGAAAGTCGGCACCAAAGTGGTCGGTGGCGTAACACCGGGCAAGGGCGGTGCCGAGCATCTGGGTCTGCCGGTGTTTAACACCATGAAAGACGCGGTACGCCAGACCCAAGCCGATGCCTCGGTCATCTACGTACCGGCAGCTTTTGCCAAGGATTCGATCCTTGAAGCCATCGATTCCGGCGTGAAGCTGATCGTATGTATTACCGAAGGCGTGCCGACCATCGACATGCTGTATGTGAAGAAAGCCGTGGACGAAGCCGGCATCCGCCTGATCGGCCCGAACTGCCCAGGTATCATCACCCCGGGCGAGTGCAAGATCGGCATCATGCCGTGGCACATCCACAACCCGGGCCGCATCGGCATTGTGTCGCGCTCCGGCACGCTGACCTATGAAGCCGTAGCGCAAACCACCGCGCTGGGTTTGGGCCAGTCCACATGTATCGGTATCGGTGGCGACCCAATTCCGGGTACCAGCCATATCGACGCACTCAAGCTGTTCCAGGATGATCCGGATACCGATGCGATCGTGATGATCGGTGAAATCGGCGGTTCGGCAGAAGAAGAAGCTGCTGAGTTCGCTCGCCAATACGTGACCAAGCCGGTTGTGGGCTACATCGCTGGCGTTACTGCACCGAAGGGTAAACGCATGGGCCACGCCGGTGCGATCATCTCCGGTGGCAAGGGTACGGCTGAAGAGAAGTTCAAGGCATTTGAGAAGGCTGGCATTGCCTACACTCGCAGCCCGGCAGAAATCGGCAAGACCATGTTTGAATTGCTGAAATCCAAGGGCATGATCAAGTAATTGTTGATTGCCGTTGTGAATAAAAAGGCCCGCATTTGCGGGCCTTTTTATATTCGGGCGGTGGGACTCACTTACCCGAGTTGATCCGGTCCTGAATATGCTTGGCGCGATCAATGGAGGAGGGGTGCGAGCTCATCATGGTGCTCTTGCCGCCATCCAGCGTGGCCAGTTTCTGGAAACTGGTCATCAGCGGTTTCTGGCTCAAACCTTTACTCTTCAAAAGATCAAACGAGTAATCGTCGGCCTGGCTTTCCTGCTTTTGCGAGAACTGGGCGTTGACTAGTTGTTCGGCCAGATCAGCCAGTTGCGATTTGGAAAGTGCCGCCACGGTCGACCCGCCCACTGCACCGGCTGCGCCACGCGCGGCAGTGACGCTATATGCCAACTGCGCCGCTTTCTTGGTGTGGCCCAATGCGACGTGGCCAATTTCGTGTCCCAGCACGGCGCGCACTTCGTCATCTGTCATCAGGTCCATCAAGCCGCTGTAAACGCGTACGCAGCCGTTCGCCATCGCCCAGGCGTTGACGTCTTTGGTTTGATACACCTTGAAGTTGAGTGGCGCGCCATTCACGCTGGTCGGCAAACCTTTGGAAATAACGCTCAAACGTTTGGCGTAAGTGCTGCTCGCTGGAGCAATTGACGATTTGGCGTCTTGCTCCTGGCAAGACTGCACTGACAGTTGCTGCACATCGCTGTCGGTCAGCATGGCGGCTTGCGCTGCAGTGGCGCCCGATTGCATCAGCGCATTGGTGTCCATGCCAGCGCAAGCGGTCAGGGCGAGCGTGGCGGCGGCGAGAATGGAAAGTGAGTAACGGTATTGCATTGCGGTCTCCAATAAATATGCCGGATACATAGTCTGGCAAAGCTATTGTTGCCGCTCGCTGTGGACTTTCCCACCGGATTTTGCGGAAAAAATACCGCAAATATTTCTTCATGTATCAGCTTTTAAGCTGGTAGTGCTAAGTCGATGACCGATTTCGAGTCATGAAATGGGTCGCCATACCAGGCTGCATTTCATTTTGTGTCTGAACATGCGGTCTTGAGGTGTGGACTGTTGCAAAAAACCACAGCTTTTTTTTAGATATCGATATGCGTTTGCACATGCCGTTCACGCAAAAATAGCTTGGTAACCGGCAAGCGACAACCGCCGTTAAAGCACTGAAAACGCTGGCTGGCCTTACATCTTTGCGCAAAAACCATCTCCGAAAAATGCCTGAGCGCCATAGAAACACGGTTGTCTCGCCTTCCGCCGTGCTGGATGGATAACGACATGTGTCAGCTTTCAATGGCTAGTTGTTCGGTCCAGTCGCCTTCTCACATGCACCAAAAACAAGCTGACTGTGCTTTCCTGGTGCGCCGCAAAACGTAATGTTGTTGACGGCAATGGGGTAATCATTCGTAATTTGTAGTGCGCAAACGTTTGCTACATCTGACTCTGCCAAGCAGAAAACGCGGTAGCCCATGCGCCAGTTTTTTGTTTGTTTGCGCAAACGTTTGCTTTTTTATTTACCCAATCACGATCACCAAATCAGTGCAGTCCAGTTCATTCAGGAGACAAGCATGAAACAGAATATTCGCCGCATGATCGCCGCCGCATTTGCGTTCACCGCCGTCGCTGTGTTGCCGGTATCAAACGTCCATGCGGATGCCCACAAACCCAAGGTCGCGCTGGTGATGAAGTCGCTGGCTAACGAGTTCTTCCTGACCATGGAAACAGGCGCCAAGGATTATCAGAAACAAAACGCCGCGCAGTTCGATCTGGTTACCAATGGCATCAAGGATGAAACCGACACTGCCAACCAGATTCGCATTGTCGAGCAAATGATTGTGTCCAAAGTCGACGCCATTGTGATTGCTCCGGCTGATTCCAAAGCGCTGGTGCCGGTGGTCAAGAAAGCCGTTGATGCCGGCATCATCGTGGTGAACATCGATAACAAGCTGGATAACGACGTTCTGAAATCCAAAAATCTGAACGTGCCGTTTGTGGGCCCGAACAACCGCGCTGGCGCCAAGCTGGTCGGCGATTACCTGGCCAAAAAACTGAAATCCGGTGATGAAGTCGGCATTCTGGAAGGCGTTTCGACCACCACCAACGCCCAGCAACGCACTGCCGGTTTCAAAGATGCGATGACCACTGTGGGTGCC
Source organism: Silvimonas soli (assembly GCF_030035605.1). Lineage (NCBI taxonomy): Bacteria > Pseudomonadati > Pseudomonadota > Betaproteobacteria > Neisseriales > Chitinibacteraceae > Silvimonas > Silvimonas soli. The sequence goes on along the minus strand of NZ_CP106736.1, from coordinate 461,323 downwards.
AAGGTTGATTCGGTACAGTCTGGCGAATGGGAAATCGACAAGGGCAATGCCGTGGCGTCGGCCATGTTGAACGAATACCCGAACCTGAAAGCACTGCTGGCCGGTAACGACAACATGGCTATTGGCGCCGTGTCTGCCGTGCGTGCAGCGGGCAAGCAAGGCAAGGTGATGGTGGTGGGTTACGACAATATCAATGCGATCAAGCCGATGCTGGCTGACGGCCGTGTGCTGGCTACCGCTGACCAGTTTGCAGCCAAGCAAGCCGTGTTCGGGATCGACGTTGCGCTCAAGGCGATCAAAGAGCACAAGAAACAATCTGATCTGTCTGGTGTGGTTGAAACCCAGGTACAACTGATCACCAAGTAAGCGTAAACGCATCTGCCAATACGCCCCGGCGCGGCGCCGTTACGGTGCCGCGCCATACAGGACGACCTGAATATGTCTGATCGCGAAATCATTGCCGTAACTGGTCTGGGTAAAGACTACGCCACACCAGTGCTGGCCGATGTCACCCTGCAGCTTTATCCGGGCGAAGTATTAGCCCTGACCGGTGAGAATGGCGCGGGCAAAAGTACGCTTTCCAAAATTATTGGTGGCCTGGTGACGCCCACGCACGGGCAGATGCAATACCAGGGTCAGCCATACACACCACATAGCCGGACCGAAGCAGAACACGCCGGTATCCGCATGGTGATGCAAGAACTCAATTTGTTGCCGACGCTGTCGGTGGCAGAAAACCTGTTTCTCAATAAATTACCGCGCCGCGCAGGCTGGATTTCCCGCGCAAAACTGCGCGAAGACGCCCGCCACGCCATGGCGCAAGTCGGGTTGGAAGCCATCGATCCGGACACCCTGGTCGGAGAACTGGGCATCGGCCATCAGCAAATGGTCGAGATCGCCCGTAACCTGATTGGCGAATGTCGGGTACTGATCCTCGATGAGCCCACCGCCATGCTCACCGCGCGCGAAGTCGATTTGTTGTTCGACCAGATCGCCGCCCTCAAACGACGCGGTGTGGCGCTGGTGTATATCTCGCACCGGCTGGAAGAACTGTCGCGTATTGCAGACCGCATTGCGGTGCTGCGCGATGGTCGCCTGGTGTGCGTAGACGACATCGCCAAATACAGCAGTAACCAGTTGGTGACTTTGATGGTAGGTCGCGAACTGGGCGAGAAGATTGATTTTGGGGTTCGCCCGATCGGCGCGCCCTTGCTGGCAGTAAAAGGCCTGGGCCGCGGCGACGTTGTAAAAGATATTTCACTGGAAGTACGCAGCGGCGAGATTTTTGGCATCAGTGGTTTGATCGGTGCCGGACGTACCGAATTACTGAGGTTGATCTACGGTGCCGATCGCGCTGATCGCGGCAGCGTGGCGGTGGGCAACCCGCTCAAGCCGGTCACGATTTCGTCCCCAACCGATGCGGTGAATCACGGCATTGCGCTGATCACCGAAGATCGCAAAGGCGAGGGCTTGCTGCTGTCGCAATCGATTGCCGCCAATATCTCGCTGGGCAATATGGATGCGGTATCCGCCCATGGCGTGGTGGATAACAAGCGTGAACACGCGCTGGCCCAACGGCAGATCAACGCCATGCATATCCGGACCTCTGGCCCGCAACAAACGGTGCAGGAACTCTCTGGCGGCAATCAGCAAAAAGTGGTGATTGGGCGCTGGCTGGAGCGCGATTGTGAAGTGCTGTTGTTTGACGAACCTACGCGCGGCATTGATATCGGCGCCAAGTTTGATATTTACGCGCTGTTTGGCGAACTGGCGCGTAAAGGCAAAGCGCTGGTGGTGGTATCGAGCGACCTGCGCGAACTGATGCTGATCTGTGACCGCATTGCCGTGCTCTCGGCTGGTCAGCTAACCGGCACTTTCGAGCGTGAAAGCTGGAGCCAGGATGCCATTCTTGCTGCCGCCTTTGCCGGATACCAGACACGCGATCGCATGCTCACAGAACCGGAACCTGTCGCCGGCTAAAACCGATGCGACATTGCCCGGCAAGTATCGGCAACTGAATGAATAGACAGCAATAAAACATCAATGAAATAGTCGGCAGCCCGCGCTAACTGTGCGCCGGTTGCGACTCGAGGAGAGCAGCAGCATGAACGAACAACAAAATAATCCGGCGAGTCCGCAAGCAGACGCCGCTGCCGTGATGGGGGCTTCCGCCTCTACATTGACGGGGTCGGCGCTGTGGCGCTCGTTGAGTACATATCTGGGTTTGGCCGGTGCGCTGCTGGCGATGATTGCGCTGTTTTCTGTGCTCAGTTCGCATTTCTTTACTTATGACACCTTCAGCCTGATCGCCAACCAGATTCCCGATCTGGTGGTGATGTCGGTCGGGATGACCTTCATCCTGATCATTGCTGGCATCGATTTGTCGGTGGGTTCGGTCCTGGCACTGGCCGCATCGGTTGTGAGTGTCGCTTCACTCAAATATCAACTGGGACCATTTCCTTCGGCTCTGTTGGGCATGGCCGTGGCGGCGCTGGCGGGTACGTTGACCGGCGCAGTGACAGTGGGTTGGCGCATTCCTTCATTCATTGTGTCGTTGGGCGTGCTGGAAATTGCCCGCGGCGTGGCATATCAACTGACCAATTCGCGCACAGCGTACATTGGCGCCTCATTTGACTGGCTGTCCAACCCGGTCGCGTTGGGCATTTCTCCTGCCTTTTTGATTGCGCTGGCGGTCATGATCGTTGCCCAGCTGGTCCTTACCCGCACCGTGTTTGGCCGTTATCTGGTGGGCATCGGCACGAACGAAGAAGCTGTGCGCCTGGCGGGTATCAATCCCAAACCCTACAAGCTGATTGTGTTTGCGCTGATGGGTGCGCTGGCGGGTCTGGCCGCGTTGTTCCAGATTTCCCGATTGGAAGCGGCTGATCCAAACGCGGGGCAGGGCATGGAACTGCAAGTGATCGCTGCCGTGGTGATCGGTGGCACCAGTTTGATGGGCGGGCGCGGCTCGGTCATCGCCACTTTCTTCGGTGTGTTGATTATCTCGGTGCTGGCCGCCGGGCTGGCGCAGATCGGGGCTAATGAACCAACCAAACGCATCATTACGGGCGCGGTGATTGTGGTCGCCGTGGTGCTGGATACCTATCGCAGCAATCGCGCCAAAAAGCGCGGCTAAGCCACTCGCTCACACTCAGGAAACAAACGATTCATGGCAACGATCAAGGATGTGGCAACGCTGGCTGGCGTGTCGTTTACTACCGTGTCGCACGTGGTCAATCGCACGCGGCCGGTCAGCGAAAAAGCCCGCGAGAAGGTAGAAGGCGCCATTCGCCAGTTGAATTACGTACCGTCTGGTGTGGCGCGTTCGCTCAAAGTGCGGGCGACTTCCACCATTGGTTTGCTGGTGCCCAACAATACCAACCCGTACTTCGCCGAATTGGCGCGTGGCATCGAAATGCGCTGCGAGCGAAATGGTTACTGCGTCTTTTTATGTAACTCGGATGATGACACCGAGAAACAACGCAACTATCTGCGGGCACTGCGCGAAAAGCGTATCGATGGACTGGTGATTGCCTCGGCCGGTGATAACCCGTCACTGGCGCTGGACTTGAGCGAGAACCATGTGCCGGTGGTCATCGTCGACCGCGAAGTCGACAACGTCACTGCTGATCTGGTCGAGATTGATCACGAATTCGGTGCCTACGTGGCCACGCAGCATTTGCTGTCGCTAGGGCATCGGCGCATTGGTTGTATCAGTGGCCCATCATCGATGGTGGTCAGTACCTTGCGCGTCGCCGGATTCACGCGGGCGATGGCCGAAGCAGGCGTTGCCATTGGCACTGAGGCCATCATGGAAAGCGATTTTTCCAGCCCGGGTGGTTATTACGCGGCCTCTCGTCTGTTTGCCGGGTTGCAGCCGACGGCCATCTTTGCCGGGAATGACATGATGGGCATTGGCGTGCTGCGCGCCGCCGCCGAGCGCGGCATGCGCGTGCCGCAAGATTGCTCGGTCATCGGTTTTGATGACATTGAATTGAGTCGCTATGTTTATCCCGCGCTGTCGACAGTGGGTCAGTCCATCCTGCAGCTGGGAGAACAAGCAGCGCAACTGTTGCTCGACCGCATCAGCGGCGCGGCTACCGGCCCGGCTCGGCGACAAATTGTGGCGCCGCAATTGACGGTACGAGAATCAACCAGTGCCTTGGCCATTGTTGGCAATGAATGAACATAACGCCGCCACTCGAAGCGGCCTGAATACAGGAATAGCGCAGTGACAGCAGTCAAACATCAGAGCGAAGCGGCCGTGCCAGGGCGCGTGGTGGTAATTGGAAGCTTGAATATGGATCTGGTCGGTCGGGCCGAGCGCTTGCCGCATCCGGGCGAAACGCTGGCTGGTACCAGTTTTGCCACCATTGCAGGCGGTAAAGGCGGTAATCAGGCTGTTGCCGCCGCCCGATTGGGCGCACAAGTGACCATGCTGGGCGCTGTGGGTGCAGACGCCTATGGCGCGCAGTTGGTGAACGGGTTAAAGGCCGAGAATATCGATTGCCAAGGGGTTGCCAGGATTGCTGACGCGGCAACTGGCGTGGCAATGATCATCGTGGATGAGGCGAGCCAGAACGCCATTCTGATTATTCCTGGAGCCAATGCGCGGGTGGATGTTGCCGCCATTAACGGCGCGGAACCCGTACTGGCCGCCGCAGATGTTGTGGTATGCCAACTGGAAATCCCCTATCCGGCGGTGCTGGCCGCATTACAAGCGGGCCGCCGTCTGGGCAAGACCACGATTTTGAATCCGGCGCCGGTCACCGCAGCCTTGCCTGGCGACTGGCTAAGCCAGATTGATTATCTGATCCCCAATGAAATTGAAGCGGCCATGCTCAGTGGTATCGCCGTGGATTCGCCACAAGATGCCTGCATCGCCGCGCAGCGGCTACGTATGCTGGGTGCTCGCAATGTGATCATTACGCTGGGTGCTCGTGGCCTGGTGGCGTTGATCGACAACGACGTTGCGCATTATCCGGGCACTCCGGTGCATGCAGTGGACACCACTGCCGCCGGGGATACCTTCACGGGTGGCTTTGCCGCAGCGCTGGCCAACGGCGCCACGCCGCATGCCGCCATCGTGTTGGGGCAAAGCGCCGCGGCGATCTCGGTAACGCGCGCGGGTGCACAGCCGTCTATTCCTTATCTACACGAACTGGAGCATCAGGCATGAAGAAAACCGCTTTGCTCAATGCCGCGCTGTCCCGCCTCATTGCAACGCTGGGGCATGGCGACATGATTCTGATCGCCGACGCGGGCATGCCCACGCCTTTGCATGCGCCAGACGTGCAAATCATCGATCTGGCACTCGTGCCCGGCACGCCCGGTTTCAGCCAGGTGCTGGCCGCAGTGCTGAGTGAAATGCAGGTGCAATCGCACGTGATTGCCACTGAAATGGTGGCTGCTCAGCAAGCACCACTGACGGCATTGGCTGAGCATGCCGACGTGCTGGGCGAGCGCAAAGTCCTTAGCCATGAAGCACTCAAAACCTTGAGCCGCGATGCGCGTGCCTTTATCCGCACCGGCGAATGCACGCCCTATGCCAACGTAATGCTGGTGGCAGGTGTCACCTTCTAGTTTTCTGCAGTTCCTCTTTTTTGCCGTAACCACCTCAGTAGTCCTGCTGTTTTGCTTCTGCAGTTTGAAAGTCCTGGCACGCCGAAACCCGCAACGGGTTCTCGGTGAGGCCCGGTGCATGCCGCTTTTGACAAAAATCCAAGGAAACAACATGAAAAAGACAGTCCTGTCACTGCTTTTGCTGGGTACCGCTTTGCTGGCCGGATGCGGCGGAGATTCCGATTCAACTGGTTCCGCGCCCAAAGTGATCATCGATACCGACTTCAATACCATGGGTGACGATGGCCAATTGTTCGTCATGGCCACGCAATTGATGGCCCAAGGCAAAATTGATGTGCTGGGCCTGACCATTGAAAGCGGGAATGGCTGGCTCATGCAGGAGGAAAGCGACGCGCTCAAGGCCACGGAACGCATGGGCGTTTCGCAGCGCATTGGCGTGTATGGCGGGGCGGATTACCCGCTAGCGTACGATGAAACCAGCATTCGGGCGCAGCAGGCTGCCAACCCCAACGGTTGGTTTGGCGCATGGATGTTCCCCAAACCGCAAAGCTCGACCGATCTGATCGCACCGCCGGATGGTTTTGCCACCAGCACCACTTTGCGAGCACAGAATGCGGCGGATTTCATGATCCAGACCATCAAGGCGCACCCGCATGAAATCACCATTCTGGAAGTTGGCCCGCTGACCAATCTGGCGCTGGCATTACGCAAAGCGCCAGAAATTGCGCCGCTGATCAAATCCATTGTGTATATGGGCGGCAATATCAATGTGCCTGGCAATTCCAATGCAGTGGCCGAAATGAACTGGTGGTTTGACCCGGTGGCCGTACAGGAAGTGCTGCGTCAGGATATCCCGCAAGTGGTGATTCCGCTGGATGTAACCGATACCGTGCCGCTGGATCAGGCGACGTTTGATGCCATTGCGCATAATCCGGCCAGGCAAACGGTGGTCACGCAGATTTACGACACCGAAAACGCCCAGTTCCTCGGGCCGGATGCACACATCTTTGACACGCTAACCATTGCCTATCTGCTTGATCCAACCATGGCGACCCAAACCACGGATGCCTGGCTCGCCATCAACACTACGCCAGGCGAGCAGCAAGGGCAGGTCTCTGCCAGCACCACGGCGCCCATCGTCGGTGGCTCGGTGCGCAAGATTCGCTATATCAGCAAGTTCGATAACGCACGCTTCCTGGCGCAGTACATCGATCTGATGACCCGGGCAGTGCCGGTGGTACTACCTGCTAACTGATCCGGCAAACACCCCGCATCTTGCCTGGCGCCTCTGCGCACGGGCAAGATGCGGGCTTGTACTTCACACCTCCGTCTGACCGCACCCTATGGATCTCAAACGTTGCTTCCCACCAGTGGTCGATCAACACACCCGGCTATTGTTGCTAGGCAGCCTGCCGGGCGAGCGCTCGTTGGCGCAGGCGCAGTATTACGCTCATCCACAAAACAGGTTCTGGGAACTGGTTGGTGCCGTCATCGGCGTTGATCTGCGGGCGCAATCGTATGAAATGCGGTTGGCCACCTTGCTGGCGCATCACATCGGCCTGTGGGATGTCATCGCAGAGGCGGAGCGCCAAGGCAGTCTGGATGCGGCTATCCGCAACCAGTCTCACAATGCACTCGCTGAGCTGGTCAAAACGCTGCCAGCGCTCAAAGCGGTGGGGTTCAACGGCGGTACATCGGCGCGAATAGGCCGACGGCAACTCTTGGGTATCAGCGGCCTGACGCTGATTGACCTGCCTTCATCCAGCCCTGCCTATACGCTGGCGTTGGCGCAGAAACAGCAAGCATGGCAACAGTTGGTGAGTGCGCTGTAATTGCATTGCCGTAGAGACTGAAAACCCGCGACAAGGCCTCGCCAACAATATGCTGTGTGAATAATTGTCGCTGCGGAGTGTGAGTTTTACGTAGTTTTGTTTCATTAAAAAGTGCACAATACGTATAACAAAACTACGAAGCAACAGGAGAAACCATCATGCGTACACTTATTCAATGGCTGGAACAAACCGCTGAAACCATGCTGCAACAGCGTTATCAGTTCGTCGGCCGCAAGACAACGATCTAAGCAGGGTACAAGGGGATGGCGATGATGAGTCGCCCATTGAAAAACGCCACCATGACTGATTCATGGTGGCGTTTTGCGTTGTCCGGCAGATTTAGCCTGGCGCCGAATCAGGCTTTGTTTTCCAGCATGTGGCTTGCATCAAAACCGAGTCGCAAACCGCCCCAGTGCCGGCCATTCACATGAATAGGCACATCCAGCTCAGTCATGATCTCGCCGGTATCGCGTACATAGGTTTGCAACAAAAAGCGCTGGGTATTGCGCGCCGCACGCAGCCCGGCCGGGTCATTGAAAATGCGCTTGTCGCGGCTATTGACCAAGTCAGTGGCTTTATCGCCAGTGGGCGTTTTGGAATACCAGCTGTTATGCGTCGGGCCGTAGCCGTTGGTATCTACCGCCAGCACAAACTTACCGCCAGCGGCCGCGCGGGCCAGTTGATCGTAAAGTGGCTGGATTTCTGTTTCAAAACGTCCGTCAAATGAGGTTTTGTATTTGACCGGCGCGCTACCAGGAATAGGCTGATATTGCTGGTCAAACACATTGACGCCTTGTTTGTGCATGGCCTCAATTTTTGTCTGGATCAGGTCGCGGGTCTGGCAGGCTTTCTGGATATTGGCATCCAGGTGGCCGCGGCCTACGGTAAAGCGGCCAATCAACTCTTGTACTTGCTCGGCGGCACGAGCCAAGCCTTGTGAGGAATTGGCAGACAAACCCATGCGCTCGTTCACTTTGAGCGACAGAGCGTGTATTTCTGAAACATTGGCGTTCACCACATTGTTGGCTGCGGTGAATTCCTCCAGCGTGCTGGCAATGCCGATCAGGGCGGCGGAAGTGGATTCAAAATCCACCATCATCCGCGAGAATTGACCCGAGGCTTTTTCTACCACGGCCCGTGTGAGCTGCGCATCGTTGGTGATGACGGTTGTTTCATCGCGAGTATGGGCTACCTCGCCGAGCATGCTGTCGATATCGCGGGAAATATCGTCGGTGGCGACGCCCACTTTTTCTGCCAGCTTGCGTACTTCATCTGCGACCACGGCAAAACCGCGTCCGGCTTCACCCGCCCGCGCCGCTTCAATCGCCGCGTTCAAGGCCAGCAAGTTGGTTTGCCCGGAGATTTCCTTGATCAAATCCACAATGCTTTTGATGCTGGCCGAACGTTGATTCAATCCATTTACCGTGTCGTTAAAGCTGGCCATGCGGGTGCTGATGGCGTGGATGCGGTCGGTGACGTCCTGGAGTTCCGCATAAGAAGCCCGCGCCATTTCGAGATTGTGGGTGGTGGAGCCGGAGATTTCCTGGGTGCGCCGCGACACGTCGTTAATCCCTTGAGTGGTGCTGTCGCTGGTTTCCACCACTTTTTGCGCCAACGCATCTTGCTGGTGTGCCGACTGTGCGGAATCGCCGATGCTTTTCATTGATTTGGCCGCTTCCAGCGCGATGCCCACGGTCATGGTTTGCACGCTGGCAATGATTTCGCGCTGCTTGGCCAGGAAACGGTTACAACTCGCGGCCAGTTCGGCGATTTCGTCGCTGGTAATCACTGGCACGTCGCGCGAAAGATCGCCTTCGCCACCGGCGACGTCATTCAGAACAGAGGTGATAGCCAGTACCGGCCGGGTAATCCAGAAGCGGAAATAGATCACCTGCACGGTAATAAATGCGGCGCTGAGCACGGTGAGGATCCATGCCCAAGTGGTGATGGTGTCAAACGCATGGCTTAGTTTGGCAATGGCATTCGCATCAAGGCCCAACTGGTGCGCGGTATCGGTCATGGCCGTATCGGCAAAGCTGGTTACGACCAGCATGGCAATGGGGGCGGCAAGTAACAGGTAAAGAAAGGCAAATTTGCGGTTTAGAGTGCCCAGCAAAGTGCGTTCAAATACGGTGTGAAAGTCATTCAACCATTGCATTTGCGAACTCCCCTGCGAAGACCATGCGCGTGGCTGGCCCCGATTTTTATGATCTGTACGATCTTGAATTATCGGCCGGATACGGATTTTATCGGCAGTCGGCGAGCTAACTTGAAAGGAAAAACCCAGATCGAAGGGTGCAGAAAGCCGTCGATCTGGTACTCGGTACTGCCAATTTACGGATGTTTGCTGCTGCTGTTGAGCAGACAGATAGCCGCAGCCCGTTGCCAGAAATCAGGCGGTGAACGCGGCCTGCAGATCTTCCAGACTCAGATGCCAGTGTTTGAGCATGTGGCGGAACACAGCCAGTTCAACATTGCTGAAGTCGTTATCGGACTTGGCAATGCCCAGCGCAATGGCCGCCAGCATCAGGCGTTTGCGTTGGTCGTCTACTGTATCGAGCAACTGGTCGATACGTTCGCGATCGACCAGGCGGATATTGCCGTCGTCGGATGCGTCGTCAGACAGGTCGTTGCAGTAGTCCTGCAGCACCTGGATAAATGCTTTGCGGCTGATGCCCAAGGCTTCATAAACGCGCAGGTGTTCCAGTTCGTCGATTTCAGCGGGGTCAAAATTGCCATCGCACATCATTTGCATGACCAGAATGCGGGCCATCGCTTCTGCGCTATTGTTGGGATATTTTTTCATGTTCTTCAGTCCTGTCGATGTTGAGCCGGTCTGCCCATGCTTTGGGCATGTTTTGTAGTTTGCGCGAAGTGTAATCAAAGAACGTGATGCCCGTTCTGGCTACTGCAACCAGCCGCGGCGGGGCATTATCTTTGACGGCGTGCACCACATAATAAAGAACATATCCTGCCCGCCAGGGTTCAGCCGCGGTCATGGCAATACTCAGTTTTTCACCCAGAAAACCTTCGCTATGGAAAGTTATGGCAACGTCATTAAGGATAATGCCCGGCGTTTGAGCATCGCCCAATTCGGTATTTCCATAATGCGCCAGATATTGCACGCGGGCCTCATGCAACAGCCCCAGCAACTCCATATTGCCCAGATGCGCACCGTAGTTCAGATCGGTGACACGTATCGCAAGTTCAATTTGCAGGTCAATCCACTTGGGCGGGTCTAGTTTGATTCTTGTCATGTCTCAATAAACGGCAAAATTTACATGCGAATTGAGTGTATTCGCATGCATGAGGCCCCGCAACCGGCCAGACACGATCTGCTAAACTTGTATTACCGTTCGAATTCATGTTTAAGGAGGCACCATGTATCAGCGCATTCTTGTTCCGGTAGATGACAGCAATACGAGTGCCACAGCGCTACGCGAGTCGATTCGCTTTGCGATTGATCAGAAGGCGCTAGTGCGCCTGGTACACGTTATTGATCTGGCGCAGTTCGCATGGAGTGCGAACGAGTTTCTTGATGTTCCGCAACTTCAGGATGCCCTGCGTAAGAGTGGTGAACAGTTATTGGCTAGATATGCCGATATCCTTAAACAGCAGAACGTCAATTGCGAGGCAGGTTTGCTTGAAGCATGGGGCGGCAACCTGGCCCGCGCCATTGTGGACGATGCGGCAGAATGGAAAGCCGACGTGATCGTCATGGGCACGCATGGCTACAGTGGCCTGACCCATTTACTGCTGGGGAGCGTCGCCGAGGGCGTCATGCGCCATACAGCAGTGCCAATCTTGCTGGTAAGAGCCAAACCCAATGCCTGATTTTGTGCCAGTCCGCATGTTGCGGGTGAACGATCACGCCCGCGACAGCGCGGGCTTTACCTATGTTTATCCCGTGGTATCGCGGCGTGCTGGCGGGGTCTCGATCGGCATCAATCTCAATCCGAACAACGCCTGCAACTGGCGTTGCCTGTATTGCCAAGTCCCGGATCTGAAGCGCGGCGGCCCGCCCCCCATTGCGCTTGAGCAGCTTGAAGACGAACTGGCGGCCATGCTGCATCAGATTGTTGATGGTGATTTCATGGCACAACGCGTGCCGCCAGAACTGCAGCGGTTGAACGACATTGCTTTCTCTGGCAATGGCGAGCCGACCATGAGCCATGAATTTGGCCAGGCGCTGGTCATCGTGGAGCAGCAACTGCAAGTCTTTGGTCTGCTGGGCCAGATCAAGGTGGTACTGATCACCAATGGCAGCCAGTTGTACAAGCCTGAAGCGCTAGCCGTGCTGGAGCATATGGGCCGCATCAATGGCGAAGTGTGGTTCAAGGTCGATCGCGCGCCGCAGGATGGATTTGCTTTGGTCAACCAGGTGCAGTTGAATCGCGCAGCTGTGCTACGGCATCTGGTCGAAGCTTCGCGGCGCTGTGCGACGTGGTTACAGACATGCATGTTTGAACTGGATGGCGCCTTGCCAGACGATGCAGAAGTCGAGGCTTATCTGGCGTTTTTGCGGGAAGCAAAGGCGCAGGCGGGGGATTTGCGTGGGGTGTTGTTGTATGGTCTGGCACGGCCATCCATGCAACCGGAGGCAGATCGCTTGCGTGCAGCGCCCGCAGAATGGATGAAGACCCTGGCCGAACGAATCGAAGCACAGGGTCTTGTGGTAAAGCTGAGCATTTAGTCTGCCTTGCTGGCAGCTGGCGATTTACCTGGCCAGCATGCTCGACATGGTAAAACGGGATTGATGCTTTTCACGTTCTCGCGCTGCGGCACGCAATGTTTCAAGCAATTCTGGTTTGTACTCACGCAGATAACGCATGACCTGATGGTCTTCGCGATTGAGTTCTTCCAGATTGATTTGCTCAATATGTACTACGCGCAGCAATTCACGTACCGGACGCGGCATGTTGCGGCCGCTTTCGTAGCGTGAACCGCCACTTTGGGTTACACCGATCTTGCTCCAGAATTCCTGTTGATTCATTCCGAGCTGGCGGCGGATTTCCCGTGGGTTAACTGTATTGTTCGCCATGGTGGGCCTCCTTTAAGTTGCCATGCTGGATGGCTAAAAAACTATGTTGCCGTCATCTTATCGCCATCTAAGCGTAGGAATACGTGACTATTCCGGTTTTTGCTTTGTGATTAATCACGGATTGTTGATCGGAACTTGTTGATAATAATGAGAAATGTCAAATTCACTTACTTCGGTTGAAACTGCGCTGCTGGCATTTGATCCAGATGAAAAAATTGCGCTGCTCAACGGGATCGTCGCAATGGCGCCCATGCCAATCAGCCCGGAACCGCGTCGATTGGCAGAGCCGGGCCGCCCGCCGAAACCCATCCTCATTTCTCCCAAGGAAGTACCCAAGCGTGGGTTGGGTTCGATAGAAGGAAGGGCGGCGCTGTTACATGCGCTGGCGCATATTGAATTCAATGCGGTGAACCTTGCGCTTGATGCCATATATCGTTTTCGCGAAATGCCTTTGGCTTACTACGAAGACTGGCTGCAGGTGGCGAAAGAAGAGGCACTGCATTTCACCTTGTTGCGCGATTACCTACAGAAATCCGGCTTTGATTACGGTGACTTTCCCGCACATAACGGCCTGTGGGATATGGCGTTACGCACAGATCACGATGTAATGGTCCGCATGGCGCTGGTTCCGCGCATTCTGGAAGCGCGCGGGCTGGATGTGACTCCCGGTATCCGCGCCAAGTTATGGTCGGTGGGGGATCGTCAGGCAGCAAAAATTCTCGATGTGATTTTGCGCGACGAGATTGGACACGTGCAGATCGGTAACAGGTGGTATCACTGGTGCTGCGAACAGCGCGGGCTGGAGCCGGTGGCCACATTTGTCAGCCTGTTACGGGATTACGCGGTGCCGGCATATCCCGGTGCGTTGAATCATGCGGCGCGGCGTGAAGCGGGTTTTAGTGATGAGGAACTGGCGCTGATTGAGTCGCTGCAGAGCTGAACCGGGTTGCAGGCGCGGGGAAGGGCTCACTGCTTGGCCGCCACTTGCCAATACAGCTTCACCAAAACAAACGCCAATCCGTAACCGCAGATTGGCGTTTTCGTTTTGCCGATTATTTATGTTCGGCCTGAAGGCAGAGGACGGCTAGGAAAGGATCACTTCCAGATCGTCGCGTTCTTCACCCACATCATCAAACACTGCCAGCAGCGCTGCGTAGTGCTCATGCCCGAGGTGGCCTTCTGCGGTTTTTGCGCCATGCCAGACAATTTGCAGAGGGCCGGCTACGTCTGAGGTCAACACGTCGTAAAGCGCATCCAGATTGCGACCAAAGTAGTCGGGCAGGGCGAGTTGGGCGCTGAACTGGTCGTATACATCGTCCATTTTATGGATATGGGTCAGCGTCACTAGGGTTGGTTTCTTTACTGACATGCCGGTACCTCGGTAAAGGTTTGATAATGATCGACCGTGACATAACGGCGACCATCATTGCCAAAGATTAGCCGTTTGGCACCGCGCTTGCCGCCGCGATAATCCAGATCAGCTTCTTTATATTGGCCATTGGGCAAACGGTGTTCGTAGTTACCAAAGCGATCGCCACCTATGGACTTTCCCGGCTGGGTTTGCCACAGATTGCTGCCCGGTCGCCAACCGGCATTTTCTGCTGCGCGCTTGGTGACATAGCTATCAGGCAAGCGCCCGGTTTGGGCCAGCGCGCCAAGTGTTTGTGCCAACTGCGTTGCATCTACCTTGGGGCTGATGCGTTGGTTCAGATCCTGCACTACCTGATTGCAGGACGGCGCTGCCATTGCTGAACCACACAAGCCCGCCAGGAATAACGAAACAAGAAAGCGCATGAGTAAGCCCGCAAGTAGTGACGTCCAAGTAGTGACGTCTGATTATGGATAGTCGAATGGTCCAGGTCAAAGTGATCATTCAGCGGTGATCGGTTTACTCAGGCTCGGGTGTGCGGGTGAGTAACACCAGCTTGAGATGATCCTGATCCACCAACTGAAAAGTGACCTGGCTCAAGTTCATATGCCCATGCACCGGGTGATTGAACCCGCGCAATCCACCGTGTCGTTCCAGAACATCATAGCGTTTCCAGTAAGTAGCAAATTCCGGGCTGGCCTGATGCAGACTATCTATCAGCTGCATCAGAACCGCGTCTTCCAGTTGATCACGGCTATCGGCTCGAAACTCAGCCACCAGTCGTTGTGCACGTGATTCCCAATCCTCTACCAGTGTGCGCGCTTGCGGGTCCGCGAACACAAAACGCAGCAGGTTGGGTGCGCGATCAGCATCCAGCCAGTCCCCAAACAAGTCGGCAGCAGCGGCATTCCAGGCCAGCATGTCCCAATAGCGCCCCATCACGTAGGCTGGCATGCGAAAATCGTCAACAATCTGCTGCAGAAACGGCGGGGTGGTTTCCAGTTCGGCGGTGCCGGGTTGGATATCGCGCTGGCCTGCCAACTCAAATAGATAAGCGCGTTGGGTTTTATCCAGCCGCATGGCCTGCGCCAGTCGGTGCAATGCTTTGCCGGAAACGCTGATCTCGCGGCCTTGTTCAATCCAGGTGTACCAGGTGGGGCTGATATCGGCCAGTTGGGCGACTTCTTCGCGGCGTAACCCTTGAGTACGGCGGCGTTGCCCGACTGGAAAACCAAACGCGGCAGGCTCGCATTTCTGGCGCAGCGCGTTCAGGAACTCGCCCAGTTCTTTGCGACGGATAGACATTGCATCATCCTGTTACCAGTTAGTATTTATACCAGTATAAATGCCTGGCTTGTTAGCGCAAATCGAAACTCCTAAGCTGTACTCCGTAACCAGATTAATCCGGTCGGCCGCCTGCCAATTCAGGGGGCTGACTACCAACCCAGTTCTTGCAAATCGACTTGGCAAGGGCGCAATCGGGATGACATAAATGGCACAGACGCTTTACGACAAACTCTGGCAGTCCCACGTGGTGCATGAGTCGGAAGACGGCACCTGTCTTATCTATATTGATCGCCACCTGGTGCATGAAGTGACCAGCCCGCAAGCCTTTGAAGGCCTGACACTGGCCGGGCGCAAGCCTTGGCGGGTGGATTCGGTAGTGGCCACGGCTGACCACAACACCCCGACCGATCATTGGGACGAAGGCATCAAGGATCCGATCTCGCGCCTGCAAGTTGAAACGCTGGACGCCAATATCAAGCATTTCGGTGCGCTGGCGTACTTCCCGTTCAAGGATTTGCGTCAAGGCATCGTGCACGTGGTTGGCCCGGAAAATGGCGCCACCTTGCCTGGCATGACTGTGGTCTGTGGCGATAGCCATACTTCCACGCATGGCGCATTTGGCGCGCTGGCGCATGGCATCGGCACCTCGGAAGTCGAACACGTGCTGGCAACGCAAACACTGACGGCCAAGAAATCCAAAGCCATGCTGGTTAAGGTGGAAGGCGAACTGGGTCGTGGCGTGACTGGTAAAGACGTTGCGCTGGCAATCATCGGCAAGATCGGTACAGCTGGCGGCACGGGTTACGCCATCGAATTTGGCGGCTCGGCCATTCGCGGTTTGTCGATGGAAGGGCGCATGACCCTGTGCAATATGGCGATTGAGGCCGGTGCTCGTGCTGGCATGGTGGCGGTGGATGTCAAAACCGTCGACTACCTCAAAGGCCGCCCGTACGCCCCAACCGAGGCGCAATGGGACCAAGCCACGACTTACTGGAAAACACTGGTCTCCGATGAAGGCGCCAAGTTCGACCATGTGGTTGAACTGGATGCATCCGCCATCGAACCGCAAGTGACTTGGGGTACATCCCCAGAGCAAGTCACCACCGTGCGCGGCAAAGTGCCAAATCCGGCGCTGATTGAAGACCCGGTAAAACGCGGTAGTCTGGAACGCGCACTGCAATATATGGGTCTGCAAGCAGATACGCCGATTGAGCAGATCAATATCGACAAGGTGTTTATTGGTTCCTGTACCAATTCGCGTATTGAAGATTTGCGCGCAGCGGCAGCGGTGGCCAAGGGCCACAAAAAAGCCGCGAATGTGAAGCTCGCTATGGTGGTGCCAGGTTCAGGTCTGGTAAAAAGGCAGGCTGAAGCGGAAGGCCTCGACAAAATCTTTACCGAGGCTGGCTTCGAATGGCGTGAGCCGGGCTGCTCGATGTGCCTGGCGATGAACGCGGACCGATTGGAACCGGGTGAGCGCTGCGCCTCTACCTCTAACCGTAACTTTGAAGGTCGGCAGGGGCAGGGTGGGCGTACCCATCTGGTTAGCCCGGAAATGGCAGCAGCTGCAGCCATTGCTGGCCACTTTGTTGATGTCCGCGACTTCGCTTGAGACGCACTAGCGCTCCGGCTTAACTCACTATGAATCTTGCGGAGTCTTTAAACCCATGAAATCGATGCTTGTTTTGCTGATGTTGTCCGTGTTGACCCTTGCCGGTTGCAATACCGTGCATGGCTTTGGTCAGGATGTGCAAAAACTGGGTGAGAAGATCGACGGCAAGTAAGGATATGCCATGAAAGCTTTTACGCAGTTGAACGGTCTGGTTTGCCCGTTGGATCGTGCCAATGTGGATACGGATGCCATCATCCCCAAACAGTTTCTGAAGTCGATCAAACGGTCTGGCTTTGGGCCGAACCTGTTTGATGAATGGCGTTATCTGGACCACGGCGAACCGGGCATGGACAACAGCAAGCGTCCGCTCAACCCGGATTTCGTACTCAACTATCCGCGTTATGTCGGCGCTGAAGTATTGCTGGCCCGTGACAACTTTGGTTGTGGTTCATCGCGTGAACATGCGCCCTGGGCGCTGGAAGACTACGGTTTTCGCGCGGTGATCGCGCCAAGCTTTGCAGATATCTTCTTCAATAACTGCTACAAAAACGGTGTGCTGCCGATTGTGTTGCCAACCGAAGTGGTCGATCAGTTATTTGCAGAAGCGCAAGCCACTGAAGGCTACCGGCTGAATGTTGATCTGGCGGCGCAGAAGGTCATTACGCCGTCTGGTGCATCGTTTGCCTTTGATATCACCGGTCATCGCAAGCATTGCTTGTTGAATGGTCTGGATGAAATTGGTCTGACGCTGGCGCACGCTGATGAAATCAAGGCGTTCGAGGCAAAGCATCGCCAAAGCCAGCCATGGCTGTTTGCCGCTTGAGGCAGATCAGGGTTTAGCAGATGTTTCCCTCGGCAATCCTGGCGAATTTGATTTCGCCAGGATTGCCATGCAGTGTCGTAAACGGGTGCTTGTAGCCCGCCAACTGACACAAAATGGCGGTAATATTGGCCTGAGGCAGCGGCAAATTGCTGGCAGTTGCTATAGTTCGAGTTTCAGGTCTTACACTCTCATTAAAATATAAGCACGGGAAACGAAACCATGATCCTGCATAAATTCAAGAATCAAGCCGAACTGGACCGCGTCGCCGCGGACCTGATGATGTCCGTAGTACGCGGACGCCCTAACGCCGTCTTGGGGATGGCAACCGGTGGTTCACCGGTGGGCATGTACCAGGAAATGGTCAAAGCGTACCAACAAGGCTTGATCAGTTTCAAGGAAACCCGCACGTTCAATCTGGACGAAT
Source organism: Silvimonas soli (assembly GCF_030035605.1). Classification (NCBI taxonomy): domain Bacteria; kingdom Pseudomonadati; phylum Pseudomonadota; class Betaproteobacteria; order Neisseriales; family Chitinibacteraceae; genus Silvimonas; species Silvimonas soli. The sequence continues at coordinate 443,352 of NZ_CP106736.1, read as the reverse complement.
ATGTGGGTTTGCCGGTAACGCACGCAGAATCCTATCGCAGCTTCATGCAGCGCAATCTGTTCGACCACATCGACATTGATCCGAAGAACACGCACGTGCCCAATGGCAATGCGCCGGATATCGAAGCCGAATGTCGTCGCTACGACGAAGCGCTGTATCAGCAAGGCCCGGTAGATATGCAGTTGCTGGGTATTGGCCACAACGGCCATATCGGGTTTAACGAACCAGATACCGAGCTTTCGCGCTTTACCCACAAGGTAACGCTGAAGGAAGACACTCGCGAAGCCAACAAACGCTTCTTTAATTCGCTCGACGAAGTGCCGACTCACGCGGTGACGATGGGCATGGGCTCCATCCTGCACGCCAAGGCCATCCTGCTGGTGGTGAAAGGCCAGGAAAAAGCCGAAATCCTCGATCGCACGCTGAACGGCCCGATCTCGACGCAGGTGCCAGCTTCGTTGCTGCAAACCCACCCGCGCGTGATTGTTCTGACTGATTGCGACGTGAATTACAAGCTGTCGCACAGTTAATTCAAACCCTGAACCCGGCCTTCGGGGCCACCAGCAAAACCGCTCTGGCTGTGTTGCCCAACCTGGCCGTACTACTTGTACTGTCTGCGGTTGGGCGTCGTGCCAGAGCGCTTTTTCTGGTGGCCTTTAAATGGTCGGGTTTTTATTTTTCTGGCGAAACATACTCATGAAGATTCTGATTCTCCCCGGTGATGGCATTGGTCCCGAAATCGTCAACCAGGCCAAGCGTGTGCTCGACAAGCTGCGTAATGATGGTCTGGATGTAGAAACGGTTGAAGCCCCGCTGGGTGGCGCTGCGTACGACCAATACGGTTCGCCGTATCCCGAGTTCACGCAAAAGCTGGCGCGCGAAGCCGATGCCATCTTGCTGGGGGCAGTCGGCGGTCCACAGTACGACACGCTGGATCGCCCGCTGCGTCCGGAACGGGGTCTGTTGGCTATCCGTAAAGATCTGAATCTGTTCGCCAACTTGCGCCCGGCCATTCTGTACCCGGAACTGGCCAATGCTTCCACGCTCAAGCCAGAGGTCGTGTCCGGTCTGGATATCCTGATCGTGCGTGAACTGACCGGCGATATCTACTTTGGCCAGCCGCGTGGCGTGCATGTGAACGAAGCAGGCGAGCGCGAAGGTTTCAACACCATGCGCTACGCCGAGTCAGAAATCCGCCGCATTGCGCACGTGGCCTTCAAGGCCGCGCAAAAGCGCAACAAAAAGCTGTGCTCGGTCGATAAGGCCAATGTGCTGGAAACCACCGAATTCTGGAAAGAAATCGTCACCGATGTGGCGAAAGAATATCCGGACGTGACGCTGACCCACATGTATGTGGATAACGCTGCCATGCAACTGGTGCGCAATCCCAAGCAATTTGACGTGATGGTGACCGGCAATATCTTTGGCGACATTCTGTCGGATGAAGCCTCGATGCTGACCGGTTCGATTGGCATGCTGCCATCGGCCTCGCTGGATCAGAACAACAAGGGCATGTACGAGCCAAGTCATGGTTCGGCACCGGATATCGCGGGCAAGAACCTGGCAAATCCGCTGGCAACGATTCTGTCGCTGGCCATGTTGCTGCGTTACAGCTTGAACAACGAAGCAGCAGCCCAGCGTGTCGAAACCGCAGTCAAAAAGGTATTGGCCGATGGTTTGCGCACCGGCGATATCTATGAAGAAGGCACCAAAAAAGTGTCTTGCAGCGAAATGGGCGACGCCGTGGTGGCAGCACTGTAAAATCACGGATTGCTCAACGGAAACGGGGCGCTAATTGCGCCCTGTTTTGTTTTGCGCGCTTCCCTGAATCTGCTTTATTTCAATTATTCGGGCGCGACAGGTCCCTCTCAGGGAGAGGGCGGAAAGTAGGCGAAATGCTGGAAAGCTGGCGCACACTGTTCCGGATGCCACACGGGTGGCACGCCACCGCGCTCGCAGCTTAGGAGTACACCACATGTCTGAACGCATCTCGCTCGCCATCCTTGGCGCCCACGGCCCCTTTGGCAGCACCCTGCTGGAAGTCCTGGCCGAAAGCCCGGTAGCGATCGACGAAATCTACGCCTTGGCCGTTGATGATGAAACCTCGCTGGTTTCTTTCCGGGGCGAAGACTACGCCGTGCTCGAAGTCGCCGAATTTGACTGGTCGCTGGCGCAGGTTGCCGTATTTGCCGGTAGCCGCGCCGAGCTGAAAGAGTACGCACCGGCCGCCAAGGCAGCCGGTTGCCGTCTACTCGACGCCACTGCACCGCTGGCATCGTTCGCCATTTTGTCGCGCCCGCTGATTGCGATGTCCGGCTTGTCGATTGCCCGCGCGCACGCCACGCTGATCGAGTCCGCCTCCTCGCAAGGCCAGACTGGCGTTGAAACGCTTTCCAGACAGACTCGTGCTTTGTTCTCCAATGAAGAGATCGAAAACGGCGCTTTCCCCAAGCGCCTGGCCTTCAACCTGTTCCCCTTGCCGCATGCGCAATCGGAAACCATCCGCAATGTGGTGAACCAGCAACTGGGTGCGCCACTGCTCGATAGCGTGCAACGCGTACAAGCACCGCTGTTCTTTGGTCATGGCGCGACTTTGTCGGTGCGCTTGATCCAGGAAACCACTCGCGAAGCCGTGATTACCGCTTTGCGGGCCAGTCCGGGCCTGTTTGTGCTGGATGTCGAAGGTGCCGACGGCATCGCGACCCCGCAAGACGTGATTGGCGCCGATCTAGTGTGGATCAGCGAAGTACATGTGAGCGAAGATGGCAAAACCATCACCCTGTGGGCCGTGGTCGATAACGCTCGTCTGGGCGCACTGGCGGTCGTCGCCGAGTTGCTTGGCGCGTAAAATCACGCGTTTCGCCTTCACGGCGCCAGGCAGGCACATGTTGGCGCCGTTGCACAGAACATCATCGCTTTAAGGATAGTCCGCAGGATGCTACCGAGTATTCATTCCCGCCTTGCCACCGAACTGGTCTGCCGCGAGGCCCAGGTGGCCTCCGCCGTACAACTGCTGGATGAAGGCGCGACCGTGCCGTTCATTGCCCGTTATCGCAAGGAAGTCACCGGCGGGCTGGATGACACGCAGTTGCGTAATCTGGAAGTACGCCTGCGCTATTTGCGGGAACTGGAAGAGCGGCGCGGTGCCGTGATTGCCAGTGTGGATGAACAAGGCAAGCTCACGCCTGAACTCAAACTGCAGTTGCTGGATGCCGACAACAAGCAGAGGCTGGAAGACTTGTATCTGCCGTTCAAACCCAAGCGTCGCACCCGCGCCCAGATCGCCAAAGAAGCTGGCCTGGACCCGCTGGCACAAGGTTTGTTGACCGATCCAACGCAAAACCCGGAAGCCGTCGCGGCAGCCTATGTCGATGCCGAGAAAGGCGTGGCCGATGTCAAAGCCGCGCTGGATGGTGCCCGCGCCATTCTGATGGAACAGTTTGCTGAAGATGCCCAACTGGTGGGTGATCTGCGCGAACACGCGGCCAGCAAGGCGCACGTTAAAACCCGCCTGGTCGAAGGTAAGGCGGAAGAGGGCGCGAAGTTCTCAGACTATTTTGAATACGACGAACCGTGGCGTGATGTGCCGTCACACCGGGCTTTGGCCGTGCTGCGTGCCCGCAACGAAGGCATTCTGACGCTGGCATTGCCACTGCCGGAAGAACTGGACGAAACCGCCAAGCCGGTTGGCCCGGGCGTGTGTGAGCTGAAAATTGCCCGTCGCAATGGCATCGAAAATCTCGGTCGCCCGGCGGACAAATGGCTGCTGGACACCGTACGCCTGACCTGGCGCGCCAAGATTGCGCTGAGCTTGGAGTCCGAACTCATCAACCAGATGCGTGAGCGGGCGGAAGGTGCGGCGATCCAGGTGTTTGCCACCAATATGAAAGACTTGCTGCTGGCCGCTCCGGCGGGTCCGCGTGCCACCATGGGTCTTGATCCTGGTTTGCGTACCGGCTGCAAAGTGGCGGTGGTCGATGCCACCGGCAAACTGCTGGATACCGCGACGATCTACCCGCATGAGCCGCGTAAGCAGTGGAATGAATCGCTGGCCGTATTGGCCGCGCTGGCCAGCAAGCACAAGGTTGATCTGATTGCGATTGGCAACGGCACCGCCAGCCGTGAAACCGACAAGCTGGCGATGGACCTGATCAAGCTGCACCCCGAACACAAAATGACCAAGCTGGTGGTGTCAGAAGCTGGCGCATCGGTGTATTCGGCGTCGGAACTGGCCGCCAAAGAGTTTCCGGAACTGGATGTATCGTTGCGTGGCGCGGTATCGATTGCGCGTCGCTTGCAAGACCCGCTGGCGGAACTGGTGAAGATTGATCCGAAATCCATCGGCGTTGGCCAATACCAGCATGACGTGAACCAGCTTGATCTGGCCCGTTCGCTGGATGCGGTGGTTGAGGACTGCGTGAACGCCGTGGGCGTGGACGTAAACATGGCGTCGGTAGCTTTGCTGACGCGTATTTCCGGTTTGAATGCCACCTTGGCCAGCCAGATTGTGGCTTACCGCGATGCCAATGGCGCGTTCAAGAATCGTCGCCAACTCCTCAAAGTACCGCGTTTGGGAGAAAAGACATTTGAACAGGCTGCCGGGTTCTTGCGTGTGATGGATGGCGACAACCCGCTGGATCGCTCGGCGGTGCACCCGGAAGCCTATCCGGTGGTCGAAAAAATCGTCGCCAAAGTGCAGAAAGCAGTGAAGTCACTGATTGGCGATGGCACATTCCTGAAGCAATTGAATGCGGCTGAGTTCACCGATGAACGCTTTGGTTTGCCAACGGTAAAAGACATTCTGGCCGAACTGGAAAAACCGGGCCGCGATCCACGCCCGGAATTCAAAACTGCCAGCTTTGCTGACGGCGTGGAACAAATATCCGACCTGCAAGTAGATATGGTGCTGGAAGGCGTGGTCACCAACGTCACCAATTTTGGCGCGTTTGTAGATATCGGCGTGCATCAGGATGGCCTGGTACATATCTCGGCGATGAGCACCAAGTTCATCAAAGACCCGCGCGAAGTGGTCAAGGCAGGGGATGTGGTTAAGGTCAAAGTGCAAGAGGTGGATGCCAAGCGCAAACGCATAGCACTGACCATGCGCCTGAATGACGACAGTCGCCAGAAACCGGATGCTGGCGTGACTGGTCAGGCCATGAGCCGCAATGAGCGTAAGGTGGTACAGCGCCAGCCAGAGCCGCAAGGCGCTATGGCATCGGCCCTGGCAGGTTTGAAACTGAAGAAGTAAGGCGGGCAGCAGAGGCGCGGCAAATCGATGCGCGCTTCTACGTTCAGCAAAACGCCAACCGGTCTGGTTGGCGTTTTTTTTTTTGATCTAGCTTGTCTGAAAGCCTCAGGCGTAGGTATCGATTAGTTCTTCATGCGATTGATCCCCAGTCACTACGGCCTGATAGTTGGCTAACAGCTTTGCGCGGTTGGTGGGGGCAACTGCTGTGCGTGGTTGAGCAGGTTTTGTCGGGCGCACCAGGCGCCAGAGCGGTGTGCGCCAACCCAGGCCCAATGCGCTGACCAGGGTTTCCCGCGTGTTGATATATCCCGCAGCCAGATTTTGGCGGGCGACATATGAATGGCTTGGAAGAGGGGTAGAGGCAGGCATCGGCAGATGATGCGTGCCTCTTTATGTTCAATAAATCAGACTTGCCTTAAATGTGTGCAGAAAAATCTGATTTATGGCATTTGCTGTGCTGGCCTTTGACGTTCAGAACACCAGTTTAACCAAGCCAAAACCGCTGGCTACGCTCACCAGCGAACAAGCTAACCCGGGCAACATGAAGCTATGATTCAACAACCAGCGGCCAATGCGCGTGGTGCCGGTTCGGTCGAAATTGATGGCGGCAATCACGGTTGGGTAATTGGGAATAAAGAAATAGCCGTTCACGGCGGGGAACATGGCAATGAGTGCGGGTGCCGACAAACCCAGCGCCATGCCCAATGGCATCAACGCTCGAATGGTTGCCGCTTGTGAATACAGCAAGATCGACATGCCAAACAAGGCCAGCGCGAACAGCCACGGCGCTGCGGTAATGGCGGTTTTGATCTCGCTGGAGAAAAACGCCATATTGGCCTGGATGAAGGTGTCACCCATCCACGCAATACCAAAGATGCCGACCACGGCCGCCGCTCCGGCGCGGAACACGCTGCCCCGCACCACCAGATCAGCTTCTACCCGGCCCAACAGCAAAATCAGCGCGGCGGCGGACAGCATGACGATTTCAATGGCGCTGGGCATATCCATCTGGATCAGCTTGCCTTCGATAACCCAACTCGGGCGCAAGGCGGAGATTGATCCCAGCAGTACGACCGCCAACGCGGCAACCAGGAAGATGCAAACAGAGAGCAGCGCTGAGCGGGGCAACGGTGCCGCCGCAGTGGTTGGTTGGCGCGGAGCGATCTCGCCAGAGGCCAGTCTTCTCTGGTATTCAGGGTCCAGTTCCAGTTCCACGCCCAGGCGGCTGGCTACAACTACACCGGCCAGCACGCCCAGCAAGGTGGCGGGAATGGCCACAAGCAAAATGTGGCTTAGATCAACGCCGGAAGGCGCCAGCATGGCCAGCAAAGTCACCGTGGCGGCAGAAATCGGGCTGGCGGTGATGCCGACTTGTGAAGCGATCACGGCAATGGATAGCGGACGTTCCGGGCGCACGCCAGAATCCCGCGCCACTTCGGCGATGACCGGTAAAACGGAATACGCCACGTGGCCGGTACCGGCGAACAAGGTGAAGGTGTAGGTCACCAAAGGCGCAAAAAAGGTAATGCGCTTGGGGTTGCGCCGCAGCAAACGCTCAGCCACCCGCACCAGCCAGTCCATGCCGCCGGCAGCTTGCAGACAACCGGCAGCGGTAATCACCGCCAGGATCATCAACATCACGTCAATCGGAGCGCTGGTTGGTTGCAGGTGAAAGCCAAATACCAGCACGGCCAGCCCCAATCCGCCCATTAACCCCAAACCTACGCCGCCCAGGCGCGCCCCGATCAAAATAGCGGCCAATACCACAGCCAATTGCAATGCGATCATGATTTTCCCGATCCGGATTACCGGCCAAAACGGCTTTAATTATCGGCAATATTTAAAAACTTGCCGATTGTCGTTGGAGACAAGAGTAAATACATCCGGCAGATTGCAACTTTGCAAATACGAAAATGTGTGAATCCGCTGACGCTATCTAAAGTGAATTGTGCGTTAAGTCTGCGTGGTCAGTTAGAATCGCGGCCAGAAACGAATACCGGCCACGCCGGTACAACATGATTGGTGGCAGGCATGCATAGGGCGGTATCGGGCTGGATGTTCTGGATGATGGCGGCATTGGTGCTGGCGGTGCCCATGGCCGCTGCCACGGCGCAGGATCGGCCACGCATTGGACTGGTGCTGGGCGGCGGCGGGGCACGCGGGCTGGCGCACATCGGCGTGCTGCAAGTGCTGGCCGAGAATCATATTCCGGTCGATTGCATTGTCGGCACCAGCATCGGCGCGCTGGTGGGCGGCAGTTATGCTGCCGGGCAGACAGCGCAGAACATGTCGACCCTCTCGGGTAAAACCAACTGGGATGCCTTGTTTAGCTCCGGTTTGCCACGACAACAGATGTCGTACCGGCAAAAGCAGGATGACAACATGCACCTGGCGCCGATTGACGTTGGCGTGCGTGATGACGGTTCACTGGCTTTGCCCAAGTCCGCCATAGAGACCCAAAAAATTGCCACTTTGCTGCGTGATCTGACTTACGGCGGCACGGTAAAGAGTTTTGATGACCTGAGTGTGCCATTTCGCGCCATCGCCACAGACCTGGAAACCGGCGAAATGGTGGTGATGAGCGACGGTGATCTGGTGACCGCCATGCGCGCCAGCATGGCCGTGCCGGGGGTTTTCCCACCCGTGGCTCGCAGCCAGCACTTGCTGGTGGATGGTGGTCTTTCGCGCAATCTGGGCGTGGATGTCGCGCGCAAGATGTGTGCCGATGTGATCATCGCCGTAGATGTGGCTTCGCCACCGCTCAAACGCGATGGCATCAACACCATTTTTGACGTGGCTAACCAATACACGCGCTTGATGATCGTACAAAACCAGCGCCCGCAAATTGCCAGCCTTAAGCCGGATGATGTGCTCATTACTCCGGCATTAGGCACGCTGGAAAGTACTGATTTCAATAAAGCCAGCGATTTCATCATTGCCGGTGAAAAAGCCGCCCGCCAGCAATTGGTGCAATTGCAGCGTTATGAACTTAGTCCGGCTGAATACGATAAATGGGAGGTAGCCAGAGAAAGTAAACGTCTGCAACCCAAGCCAATCGACAGCATTGAAGTGGCGCGCACTACGCGGGTGAATCCGGATGTACTGTCCAGAAACGTCGATGTGGAACTGGGCAAGGATCTGGATAGCGGTGATTTTCATGATCAACTTTCGCACCTCTATTCCCGCGGCGATTTTTCGCAGCTGGATTACGAATTGCTGGATGACGGTGCCGGGCAGAAATTACGGCTGATTCCGGTTGAAAAGGATTGGGGCCCCAATTACCTCAATTTCGGTATTGCTCTTGGTACGGACTTTGAAAATGCTTCGCCCTATGCGTTGCTGGCGCGCTATCGCCGCACCTGGTTGAATTCGTTGGGTGGCGAGGCATCGGTTATTTTGCGGGCTGGCGATACCATGGCCCTGGGTGGCGAGTTTTATCAGCCATTGCAAATTGATGGGTACGCGTTTGTTGCCCCCAATTTTACGGTGCAATCCAGCCCACTGGCTTTGTATGACGGCAACACGCAGGTTGGCCAGTTCCGGCTTTACAAACAGCAAGGCGGTATTGATCTGGGTTCCACATTCTCACGCTATGGTGAGGCGCGGATTGGCTTTATGGCCGAGCATGCCCATGCCAGCCCTGTGGTTGGCGGCATCCTTGCCTCCGACGCCAATGGCCAGCCGGGGATCATTGCGCTACCTGAAATCTATCAACACGATTACGGTATGCGCGCGAGCCTGAATTATGACCAACTCGACAACGCAGACTTCCCCTCCAGTGGCACAGCATTGCAGCTGAGTGCCTACCAGGCGTGGGGTGGTGGTGCGAACACAGCCAGTTACGGGCGCTTGTCTTTGCTGGGCAAACAAGCGTTTTCACTGGGCGAGACCAATGGCTACGTCATGGTTAAAGCACAGACCACGTCTCACGCTACAGATGCCATTGTGGATACGGCCTGGATGGGTGGTTTTTTGAATCTTTCCAGTTATCCCTACCAGGCATTATTGGGTGACAAATTCCTGTATAGCCGCGTAACGCTGTATCGCCCGCTGCCGTTTTTGAATACCGAGAGCAGAAGTACCATGCTTGGCCTGGCTGCGGAAGCGGGCAAAATGGATGAATCAACGTTTGATCAGTCCGCCAGTAAATGGCATTACTCCGGCGTTGGATTCATTGCCATTGAATCATTCCTCGGCCCGCTTTATCTGGGCGCGGCCTACGGTGATAACCGGCAATGGCGCTATTACCTGACACTGGGTAATCCATTTTGATGGCAGTGGCTGACGCGGCCTTGTAACAAGCCGAAGCTTTGGAGAAAACAACGTTACAGAACAGTTGCATGCCAATGGTGAACGAATGACTAAACTGGCTAACACAAACTGCCCCGCTGGTAGTTCACAACAAGGAGAAACTTCATGAATCCGATCCGTATTTCGCTGCTGGCTGCTGCTGTGCTGTTCTCTACCCAAGTGATGGCTACCAATTCGCAGCAAGATAAAATGACGTCGTGTAATGCCGATGCCAAGACCAAGGCGTTGAGTGGTGATGCACGCAAGACTTTCATGAGCACCTGCCTGAGTGCCTCGGCACCGGCACCGGCGGCGTCGGTACCGGCAACCCAGCAAGACAAGATGAAAACATGTAATGCCGACGCCACTGCGCAAAGTCTGAAGGGCGATGCCCGCAAGTCCTACATGAGCACTTGCCTGAAGAAATAAACGGGTTCAAACCAACGGCCAGTGTGCCGGGAATGCTGTTCCGGCTTGGCCGACAACAAAAAAGGCAGCTTAAGGGCTGCCTTTTTTGTTTATGCGGATTTCAGAGATGCGGCACTGACTGGCGTCAGTCAGGCCGATGGCGGATTGGTTTCTCTCCCGGAATGGTAAAGCGGGTCGGCATTCAGCCACAGCCGCGAAACAAACCACGCCAGCGCGCAGGCTACCATGAGCGGCGCGACCACTTCGTAATCCCGCGTCATTTCAAAGATCATCACAATCGCCATTAACGGCGCTTGCGTGGCCGCGGCCAGAAATGCTCCCATGCCCAATACCGCATAAACGGTGGGGCCAGCTGTGCTATGCGGGAACAGAGTGTGGACGAGGGTGCCAAACAACAAGCCAGTGGCGGCGCCTACAAACAGCGTCGGGGTAAACACACCGCCGACAGCACCGGAACCGATACTGGCAGAAGTCGACAACACTTTGCAGGCCAGCAGCAACAACACCATTTGCCATGCCCAGGCGCCGTGCAGCATGGCACTGACCACGCTATAACCGTTGCCCCAAACCTCTGGCCGCCACAAAGACAATACACCCACCAGTAAACCGCCAATCGCCAGCGTAATGGGCAGCGGGAGTTGGAGGTGGGCGAATCCTGCTTTGGCGAGATTGAGTGTTTTCAGGAACGCCGGTGCCAGCATTCCGCAGAGCAGGCCCAGTACAACGTAGCCGGGTAGTTCCCAACTAGAGACAAAACCCAGCGGCGGGATTTCAAAAATGGGGGCGCTGTTCCATAGGTGATGAAACAACTGGCTGCCCACCACCGCAGCAATCAGTAGCGGTCCCAGACTCGGCATCGCGATGGACCCCAACACGATCTCGGCCACAAACAGTGCGCCAGCCAGGGGCGCGTTATAGGCGCAGGCCATGCCCGACGCCGCGCCGCACGCCACCAGCAAGCGGCGCTCGCCAGTCGGCATGCGGGTGATTTGCCCTAGCCATGAGCCACCCAGCGCGGCCAGTTGCACCATCGATCCTTCCCGCCCCAATGAGCCACCGGAAACAATGCTGAATAACGACGACAAGCTACGCACCAGGCTGCCGCGCGCGCTGACGTTGCCGCTGCCTACGGTAACGGCTTCCATATAGTCCACACGGGCGCGTCGCTGGGCGTCGCTGAGCAAAAATTGCAACACCAGTCCGGCCAGCAAGCCACCTATCGTGGGTAGCGCCACCCGTTGCCACAAACCCAGATTTCTGGCGGTATCAACCAGGCCCCAACCCGTGTGACCGTTGATAACACCCAGACCCAGCGTAATGGCTTCGCGGAACAACAACGTAGCCAGCGCACCGCCGATACCGGCCAGCGCGGACCACAGCAGCAGCAGCAAAACATGGCGAAAAGGAATGGGCATGAGAAATGATCGCAGACGGTTTTGCACGACAGGCAATTGTGCTCGCTACAATACAGGGCAAATCAGTGATGGTCATGTCTGGTTCATGCGGGTTTCAGGAGAATTACGGTGCGGGTTTTGCTGGTAGAAGACGATGCAATGATCGGGGAGGCCGTGCAACAGGGACTCAAATCTCTGGGCATGACTGTGGACTGGGCGCGCGATGGCAGCGAAGGCGAAACCGCGCTCAGTTGTGGCGAGCATGAACTGGTATTGCTGGACCTCTCACTGCCGCGCAAGTCTGGGCTAGCCTTGCTGCAAGGCATGCGCCGACGCAACGATGGCCGACCGGTGCTGATCCTCACCGCGCGCGATACGGTGGAAAACCGTATTGAGGGACTGGATGCAGGGGCCGACGATTATGTGGTCAAACCGTTTGACCTGAATGAGCTAGCTGCCCGCATCCGGGCCGTGTTGCGTCGTCATGCCGGGCGGGTTGATCCGGTGCTTGATCTGGGCGCGCTACGCATCAACCCGGCAACGCGTGAAGTGGTGTTGAGCGGCCAGCCGGTGACGCTGTCGGCGCGCGAATACGCCTTGCTGGCGGCGTTGGCTGAGCGCCCCGGCGTGCCGCTGTCGCGTACGCAACTGGAAGAGCGGCTGTATGGCTGGGGCGAAGAGATCGGCTCCAATACGGTTGAGGTGTATATCCATGCGTTGCGCCGCAAGCTCGGGCCGGAGTGGATCAAAAATCTGCGTGGCGTGGGTTATTTTGTGCCCAAGGCCAACGCATGATTTCCATTCGTAAACAACTGGTTGCCTCATTGTTGGCCGTGCTGTGTGGTGCGATTGCGCTGGGCGCGGGCATTACTTTTTATCGCGCCCGCGAAGAAGCCAACGCGCTGTTCGATTACCAGTTGCGCCAGATGGCGTTAGCGCTGCGTGATCAGAATTTCATCGGTGCTTTACCGCGCCCCTCCAACGAGCGCGGTGATTTTGATTTCGTGATTCAGGTCTGGAATGATCGCGGCATGCGGATCTATATGTCGCATCCGCATCGCGTTCTGCCAGATCAGGCCCAGTTGGGTTTTTCTACCGTGGAAACCAAAGAAGGGACGTGGCGGGCATTTTCTATCCCCTTGGTTGGCGAAGTCGTCCAGGTCGCCCAGCCTTTGCGCATCCGCAATCAACTGGCATTGATGGCGGCGGTGCGAACGGTGATGCCGTTTCTGGCCATGCTGCCTTTGCTGGCGGTGATCGGCTGGCTGGCGGTGGGGCGTGGCTTGAAGCCACTGGACGATCTGGCAGGTGCGGTTGCTGCGCGCACGCCGGCCACGCTGGACCCCATTGCCGTGAACAAGGTGCCGGTTGAAGCGGGCGTGCTGGTCAACGCCATCAACACGCTGATGGGGCGCCTCGACCAGGCCATGAACGCGCAACGCACCTTTACCGCCGACGCTGCGCACGAACTGCGCACGCCGCTGACCGCCTTGCAACTGCAGTTACAGTTGCTGGAGCGGGCGGACAACGCGGCGGAACGCACAGTGGCGCTCAATGCGCTGCAATCGGGGCTGGACCGAGCAGTGCATGTATTGCAGCAACTACTGACGCTGGCCCGGGCTGAGCCGGACAATCCTTCGCAAACGTCGGTGACGATCGATTTGACAGAGGTGGCCGGCGAGGTGCTGGCAGATCACCTGACGCTGGCCGAAGCCAATAATCTGGATATCGGGCTGGCTCCTGGCACGGCACAGCCACAAATCGTGGGTGATCGGGAATCAGTGCGAATTCTGTTTGCCAATCTGATCGGCAATGCCATCCGCTATACGCCGCAGGGCGGTCAAGTTGATGTGGCAACCGGACTGAACGAGCAGGGCCAGCCGTTTTTTCGGGTCAGCGATAGCGGACCGGGCATTCCGGTGGACGAGCGCGAGCGCGTGTTTGACCGGTTTTACCGGCGGCCAGGGACTTCGGCAGCGGGCAGTGGCTTGGGGCTGGCCATTGTAAAAGCCGTGGCAGCTCGCCAGTCTGCCAAGGTCAGTCTGGGCGACTCGGCCTTGGGTGGGCTGGCAGTTGAGGTGATTTTCACAAACGCAGCCAAAGCTGTTTAGCTCGTCGTTCTGTTTAAGTGCCGTTTAAGGTCAGGCGTTTAATCTCCATTGCAACGGTCCACCAAGATGACTGCAAAGGAGTAACAAACCATGAAGACGACACGAACCTGGAAGACAACGGCCCTCGCCCTCGGGCTGGCTGGGGTGCTTGGATTCTCCGTGGCCAAAATCAACGGCCATTTGCTGCCTGAAGCATTTGCCGGTAATACCCCGCCCGCAACGACACAAGCCGTTGCCGGGCTGGCTTCACCTCAGGCTGCTTTACCTAATTTCAGCGATATCGTTGCCCGCTATGGCCCCGCAGTGGTGAACGTGAGCGTAACCGGTCAGGTCAAGACTGCTACACGCCAAGGCCAGGGTGCACCGGGGCTTGATCCAGACGATCCGTTTTACGAATTCTTCCGCCGCTTTGGCATTCAGCCACCGCAAGATGGGGAAGGTGGGCAAGGGCAGCCGCTGCACGCCTTGGGTTCCGGCTTCATTATCAGCCCGGACGGCCTTATTTTGACCAACGCGCACGTGGTAGCAGATGCCAGCGAAGTCACCGTCAAACTGACGGACAAGCGTGAGTTCACTGCCAAGGTACTGGGCGCGGATAAAGCGACCGATGTCGCCGTACTCAAGATCAAGGCGGACAACCTGCCAACCCTGAAGCTGGGCGACCCGGCGGCATCGCGCGTGGGGGATTGGGTGCTGGCGATTGGCTCGCCGTTCGGCTTTGAGAACTCGGTGACTGCCGGGATTATTTCCGCCAAGTCCCGCTCGCTGCCGGATGAAGGCTATACCCCGTTTATCCAGACCGATGCGCCGATCAATCCAGGTAACTCTGGCGGCCCGCTGTTCAATTTGAATGGCGAAGTCATCGGTATCAATTCGCAAATTTACTCGCGCAGCGGCGGTTTTCAGGGCCTGTCGTTCTCCATCCCGATTGATATTGCCCGCAATGTTTCGCAGCAGATTGTGGCGCACGGCAAGGTCACGCGTGGTCGTCTGGGTATCACCATTCAGGATGTGAATCAGGCTTTGGCCCAGTCGTTTGGTCTGAAGACACCGACTGGTGCGTTGGTCAGTGGTGTTGAGCCGGATAGTCCGGGCGCCAAGGCTGGCCTGAAAGCGGGCGATATCGTGCTCAAACTCAACGGCAAAACGGTGGAAAGCTCCAGCGAATTGCCGCCAGCCGTTGCCAGCCTCGCACCCGGCGCCGACGCGCGTTTGCAGGTCTGGCGTAATGGCAAGACAGTTGATGTCGACGCCAAAATTGGCGAGGCTAAAGACAGCAAGGTTGCTGCCGCTAACCCTACTCAGGATCACGGGCGCCTGGGCTTGGCCGTGCGACCCCTGTCGCCGGATGAAAAACAGGAATCCGGGATTGCTGGCGGTCTGGTGGTGGAACAAGCTGGCGGCCCGGCCGCTCGCGCTGGCATTGAACCTGGTGATGTCTTGCTGGCAATCAATGGCACCAATGTGACCAGTGCCGAGCAATTGAAAGTCTTGGTGGCCAAGGCGGGGGATCATGTGGCGCTGCTGGTCCAGCGCGGTGACGCCAAGATTTTTGTACCGATTAATCTGGGCTAAGTAGCTGGTTTTTAGCCCGTTTTAAAGTGTTTGCAAGTGTCGGCAGACCTCGCAAATAACTGTTTTAACTGCAGTAACCAAGTACCTGTATGAAGTTGTGACTCTCCCTGATAAAGCTCGGGGGCGATTCTTGCGGATTCGCCCCCATTTTTTTTGCCCGTTTCAAGCAGGCTGTGTGGTTATCTGGCTGGTCATGGTTGGTACATATATTCTCGCGTGAAGGGCAAAGTATTGAGGCCCGGTCCGCCTGCTTTCACCGCCAGAATCTGGTTGAGCGAAATCCAGTCGTGGGTAAAGCCGTATGCACACCCGGCCAGATACACGCGCCAGATCCGGTATTTTTGTTCACCAGCCATGATCCGGACTTTCTCTCCCGCCTCTTCAAAGCGCTCTGCCCAATGCCGCAGGGTCAATGCGTAATGGCGACGCAGGTTTTCCACGTCTACAACCTCCAAGCCAGCGATACTCATTTCACGCAAGGCCAGACTGATGTGGGGGAGTTCGCCATCGGGAAAGACATAGCGGTCAATAAAGTCGCCGCCGCCAAAAGGGGAGTTGAACGAGTTGGTATCCGTGCTGGTGATGCCGTGGTTCATGACCACGCCGCCATCGACCAGCAATTTGTGGATCTGCCGGAAATACCCTTCCAGATTACGCAAGCCAACATGTTCAAACATGCCGACGCTGCTGATCCGGTCAAACTGACCGGTCACGTCGCGGTAATCCTGTAGCCGCACCTCGCAACGATCACTCAGCCCTTCACGTGCGATGCGTTCTTTGGCGTACTCATACTGATTGCTGGAGAGGGTTACGCCTACGGCGCGAGCACCGTAATGTCTCACCGCCCGAACAATCAGCGCACCCCAGCCACAACCAATATCCAGCAGGCGCTGGCCGGGCTGGATATTGAGTTTTCTGAGAATGTGATCAATTTTCTGTTCTTGCGCCGCATCCAGGGTGTCGGTTTCCGAGCGGAAATAACCGCACGAATACACCATTTGTTTATCCAGAAAGGCGCTATAAAACTCGTTTGAAACATCGTAGTGATAGCTGATGGCATCTTTGTCGGAATCCTTGGAGTGACGGCCACGTCGAGACGCGCTGCGTGAGGCCGGGCCTTCGGCCGCAGCCAGCTGCGTTGCAATATCCACCACATCCAGCACGTGCCCTTGCAGGTCAATATCACCTTCCACATAGGCCTGCCCCAGGCTGTCCAGCGTAGGATGCAACACGTGTCGCAAACTGCCTGCGGTATTGGCGATGATGGTTACCTTGGGCTCCGGGTGCAGATCAAAGTGTTTACCGTTCCAGAGCTGCAAGCGCAAAGGAATGCCATGACTACGCATACGTTCAAGAAATTCATCAAAAAGATTGTTCCAGGGCATGTTCACCTCAGTTCAAGGTTACGGGCGGGGTACCAACAAACTTTCTGGACTGCTTGTTTTTAAATTAGAACATTGAGCGCAAATGACAAAAAACTGATTTGAAAGAATACAGTTTCCGGTGCAATGAAATATCGGGCAGCTGTTGCGAATCCGGCATAGGTCCTGGTTTTTGCGGCCAGGCGGGATACAATGTGCCGATCAATATTTTCAGGGTGTGTCATGACCCAAGATTACAGGTCGCTGCGCCCATTGCTGCTGATGGCGCTACTCACCTTGGCCGGGTGTGGCTCTGCCCCGCGCACTTCGGCTCCGCCCCCCACCGCCAGCCGCCCGATTGACCGCTCGGTCAGTACCATTCAAGTCGCCTCAGAAAACCGCCAGGAAGTGGTGCTCTACGCCCTGAGTTTGCTCGATGTGAACTATCAATTTGGTGGTGCTAATCCGGAAGCCGGTCTTGATTGCAGTGGCCTGGTGTATTTCATTTACAAAAATGCGCTCGGCGTCACTTTGCCGCATAACGCAGCCGAAATGGCGAGGCTGTCTCGGCCGGTGGATCGCCAGGCTCTGCAAGCGGGCGATCTGGTGTTCTTCAATACGCTGGGCAAGCCGTATTCACATGTCGGTGTTTATATTGGCGATGGCAAATTTGTGCACGCGCCATCCAGCAAAGGGCATATCAAGGTTGAATCGCTGAGCTCGCCATGGTTTGCAGCGCGGTTTGAGGGCGGGCGCTCGCTGATTGCCACCAACTGATATCTGCTAGCGGTGGATCTGGCGCTGCTTTCTCGCGCATAGCAAAAAGGGCACGCCAGATGGGGTGCCCTTTATTGTTTGTTCCTGGTTTCGGCTCGAACCAGCCGCTAAATCAAGCCTTGCCGCGGGTAAATGGCCCGGTCCGCCCGGTAAGCTGGCCGGAGCCCGAATACAACTGGGTGCCTTCGCCGCGCTCGTGCGCCAGTTCAGCAACAAAACCATCCACCAATTGCCGACGGGTATCAATCAACTGACCGTTGCTTTTGTTGATGGCAGAAGCCTGACGCGCTTGTTCGCGTAATGTTTCCCAAGCACCTGCGCCTTGCGGCAAGTGCGCGGCCAGCCACTGGCGGATATCGGCTTCCCGGCTGGCGATACCATTGGCATTGAACCATTCTTCGACGGCACCGGTGGCTTGTTCGGTTTTGCCGGCACTTTGCTGCTTGGCGGAGATCAAGGTGGCCAGATCGTCAATCCGGTTGCTGACCAGGCAATCCTGTTCTTGCTGCAACAACTGCAGCAACTCGGCCAGTGCGGCCGAAGCTTTTTCAATCAGCTCAAGTACGGATTCAGGTTGCACCACAGAGGCAGTCGCTACAAAGAAGGGTGAAGAGGGCTCTGTGCCACCAGTGAACGGGCACAGTTGGCAACGCGGCGGTTATTGCTTTATTGCTGCAGCAAATCTTGTACGCTGGAGATCAGCTTGTCGGCAATCCGGTCGCTGCTCACGGTAAAGCGACCTTCGCTGATCGCTTGGCGCAAAGAAGCCACGCGTTCGCTATCGAACACGCTGTTATCGCCGCCGGTTTGATCTGCTTGCCCCAATTGCGCCGCAGCCGGATTCAGGGTTACGTTTTCCTGAGCGGTACTGGTCGCTTGTGCCGAGGCTGACTGGGTCGCGGGTGCAGGCGTCCGACTCGCGTCGGTACGTGCGGGCGATTGCAGTGAAACCTTGCTAGATTGGTCTATTTTCATGTTTACCTTTCCCGCCCACCGGCACGGCGGGCTGCGCATTAACGTTTATTATGCCAATTATCGGCTGTGCGCGTAGGAACTTTAGGATTGATTTTCATTGCCAGCCACAACCGGGCAGGGCGACGTGCGCAAACGATCGCAACTGATGATAAACAAGCACGTCATTGCACTGGTGAAGAATGGCTCACGTGTCGCAACGAACCGACAAAAGGTCATCAGTGCTTTGATACAAACTGCAGACCGGGTTAGTCGCATCAGAGCCAATACCTTACAGATTAAGGCTTGTAGCCTGATCACGGATTTACGGGTCACCAGGCCGGTTGCTGTTCCGTCGTGCCATGCTTGGGGGAGGCAGAACGTTGCTGTATAGTTGCGTGATTTTTGGGTTCCACCCCATACGAAACAGGTCGCTGACGCCGCTGCGCAGGCCGAAAATACGGTGGAACACAACGCAATCTGACGCAATACCCAAGCCCTGGCGGCTTCTCAGGGAAACAAAAACAGCATGAAGACCACTTTTCTGGATTTTGAACAACCGATCGCCGAACTCGAAAACAAAATCGAGGAACTGCGTTTTGTGCAGGATGATTCGGCCGTAGATATCTCCGTGGAAATTGGCCACCTGGAAAAGAAAAGCCAGGAACTGACCAAGAGTATCTATAGCAAGATCACCTCGGCACAGATCGGGCAGGTGGCACGCCACCCGCAACGTCCGTACACCCTTGATTACGTCAAGGCGCTATTTACTGATTTTGAAGAACTGCACGGTGATCGCCACTATGCAGACGATGCAGCCATTGTTGGCGGCGTAGGCCGTTTTAACGGTCAAAGCGTCGTGGTCATTGGCCATCAGAAAGGCCGTGATACCAAAGACCGGCAATACCGCAACTTTGGCATGCCGCGTCCGGAAGGCTACCGCAAGGCTTTGCGCCTGATGAAGCTGGCTGAAAAATTCAACCTGCCGATCATGACGTTTGTGGATACGCCGGGTGCGTATCCGGGCATTGGCGCAGAAGAACGCGGCCAGTCCGAGGCCATTGGCCGCAATCTGTTCGAGATGACCAAACTGCGCGTGCCGATTATCTGCACGGTGATCGGTGAGGGTGGCTCGGGCGGCGCGTTGGCGATTGCGGTTGCTGATACGGTCATGATGCTGCAGTACTCCACGTACTCGGTGATCTCGCCAGAAGGCTGCGCCTCCATTCTGTGGAAGACCGCTGAAAAGGCGGCTGATGCAGCCGAAGCCATGGGCATTACCTCCGCTCGCCTGAAAACGCTAGGTTTGATCGACAAAATCATCACCGAGCCAGTTGGTGGCGCGCATCGCAACTATCAGCAAATGATGGTGACGATGAAAAAAACGCTGTCCGACGCACTCAAGGCGCTGCAAGACAAATCAACTGACGAACTTCTGGCAACCCGGTTCGAACGGTTGATGGCTTATGGCAAGTACAAGGAAATTGACCTCTCCTGATGCGGCGCTGATCAGCCGGGTGTCCGCCCGGCTGGCGCCGTATTGTTCCTCTGCACAACCCACCACCATTTGTGTCGGCCTTTCTGGCGGGCTCGATTCGGTGGTGTTGCTGCATCTGGCGGCTCAATGCCGCACCTCGGTTGATTTCAGTCTGTCCGCGGTGCACGTGCATCATGGCTTGTCGCCCAACGCAGATGCGTGGGCGCAATTTGCCGTGGAATTTGCGCAATCGCTGGCAGTGCCTTGTCGGGTTGAGCATGTCACGCTGACGCAACGGCGCAGCCACGGCGTAGAAGCCGCTGCCCGTAATGCTCGCTACGCCGCTTTTGCGCAAGAGCCCGCGTCTGTGTTTCTCACGGCGCATCATCTGGGTGATCAAGCAGAAACCGTGCTGTTAAACCTGTTGCGCGGCAGCGGTTTGGCCGGTTTGGCCGCCATGCCGCTAGCAAGGCCATTTGGCCAGAACAGCACTTTGCTGCGGCCCTTGCTGGACGTCCCTCGCGCGCAGTTGCTGGACTACGCTCGCCAGCATGAGCTGACTTGGGTGGAAGACGAAAGCAATCAGCAGACCGATTTCGACCGCAATTTCTTGCGGCACAAGGTCATCCCGCCCGCGCAAGAAGCCTTTCCGGCCATGGCGCAAAGCATTTACCGCAGTGCCCGGCATATAGCTGAAGCGCAGGCATTGCTTGATGAAGTCGCCGCCAACGATTTGCCGCTGTGCGTGCAAGGCGATGCTTTTGCACTGGATACGCCGTTATCGCCATTGCGCCTCAAGCACGCCCTGCGGCATTGGCTGGGAAGTCATGATCTGGTGCTGGATACCCGCGCCTTTGACGAACTTTGGCGGACCGGTTGCGATGCATCTGCCGATAGCCAGCCCGCGTTGGTATGGCGTAAACAAGCCGTGCGGCGCTATCGCAATCGGCTGTTTATTACCGCCGCGCAAATTGAGCCGGGTGAAGTGCAACAACTGGCTTGGGAAAACGGTGCCACCGTGCAGCCAGCAGGTTGGGCCGGCGAGCTGCATTGGCAGTCAGTCGCAGAAAACGGCATTGGCGAGGGGCATTTACGCGCAGGATTTGAATTGCGACCCTGGCGCGGTGCGGTAACGATCCGTTTGCGCGCTGATGGGCCGGCGCAGCAACTTAAGGCACTGGCGCAAAGTCTGGGTATTCCGCCGTGGCAACGTGCCGCTACGCCGCTGGTTTATCTGAAGGACCAACTCGTTGCCTGGCCTGGCGTCGGAGTAGACTCCACCTTCAAGCAAACCGAAGGTGAAACTGGTTGGCTGCCGCTATGGCAAAGCGGTTCCGGTACGCAAGTCTGAATCAGGCGGCAGTTTTAGCCGGGTGATCGGCCAGCCACGCCGATTCATTATCCGCGTACAAACGCGAACGCGTCAGAAAGCGCAGTCCGCTTGGTCGCTCCAGCGAAAACATCCCGCCATTGCCGGGAATGGCATCAATGATCAGCTGTGTGTGCTCCCAATATTCATACTGTGAGCTGCTCATATAGAACGGCACGCCGCCAATCTCCCCCAGCAGCACATCTGATGAGCCCACCATGAATTCCTCTCGCGGAAAACACATCGGCGCGCTGCCATCGCAGCAGCCACCGGATTGGTGAAACAGCAAGTCACCGTGCTGCTGCTTTAGCTGGGCGATAAGCACGAGCGCGGCGGGCGTGGCGGTCACCCGTTCAACAGTTTGTTCCATAATTATCCTTTGCCTGCAAAACGGTGACGGGTGGATTCGCTCCATAAAACCGGAACAAATCCACCCCACGTTTGCTGCGTGCAAACTCGTGCTCAGAAGAAACCCAACGCTTTGTCCGAATAGCTCACCAGCAGATTCTTGGTTTGCTGATAGTGGTCGAGCATCATCTTGTGGTTTTCGCGGCCGACGCCGGATTGCTTGTAGCCGCCAAAGGCCGCGTGCGCCGGGTAGGCGTGATAGCAGTTGGTCCACACGCGCCCGGCCTGGATTTCGCGGCCAAAGCGATACGCCCGCGTGCCATCACGGGTCCATACGCCCGCACCCAGGCCGTAGAGCGTGTCATTGGCAATTTCCAGTGCCTCGGCTTCATTCTTGAACGTGGTCACAGACACCACCGGCCCGAAGATTTCCTCCTGGAAAATCCTCATCTTGTTGTGGCCAGCAAAGATGGTGGGCTTGATGTAATAGCCCTTGGACAGCTCACCATCAAAGCGGGCGGGCTCGCCACCGGTTAGACACTTGGCGCCTTCTTGTTTGCCCAAGTCCAGATACGACAGAATCTTCTCGAACTGCTCTTGCGAGGCTTGCGCGCCAATCATGGTGCCGCCATCCAGCGGGTGGCCCTGACGAATCGCCTCAACCCGTTTTACTGCGCGTTCCATAAAGCGCTCGTAGATCGACTCTTGCACCAGCGCGCGGGAAGGGCAGGTGCAGACTTCACCTTGGTTCAGCGCAAACATGGCAAAGCCTTCCAGCGCTTTGTCAAAGAACGAGTCATCGGCGCTCATGACATCTTCGAAGAAAATGTTGGG
The DNA here is from genome assembly GCF_030035605.1 of Silvimonas soli. Classification (NCBI taxonomy): domain Bacteria; kingdom Pseudomonadati; phylum Pseudomonadota; class Betaproteobacteria; order Neisseriales; family Chitinibacteraceae; genus Silvimonas; species Silvimonas soli. The sequence goes on along the minus strand of NZ_CP106736.1, from coordinate 421,185 downwards.
GCTCTTGCCGCCCAGTTCGAGCGTGACTGGAATCAGGTTCTGGCTGGCGTACTGCATGATCAACCGGCCGGTGGTGGTTTCACCGGTAAAGGCGATTTTGGCGATGCGCTTGCTGGTGGCCAGTGGCTTGCCCGCTTCCAGCCCAAAACCGTTAACAATATTGAGTACGCCCGGTGGCAGCAGATCGCCAATCAACTCGGCCAGCACCAGAATCGACGCCGGCGTTTGCTCGGCGGGTTTAAGCACCACACAATTGCCTGCGGCCAGCGCGGGTGCCAGTTTCCATACCGCCATCAGGATCGGGAAATTCCACGGAATGATCTGCCCGACTACGCCCAGCGGTTCGTGAAAGTGGTAGGCAACCGTATCGTGATCGATTTCCGAAATCCCGCCTTCTTGTGCCCGTACTGCGCCGGCAAAGTAGCGGAAATGGTCAACGGCCAACGGCATATCAGCCGCGCGGGTTTCGCGGATGGGCTTGCCGTTGTCGATGGTTTCGGCCACGGCCAGCATTTCCAGATTGGCCTCCATGCGGTCGGCAATCTTGTTGAGGATATTGGCACGCTCGGCGGGCGAGGTGCGGCCCCAAGCGGTTTTGGCGGCATGAGCAGCGTCCAGCGCCAGATCGATATCGGCTTGTTGCGAACGCGGAATACGACAGAACGGCTCGCCGGTAATGGGGGATACGTTGTCAAAATAATCGCCAGCCACGGGCTGTACCCACTTGCCGCCGATGTAATTGCCATATTCTTTCTTGTACGGAAACGGCAGATTCAGAAACTTCATCTCAGCGTGATTCATTTGACCTGTTCTCCTCAGTGCATTGAATGGGCAGTGTTGCAGCTGTGCCAGCGGGTACTGGCTGTACACACAGGTGCAAACGCTGTGCCAATGCGCTAATTCGACTTAATTTATTTACAACGTATTGATTTTAAAATAAATAATATGAAAGTGTGATTGCCGGAAAATGCGTTTTTGCGCCATTTTGCAACAGGTGCTACATTGATCACTGAACAGATAAAACACTTATTTTTCAGATAATTAGGTGCACCGCAGCAATTTGTGCGGCCAAGGAGGCACCAGTGTCCCACTCTGCAACTAACCCTTTTGGCGGGGGCGATAATCTCGTTTATACGTCCTTGCTCGACCCCGAGCGACTGCAGTCCGCGCATGAGCGATCCCGCCGTTACGGCCTGTCTGAGCGCACCCGTCCGGACTACGCGATTCTCTCGCCAGCCGCTCTGGCCGAGCAGGTCGGCCAGCATCGCCAGTTCTATCAGCATGCGGTGCCGCTGGTGGAAACGCTCTATCAGCAAATCGCCAATACCCACAGCATGATCGTGCTGACCGATGCCAGTGGTTTGGTGCTGCATTCGCTGGGCGATGATGATTTTCTGGCGCGGGCGGAAAAAGTCGCGCTGCAGCCCGGCGCGTTATGGACGGAAGCCAATCAAGGCACCAACGCCATTGGCACCGCGCTTACCGAACGCCGGGCCGCCACCGTGCATGGCGATCAGCATTTTCTGAAAGCCAACCAGTTTCTGACGTGTTCCAGCGTGCCCATTCTTGATCCGCAAGGTGGCTTGAGCGGCGTCATTGACGTGACCGGCGATTACCGTGGTTATCACCGCCACACCACGGCGCTGGTGCGCATGTCGGCGCAGACGCTGGAAAACCAGTTGCTGCGCGATGCCTTTGCCGACGCGCTGTATCTGAGTTTTCATAGCCGCCGCGAATTTGTCGGCACCTTGATGGAAGGCATCGCCGCGTTCTCGCTGGATGGGCATTTGCTGGCCGCCAATGGCAGCGCCCGTTTCCAGTTGGGTATCGAGGATGAACTGGCTGGTCGACCGTTTGCGGCGCTGTTTGATATGCCGCTGGGTGAGGTGTTGTCGCGTTGTCATCGCACGGGTGATGGCTGGATCGAGTTATGCCTGCATAACGGCGTCAAGGTTGAAGCGCGCGCCGTGCTCAGAACCGCCAGCCTGGTTACCCCACGCGCATTGCCACGATTGTCGCATCTGCATTACCTGGATACGGGCGACGCCCAGGTGGCGCGGGTCATCGAACGGGTCGGCAAAGTGCTGGGGCGCGATGTACCGATTCTGATTACCGGCGAGACCGGTACCGGCAAAGAGCTACTGGCTCAGGCGATGCATCGCGATTCGCCCCGATCCGACAAAGCCTTCGTGGCGGTTAATTGCGCTTCTATTCCAGAAACGCTGATCGAATCCGAACTGTTTGGTTATGTTGACGGCGCTTTTACCGGCGCACGGCGCAAAGGCAGCAGCGGCAAGATTTTGCAGGCTAGCGCAGGTACGCTGTTCCTGGACGAAATCGGCGATATGCCGCTGGCGTTGCAAGCGCGCTTGCTGCGAGTACTGCAACAACGCGAAATCACGCCACTAGGTAGCGATCAGGCCATTCCGGTGGATATCGCGCTGGTCTGCGCCACGCACCGTGATTTACCGGCGATGGTGGAATGCGGCGAGTTTCGTGCGGATCTGTACTACCGCATTCAAGGCCTGACCGTACGATTGCCGCCAGTGCGTGAGCGGAGCGATCTACCGGCGGTGATTCGCAAGATGCTCAATACCGAAAGCGCTGGCGGCATACGTTATCGGCTGTCGGCACAGGTCATGGCGATGTGTCTGGGCTATCACTGGCCGGGTAACTTCCGGCAATTGTTCAATCTGCTGCATACCGCGTGCGTATTGGCGGGAGATGAGGCCGAAATTGGCTTGGCGCATTTGCCGGATGATTTCATCGAAGCGACCAGTCGTGGTGTTGAACCGAATGGGCCGCAGCAAGAAGGGCGGTTGGCGGCGGTGACACAGTCGGCGATTCACGCGGCGTTAAGTGAGCATGGCGGGAATGTGTCGGCTGCAGCGCGGGCTTTGGGGGTGTCGAGGAATACGATTTATCGCAAGCAGCGGGGGTGAAATGGTGTGACTTCAAAGGCTTGTGGGGTAAGTGTCTTCGGCACGAGGTTTAAAGGCATTTGATACCCGGGGGTGCCCGGGAGCACGTTTCTTTTCTTTGCGTCGCCAAAGAAAAGAAACCAAAAGAAAGGCGACCCCGCTGCCGCAAGGGGGCCCAAGGTCAAAGGCACAAGCAAACCGTCTGTTGGCCAGCCTCGTTGGGTGGATTCAGGGCGAAGTATCGTAGCCCGGATTTCCGTGAAGTTTATACCGAGAAATGGTCTCCATCCGGGCTACGATTTGCAGGTCGGATAGTCAGACATAAAAAAGCCGCTGATCTCAGCGGCTTTTTTAGTTAAATCTCTGAAGTTGCGTATTGCTCAGGCTACCAACTTCTCCAGCACTCGCCGATAAACGCCCGATAACAATGGCAAATGCGCCACTGCCACGCATTCGTTCAGTATCGTAGTATCGTAGCCCGGATGAAGCGCTAGCGAGAATCCGGGGTCGCAATACTTCAACAAGCCGCAGACCTTGGCGTTCAGTATCGTAGCCCGGATTCCCGTGAAGTTTATGCCGAGAAATGGCCTTTATCCGGCCTTCGATTTGCAGGTTGGATAGCCAGACATAAAAAAGCCGCTGATCTCAGCGGCTTTTTTAGTTAAATCTCTGAATTTGCGTATTACTCAAGCCACCAGCTTTTCCAGCACTCGCCGATAAACGCCCGACAACAATGGCAAATGCGCCACTGCCACGCATTCGTTCAGCTTGTGGATGGTGGCGTTCAATGGCCCAAATTCCACCACTTGCGGGCAGTATTTGGCGATGAAGCGGCCATCCGAAGTGCCGCCGGTGGTCGAGAGTTCTGGCGTTATGCCGGTCTCTTCCCGAATGGCGGCCTGAATGCTGCTCACCAGTTCGCCCTGGCCGGTCAGGTACGGCTCGCCGCTCAATGACCAGTTCAATTCGTACTCCACGCCGTGCTTGTCCAGAATGCCTTCCAGCTTGGCTTTGAGGGTGTCGGCGGTGTTCTCGGTCGAGAAGCGGAAGTTGAACAATACTTCGACGGTGCCGGGGATGACGTTGGTCGCGCCTGTGCCGCTGTGCATGTTCGAAACCTGCCAGGTGGTCGGCGGGAAGTATTCGTTACCCTTGTCCCACTCCGTGATCGTCAACTCGGCCAGCGCTGGCGCCAGCATGTGAATTGGATTGTTGGCCAGATGCGGGTAGGCGATATGGCCCTGTACGCCTTGCACGATCAAATGCCCGGAGAGCGAGCCGCGACGGCCATTTTTGATCATGTCGCCAAACTGTTGCGAGCTGGTGGGTTCGCCCACAATGCAGTAATCAATGGCCTCACCGCGCGCGGCGAGGGTTTCGATGACTTTGACCGTGCCGTCTTTGGCCGGGCCTTCTTCGTCGGATGTGATGAGATAGGCAATAGAGCCCTTGTGATCGGGATGATCTTTCAGAAACGCTTCGGTCGCAGTAATAAATGCGGCCAGCGAGGCTTTCATGTCGGCTGCACCGCGGCCGAACAAATGACCGTCGCGGATTTCCGGGGCGAACGGGTCGGAATGCCAGCGATCCACCGGGCCAGTCGGGACTACATCGGTATGCCCGGCAAACACCAGCACTGGGCCGCTGCTGCCTTTGCGTGCCCACAGGTTGTCGACTTCGCCAAAACGCAGGTGCTCAATGTGAAACCCGAGCTCGGCCAGGCGCCGCGCCATGATGGTCTGGCAGTCAGCGTCATCAGGGGTAACGGAGGCCCGGCGCATCAGCGCTTCGGTCAGCTCCAGGGTGGGATCGCTCATATTGGTGTTTTTCTCGTCAATAACAGGTGGGGCGGGTTGAGTGAGTGGCTCAGGAGCCATCAAACAACGCGGCGTACAACTCGGGTTTATAGCTCACGGTGATCTGGCCATTGCGCTCAAGTACTGGCCGCTTGATGACAGACGGTTGCGCCAGCATCACGGCAATGGCGGATTGGGCATCGACAACGCTGGCTTTAGTCGCTTCATCCAGTTTGCGCCAGGTTGTACCTTGGCGATTCACCAATGGTTCCCAGCCTGTGTGGGTAATCCAGTCTTGCAGCAGTTCTGCGCTGACGCCTTGTTTCTTGTAATCGTGCCATTCGTAGGTGTGACCTTGTTCGTCCAGCCAGGTGCGGGCTTTTTTGACGGTGTCACAATTGGGAATACCATAGAGTTTCATGGGTTGTTCTCTCAAAATCCGGTCAGGCGCAACGCAGCAAAAAGGGCCGCTTTTTGCGGCCCCGTATTATGCGACTGCAAGCGGATCAGTGCAGCGAAATATTGAAATTGAGATCAGTAGCAGGCGTGCTGCTGGTGCTGTTGTTTTGCGCAGCAGATTGCTGATCCTGTTCTTCCGCCGATTGCGCGTTGTTGACCATCCAGGACAGGTTGGTGGCCGAATCGGCATTTCGCAGGGCCTCATCCAGTTCGATCTCGCCCGCGCGATACAAGCGGTAGAGCGATTGCTCGAAGGTCTGCGAACCTTCGGCCAGGCTTTGTTCCATGGCTTCTTTGATGTCGGCCAGGTGTCCGTCGCGGATCAACTCAGAGATGCGCGCTGTGTTCAGCAAAATTTCCACAGCCGGAATCAACTTGCCTTGCTTGTTGCGTACCAGTCGCTGCGAAATGATCGCCTTCAGCGCGGTGGACATATCGTACAGCAAGCTTTCACGCGCTTCTTGCGGGAAGAAGTTCACCAGCCGTGCCAGCGAGTGATAACTGTTGTTCGCATGCAATGTGCTGATACACAAGTGGCCGGCTTGGGCGTATTGCATGGCGTAGGTGACCGTTTCGCGGTCACGCATTTCGCCAATCATCAGCACATCCGGTGCTTCGCGCATGGCGTTCTTGAGTGCGTCGCCGTAGCTGTGGGTATCAACACCGATCTCGCGCTGGTTGACCAGGCTTTTCTTGTGGCTGAACAGATACTCAACCGGGTCTTCCATGGTGAGAATGTGACCGGGGTGGTTCTGGTTGCGGTGTTCCAGCATGGCCGAAACGGTGGATGACTTGCCGCTGCCGGTTGCGCCCACCACCAGAATGATGCCGCGCTTTTCCATGATCAGCTCTTTGAACATCCCTGGCATGCGCAGTTCTTCCAGCGTGGCGGCGTTGGGCTTGATAAAGCGCACCACCATGGCCACGCTGCCACGACTTTTGAAAACGTTGATCCGGAAGTTGCCGATGTCTTCAACTGCCAGACCAAAGTTCAGTTCCAGGTCTTGCTCAAAGCGGGCAATGCGTTGCGGGTTGAGGATCTGGTAGACCAGTTGTTTGACGTGGTCAGCGCCAAGAACCTGATTGTTGACCGGATAACAGACGCCCTGGATCTTGATCGTGATCGGCGCATTGGCCGACAAAAACAGATCCGACGCCTGGCGCTCGGCCATCAGCTTGAAAAATGGCATCAGGTTCATGGCAATTCCCCTCAAATCCCGTTAACGGGACGTATTAACTAGCTTTGGCCCTCACGCAGCTCCCTTCGCAAAATCTTGCCCACGTTGGACTTGGGCAATTGATCGCGAAACTCGACTTTGCGGGGTACTTTGTAATTGGTCAGCTGCTCACGGCAGTACGCAATCAGCGTGGCTTCCGTCAGGGCCGGGTCTTTTTTGACCACAAAAATCTTTACCGCTTCACCGGATTTATCGTCCGGCACACCGATACACGCGACTTCCAGTACACCAGGATGTTTGGCGACGACGTCTTCCACCTCGTTGGGGTAAACGTTGAAGCCAGAAACCAGCACCATGTCTTTCTTGCGATCGGCGATCCGGAAAAAGCCGGTCGGCGACATGATGGCGACATCGCCCGTACCCAGGAAACCGTCGGCGCCCAGTACTTTGTCGGTTTCGTCTTTACGCTGCCAGTAGCCCTTCATCACCTGCGGGCCTTTGATAAACAGCTCGCCGGGTTCGCCGGGTGCCAGCACCTGGCCGCTATCGCTGCGAATTTGCGCATCGGTAGACGGAATCGGCAGCCCAATCATGCCATTGTATTCGCGCAACGTCATCGGGTTGATCATGGCGGCAGGGGAGGTCTCGGTCAGGCCATAAGCCTCTACCAGCGTGACGCCAGTGACTTTTTTCCACTTGTCGGCGACGGACTGCTGCACTGCCATGCCGCCACCCAGCGTCAGACGCCAGGTGGAGAAATCCAGCTTCAGAAAGTCCGGGTTGTTCACCAACGCGCCAAACAGCGTATTCACGCCGGTAATGGCGGTGACCGGATATTTCGACAGTTCTTTCACAAACCCCGGAATATCGCGCGGATTGGTGATCAACAAGTTGGTGGCGCCCAGCTTGGTAAAGATCATGCCGTTCGCGGTGAGTGAAAAGATATGGTATAGCGGCAACGCCGTCACAATCAGTTCATGGCCGTCTTGCACAATCTGGTTAATCCAGGCCGAAGCCTGCTGCATGTTGGCGACGATATTGCCGTGAGTCAGCATGGCGCCTTTGGCCACGCCAGTGGTGCCGCCGGTGTATTGCAGGAAAGCCAGATCGTCGTGCGTCAGGCGCACCGGACTGAAATGCAGATTGCGGCCTTTTTTGACCACATCATTGAAATGGGTGGCGCCAGGCAAGTTGAACGACGGCACCATCTTTTTGACGTATTTGACGACACTGTTGATCAGCAGGCGCTTCGGGAAATCGAGCATGTCGGCAATTTCGGTCAGGATGACATGCTTGACCTTGGTCTGCGCAATGGCTTTTTCCAGCGTATGGGCAAAGTTGGCGACAATCACAATCGCCTCTGCGCCGGAGTCTTTCAGCTGATGTTCGAGTTCGCGGGGCGTGTACAACGGGTTGACGTTTACCACTACCAGTCCGGCTTTGAGAATGCCGAATAGCGCCACCGGATATTGCAGCAAATTGGGCATCATGATGGCCACGCGAGTGCCGCGTGCCAGCTTCAGGTCTTGTTGCAGATACGCTGCAAATGCGGTCGTTTGCTCATCAAGCTCATGGTAGGTGATCGCTTTGCCCATATTGATGAAGGCATCCCGGTCGGCAAACTTGACCAGTGTTTGTGCAATCACATCCGGAATCGACGAGAACTCGTTCATGTCGATTTCGTGGGGCACACCGGCGGGATAACTGGTAAACCAGGGGCGATCCATGCTGTCTTCTCCATGTCGGGGACCGGGTGGTTCCCATATTTTGGCGTAACTCTAGTGGCGGATTGCATCGGCAACAAGCCGATCATCCGTTGGCGTCTTCATGTTTATGCCAGAGTTTCGCCAAAGTCTTGTTTCTGATAGAATCGGGTTTATCCCCTGGTGAGGCGTTTGATCCAATTGCGGATCAGGCCCACACGCATGAGGGAGTGCTTGAGAATGGGCGCTGTTGTAGCAGCCCATTTTTTGTTTGCGAAAAGGATTTTGCGTTTTTATGGCAGTGAGTCTGCAAAGCGTTCTTGAATTGACCGTTCCGGGGCTCGGTTACGAGCTGGTGGACGTCGAATTGGCCAATAACGGGCTGGTTCGTATTTTCATCGACAAACAGGGCGGCATTACCGTGGAAGATTGTGCCACGGTGAGCAGCCATCTTCAGCGTTTGTTCGAAGTGGAAAACATTGGCTACGAGCGGCTGGAAGTCTCGTCGCCCGGTTTGGATCGCGCGCTGAAAACGCCCGCTGATTTCGAACGCTTTGCCGGCGAAATGGTGCGCGCAAAACTGCGCTTGCCATTGCCGGATAAACGCAAGCGTCTTCTGGGCAAGCTGGTCGGCTTTGAAGACGGTCACGTCATAATCGACGTGGATGGCGAGCGCGTCAGCCTTGAAATGGCGCAGATCGATAAAGTGCGTCTGGAACCGCAGTTCTGATTCCAGATTGTGAATTCAATACCGACAAATAGAGCTGGCCGGGCTTTGCCGGGGGAAATTAAACAATGAGCCGTGAAATTCTGTTGCTGGTCGACGCACTGGCGCGTGAAAAGAATGTTGAAAAAGATGTCGTGTTTACCGCGCTGGAACTGGCGCTGGCCTCGGCAACAAAAAAACGTTACGACGATGAAGTAGATGTCCGTGTCGCGATTGATCGCGATACCGGTGACTATCGCAGCTTCCGTGTCTGGACCGTGGTAGAAGACAATGACCACGAAGAACCGTCCCGTCAGATCGCCATCACCGATGCGCCTGACTACGACAAAGATTTGAAACTGGGCGAAACCTGGGAAGAAGAACTCGAGCCAATCGAGTTCGGCCGTATTGGTGCGCAAACCGCCAAGCAAGTGATTCTGCAAAAGATTCGCGATGCTGAGCGTGAGCAAAACCTGAACGACTTCCTGCAACGCCGCGAACATGTGGTGAATGGCACGATCAAGCGTATTGAGCGCGGTAACGCCATCATTGAACTGGGCAAGCTCGAAGCTGTGCTGCCACGCGACCAGATGATCCCCAAGGAAAACCTGCGCGTAGGCGACCGAGTACGTGCATTCCTGGTGCGTATTGATCGTCTGGGCCGTGGTCCGCAACTGGTGCTGAGCCGGATTGCACCTGAGTTCATGCTCAAGCTGTTCGAAATGGAAGTGCCGGAAATCGAGAACGGCCTGATCGAACTGAAGGGCGTGGCACGTGATCCTGGCATGCGCGCCAAGCTGGCTGTGAAGTCCAACGATCAGCGTGTTGATCCGCAAGGTACTTGTATCGGTGTGCGCGGTACCCGCGTGAACGCCGTGACCAACGAACTGGCCGGTGAACGTGTTGATATCGTGCTGTGGTCGGCTGATCCGGCACAGTTTGTTATCGGTGCCCTGAGCCCGGCTGATGTCAGCTCAATCGTCGTGGATGAAGAAAGCCACGCGATGGATGTCATCGTGGACGAAGACAATCTGGCCATGGCAATTGGCCGTGGCGGCCAGAACGTGAAGCTTGCATCCGAGCTGACCGGCTGGAAATTGAACATCATGACGGTGAATCAGGCTCAAGAGAAAAACGAAGTCGAGTTCACCAAAGTGCGCGAACTCTTCGTCAAGGCGCTGGACGTCGACGAAGATGTTGCAGATGTGTTGGTCCAGGAAGGCTTCAACACCCTGGAAGAAGTGGCCTACGTGCCGCTGAATGAAATGCTCGAGATCGAGGCCTTCGACGAAGACACCGTGAACGAGTTGCGTGCCCGTGCTCGCGATGCGCTGCTTACGCAAGCCATCGTGGATGAAGAAAAGCTCGAGCACCAAACTGAAGACTTGAAGAGTCTGGATGGAATGACGGCCGAACTGGTCGCCAAACTGGCGGAACATGAGATCCATACGCGAGACGATCTGGCAGAACTGGCCGTCGACGAACTGGTGGAATTGACCGGTGTCGGTGAAGACGATGCCAAACAGCTGATTATGAAGGCCCGCGAGCATTGGTTCGCATAAGGCGGGGGGAATTGCATGAGTGAACTGAAAGTCAGTCAATTCGCGGCAGAGCTGAAAATGCCGCCGCAAGAATTGCTGGAACAGCTGCGGGCGGCCGGTGTCGCCAAGCAAAGTGAATCGGACTCTATTACGGCCGATGACAAAACACGTCTGCTGGATCATCTGCAAAAGAAACACGGTGCAGCGGGCGACAAGCCCAAGATCACATTGCAACGCAAGCAAACTAGCGAAATTCGCAAGACCGACGCAACCGGCAAGGCCAAGACCATTCAGGTTGAAGTCCGCAAAAAACGCGTTGTGATCGCGCCGGAAGGCAGTCAGGGATTGCAACACGCCGCAGAGCCAGCAATCGGCACTTCGGCACCGGTCCTGAATGACGGTGAACGTGCTGCACGTGAGCTGGAAGCCAGCCGTCAGAACGAACTGTTTGCCCGCCAGGCCGCAGAAATGCGCGCCAAGCAAAATCGTGACGTGCGTAAAGATGAGCCGGTTGCTGCTGAAGCTCCGGCGCAACCGTCGCATGTTGAAGTGGCACCTGTTGCCGTGGCGCACGCTGTAGCTGAGCCAGTTGCAGAAACCGTCGCTGCTGCTCCGGCCCCGGTTGCTGCGCCAGCCCCGGCACCTGCCGCTGCTGCGCCAGCACCAAGCCGTACTCCAAACCAATCGCCTGCGCGTTCGGACGAAACTCGTCCACGTATCGGCATGCGCGTTGAATTGCGCAAGCCTCGCAACGAACCATTGCGTGCTCCGGAACCAGCCAAAGCGGCTGCACCGGCACCTGCTGCTGCCAAACCCGCCGACAAGAAAAAGGGCGAGAAAGGCGCGTGGGATGACGACAAGCGCGGCAAGAAAGGCGGCCTGCGCACCAAGGGTGGCGACGCCGGCGGTGACTGGAAGAGCAAAAAGGGCGGCCGTAAGGGTCAGCAGCAACAAGATAACAATGCTCACGCTTTCCAGGCGCCTACTGAGCCGATTACCCATACCGTTGATGTTCCGGAAACCATTTCTGTAGCCGATCTGGCGCACAAGATGGCCGTGAAGGGTGTGGAAGTCGTCAAGGCACTGATGAAGATGGGCATGATGGTGACCATCAACCAGGTGCTGGACCAGGAAACCGCGATGATCGTCGTGGAAGAAATGGGCCACCAACCGGTTGCTGCGAAGCATGATGATCCGGAAATCTATCTGGGCGACGAAGACAAAACCGAACACGCACTGCTGCCACGCGCACCGGTCGTGACGGTGATGGGTCACGTTGACCATGGCAAGACATCGTTGCTGGATTACATTCGTCGCGCCAAAGTGGCGGCTGGCGAAGCGGGCGGTATTACCCAGCACATCGGCGCGTACCACGTGGAAACCGAAAAGGGCGTGATTACGTTCCTTGATACCCCGGGTCACGAGGCGTTTACCGCCATGCGTGCTCGCGGTGCTTCGGCGACTGATATCGTGGTGCTGGTAGTTGCTGCCGATGATGGCGTGATGCCGCAAACCATTGAAGCCGTTCACCACGCGAAAGCGGCCGGTGTGCCAATCGTGGTTGCAGTGAACAAGATCGACAAGCAAGGCGCCAATCCGGAACGCATCCGCCAGGAACTGGTTGCACAAGAAGTCGTGCCGGAAGACTGGGGTGGCGATACACAGTTCATCGAAGTTTCGGCCAAGCAAGGTACAGGCATCGATAACCTGCTCGACGCCATTCTGCTGCAGGCTGAAGTGCTGGAATTGAAAGCGCCGACCGACGCGCCAGCCAAGGGCATCATTATTGAAGCCCGTCTGGACAAGGGTCGCGGCGCAGTGGCAACCATGCTGGTGCAATCCGGTACGCTGAAGAAGGGCGACGTGTTGCTGGCTGGCGGCGTATTTGGTCGTATCCGTGCCATGCTGGACGAAAACGGCAAGCCGATTACCGAAGCTGGTCCGTCGATCCCGGTAGAAATTCTGGGTCTGTCGGAAGTGCCAAGTGCTGGTGAAGACGCCATGGTTCTGGCTGACGAGAAGAAGGCGCGTGAAATCGCCCTGTTCCGTCAAGGCAAGTTCCGTGATGTGAAGTTCGCCAAGCAACAGGCTTCCAAGCTGGAAAACATGTTCGCGCAGATGGCCGAAGGCGGCGAAGTTCAACGCCTGCCGATCATCATCAAGAGCGACGTGCAAGGTTCGCTGGAAGCGTTGGCTGGTTCGCTGCAAAAACTGTCGACCGACGAAGTGCGTGTGCAGATTCTGCACTCGGGCGTGGGTGGTATCAGCGAGTCCGATATCAATCTGGCATTGGCGTCCAAGGCGGTGGTGGTTGGCTTTAACGTGCGTGCCGATGCGGCAGCGCGCAAGCTGGCCGAGCACGAAGGCGTCGATATCCGCTACTACAACATCATTTATGATGTAGTAGATGATGTGCGCGCTGCGCTGTCGGGCATGCTGGCACCAGAGAAGAAAGAACAGATCATTGGTCTGGTCGAAATTCGCCAGGTGTTTGTCATCTCCAAGGTTGGCTCGGTGGCCGGTTGTTACGTGCTCGACGGTATCGTCAAGCGTGGTGCCGGCGTTCGTTTGCTGCGCAACAACGTGGTGGTCCATCAAGGTGAACTCGATACGCTCAAACGCTTCAAGGATGATGTGAAGGAAGTTCGCGCTGGCTACGAATGTGGTCTGCAACTGAAGAACTACAACGACATCCAGGAAGGCGATCAGCTCGAAGTGTTCGAAATCGTCGAGATTGCACGGACGTTGTAAGGCGTATGGGGTGTGGAGTGAGGTGTAAGACCCCACCCTGATGACGCTGGCGGCGCAGGCTTTTTTTCAAGCCTGCGCCTTTTACTTTTGTATCACCAGGAAATGGGGCTACACCTCGCCCTTCACGCCTGACTCCTCACACACCATGGCTAAACAGAAAAAGACTTTCACGCGCGCTGACCGGTTGTCGCAACAATTGCAGCGCGATACGGCTGAACTGATCCGGGCCGAACTGGATCACCCCAAAGCATCGCTGATTACCATCACCGATCTGGAAATCACGCGCGATTATTCGCACGCGAAGATTTTCTACACCTTCATGGGTACGCCAGAAGACGCAGCATCGATTGCTGAAAAGCTGGAAGCGGCCAAGGGCTTTATTCGCAGTCAGCTGGCACGCGGCATTTCGCTCTACAAAATGCCGGAACTGCATTTTGAATATGATCACTCAGTCGAACGCGGCATGGCGCTCGATAACCTGATCCAGCAAGCCGTTGGCTTGCCTAAAGCCCCGGACGACGAACAAGAAGAAGGTTGATCGTCGCGCATGGCTAAACGAAAGATTGATGGCGTTTTGCTGCTGGATAAACCGTTTGGTGTTTCCAGCAACAATGCGCTGCAAAAGGCGCGCTGGTTGTTTCAAGCCGAAAAAGCCGGTCACACCGGCGTGCTTGATCCCTTTGCTACGGGTCTGCTGCCGCTGTGTTTTGGCGAGGCCACCAAGTTTGCCCAGCGCATGCTCGATGCCGACAAGGGTTATCGTGCGACGCTGCAGCTCGGTCAGGTATCGACCACGCTGGATGGTGAAGGCGGTATTTCCCGTTCTGGCGAAGTGACTTGTGATCGTGCCCAGGTTGAGGCGGTGATCCGTCAGTTTACTGGCCCCATCGAGCAGATCCCGCCTATGCATTCCGCGCTCAAGTTTCAAGGCAAGGCGTTGTATGAATACGCGCGCCAGGGTGTTGAGATTGAACGGGCAGTGCGCCATATCACTATCTATTCAATCGATATCATCAGCTTTGAGGGCGATGTGCTGGTGCTGGACGTACTGTGTTCCAAGGGCACATACATTCGCACACTGGCTGACGATATTGGCCGCACGCTGGGATGTGGTGCGTATTTGTCCGGTTTGCGCCGTACACGTACCGCCGGTTTTGTACTGGAAGACGCAATTGGCTTGGATGAATTGGGCCAGATTGAAATGCCCGAGCGAGAGGCGCGTTTGCTGGCCCCGGAATCTCTAGTGCTTGATCTGCCGGAAATCCAGCTCGATGAAGATGATACCCATCGCATCCTGCATGGCATGACGGTACGCCGCAGGTCGGTGTGGCAGCCTGCCGAAGGTACATTCCGCCTTTACGGCGCGCCGCAAAACGGGCATAATCGCGCGTTCCTTGGTTTGGGCGAAGTGGCATCCGATGATGTGCTACGGCCCAAACGTCTGCTGGCTACTAGTGACTGATTTCTGATTGGTTCAAGTGCTGGTTAATGGAGCAAACACGGGTGGCGACACTCGGTTTTGCTTGTCTGATCGGAAAGACCCATCCGGGAACGTCCCAAGGGTTTGAGATCAACTTATCGGAGTTTTAAAATGACTGTTTCTGTTACACAAAAAGCTGAAATCGTTGGCCAGTTCCAACGCGCCGCTGGTGATACCGGTAGCCCCGAAGTTCAAGTTGCGCTGCTGACCGCTCGCATCAACGACCTGACTCCTCACTTCAAAGCCAACGCGAAGGATCACCACTCCCGCCGCGGTCTGCTGAAGATGGTTTCCCGTCGTCGTCGTCTGCTGGACTACCTCAAGCGTACCAACGCTGACAGCTACCGCGATCTGATCGCCAAGCTGGGTCTGCGTAAGTAATCATTCACGAAAAAGTCGCAGTGAAAACTGCGACTTTTTTGTTTATGGCACGCATGAAGCGCAAGCTTTAAACACAAAAGGCACTAAAAAATCGTTTCTGGTGGGATTCCTGAACTGGCGCAAGTGTAATTTGTGCTGCCAGTCGCCGGATGTTGTACCAGAATGATTTTTTAGTGCTTTTTTTCTTGGCTCCGTTATTCGGCGTGTCAGAAAAACCAGGTTGTGCCTCCCTTTTGTCAAATTGCAGTTCCGGCGGCAAAAGGGCGGATGTTGGACTGTGCTGGAACTGGCGGTCACGGACAGAGTCTTTCAAACGCGGCACGCGATTCCCTCACAAACCGGGAACGCTCCGCCATCTGTCCCGGATGATTTTCAAAGGCGTCGAACACAACGCTTTGATCTTCGTCTCCCGGCCTGACCGCAGCGGCAATCGCACGCGCTTGTGGCCGAAAAGCGCATTACTGAAAAGGATAGCAATCCGTGTTCAATAAAATCTCGAAGTCTTTCCAATATGGCCGTCATACCGTGACGCTGGAAACGGGCGAAATCGCTCGCCAGGCATCCGGTGCGGTTCTGGTTTCCATGGATGACACCGTCGTTCTGGTGACGGTGGTTGCAGCTCGCGGCGTTAAGCCAGGTCAGGATTTCTTTCCGTTGACCGTTGATTACCAAGAACGTACCTACGCTGCGGGTAAAATCCCCGGCGGTTTCTTCAAGCGCGAAGGTCGTCCTTCCGAAAAAGAAATTCTGACCAGCCGTCTGATCGATCGTCCGATCCGTCCGCTGTTCCCGGAAGGTTTTTTCAACGAAATCCAGGTGATCGCCACCGTGGTTTCGCTTGATCCACAAATCGATTCCGATATCCCGGCAATGATTGGCGCTTCGGCTGCCATGGCTATTTCCGGCGTGCCGTTTGCTGGCCCGATCGGCGCTGCACGCGTTGGTTACGCGAACGGCCAGTACATTCTGAACCCGACCAAAGACGAACTGAAAACCAGCGAGCTGGATCTGGTCGTTGCCGGTACCGAAAAAGCGGTGCTGATGGTTGAGTCTGAAGCCAAAGAACTGTCTGAAGAAATCATGCTGGGCGCTGTGGTGTTCGGTCATGACGAAATGCAAAAAGCCATCAAGGCGATCAACGAACTGGCTGACGAAGTCAACCCGGAACTGTTCGACTGGAACGAGCCGGTACGTGACGAAGCGCTGGAAGCCCGTATCACTGAAATCGCTGGTGAAGACATCGCTCAAGCTTTCCGCGTAGCCCAAAAGCAAGCGCGTACCGTCAAGCTGAACGAAGCTTGGGACAAGGTCAAAACGGCACTGATCACCGAAGACACCGACACTCTGCAAGCCAACAAGATTCGCGGCATTTTCCATGACATGGAAGCGAAGATTGTGCGTAACCAGATTCTGGACGGCTTCCCGCGTATCGATGGTCGCGACACTCGCACCGTGCGTCCGATCACCGTTCGTACCGGCGTGCTGCCGCGTACCCACGGTTCGGCACTGTTCACCCGTGGCGAAACCCAAGGTCTGGTGGTAGCGACTCTGGGCACCAAGCTGGACGAGCAAAAAATTGATGCGCTGGCCGGTGAATACACCGACCGCTTCATGCTGCATTACAACTTCCCGCCGTACTCCACCGGTGAAACCGGCCGCGTTGGTACGCCAAAGCGCCGCGAAATCGGTCACGGTCGTCTGGCCAAGCGTGCTCTGATTGCCGTGTTGCCGACCAGCGAAGAGTTTGGTTACTCCATGCGCGTGGTTTCCGAAATCACTGAATCCAACGGCTCTTCGTCGATGGCTTCCGTGTGTGGCGGCTGCCTGGCTCTGATGGACGCTGGTGTTCCGCTGAAGAACCACGTGGCAGGTATCGCCATGGGTCTGATCAAGGAAGGCAACCGCTTTGCAGTGCTGACCGACATCCTGGGTGATGAAGATCACCTGGGCGACATGGACTTCAAGGTAGCCGGTACTGACGCAGGCGTGACCGCACTGCAGATGGACATCAAGATCGACGGCATCACCAAGGAAATCATGAAGGTTGCGCTGGACCAGGCTCAAGCCGGTCGTCTGCATATCCTGGGTATCATGAAGCAGGAAGTGGCTGGTGCGAACACTGAAGTGTCGCAACACGCTCCACGCCTGTACACCATGAAGATCAATCCGGAAAAAATCCGTGACGTGATCGGCAAGGGTGGTTCCGTGATCCGTGCGCTGACTGAAGAAACCGGCACGCAAATCGACATCCAGGAAGACGGCACGATCACCATCGCTTCCGTTTCTTCGGAAGGTGCTGACGAAGCCAAGCGCCGCATCAGCGAAATTACCGCTGAAGTGGAGATCGGCAAGATCTATGAAGGCCCGGTTGTCAAGATTCTGGACAACAACGTCGGCGCCATCGTTTCGATCATGCCGGGTCGTGATGGTCTGGTTCACATCAGCCAGATCGCCAACGAGCGCATCAAGAACGTGGCTGACTACCTGAAAGAAGGCCAGGTTGTACGCGTGAAGGCACTGGAACAAGACGAGAAGGGCCGTGTGCGCTTGTCGATCAAGGCCGTGCTGAACGATGAAGCTCCGGCTGCTGCTCCAGTGGCACCAGAAGCGTAAGCAGTATTACGCTTCGCCATGACTGGCGTATAAAAGAAAAGGCCACGGTTTACCGTGGTCTTTTTTTATTCCGGCAGCAGAATGCGTAGAGACGATCACGATCGGGACGAACTTTCTGCAACTGACCTTATCCCATGGCGATTGATGGATTATTCCCGTTTCTGCAAATCCATCCCGCATCTACATCCCAAAAAGTGGAGAACAGCATGACCATGCAAGCGGTATTGCAAACCGAACCCGGTGGCCCGGAAACGCTTCACTTGGGGCAAACATCACGGCCACAGCCCGCTGCCGGGCAGTTGCTGGTCAAAGTAGCTGCCGCCGGGATCAACCGCGCCGATCTGGCGCAGCGTGCAGGTAATTATCCGCCGCCGCCAGGCGAGTCCAATATTCTGGGTATGGAGATTGCCGGGCGCGTGGTCGAAGTGGGCACTGGCGTCACGCAGTTTGCGGTTGGTGATCGCGTGATGGGTCTGGTTGGCGGCGGTGGCTACGCTGAATACTGTTTGCTGCAAAGCCAGTTAGCCATTCCGGTTCCGACAGGCATGGATGCGGTTGCCGCTGCCAGCTTGCCCGAAGCCTGGATGACCACCTGGTTCAATCTGGTTGATCTGGGGGGATTGCACGCCGGCCAGCGCGTGCTGATTCACGCTGGCGCCAGCGGTATTGGCAGCGCTGGCATCCAGTTGTGTAAATCCTTTGGCGCGTGGGTGGCCGTGACGGCGGGTGGCCCGGAGAAATGCGCGTATTGCCGCGATCTGGGCGCCGATATGGTGATTGACTACAAACAGCAGGATTTTGCCACCGAGCTGAAGAGTGCTGGCGGTGTCGATCTGATTCTGGATGGGGTAGGCGGGGATTATCTGCCACGCAATCAGGCCTGTTTGAACGCCGATGGGCAGATCATCTTGATTGGCATGCTGCGCGGGCTGAGTGCCGAAGCCAATATGGGCTTGTTGTTGATCAAGCGGCAAACGCTGCGGGGTTCGACCCTGCGCCCGCAACCATTGGCCGTAAAAGGCCGTTTGGCACAGGCTCTGCGCGATCACGTGCTGCCCTTGATACAGGCCGGTAAATTACGGGTAACGGTTGCCAGGGAGTTTGACTGGACTCAGGTCGCTGATGCGCATCGCTATGTGGCGGCAGGGCACAACCTGGGCAAGGTGATATTGCGGGTAGGGGCCGACGATTGAGCGGGGCGCTTGCGGTCAGCAAGCACTTGCAAAAGTTCAATTTTACGCTGACACCAACGTAATATTTAAGTGTTGATAACAATTCTCATTTAGATTAAAGTGCATTCCATCGGTTGAGCGGTGTGCCATCCCGGCGCGTCGGCAAACCGCCAACCTCTACAGGATGGAGTGCTTCATGAACGCTTACCTCGTCGGTGCAGACACTTTGGGCAATATCCCGGACGTGCTGCAACAATATGGCATTGCGATTCACAAACACGTGTCCGGCCGCAACGCCGCGCATCAACGCAAACCGGCAACGCTCAAAGGCGTTGACCTGATTATCTTGTTTACCGATTTTCTGGGGCACAACGTGATGCGCCATTACCGCGAAATGGCGCACGAAGAGAACATCCGCTTTGTCGCTTGCCGTCGCTCGGTATGTGCGTTGTCGCAAAGCCTGGATAAAGTCTGTTCGCCCAAACAGTGCGAAGCCTGCCCGGCTAAGAAAAAGCACTAACGACTGGCTATTAGACGATGTAGCCGCGCGCTAGGCAGTTACCCAGCAACCTGGACTCATGCAAGCGCGGAATTAATTGCCGCGGCAAAATTGCCTGGGTTCGTCGTGAAAGACGTTCCGGCTCGGGACAGGAATATCTCTAGTCGGGGTCGCTTTGCGCTGGCTTGGGCTTGGCAAAACGATAACCATTTTTGGTCGCTTGCTTGACCTCGTACATCGCCGTATCCGCAGCATTGAGCAGGGCTTCAGCATCAAGTGAGTCGCCTGGCATGTGAATGGCTATGCCGATGCTGGTCGAAAGCGTGACCTGACCGTTTTCCAGCAGGAAAGGCTCCTGCATGGATTGCACAATTTTCTCGGCTACGCGGGCGGCGTCCTGGCGGGCGTCTTGCAAGTCTTCAAGCAGAATGGTGAACTCATCGCCTGCCAGTCGCGCCACGGCATCAATTTTGCGGACACTGGCACGCAGGCGTTTGCCAAAAGTCTTCAGCACCTCGTCGCCAGCATCATGACCGAAGCGGTCGTTCACTGCTTTAAAGCCATCCAGATCGAGGAAAAACACCGCAAACGGTTTTGCCTGGCGTTGCTGGCGACCGAGTGCCGTATTGATGAGCTGCAAAAGAGCCCGCCGATTGGGCAGGCCGGTGAGCGCATCTTCCAGCGCTTCGCGCCGCAACGTTTCTTCCAGTCGTTTGCGATCGGTTAAATCTACGCCGAGCAAGTAGACGCCCCGTATTTGCCCATCATTCGCGCGGTCGGGAATCAAGGTCATGCGCACTTCGCGCCGCCGGCCACCGCGATCTACCACCATGTCCCAGCTATGTTTGCGGCCCTGCATTGCCTCGCTCACATGCGACTCAAGTTGCGCCCACTCATGAGGCGTAATGACCTCCGGAATGGGCCGATGCATCAGCAAATGCGGATCGCGGTCAAACCATTCCTGGTAGGTGGCATTCAGGTAGCGGCAACGCAGGTCAGACTCAATGTATCCGATCAGCACCGGCAAATTGTCGGTGATGGTCTGCAATTGCTCGCGACTGTCGCGCAACAGATCTTCGGCCTGTCTGCGATCAGAAATATCATGCAGGAAAATATTGAAGAGATAACGGTCATTCACAAAAATGGAAGATACCGTTTTCTCCACCGGAATAGGGTGGCCATTCTTGTGGCGCGCCATCATCTCGCCGCGCTCGAATAACGCGGGCTGTGCGGCGTGTTCAACAAACGCGTAAACGGCCTGACGGGTCTGTTCACGGTTTTCCGTCAGAATGATGAGGTCGGCAAAATTGTTGCCCATGGCCTCTTCGCGGGTCCAGCCGAAGGTTTCGGTCGCTTGCTGGTTCCAGTCAACGATGGTGCCGTCTTGCGTGACGCCGACGAAAGCCTCCAGCGCGGTGGCCAGAGTTTCACTGAGGCGCCGTTTGGTTTGCAGCGTTTGATTCTGGGTGGCTTTGAGTTCATCCAGTGTGCTGGCCAGCGACGCATTGGCTGCGGAAAGTTGCTGAGTCTGCTGGGCAATTTCTTTCTTCAAGCCTTCTTGCAGGGCGTGCAACTCAGCTTCGGTTTGCTTGCGGATCGAAATATCCTGCGCTATCAGCACGAAAAACCACGGCTGTCCGTTGTCTCCGCGAAAGACGGAAAAGGTGAGTTCAAGCCAGACCAGATAGCCGTCGCGATGAATGAGTTGTTCTTCGCAACGTTCATTGTTTCCACCATCCAGCAGGCGCTGGCGCACGGCCCGCAATCGCTGCGTACCGTCCTCTCCCAGGAGTTGTGTTAACGGGACTTGCAACAGCGACTCGGCGGTATAACCGAGCAGGCTGGCAAAATGTTCATTCAGCCGTAGCCAGGTGCCATCAAGACTGCGATGGGCAACGCCTACTGCTGCCTGGTCGAAAGTGCTGCGGAACAAGCTTTCTTGCCGGGTTATTTCCTGATCGGCTCGGGCTTGGGAGACCGATGCGCGCAACGCGAACTCGCGTGCGTAGAGTTCCTTTTGCACCAGTGTGGTGACGTCCAGCAACATGCGCACACCTTCTTCATCAAGGTCGCGCGGTTGTGGATCAAAAATGCACAGAGAACCAATCCGGAAGCCGCTCAGGGTTTTGAGCGCCTTGCCTGCATAGAAGCGGATGTAGGGCGGACCGGTGACAACGGGGTTATCGCTAAAACGTGGATCGAGTCTGGCATCAGGGATCAGCATCAGCTCATCCCCCAGAATGGTATGACCGCAGAAAGAGATGTCCCGTGCGGTTTGCAAGCCGGTAAAGCCGTAGCAGGATTTGAAGTGCTGGAAGTCGGCGGCGACCAGCGAGATCAGGGCGCTTTCCACCCCAATTACCTTGGCGGCCAGACGCGTGAGCCGGTCCAGCGCCGGATCGGGTTCGCTGCTACCGAGCAGGTTAAGTTGGTTAAGCGCCTGCAATCGGGCGGTTTCATTGTGCGGAATCGGCGGGACAATCATGCCGGATGCTCCGCACGAACTGATTCGCACCAGCCGAAACCAGCCAGAGCGGCAGCAGGGCGTTCCAATGCCTGCGTGATCAGGCCGGGTCGCACGGTTCGCACGCGGGATGATCCTGATTTTCTTCCGGGCAAGTGGCCATTCCTCCTGAGTGCATGATTGACCGCGATACCAGCCGCAGCCTACGTTAATCAGCATAGGCTGATCTGGCTGTTAATTCGCGGTCATCTTGGGCACGGAGTTACCCAAATCATCACTTGCATGACAGTGGATCACGCTTTATCCACTGGAGGTTTATAGGCCAAAGCGTTCCAGCGCAAAGCGAATGAACTCACTGAGCTTGGGCGTTGGCTGGCGGTCGGCTTGATAAATCAGATGCATGGGCCGGGCAGGGGGTGCGTAGTCGGGCAGCAGTTGTACCAGTCGACCACTGGCCAGATCATCGGCCAGCACGGCTTCAGTTTGCAGAACGATCCCAAAGCCTGCCAGCGCGGCATTGCGTAACGCTATACCGTTATTGATGGTTAAGCGGGCGGGGACTTGCACCTGCATCTCGCCATCTTTGCCAAACATGCGCCAGGTGTGTTCGTTCTCCCAGCGCAAGAAATCCATGCATTCATGCCTGGCCAGATCTCCTGGTGTCTGCGGTGTGCCATGGCGGGCCAGATAGGCCGGGCTGGCGCACAGCATCATGCGATAGGGCTTGAGTGGGCGGGCAATGAGCCCGGAATCGGAAAGCGTACCGATGCGAAAAGCCACGTCAAAGCCATCTTCGACCAGATCAATCACCCGGTCATTCAAGTGCAAAGACGCACTGATCTCCGGAAAATCTTGCAGAAAGTCGGTCAGCGCGGGCGCAAGTTGGCAAGCGCCATACGAGGTCGGGGCGCTGATACGCAATTCGCCACGTGGCGCCGCGCGCAACTGATCCACACTGGCATCGGCGGCTTCTACCTCGACCAACGCCTGGCGGCGGCGCTGATAGTAGGTGCGACCCGCTTCGGTCAGGCTTTGCCTGCGCGTGGTGCGATTGAGCAAACGGGCGCCCAAACGGGTTTCCAGTTCACGGATATGTTTGCCCACCATGGTTGGGGAAATGCCAAATTCCACCGACGCTGCGGTAAATCCACCCAGATCAACCACTCTGACAAATACCTGCATACCTAACAGCCGATCCATAATTTCAAACCTGTGGTTCTAAGTGTTAGAAAATATAGCCGATTTATCGTTTAGGGTTGGGAAATGATAATGGGTTCGTGTGCTGCAGGGCGATTAGCGTTTTGCCACCCAACCCAGGAGAGTCATCATGTTTTTACTGAATGTGAGTTACAGCCAGAACCCGGCCGCAGTTGAACCGCATATCGCCAGTCACGGGGCGTGGGTAAAGCAATATGTGGAAGCGGGCGTGTTTGTAGCGGCGGGGCCAAAGCGCAATGGTCTGGGTGGAGTGATTTTGGCGCAAGTCGCTTCACGCGCTCAACTCGACGATATCCTGGCGCAAGACAGTTATGTAATGACCAACGTCGCAACCTATCAAATTGAAGAATTTGATTTCAAGATTACTCAGCCCGAAGTGGCCGCGCTTAAAGCCGTCTAAGCATTGGCATTACATTAATTGGGGTGAGCGATAAAAAAAGCCGACCAGAGGGTCGGCTTTTTTGTGCGGGACCAGTTAGGGCTGGTCCCGATTGGGTGATTTGCAGATCAGAAACGCTCAGGCATTTTTTGCAGCAAGATAATGCGTTTGTTTTCCAGGCGCACGTAACCACCAAACACCAATTCTTTCAGAATCCGCGCAATCATTTCGCGCGAAGAACCAACGCGGTCAGCAATGGCTTGCTGAGTGAGGGGCTCGGAAATCATCATGGTGCCGTCCGGGTTTTCGGTAACCATGCCTTCAAACAAAGCGCGTACGCGACCATAAACATCCAGCAGGGCCAGATTTTTCATGGTGGCGGAAAGGCGCCGTACCATGCGGGCCAGTGCCAGGATCAGTTTGTCTTTGATCTGTGGGTAGGCGTCCAGCGCAGTGCGGAAATCCTGTTTGGTAAACATCAGGAAGGTAGAGTCTTCTTCGACTTGGGTCGACCAGCTGCGCGGCTCATCATCGATCATCGAAGTTTCGCCAAACACATCGCCTGCTTCACCGATCAGGAATACGAATTCCTTGCCCTGGTTGTCGCTGGTAAACGAGCGGGTGCGCCCTTCAACCAGCAGATACATGGCTTCGCCCGGATCGCCCTCGCGAAACAGGAAGGTGCCTTTAGGCAGGTGCCGACGCACCGCTGCGTGCTGGATGACTTCAAGGTCTTCGTCAGAAAACCCTTCAAATGCTGGAATCTGGCTTAGGAAGTTCTTCAACGTTGTGTCCATCTATGAAACATCTCCTGTGCTCAATCCGCAGAGCTCTTTGCTGCGGCCGAGGCTGCTGATGTGTTGTGTTGTTGAGCAGCTGCCGTTTTTTTGTCGTCTGTAGTCGGGGTGCATTGCTCCGCACTCGGGACTACTTCCATTTTTCTGGCTAGCATATATTCATTCATTTCTTTCCAACCGCTAAAGATATCTGATTTAGCCACACGTGGATTACGACTAAAACAATCTTCCAGCGCTCTACCACTGTGTCGGCATGCTGCGCCGATCGCTTTGCCGTTGGCTTGCTGCTTGTTCAGCATTTCATTGACCTGGTCGCAGCCAGTTAGTGCCGTAACCACAAGCATGCAAACGAAATATCGAGATAATGGCATGAGATACTCAACCCGTAATTGTTCGGTTAACGGCTATATCGGGTTGAATCACACTTTACTTTAGAACATCGTGATTCACGCGCAACCGTTCAATGGGTTTGTTCTATGCCTGCAAGCAGCCAGCGCGCAGCGGGTGCCTTTTGCTTGGTGAAGTGCCATACCTCTTCAAACGCTTCAACCGGCGCGTTAACGTACTCACTGACCTGACCTTTGAAACGCACGCTGGCGACCAGATGCGCGGATTCATCGCTGATATCCAGCAAATCAATATTCAGCGCCGGGAAATCAGCAATTTCCCGGTTCTCTTCAATTTCACCGTGCAGCGCAGTGAAGAGTTCCGGCGTCAGATATTTGCGCAATTCTTCCAGTTGTTCTGGCGAGTTCATTGCCTGCAAGTGCTGGAAGCTGGCTTTGGCATGACGCAGAAAGGCTTGCGTGTCGGTGCCATCCGGGAGACTCGCCGGTGCGGACTGGCCACTTTGCATGACGCCTTCGCCAATCCGGTAAACCTTCTGGTTCTGGGTATTGACCTTGGCAGAGTCGTTCCAGCCCGGCACTGGCCGGGTTTCCGGATACGGATCTACCACCGGGCGCTCGCGCCGACGCAAGAACATGAAGCCGGCCAGCGTCAGACCGCCCAACAGAATCAGCCAGCCCCACGGCAAGCCGCCACCGTCGCTAGCAGTGCCGGAAGCATGGTCGCCGTTCCTGGCGAGGGCATAACCTGCAGCAGCCCCAACCGCTGCCCCCGCTAGCGCGGGTACCAGCGACGAACGCTGTGGTTGTTGCGGCGCAGGCTGTGCCGGTTGAACAGGTGGCTGCGCTGGAGATTGGGCCGGGGTAGTGGGGGCGGGACGAGTAATCTGATTACGTTGCATGCCGGTTGAACGGCCGCTACCTAATCGTTTTGCCTGCACCGGGCCAGCAAGTGCCACGGCAAACGCCAGCAAAATAATGAATAAACGTGATCCCGAAGTATGACTACGCATTAACGACAGTCCCTGGTCAATCGATTGTCAGGTTGTGTATTGGAAAACCATGAATCGTACATTAGTAAGGGCTTAAGCAGTTAATTTCAAGTGATAAGACACGATGATTTTGTTTATACGATGCAGCGCCCAAACGCATCCGTTATTGGTTTGGACGGCATTTTTGACCGACTCAGCAGTAAAAAGCGCAATTGGCCGGATAAATATCATCGCCTTACAAACCTTTGGAGACGCTTGGCTGATCAGATATTAGCCAAATCGCTTTGGTTCATTTTTCTGATTAATTCTTGCCAGGCTGGAAGGTTGTTTCTTACAGATTTCAAGTCAGCACAGGTGCTATTCGGCGTGAATGGCAACTTGATATTGGGCATTGGTCGGACACCAGGAGATGCGGCTGGTTCCATAACTGCCAAGCATTCGATTATGCCCGGCAGTGGCGGTGCAATTTATTTGCGTTGCCCGCGCTCGATAGTCACCCCAACCCGACCCACTTCATGCAGGATACCCAACTTGGTAACCGACACTTTGGTCCATGGTGCAGAGAAATCCTGCATGATCAGATGTGCAATGTGTTCGGCCAGCGCTTCAAGCAGCAGAAAGTGCTGTTCAGCCATGGCCTGGCGCAAATGCTGAACGACCTTGTCGTAATCGATGGTGTCGGTCAGATTGTCGGAAACGCTGGCGCGTGCGGAAGGTAGACCGATTTCCAGGTCGAGTTCAACGACTTGGGGGGCGAGACGCTCCCAGTCATACCAGCCAATAAGGGTTTTGGCGCGTACGCCGTGCAGAAAAATGATGTCCATACCACTCCTGGCGCGGGTAAGGTTTGACGTGCCCGCGTACGGATCGCTTACAATCGAAAGCTCGCTATTGTAGTGGAATTCAAGATGGCCTGGGTGTCCGTGCATCTTTTGGTTTCATCTGCGCCATCTACAAGCGATTTCGCCATTTCTTCATTTTAATCCCACCTCACTTGCTGCAGTCGCAGGCACCTGTATCCACTTTTTTGGTATACGGTTTGGTATAAATCTCTGCCATCAAACCCCTGTTTCTCTTAATTAATGCCTAAAGTTGTCACCCCGCTTACCATTGCCCGGATTCGAGCAGCCACGCCGGATACAAAGGATTTTTCACTGTTCGATGGCGGCGGCCTTTATCTCTTGATCCGCACTGGCGGGGCCAAGGTTTGGCGTCTGAAGTTTGCCAAGCCCAACGGTAAGCCGGGCCTGCGCTCCTTGGGAAACTGGCCTGACGTATCACTCGAAGATGCTCGCCGGATTCGTGAGCAGGCGCGCGCTGGTGTCCCGCCCATTGGTGCGCGGGGGCAACGCCAATCCGGACCGTCCGATGGCGAAACGTTATTGGAGGTTTTCGACGAGTGGTTTGCCTCTTGGTCTCGACAAGTCAAGCCGAAGGTGGCGATCCGGGGCTACTCGCGCATGGAGACCTATGTTCTGAAGTTCGAGAACCTCGGCCAAACGCCAATAGCCGATATCCGTCCTCGGCAGCTGGTTCAGGCGTTGCGCAAGCTTGAGGCAGACGGAAAGTTGACGGTCCTGCACGCCGTACTCGGCAACTTGCGGCATGTATTTGGGTTGGCGCTGGCCACGGAACGGGTAGAAACCAATATTGCGCTCGGTCTGGCTGCACTTTTTCCCAGTCATAAACCTGAATCGTTCAGGGCGTTTGCCCCTGACCAGCTGGATCAACTGCTTCATGCGGTCGAGCGGTCGAATATTCCACCGGAAGGCTATGCGCTGCTTTATTGGCAGTTGCTGACGCTGGCCCGACCGGGCGAAGCGGTGGCAACTCGCCTCGAGCACATCAATTTTGAAAAGCGCTTATGGGTAATCCCGGCGAACCGCATGAAAAAGAACAGGGAGCATGACGTTCCCTTGTCTGACATGGCCATCGCGTTGCTGCGGGCAATCTGGCCCGAAAATCAAACCGAAGGCTTTTTGTTTCCTGCACTGATTAAATCCAGGCGGGCGGTCACTGGCCACATTCAGGTGGGTTATGTGCTGCGCTGGCTGAAAATCATGGGACTGGCAGGGCAGACGACCTCGCATGGTTTCCGGTCGCTTGCGAGTACAACGCTGAACGAATCCGGCTTGTGGCGCCCGGACGTGATCGAGATGGCCTTGGCGCACGTGCAGAGCGACAGGGTGCGTGCTGCGTATAACCGGGCGCGCTATATGCCGGAACGCGTCGCCATGCTGCAATGGTGGGCCGATCATATCCGACGGCACCTTGCACAGGTTCCTAACCCCACGGGCCGGATTCCGGCGTTTCTGGCCGACCGGGCGCCACTCTCTACGCGGACTGATCGGCGTTGATTGCGCCTTCCCACAAGTGACTGCCGCTCATCGCTGAATTGCACCAGGCGGCTTAGGCGGACCAACGCAAAGTGGTCTAAGTGCTGCGAATTTCACACACTTCGCGTTATATGCGCCTGAACTTCTGCCTCACCTTTTTTAAAATCTTCCCTGGATAATTGAGTCCCTACGGGGTTCTGTGGGGCAATAGCCTGCTGATTTCTAACGAGACGTCCAAAAAATGAACACCGTAAGGTGATGAATTTCAATAATATTTTTCGAATTCGTTGCTATTCAAGATGCATTTTTGCTGCGTTTTCTTTCAGTTTGCCGATCTTGAGCATATGCGCCGTTATGGTCCATGTAAGAGAAAAGCAATGACATTAGAAACAACCGCACACCAGGATCACGCAAACGCCGGGTACTACAGTTTGCGGCAGTTGGTCACCACCCGTGGTCGCCGGGTGGGCATGTTGGCACCCGTTCTGCCGTTCTCTGAGTCCACCCTGACCCGGATGATTGATCGGGGGGATTTTCCCAAACCGGTATTCCTGCCGGGCACCCGTATTCGGGTTTGGACCAAGGGTTCGGTTCACGCCTGGTTGCGGGCGCAGCAAATCAAGACCGAGATTGCTCCGGCGATTATTGATGCGGCGAGCCAAGTGCAAGGCACCAATGTACCGCGCATGCACAGCCGCATGCTGGCGGACGTGTTGGGCATGCGCCATGACGTGCTAATGCATGACGTTGAAAACAATCGGCGTGATTTGGCACGCCTGGGCCCGGTCGAAATCGAAACCGCCAAGCGTGACGCGTCGTTGCCGGGTCGTCCTTCCCGCTTTGTGCAGTTGAATGAGCGGCAGGCGTTTTTGCTTCTTCTTGTTTCACGAAACCAGCGGGATGCAATGGGCCTCAAGCTGGGTGTGGTGGCCAAATTCTTTGACGGCCCTTCGCCGGAGGACGGGCCGTTTGCTTTTTTGATGCGGCCCGGTGTTGAACTGTCACCAGAATCGGCGGCGGTTTTATTCGCGCCGCAATTGCAGGCGATGGTGGGGGAGGTCGTGGACGACGGCACGGCGAGCAGAATTTCTGGTATTGCCGCACTGGCCAGAACGGTTGCGGCTGGCACGTTCGCTGAAGCGTACAACGAACTGCATGATTCTGAAAAAGCCCTTGAACGTGCGCGGGACCATTTGCGGGCCGTGGTTCGCACATTGGGGCGCCGGGACAATGGGCGGGGCAGGCGACCTTTGTCGATGCAAGTGGAGGTGCGCCCATGACCGCCCGAATTATTCTCGCGTCATGCGGCAGGGGTGCGGTAAAATTTGACCTGCATCAAAAGTCGAATGTTTTGCGGCAAAAGTACGGGTTAACCCGTATGTTTGCGATTCGTCCGTCCTGGCACTATGACTCCGTCGCGTTCAATAGCGCGACCGGAATTGGCGTTCCGGAGTATGGGCGGACTGCAAGTCGCCTACATGTTTGTACTGCGGCTTTTTTTGCGTCCGTCGCACTTGGTAAGCCTCCTATGGCAGGCCGGGTGGGAGAGTCGCAAGACTCGCCGGATCCTATACCCGGTACGCCAATCCTGCTCGGTTCTGCCACCCCGATTGGCGTCGGGATGGCGGAAATTTGTTCCGCAAGTATAGGAAGCTGTGCCATGCATACCCCTCAAGGTACGCCTGCGCCACCCATGCGCAGAAGAAGACCGCAAAACCCCAATTCCACCCTCATGGCCCGCGCCGTGTGTCTGCCTGATCAAGGCAACCGCTCCACCGAGGCCGCCATCCGCGCCGGTCGGGAGCACCCACCCAGAAGAGTTTTAGCGCCGGTCGCGTTGCGTCCGGCGTGTGCCACCCGTTCTACCGCCGCCGCCAGCGCGGCGGTAATAGCCACCCTCGTGCTGGGGGTGTGCAATGTGTAAATACCTATCCCCAGTGGTCCCTGCCAGCGCCTCGCGCTGGTCGTGCACCCGTTGCGGCAACTTTCTCGGTCGCCACGTCAACAAACCGAAGTGCGATTTCTGCGCGCCTTGCCTGCCGGAAGCGCCGCGCGTTGCTTCGTACGTGATTGGGGGACGCTGACCATGCTGACACTTCCTTCAGTTATTGCCAGCACCAACCGCATGCACCGCTTCGTGCCGTCCACGCTAGGCAATATGGGCAGCCGCCTGCGCATTATTGAAGTGCTTGCCGATTGCAAACGCGAGTACCTGGCATTGGCGGAATACACCCAGCACCTGGCCGGGCTATTGGCCGAATTCGCTGATTTGTCCGGGAAGCCTTCGCCCGATTTGTTGCAACGGCTGGAGGTGGCCATCTATGGCCCCGATCCAGCCCCGTAACACTTAACCACTCCTGATTTGTATTTTTTGCCGCGCGTCGGCAGGGACATTGCTACGCCCAAATTCTGGAAAGGACCAAACCATGTTCTTCGTTCAGGTAATGATTTTTGCGCTGGTTGTATTGGCGAACGCGGCCATGTTGCTGGCTGGCAACGTGTGGGTGGCCCAAGTGGTCACGGTTATTGATCTGGCTTTGGTGTTTTGCGAAGGCTTCCACTTTTTGCTTCATGGCGACCAACCAAAAGTAAGACCGATGGCGGTGAAGCGAGCGCACATGCTTCGGGCCAAGACGGCGCGGCGGCTGGAGGTTTTCTGGTTGCTGGTGGCGGTGTTGCTTTGGGTGGAGGTGACATTCGCGCTACGCGACAACGGGCAGGGCGCGCATTCGTGGGCGAGTGTTGTTCTTGCAGTGATGTTGTCCGCGCGGCTGTTTCTGCCACGGCTGATGTGGTGGGTTGATGTTGTGGAACGCGGTGCCTACCGAATGCTTGACTGGTGGCTGGCGCGGCAGGCGTTGGCAGACGCTAAACGGGTAGCGTTGTTGCGCCAGGCACGCCTTGACTCGTTTGAGATTGAACACGGCATTTTGAGCAGGGTCCGCGCCACCCAAATCGAACGCAGGGATTTGTGGCCACTGCATGACGCGGACAAACCGCTGCCATCTGATTTGGCTGCCGTTGGCTCGCGTGGGGGTGCCCACCATGAATAAACAACCGGAACGTCTAGTCGCGTCGGTGTACGCGCTGCCTGCCAAAGTGCCTAACGATGTTTACCAGAAATGGGGCCGTGATCGTGGCCAGCAATATCTGATGTTGTTACGCGGTGAGCTAGACAATGCGGGGGAGATCAGGCCGTCTGACTTGCCCTTGTTCTTTGCGTCACTGCTGCCGGATGAACGCGCCGGTTTTCTGGAAGTGGTGGGTATGTATCTGGTGCTGTCGCTCATGGGCGAAGCGCCTGATGATCCGGCGGACTGGAACGTGTTGGCGGATTTGGAACATGCCGCTGAGGCGGCGGACTTGCCCGATTGCAGACCGAGGATGCGAGCAGGTGAAAGAGGGGGCGAATATGGCCGCCGCTCCTGATCGAAAAATCACTGCCGCCGACATTCACAGGGCTGTGGGTGGGCGCTGGGCCGATGTGTTGCGGTCTGCGGGTGTACCTGCTACGGCCCTGGAGAAGAACCGGCACGGGCCTTGCCCAATGTGTGGCGGGAAAGACCGTTACCGGTTCACCAACAAGAATGATCGCGGCTGCTATGTCTGCAACAACTGTGCGCCCGACGGGGGCGACGGCTTGCAAATGTTGATGGCGTTTCGCGGATTGAGCATGTGGGAAGCCATGCAGGACGCGATCAACTGGCTGGGGGGGGCCGAGACGTTTAGCGGATTGGCGCCGTCACCCGAAGTCCTGGCGCGGCAACGGCGGGTTGAAGCGGCAAAGCTCAAGCGGGAACAAGAAAAGACGGCCTCAAGCAACTTTGCCCGCTGGCGTAACGCGTTTCCCGTGACCGCAAGTGATCCGGTCGGGCTTTACCTCAAGCACCGCGGCTTGCCGCTGGCCAGCTACCCCAGCGTTCTGCGTTATCTGCCGTCGCTGGATTACTGGCAACGCGATACGGGCGGGCTATTGCAGCGGGTGGGATCGTATCCGGCCATGTTGGCGGCGGTCCTCCTGCCCGACGGCAAGCTGGTGGCATTGCATCAAACCTACCTGACGCCAGACGGGCGCAAGGCGCCCGTACCCGAGGCGAAAAAGTGGACGCGCACCAGCGCCAAGCCTGCCGGGGCTGCAGTGCGGTTGTATCGCCCTGGTGAGTGCTTGTGCGTGGCGGAAGGGATTGAAACCGCGCTGGCCGTGCATGCGTCCAGCCGCCACCCGGTATGGGCCGGATTGTCGGCCTACGGCTTGCGCCATATCTGGATCCCGCCCGAGGTCAAGCGGGTATTTATCTATGGCGACCACGACACCAACGAGGAACAGGCCGGGCAGCGCGCGGCGCACGCATTGGCGGATCGGCTGCGCGACGAAGGGCGCGCGGCGACAGTGTTCATTCCTGAAAGACCTGGGGCGGACTGGCTGGATGTTTTTAACGAGGAATAGCCGTGCCTGATTCAATCGACAAGGCGGTATTGGCTAACCCGGAAGCTGCGGAAGCCAGGCCCGCCGAAAAGCCCAAGGCCAAGAAGCCGCGCAAGCGGGGGCGGCCAGCGGCGAATGGTCAGTTTCTCGTTACCGAAGACGGCGACGAATTACAGGGGCCGGGCACCTATTTTTGCGGGCTGGGTGAGGACGAAAGGCCGCGCCGGATTTGCGCGCCGCTGCACATCGACGCGCAAGTACGCGATATCGACGATGCGCAATATTCGGTCCTGGTGCGATTCACCAGCATGGGCGAGGTGGAGAAAGACCACTTGATCCCCCGCGCCAAGTTGGTGAACGGCCAATCAAGCAAGGTGATGGAAGAACTGGTTTCCATGGGGCTGGAAACATCGAACTGCGTGGATATCAACAAGATGCTCATGCAGTACCTGCAAACATCTACGGACGTTCCAAAAATGCGATTAGTGACGGTGACGGGGTGGTCCAACCCCAATATTGGCAACTACTTTGTGCTGGCTGATCAAACGATTGGCGACGGCAAGGAACTGGATCCGGTCTACTTTAGCGGCGCGGTTAAGGCGCTGCTGGTGCAAGCGGGCACGGTTCAGGGCTGGCGTGACGGCGTCGGCAAATTCGCCGTTGGCAATCCGCTGTTTATGCTGGCCTTGGGCGCGGGATTTGCGGCGCCGCTGGTGCGCATTTCCGGGCTCGATACCGGTGGCTTTCACTTTTACGGCGCCAGCAAGACGGGCAAGACCACCATTTGCGATATGGCGGCGGGGTTGTTTGGTACGCCCAGAGAGTACCGCATGAGCTGGAGTACGACGGTTAACGCGCTGGAGTACGCCAGCGCGGCGCACAACGATTTGCCGTTGGTGCTGGATGAAATCGGTCTGGCGGACCCGCGCGCTGTGGACACCATCGTTTACATGTTGAGCCAGGGCAAGGGCAAAGCGCGGGGTAAGGATGTGGGTGGGCTGCGCGAGTTCACCAAGTGGCAGTGCTTTGTATTGTCGAATGGCGAACACGATCTAGCCAGCTACCTGGCTAGTGGTGGCAAACAGGCGAAGGCGGGCCAGCTGGTGCGCTTGATTTCATTACCTGCCGCGCGCCCGTTTGGCGCGTTCGACCAGTTGCACGGCATGGCGGATGGCGCCGCGCTTTCGGCGGTTATGGCAGCAAATGCCGCCGAACACCATGGCGCGGTGGGTTTGGCTTTCCTGCAAAGGCTGGTGGCCGCACGCGATGAATTGCCCGCATTGATCCGTGAAGGCTTGCGCAAGTTTGTGGCTGATTTCGTGCCGGTCGATGCATCCAACCAGGTACGGCACGGCGCCCACTATTTCGCGCTCGCGGGGTTGGCGGGTGTGATGGCCACCGATTACGAGTTAACCGGTTGGGAGATGAACGCGCCGTGGGAAGCGGCAGGCGCCATGTTCAAAGACTGGATCGCCAGCCGTGGCGGCGCTGGCCCGGAAGAAGACCGGCAGATATTGCGGCAGATCCGGTTGTTCTTTGAACAACATGGTGAGGCGCGGTTTACGCGTTGGGAAAAAGACCCGCCCGTGGTTGACGAGCATTTACCCAAAACGATGGTGCGCTGTGGGTTCCGGAAAACGGAAGTGGCCAAAGACCCCAACAATTCAACGTTGGAAGTCGGTTCGGAAACGACATTCTACGTGTCGCCCGAATCGTGGCGGGATCAGATCGTTGGAACTCTCGACTTAAGAGCGGTGAACAAGCTGCTGCTGGCGCGCGGGATCTTGTTGCCCGGCAATGAGGGTCGGCCCACTCGCAAGATACGCATTCCGGGTGCAGGTAATGATCCGGTGCGCATGTATGTATTGAGCCTTTCTGCGCTGATGAATTATGAGGCGGATAGCCACGATGGGGAATAACTTAAAAAAGTGGCTGCAGGCAGACAAATCACCTGCTCCTGAAATCCCTGGCGCCAACTCTGCCGGGGATGGCCTGAATAACTGGCAGCGTACCTTTGCGGCAAGGGAACTGACCCAACAGGACTATATGCTGTGGCGTGAAGTCTTAATCGAAATGGTACGTACTCAGGGATGGAATCAAGCTGACCGGGTTAGGTTGGGTGAGGCTCTGGCCACGCGCGACGCCGGTTTTTGTTGGTGCCTGATGCAACATGCCTTGTTGTTGGAATTGCCTATCACCAGGCGGATCGACTTCTGGCGCCTGGTGCATCAGGACAAGCCAGTGGCATTGGTTCGGGACCATCGACATGGGGCAGTGCTGTGCTATGTGCTGGATCCTACAAAGGATGGTGCGGGGATGTATGACGGGGCGGTATTTGATCTGAATTTGCCTGAAGGTTAAGGCATGGTGACGCGCGTGATCTTTGTGCCCGGCAATGACCGGGCATTTGGGTATGCGCGGGATTGGGTTTTGGGATTCGCCATAATTATTTGATTTTATTAAAAATAATATTCGGAAAGCAGGTCCCCCGAAGCCCTCGCAAGGACTGACTTGGCGAACTTCGCGAAGTGCTGGAGGGTAGCGCGGTTGAAATCATTGTTGCTTGCCTCAACCTGACCGGTAACGAACGGATTGTGGCTATTTACTTTGCCCCTTGGCGATCGGGCGCCTGCGCAGATTTCACTGCTGCAAAGTCTGCTAGTATACCGTGGGCAAGATGCAATTCTGACTAATGCAACATTATTGATTCAACTCACTCATGCAAAAAAGAGTAATTAAGTTCCAAGCTGCTTTGTTCGGCACGTTTAATTTCCCTGCTGAGCCAGACACAATCGTTAAGTTAATGACGGTTTTTGCTCCATTAGGGTTTATGCCGCAAGTGATTTCGGTGCCAGATCTAATGACTGGATTGACGGCCCAAAGAATCGGTATGACGAGGGGTGACGACGTAGTAATGTTGCTTGCTCCAGATCGTATAGATTTCACAGCTACGATGCCAACAGTGGACATCGCAGGATTTGTGAACGATGCGGTTACCAACGTGGAGCAATTGGAACGTGGAAACCTTCGGTTTAACCGGGTTGCCTTAGTAGTCGACACCCTCCTCGAAGAAATGTCTGAGGCCGAGATAGAAGCAATGCGGGAAAAGTTGTTGCCGCACAGTGGGGCGAGATCGATAGAGTGGATGGCCCGTTGGGTTACTCCCGTTATCAACGAGACGGAGCAATACAACGTTTGCCTTGAGGCGATCAAAGCATCCGGTTTGATGATGTTTTTCAACGGCCGCATGCAGCCTTTGCATGGCATTAAAACGTTGCATGACGTTAGTACCACACCCTCGAACACAAGTCCCCGGTTTGATGCCCAAAATTTGCGTGGAGCGCTGGATGCTATCTCGCAAATTATTTCTGCGCGGACTGATCTAGACAACGCTTAATTTTTGGGGGGTGTATGGAATTCACCGTCACTGTCGATAAGCAAGCGCTGAACATTTCGCACCTTGGGACTAGTTTCCAGCTCGCGTCGGGACATGCGCTTGGTATGCCGCACCTGCACCAGCCTGTAGGGCGGTCGCCTGCCATTACAGACTTTTTGGTCTCCAGTTCTAATTCTTACTCCACAAGTACGACCCTACCTAGTGAGGATAGTGGGACTAATGCATACGGTATGTCGCACCTGCAGCAACCCATTTTGTGGCCGTCAACAAGTACAGACCCTTGGGTCTCCGGCTCTGGTTCTTACTCCACAAATGCGGCCTTACTTTATGGGGTTGGTCGGACTAGTACATATGTAAAGGGGGACGGTGCTCGTAAACACGAAATCTGCGAAGAGGCTCAGGCGAAGTTCTTGGATCTGGCTCGGTCAGAATATTTTGAATATGGTTATACCTCTCCCTCAGAGCGACATTTATTGCAATTTGCGACAGAGTGCCCGGGATTCATTGGCGAGGTTATACAGAACACCTTCTTGGCAGTGTGGGAGGATTCTGGGGTAATGTTGGCATTATTAAACGCTGTAGCGTCGTTAGGGTATGAGACCACACAGCCATATGGGCAGGTTGTTGCACTTGCAGCGATGATGAATCCCGCCGCGGAAGTAAAAGAAGCTGCGATTCGCGTTTATGAGACTTGGGGACACAGGGAAGGTGCCAAAATTTTGGCAACAGTGGATTGTCCTTGGGCTTGGTTAGACGACTATCGTAAGCAGGTCATTTCCGACTTGGGTGGAGATGCATGAGTTATTTGGTCCGGAAGATTGAGCGATCCCGCTGGAATGGTTCAGACATTGCCGGAAGTCGAATCAAGGCGGACGTGGTCGCTAGTTGTATTCGTCCCAACGGTAGCGAGCTATCAGTTTGGTTTGCAGAAAACGAGGCAGACATTGCGAAGGCTAAGCTGGCAATGTTGGCGGCAATGAACAAGCTTGCGACGGTCGACTTCGTGATATTGCCTATCGCCGAGATTCAGGACGCTGGGTTGAAAGTTGTTTCAACTTTGCCCACGCTTGGGCCGGAAAGCCTGAAGGCGCTCCATCGCGATATCCACGATCTGGATCTGGATAGTTTGAAGGTGGTTGCGCAAATCATTCAAGAGCACATTGTCAACAAGAAGGCAGTACGACTTACCCGTGACGCGTGTAAAAGAATGCTGTTAGGTGCAATTCAGAGCAACGAATTTAGTGCCGACGAATTGCATGCAGACATCGCTAAAAATTTGGCCGTTGCATAGCCTATCAAGGGGTTTTTAATTTCGACAGTGTAGCCTGATATTTGCGGCTACAAAAAAGGGCGCGATTCGCGCCTTTTTTTATGACCGTGGCACGCATTGTGGCCAGAGTCGCAAGCGGTGGGCTTGGAGGCGCGCTGGAGATGCCGCTTGGCTGGTTTCTCGGCTGCGTATGGCTGGGCGTGGGGCAGTGG
Organism: Silvimonas soli; assembly: GCF_030035605.1. NCBI lineage: Bacteria > Pseudomonadati > Pseudomonadota > Betaproteobacteria > Neisseriales > Chitinibacteraceae > Silvimonas > Silvimonas soli. Next base: position 384,147 of record NZ_CP106736.1, on the reverse strand, counting down.
CCAGGGGCGGCGCTGGCAAGGGCAGGGCGTGCCACTGCTTATTGTCCTTGGGGTTCGAGAGTGAGATTAGCGCGCCGTATGGCGCGCTTGGGTGCCCGGCAGGGCTATTTTTTGCGGTTGTGGTTTACGGGGTTTTGTTCCCAGTGTTCCCAGGCGGAAAACCATATTTTCCAAAAGTGGAAACAGCTAGAACCCAGCAACGGCACGGGTTTCAGCAAGTTGTTCCCAATGTTCCCAGTGTTCCCAGCAAAAAACAGGCGGTTTGGTGGCGGTACACCCGTTTCAGATTGGCTCGGTGAGGGCGAGGGGTTCCCGTCCAGCGGTAGAAGGGGTCTATTTAACGCGTATCGGGTGGCGCGCTTTGGTATCCGGCAAGAGTAATTAGCGGCGCGGATTTTGCCTTTAATTGCATTTAGCGGGATTTACAATTTTATATGATTCAGCGAGTTACGGATTTTGTTCCCATTTGATTATCTCCTAAGTACCCCTCTATTCTTATTTTTGAGAGTTATAGGGGGTCTGAGTGGGAATCCGGGTACATAACCCTGAAACCCTCTGTTTTTTTGTGGGAACAATGGGAACATTGGGAACAAGTCGCTGAAACCCGCTCTGGTGCTGGGTTTGCGCTGTTCCCAATTTCTGAAAATGTGCTTTTTCTTTTGGGAACAGTGGGAACATTTTGTTCAATCGGCATTGGCGTTCTTTATGTCCGGCAAGATTGACGGGCTGACCTTGTTTATTAGGGTTTTCCCGTATAATTGCGTTGTCAAAACCGGATTAAGGGAAGCCAACGTGATTACACACATCAACGACAAATTGAATGCTTGGGCTATGTGGTCAGTACGTAATTCGGATGGTGGTATCGGCTGGGGCAATAGCCAGTTGGCGATGCTGGCCGCAACCAACGGCGGCGCCTTTGCCGGGGTGCCACTGGATGTTGATGATGAAATGACGGAACTTGACCAGATCGTGTGTGCGCTGCCGGAAACACTGAACCGGGCGGTGCGTGTGTGCTATCTCGGGCGTGGTACGGTAGAGCAGAAAGTTCGGGACTGCCAGTGTGCCCGCCGTACCTATTTCGACCGACTGAGTGCCGCTCACAAACTGGTGATGGAAGCGTTGCAGGTTGGCATTGATGATGTGCCGCAACTGGCCTCCCGACGGGCTACGGTCCGTTCGGGGTTGCATGCAATGGTGCCCGTCCGCAAAAAAGTGTTGACGGGTCTTGCCCGCACTGTTTAGTCTAAAAAGCGTTAAGTGTTTGTAGCTGCGTCTAGCGACTACACACCGAACCAAACAGGCCCGCCACGTGCGGGCTTTGTCACATCTGAAACCCGCCACCTGTGCGGGTTTTGTCGTTTCTGGAGCCCGACATGAAGACCTACTACCTTTTTGTGTTGGTCAGTGGTCGGCTGGTGATCGATGACCATCTACCTGCAGGTGCCGAAGTGTTGAAGCAATGCACTGCCGAAAGTTTGTTGGCAGCGCGTGCGCTGTTGGTGGTGTGAATGCCTTCCGCTTCGCTCAAACCCTGCCGGGCACCGGGTTGCGGTGCGCTAGTCACTGGTGGCTACTGCGACCAACACCGGCCAATGCCCGCGCAGACCTACGATGCGCAACGTGGCTCATCGGCGAAACGTGGGTATGGCACCGCGTGGAGAAAGGCACGCGCTGCTTGGCTGCGAAAGCATCCGCTCTGCGTTGAGTGCGAACAGCAAGGCGTACTGATAGCCGCGACAGTGGTCGACCATATCAAACCGCATAAGGGCGACATGGCATTGTTTTGGGATAGGGACAATTGGCAATCATTGTGTAAATCACACCATGATCGCAAGACGGCGACCGAAGACGGCGGCTTTGGCCATGGGCCAGCCACCGAACAGCAGGGAACTGAGTTGGTACTGCGGCCCGGCCTGACCATCATGCGCGTGCGTTGACCGCATCTTTCACTCCGATGCGGGTGTGAGGGGGGGCCAAAAAGTCGAGAGGTCGACCGTCCGACACCGTATGCCCAGCCGTGCAAATACAATTCCCTCGAAATCATAGGGGGGGGTATGGATCAGCCATAGGCGACTGTTTCAGCCTCATATTTCTTTTTCAAGTTCCCGCATGCACAAGGACGCCACCATGGCCACGCAAACCGCAACAGCGGGCGGGCTCGTGGCGATTCCGCGTCCACCGGCCATGCTCAAAACGCCCGGCGCAAAAAAAGCCTGGCGCTATCTGCTGACTGCGCTCAGTACAGCGCGCCTCGACTACGGCCCGGCGCTCATGTCCCTGGCTCTACTGTCGGACAAGATCGACAGCTGGCGTAAACACATGGACGCCATCGCCAAGGCAGGCAAGCGCTACGAGATTGACAGCAACAAAGGTTCGCTTGAATCAGACGAGTCGTTGGCGGAACGCCGTGCCCGTGCAGAAGTGATCAAAGACCTTGAGCAGTCCGGGCTGACGGTCATATCCGCCGCACACATCCGCGCGCTGGACCAGCTTGGTCAAGGTGACTTGTTCAGCCCGTTCGATGCTGCCACCGACGTAGTAACCGGCAACCGGTCAGCTGAAACGCCGCCGTGGTCCCTGACCAAAACCGAGCGCGCGATCTGGCGCGAAATGGTGGCGCAACTAGAAGGGTCGGGCTTTGACTTTGCCACGGCGGGCATCTCACTGGGCCTGCTCTGCGCTGCAGTCAGCGACTGGTACGACTGCAAAAAGTGGATCGAGGATAACGGCGGCAAGCACTTCGCGGTGTCGTATGCGACTGGCCGAACCTATGAAGTGAGCGCCAGCTACAACCGGGCAAAGATCGCCAAACAGATCCGCGAACTGCTCAAGAAAAACGGGATGACGGTTTATTCATGCGCCAAAAACAAAGCGATCAGCAAGGGGAGGATAGCGGGGGTGGAATTGCTGGAAATCCTGGCCTTTGTCGGGGACCGGCTGGATTGATCCCTGCCGGATATGTGTTGCAGGCGTGGGACCAGTACGGCCTGGACGTGCTGGAAGGGCGAATCGTTGCAAGTCGCTATACGCGCCTTGCCGTAGAACGCCACTACCGCGATCTGCGCGAAGCGGGCCAGCGCGATCTGGTCTTTCGTATCGATCACGCCCAACACGTGATCGACGCTTTTTCCCACTTCCGGCAATCCAAGGGCGAATGGGGCGGCAAACCCATTGAGTTAATGGGCTGGCAACAATTCTGGCTGGCCGTGTGCTTCGGATGGCGCCGCGTGGACGGTCGCCGTCGCTTTCGCACCTGGTACGAAGAGGTGGCACGCAAGAACGGCAAGTCCACCAAGCTGGCCGGGGTCGGTATTTATCTCTTCGCCATGGATAAAGAACCTGGTGCCGAGGTCTACACCGCTGCCACCAAACTGGACCAGGCGAAGATTACCCACGCCGAGGCAGAAATGATGGTCCGGCAATCGCCCGGCTTGCGCCAGCTGATCAGCATCCAGAACAACCGCATGTATATCCGGGGCACCTCAAACAAGTACGTGCCGCTGGGCGCCGACGCCAAAACGCAAGATGGCTTGAACGTCCACGGCGCGATCATGGATGAATTGCACGCCCACCCGACCCGCGATCTGTGGGACGTGATCGAAACCGCAGTTGGCGCGCGGCGCAATTCGCTGATGTACGCCATCACCACGGCAGGGTTCAACATCGAGGGCAGTATCTGCCTCGAGCAACGTGACTACCTGGCCCGCATTCTGGAAGGCACGGAAATCGACGACAGTTACGGCGGGGTGATTTACTCGCTGGATACGGAAGACGACTGGCGCGACGAATCGAAGTGGATCAAGGCCAACCCAAACTTGGGCGTCTCGGTCAGTCTTGACCAGCTGCGCGATGCCGCCCGCAAGGCGGCGGCAGTTCCGGCTGCGCTGGTCAATTTCCTGACCAAACGCCTGAACATCTGGACCCAACAGTCGCAAGCGTGGCTGTCGCTGGATGACTGGGATCTGGGCAACGCGCCGATTGATGAAAGCCATCTGCTGGGCTTGTACTGCTATGCCGGGCTGGATGTGTCTACCACGACCGATATCACTGCGCTGGTGTACGTTTTCCCGCCGCAGGCCGGGTCATCCGAATGGGTGGCGTTACCGCGCTTTTTTGTACCTGAAGAAAACATCGCCCGACGCGAAAAGAAAGATCGCGTGCCGTACCGCCTGTGGGTCGAGCAAGGCTGGATCATCGCCACACCTGGCAACGTAGTGGATCAGGAAGCCATCAGGCTGCAGGCCATTGCCGACGCAGACCGCTTTGAAATCCGCGAAATGGCCTACGACGAATGGAACACCGCCAAGCTGGCCAGCGAATTGCAGGATGCAGGCTTCACCATGGTGAAGCTGCCGCAAAACTTCCAAATGCTCTCCGCACCATCCAAACATCTGGAATCGCTGGTGATCAGTGGCAAGCATCGCCACGGAGGAAATCCGGTCCTGCGCTGGATGGCAGGCAACGTGGTGCTGCTGCAGGACACCAACGGCAATTATCGACCGAACAAGAGTAAAAGCCGCGACAAGATCGACGGCATTGTGGCCGAAATCATGGCGCTCAACCGGGCGCTGTTCCCCGGTGAAATTGAAGCTGAACCAGGAATCATCATCTTATGACCACCCCTTGGTACAACGCCGAGCGCGTCCAGCAATCTGGCTCTGTGGTTCTCAAGCGCTGGAACGCCGAACGGCAGGCGAAGCGCGTTGCCGCGACTTCTGACAAGACGATCCCGATCAGTGAAGGTGTGCGCGGGAGTGAACTCTACGACTGGATGACGGGTGGCTTGTCGTCGGCTGGCGTAACGGTCACCGAACGCTCCGCCATGTCGATTTCCACGGTGTTCGCCTGCGTGGGCTTGATCGGCGGCTCCATCGCATCCATGCCGTTTCATATTTACCGACGCACCGACGATGGCCGCGACCGGGTGGATAGTCCGCTCTGGTGGCTGCTCAACGAGGAACCTTGGCCAACCATGCCAGCCGCCGTGTTTTGGGAGTACCTCATTACCTCGCTGCTGCTGCAGGGGGACGGGTTCGCCAAAATCCATCGCAAGAATTCGCGCTCACCGGACATCAAGGGCTTTGAAGCGTTGCACCCCACTTGGGTTGTACCGGTGGCGGATGGCGATCAGCTGCTTTATATCGTCAACCGCCCATCAACCGAGCAGGAAATTGTGCATCAGGACGATATGTTGCATGTGCCGGGCATTGGATTTGATGGCCGTCGTGGCATGTCGGTATTGCGCCACGCGCTGCAAAGTAGCGGTGGGGTAGCGCTGGCTGCGGACAGGTACAGCGCGGCGTTTTTCAAAAACGGTGCCCGGCCCGATTTCGTGTTGCAGTCCGATAAGGACGTGAGTGCCGCCAACGTAGATCTCATCCGTGAAACCTGGTCGCAGCGACACCAGGGCATCGACAACAGCCACCTGCCAGCAATCCTCACCGGCGGCCTTAAAGTGGCGCCGATTACGTTGAATTCTGAGGATGCCCAGCTGCTGAGTACGCGCCAGTATTCGGTTGAGGATCTGGCGCGAGTATTTGGCGTGCCCACATTCATGGTCGGTCACCACGAAAAGTCATCCAGCTGGGGCAGCGGCCTTGAACAGCAATCAATCGGCTTCGTTAAATTCACGCTCGGTCGCCACCTGGTGAAGATCCAACAGGAGGTGAACCGCAAGTGTTTCCGCACCGCAACTTACTTCGGTGAGTTTCAAACAGCCGGACTGGAGCGTGGAGATATCAAGTCCCGCTATGAGTCGCACCGAATCGGCTTGGGCCGGGCTGGCGAGCCGGGCTGGCTCACCGTGAACGAAGTCCGCCGCATGGAAAACATGCCACCAATAGACGGTGGCAATACATTGTTAAAAGGAACGCCCGATGCATCCACTTCAGCAACTTCTGATCAGCAACCGGCAGACTCCACGGCGGTTTGAGGCAGTCAACGCTGCGAGCGGTGATGAGGCCACCATCTACCTGTATGACGCGATTGTGGCATCACAGTCCGATGCAGACTGGTGGGGTGGTGTCGCCGCCGACGCGTTCGTAAAAGCACTGGTCAATATATCGGCACCGGTCATTCATTTACGCATTAATTCACCTGGTGGTGACGTGTTCGCCGCCCGCGCCATGGAAACCGCGGTCCGGCAGCATCCCAGCCAGATCATCGCCCACGTGGACGGCCTCGCTGCCAGCGCGGCCAGCTACCTGGCTATAGCCGCAGATGAAGTAGAAATCGCGCCAGGCGGATTTTTCATGATCCACAAGGCGTGGACCGTGGGGTGGGGTAATGCCGACGACTTTACCGCCACTGCTGGCTTGCTAGGCAAGATTGATGAATCACTGGTTCAAAGCTACGCCGCTGAAACTGGCCAGACACCCGACCAAATCCGCGAATGGATGGCGGCGGAAACATGGCTCACTGGTGACGAGGCTGTGAAATATGGCTTTGCCAACCGGTTGGCCAGCGACACCGCCAAAGCGCAAGCCTCGTGGGATTTATCGGCATTTGCGCATGCCCCTGCCGGTTTGAATGCGGCGCTGCGTAATCCGCCACCGGCAGAACCAGCAGCACCTGCGGCGCCGGACATGCATGCGGAACGGGAGCGCCAACTGGCCCTGCTAAACCGCGCGATTTAACTGCAATACCCCACTGCCAACACCGCCATAAGGCGGTTTTTTTGTTTCTGCCGCCGCTGCGCGGCTTTTTTTTGGAGATTCACCCCATGGCCCAGTCCATCCAAGCCCTGCGCGAACGCCGCGCTGCCATCGGTGCGCAGTTGAAAGACCTCAACGACAAGAGCAAAAACCCTACTTGGGACGGCACGCTGCAGGCGAAATACGACGCGGGCATCAAGGAAGTGGACGACATTGACGCGGAAATCCAGCGCATTGAGGACTACAACAAGCGCATTGTGGAAGACCTCGCGCAAAACAACGCCGATAACCATGCCGCACGTAACCCGCAAAGTGCAGGCGCGCAGATTTACGCAAAATGGCTGCGCGGTGGCGACAAGGCGATCTCCGACGCCGAGTGGCAGCAATACAACGCCGAAATGACCACACAAACCGGCGCAGATGGTGGCTACACCGTGCCAACGGAAACTGCGACCTCCGTGATCGATGCGCTCAAGGCATTCGGGGGCATGCGCCAGGTAGCGACAGTCATTTCAACTGCCACCGGTAGCCCAATGAACTGGCCCACCAGTGACGGCACCCAGGAAGAGGGCGAACTCCTGGCCGAAAGCGAAGAAGCAAACGACGCTGACGTGAAATTCGGCACCATCCCACTGGGGGTGTTCAAGTTCTCGTCCAAAGTGGTCACCGTTCCCATCGAGCTGCTGCAGGACTCGGGGGTGAATCTGGAGGCGTTTATTAACAAGCGTCTTCAAACCCGTCTGGGTCGCATCACCAACAAGAAATTTACCAACGGAACGGGCAACAATGAGCCCAAGGGGCTAATGGCCTCGGTTGGCGTGGGCGTGAGCGGAGCTGCGGTCAACCCGACCTTCAACGATTTGGTCGACCTGATCCACAGTGTGGATCCAGCCTATCGGGACAACGGCAAATTCATGTTTGCGGACATGACGCTGCGCGATCTGAAAAAGCTGACCGACGATCAGAAGCGCCCGATCTGGCTGCCGGGCTACGCTCTGAAAGAGCCAGACACCATCAATGGCTATGGCTACAGCATCAATCAAGACGTGGTCACTGCCGCCAGCGGCAAAACGCCTATCGTGTTCGGTGACTTGAGCTATTACGTCATTCGAGATGCATTGGCGCTACAGATGTACCGTTTCAGTGACTCCGCCTATGCCAAAAAGGGCCAGGTGGGCTTCCTGATGTTCCTGCGTTCGGGCGGCACCTGGACCGACGTCGGCGGCGCTGCAAAAACCTTCAAATCCAAGTAACTGGGGCGGGCGGGCGCAAGCCCGTCCGAAGCTGCATGCTGATCAAAAAGGAGCCGTTGGGTGCGTTGCCCATAGCACTGGAAAGTGAAGATCAGGTCTCGGTCAAAGGCTGGTTGCGCGAAGGAATGGACGCGCAAGACCCGGAAATTTGCATGTTGATGGCAGCAGCCTTTGAACGCGCCGAATTTCTGACACATCGCGTGTGGGTTGCGCGGGGCGTACTGATGCAGGTTCCTGATTTCAGCTATTTGCGGTATCTGTTCGATTTGAGCCCGGTCACCGCTGTTGAATCGCTGGAATACCTGGACCCGTCAGGCGAATTGCAATCGCTGGACCCGGCGACGTATCGGCTGGCCAGTGGCATGCCCGACAGCATCGTGCCCGCAATCGGCACCAGCTGGCCCAGCGTGGCAAAGGTGCCGGACGCGATCAGGATCAAGCTGAAATGCGGTGAGCCGACGGTGCCAGCATCCATTCTGCAATGGGTTTGCATGCGGGTGAACACTGCATACGAAAACCGGGAGGCGGTCTTGCCGGGCACACAAACGCCGCTGCCGGACGCGTTTGTTGATGGTCTGCTCGATGCTTATCGCATTGACGGGGTGATGTGATGCGCATCGGAAAACTTCGCCATCGCATCAACATCCAGCAACGCGCAATCCAGCGCGACGGCTTCGGCCAGCCCCTGCTGGTGTGGGAAAACGTCACCCCCACGCCCGTATGGGCCTCGGTCGAGCCGCTACGCGGGCGCGAGTTCATCGCCGCCCAGCAGCAGCAGGCTGAACTGACCACGCGTATCCGCATGCGTTACCGGCCCGGCATCACTGCTGCCATGCGCGTGCTGCATGGGGAAACGATTTACAACATTGTGGCGCCTATCGACGTGGAAATGCGTCACGTGGAATTGCAATTGATGTGCAACTCGGGAGTCAATGATGGGTGAAAGCAGATTTGCGCGGCGGGTGAGCGTCCGGTCCAGCTGTGGAGAGCATAGCGTCAGGCTTGATGATGGTAATGCCCTTGAGGGCGTTGAAAAAGTGGAGGTGGTCATTTTGCCGGATGGGGTGGCAAAGCTGGTGCTGACAATCAACGAGTTTCGGGCTGAAGTGCAGGGGGTATCTCCATGGCCTCAGTCAAACTGACCGGGCTGGATGATCTGAAACGCAAGCTGCGCGAGTTGCCCAAACGCGTGGAAACGCGGGTGGTCAAGGTTGCCCTCAAAAAAGGCGGCGAAATCATCCGCGATGCGGCCATCTCGCGAGCGCCTGAAGACAGTGGTTTGCTGAAAAAGAACATCGTGTACCGCGCTTTGTCGGCCAAAAAAGGCCAGGTTGGCGTGCGCAAACAGGCGCAAAAGCATGTGGATAACCCGCAAAACCGCCGTATGCGGCGCGTGGGCAAGCGGTACTACTCTGATGGCCCGGCCTTCTACGGGCGGTTTGTGGAGTTCGGCACCAAAAACATGGCTGCGCACCCGTTCATGCGTCCGGCCTTTGATGCAACCGCACCGGCAGCTATTGATGCCATTGGCAAGGCTCTGCTGGAGGGCATTGACCAGGAGGTGCGCAAACTGTGATTGAACAGCAAATCGTCGCGCTGCTGACGCCGCTGTTTGGCGAAGCGGTGTACCCGTTGCGGGCGCCAGCAAACGCACCGTTGCCGCACGCGGTGTACCAGGTGATCAGTGATTTGCCGGTGGCCAGCCTGAAAGGGCGAAGCGGCCTGAATCACTACCGGGTGCAGATCAGTGCATGGGCCAAAACCTATGGTGCTGCCGTGTCCGCAAGTGCTGACGCAATGGACGCGCTGGAGCGTGGCCAGCTGCGCCCGGTATTCACCGTTCACGGCGACGATATCGACGACGACACCGGCCACTACCGGCGCATTTTCGATTTGTCGTTTCGCGCTTGACTGTTTTTCCGCTGATTAACCGCCCGCCATTGCGCGGGCTTTTTTGTTTTAAAGGAGTCTGAAATGGCAGTACCTGATGAGGATATTGAATCGAATGAATCGACTGCCCTGGATTCACAGGGTACGTCGGTCGAGTTTGCCCTGCCCGGCAGCAACATCTTTACCTTGCTGGGCGAAGTGCAGACTGTTTCCGCTTTTGACGGCCAGGCGGCTGAATATGACGTGACCCACCTGAAATCTAAAGCGAAAGAAAAGCGCATGGGCCTGCAGGACTGGGGTTCGGCCAGTATCGACCTGAATGTCTCGGGTTCCGATGCGGGCCAGAAGGCCGTCCGGGGAGCAAAGCGTGACCGAACCCGGCTGACCTGGCGTTTCACCTACGTCGATGGCTCCAGCGATACCTTCACCGCCCAGGTGCGCAAGTTCTCCAAGGAGTTCGGCGTGGATAGCGTGGTCAAGGGCAAGCTTGAACTGCTCATTAATGGCGACGTAACTGAGAAAGAGGCTGCTGCGGCGGACGATTGATCGCAAAGCGAAAGTGTAATGTCACATTACACCTGACCTGTGCCCGGCTTAGCCGGGCTTTTTTTTGCCCTTCATAAACGAGAAACCACCATGACCATGTTGAATAAAACAGACCTGCTCGGTTCCAAAATCAAAACCAAAGTCGTGCGCGTAAAAGCGCTCGGCGGGGATATCACTGTTCGCGAAATGTCCGCGCTCGACACTGACAATTATTTGGCGCTGCTGCGAAAACCGGAAACCCTGGCCAGCACCCGTAATTTCATGTTTGTGCGGGCTTCCACGATGACCACGACCGGTACCCCTTTCCTTGATGACGAAGACGAACTGGCGTTTTCGCAGATGCCACAACGCGTTATTGACGCCTTGGTGGGGGTGATCACCGAGACCTTTGAGGAGTTTCGGGGCGAGGGCGGCACCAAGGCAAAAAAAGGTTAGCCCGCGACCAGCGTCGCCGGTTTGCCATGCGACTGGCTCTGGCCCTCGGACATGTTGATGTCGATGGCATGCTTGATTCGATAGGTGAGTCCCGGTTTCAGGAGTGGATGAATTACTACGAGCTGGAGCCTTGGGGAGAAGAACGCGCCGACTTGCGCATCGGTACGTTGGCGGCGGCAACGGTCAATCTGCACCTTAAAAAAGGGGCCAGGCCGTTCCGTGCCACCGACTTCATGCCCTATCTGGTCAGCAAACCGGAAGGTGCCAGCAGCACGGCTGAAATCAAATCGGTGCTGCGCTCGGTCGCGGGTGGACCGCGCCGGGATTGATTGTTAAATCACTGGCCCGCCTGGCGCGGGCAGCTTTAATTCGGGGGTGCCATGGGTGGCGCACTGGGCAATATCACAGTTGATCTGACCGCGAACACAGCTGGATTTGATTCCGGCTTGTCGCGGTCGGACTATCTGGCCGACCGCACTGGTACCAACATCGCCCGATCGCTGGGGCGTATTGATGGTGCGCTTGCTGCGTTACGCCAGAACGGCGGAGGCGTCGAACGCACCATGCTGCAGGCCAATCGGGCTGTTGCAGGAATGCGGCAAACCAGCGAGCAAACCGCACGTGCGGTGGGCGACGTCAGCACATCCATCGACAAGCTGGTGTCCAGTGCGGGCATGCTGGGCAAGTTGTCGCTGGGCGTACTGGCTGGCGGTGCGCTCGTCGGCAGCATCAACGAAGCCGCGTTACTTGCCGCCCGCTACAACACATTGGGCGCCGCAGAAATGGCGGTTGGCGCGAACGCCGGTTACAGCCGTGCGCAGCTTTACCAGATCGAGCAGCAGTTACGCGCTACCGGTATTTCTGCGATTGAGTCCCGCTCGAATATCACGAAGCTGGTACAGGCTCACGTGGACTTGTCCAAGGCCAGCCAACTGGCGCGTATCGCCCAAGACGCGGCTGTGATCGGCAATCTCAATAGCTCGGAAGCGTTCGGCAGCCTGGTACATGGCATCCAGTCGGCTAACGTGGAGGTGCTGCGCAACGTCGGTATTAACGTCAGCTTTGAGCAATCCTACAAGGCGATGGCCAAGTCACTGGGGGTGACTACAGAGCAATTGACCGAACAGGACAAGTTGCAGGCGCGCGTTAATGTGGTGATGGATGCAGGGACCACCATCGCGGGCACTTACCAGGCCGCCATGGGCGAAGCGGGCAAGCAACTGCAAAGTAACAAGCGCTATCTGGAAGACCTCAAAGTCTCCATTGGCCAGAATTTCATGGGCGCTCTTTCTGCCGGTGCCAATACAGCGGCGACCGCGCTCAAGGCGCTCAACGCCAACGGGGAGACCATAGGCATTGCCATGGCGGCGATGGCCGCGACCACAGCGGGTGCATTGGGTGGGCGTCTGGTGAGTTCCATCCAGGCCAGCGCAACCGCGATGCTGGAAAGTCGCGCCGCCAGTGTTGCAGCAGCCGACGGTGCATTGCAACTGGCGTCCGCCGATACGGCGCGCGCTGGCGCGTCGTTGACCGCTGCCCGTACCGATCAGTCCGCCGCCGTGGCTTTGCTGGAAAAGGCAGGCGCCGAAGTCATGGCCGCGCAGCAAGAACGATTACTTGCTGCCGCCGAGGTGGAGCGCACCGCGCTGCAGGCCCGACTGGCAGCGGGTACTGCAGAAGCGACGGCGGCGAACACCATCGCGGCCAGCAGTGTGGCGCGGCTGGCAGCGGCAGAAACCGCGTTGACTGCCGCGCTGCAGGTTGCCGGTGCAGCGGAAAGCACGTCTGCTGTCGCTGCCACGCGGCTGGCCAGCGCCAACGCCGAAGCCGCCATTTCTGCCGAAGCGCACGCCGTGGCAGAACGTAGCCTGGCTGTGGCCAGCACCACCTCTGGCGCCGCATTGTCTGCGGGTGGTGCCGTCCTTAGTGCACTCGGTGGTCCGATTGGCATCACGATCATTGCACTCTCGGCGCTGGCCATGAACTGGACCGCCGTGGCCGCTGCAGCCGGTGACGCGGCGGCGGTATCCGAGCAGGCCGCCACCCGTATCCGCAACGCGCTGGCCATGGGTGACGAAGCCACGATCAAGGCGCAGATCGATAGCGCCCGCAAGCAGAAAGCCCAGTACGAGGCACTGGCCAAAGCGCGTGGCGTGGAAATGGACAAGGGCGGGTTTGCATCGCGCCTGGCCGCATCCATGGACCCTGCTGCGATGGATGCAGCGGTGGCCGGTAACAACGTAGTGATCCAGAACGCCAAAAAGGGGATCGAGGAGTCCGACAAGATCATCAAGCAGGGTGAAGCGGCGCTTAAAAGCGTGGACGCCCAACGCAAGGCATCGGACCCGGCTGAACAGGCAAACCAGCGTTTGCAGATGCAACTGGATGGCCTGACCAAAACCCTCAAGACCAAAGGCGAAAAGCTGAAGGAAGAACAAGCGGTCCTCAACGACGCGCTGGCCAAGGGCTTGATCAGCAAAGCGGATTACGAAGAGCAAAGTCACAGGCTGGAAGAGAAGTACAAGGAGAAGGCCCAGCATGGTCCTAAAACCCCTGCCGGTGACCGGTATGTAGACCGGCTGGACGAACGCATTGCATCACTGACGGCGCAATCTGCCGCAACCGACAAGCTCACGGCCAGTGAAAAAGAACTGGCCGAGTTTGAGTCCAAGCTGAAAGCAGGGCGTGATCCGAGTCTGGCCCGCGATGCGGATGCCATCCGCCAGCGCCTGCAAACAGCGGCGCAGCTGGAGCGGCAGGAAGTGACCCGCACGGAAGCGCAAAAAGAGATCAACAAGCAGCTGGAAAAAGAAGAAAAGCTGCGCTCGCGCATCGTGGAAGTAAATCGGGAAATGGCCGATTACAGCCAAGGTCGTGACCAGACCAACAACCGCGAAACCGAAACCTTCGGCATGGGCGACGATGCCCGCAAGTTTGTGGAGCAACTGAATACCGCGTCGGACGCGTATCAGCGATTCCGGGAAAAGCTGACCAAGAATCTGGACGGCGGCGTGATCAACAGCCAGGCGTATACCGACGCGCTGCAGCAGATTGACGCCGCCGAACAGGCACAACTGGCGCGCGAACGGGAATACCACGCCCAGTGGCTGGACATGGAATCCAGCTGGGCCAATGGCGCCACACGGGCGCTGGCCAACTACCAGGAATCCGCAGCCAATGTAGCGCAGCAAACGCAGGAATTGTTCGGGCGCGCGTTCAGCGGCATGGAAGATGCACTGGTGACCTTTGCCACCACCGGCAAGCTCAATTTCAAGAGCCTGGCCGAAAGCATCATTTCAGACCTGATCCGCATCCAGATGCGCGCACAAATGTCTTCCATCTTCGGGACGCTGCTCAATATGGGCATGAGCGCGATGGGCGACAGCTTTGGCTCGGATACTGGCCCAGACCTCAACGCCAATCTGGGTCTGGGCTACGACGCGGCCAACAGCACGGCATCGAGTATGGCCGCGCCTGCCGGGCAATACGACTGGATCGGGCGTGCTGATGGTGGGCCGGTGGTTGGCGCGGGCGGCGGTACAGCAGACAAGGTGCCGATGCTCGCCAGCAACGGCGAATATGTGATCAGCACCATGGCCGTTCAGCACTATGGGCCGGAATTCATGGCGGCAATTAATCAGCGCCAGTATCAGCCGATTCGCCGCGCAAGCGGTGGGCCGGTGGGTAGTGTCGGTGGCGGTCTGGTTTCACTCGATACCGGGCCGCGTTCGCCTGTTCTGGCCATGGCCGGGGCAAATTCTGCTGTGGCCGGTATCCCGGCGCGTGCATCCGCCACAACTATCAATCTCACTCAGACGTTCCAGATTGGCGGAGGTGAGGGTAGCGGGCGCGGCGATGAAAAAACCGAGCAGAAGTCGGGCGATACGGACAGCACCATGCGCCAGTTTGCCGACCGCATGAAGGTGACCGCGTTCGATGTGATCCAGACCGAATTGCGGGACGGTGGCCTGATCTGGTCTTACTTAAACCGCCGCTAATGGGGGAGCAATGGACACATTTGTGTGGAGTCCGCAGATCGGCGCGGAAGGGGAAACCAAGTTTGCGCAACTCAAAGCGCAGTTTGGCGACGGATACGCGGTGCGGGTGGCAGATGGCCTGAACAACATTTCTGATTCGTGGCCGCTGTCGTTCACCGGCGAAAGCGACGAAGTATTCCCCATCCGGGATTTTCTCGAAAGCCATGCGGATGGTCGCGCGTTTTTCTGGACCGCGCCGGGTCGTGAGCAGGCAGGGCTGTATACCGCTGCCGGATTGAAATTTAAAAGCCTGGGCGGTGGCCTGTACACACTGACAGTGACGCTGGAACAAACATTCAAGCCGGGCTTTCGTTATAACGGCGAGGCGCAGTACGACGGCACCCGCCAGTATTGGAGCAATTGATGGCGAATCTTACCGAGCAGGCGCAATGGGAAGAGGGCGTTTACCAGCTTGAGACACGGGATTTTGTACGCGGTGGCGACGGTGGCGTTTCCAACCGCCAGGGCAAGCAACTGGCCAATCGCACCCAATATCTCAAAGCGCAGATCGAGCAGTTGGCCAACGCCGCTCAGACCGCCATAACGGCAAAGCAACTTGAAACTGCGCGCGGCATTGCCATGACTGGTGACGCCAGCTGGTCCGTCAATTTTGACGGCAGCCAGGACGTTACGGCAAAGCTGACGCTGGCTAAAACGGGCGTGGTCGCCGCCCAGTATGGATCGGCAACCACCATCCCGGTGTTCACTGTGAACGACAAGGGCCAGATCACAGCCGCACAAAGTGTAAACATCGCGCAATCGATCACCCTGACCGGTGACGCTGCCGGGCAGGGCACCAGCCAGGTCGCGGTGACGCTGGTTGATACCGGCGTTGCCCCTGGCATTTATGGAGGCCAGAACAGCATTCCGTATTTCCGGGTGGACAGCAAAGGACGGCTCACCATGGCGAGTTCCACGTCATTGGTCTTGCCGTGGGCGAACATTCAGGGAAAGCCAACCACCCTTGCTGGCTACGGCATTACCGATGCAGTGTCCGCGACGGGTGTTGTCACTTCTGCAAACAAGTTAACGACCGCACGCAAGATCAGCATCACGGGTGACGGTAACTGGTTTGTCAATCTGGATGGCAGTGCCGACGTATCTGCCAAGTTGACTTTGGCTGATTCTGGCGTTGAAGCCGGGTCTTATGGCGGGTCGGCGGCGGTACCGGTGATCACGGTCGATAGCAAGGGGCGAGTCACTGCACTCACGACTGCCGCTGCGGCCGCTGGCGGCGGTCTGTCAACCCGTGGCCCGGTGGGTACGACGTTTTTCTGGCCAGCATGGGTGGGTACCCGACCGCCGTTTTCGTACGTGATGGACGGGTCGATCGTTTCCCGTGCCGCCAGCCCGTTGCTGCTGGAGGTGGTTTGTCCGGTCGTGAAAGTCAGACTGGTCGCAGGCAGCATGGAAGGCGATATGCAGGGTGATATCCAGACGTTTAATAATCAGTTCGGAAACAGCGGTTTTCGTGTGGAAAGTTCGGCGTTGCCTGCTGGCACGATCCTGACCGGCGTGAACGACGAGCTGCCCAGCATGACATTCAATAACGCAGCCACAGCATCCGGCGTGTTTGCCGTGCGGTTATTCCCGTGGGGCTACAACTCTGCAAATGATTTTGTGTTGCCGGACTTCTCAGACGGCGCATACATCCGGGGCGATACCGGTGGCAGTGGCGCGTTTTCCATTGGCAAGAAATACGACGATCAATTCCAGACCCATTACCACAGCGTGGTGGCGCCAGGCACGCTTGGCGGCAACACAAAACAGGTGGTCACGGATTATGGCGGCGCCGGTAGCACGTCGGCTGGCGTACCGGGCGGGGTGGTCACCAACGCCACCTTGCAAGGTGCGCTCTATGCCGGAAACCCGACCTCGACAGCGTTATGGAATATGGTTCGCAACGGCACTGAAACCTATCCGCGCACCATCGTCATGACCCCGTGCATCTGGTCAGACTAAGGACAATTCATGAATAACATCGCGTATCGCTTTCGCCCGGAAACCGGCGAATACCTTGGTGCCGTCCAGTTGCAAGAAAACTGGAAAGAGCCGGGCACCTATCTGCCCGCCGCCAACAGCACCAACATTGCTCCACCTGAAACCGGCGAGCAGCAAGCCGCTGTGTTTGATGGCACCAGTTGGCAACTGGTCGCAGACTATCGTAACCAGGCGTGCTGGCTGGCCGATGGTAGTCAGCAAGCGATTGCCGAGCTTGGGCCTTTGCCTGATGGCACCAGTCTGAAACCACCACCGCCCAGCATGGATGAACTGCGCGCCGCCGCGTTGGCGCAATTGCCCGACTGGGAAGCGAGCGAACGCATGGCGGGTATCGACCATGGCGGGAGCACCTGGCTGACCACACCCGCCGCATTGCAGGATATCCGCGACGCCTTGCTGGCGGGCATGGTGCCAGGCGGAATGTGGGTAGATGCATCCGGCGCCGTCGTTCCGATGACCCTGCCGGATCTCCAGTCACTGTGGGCGGATTGCGTGGGCCGGGGCACCGGCATCTATCAACGGCGGCTGGCGATGGCTGCTGCCATTGCGTCCATGACTCGTGCCCAACTCAATAAATTCACACCCGGGTGGAGCTAGTCGTTTTATCCGGTAATCGAGCAAAACGAATGCGGCCATGGGCCGCTTTTTTATTGCCTTCAATGAGGACACACAACGATGAATATCGTTAAAAAAACCGGATTGTCCGGTGTCTATCTGGCCCTGGATGCATTTAGCGGTGCATTGACTGCCGGGGACGCCATGCACGAAAGCCTGACCTATGACGATGAAACCGGTCAGGTACTGTCGCGTACTGCCCAGCGCTCTGTGCCTATCGCCATCGCGATGCAGGAGGGGCTGGAGCTTGAGGGTGTACTGGGTGCCGTCAACGCGGGTCTTGTTGCCCAAGTGCTGGACCTCAAAGCGCAACTGGCCACTGAACAACAAAACGCTATTACCCGGCAGGGCATTATTGACCAGCAGGCCACTCAAATCAGTGCGCTGCAGCAGGGTGCGGCCAGTGTGCCTGCCATAGAGGACTGAGCTATGCCCATTCTTGCGGACATGCAGCGGCTGGAGCCGGGCGGCAAGGTGCGACTCTATGAACTTGACGCCACACGAATTGGTGGCGATCTACTACGGTTTCATCCCTACCCGCAGTCGGGCTCCATCTGGTGGCAGGACAACGAATACACCGCATGGGCGGTGCAGATCGAAGGGATCGAGCGCAGCGCGCAAGGCACCGCACCGCGCCCCCGGCTGACCGTCGGCAACATTGGCATGGGGTCAGACGGTGAACCGATCGCGGGCATTGTTTCCGCTATGTGTATTGCACTGGATGACCTGATCGGCGCGGATGTGATTTTTCGCTGCACGCTGGCCCAGTACCTGGATGACTGCAATTTTCAGGAAGGCAACCCATCGGCGGATGCGACTGAAGAGTTTCCGCCTGAACTGTGGAAGATCGAGCAGAAGAACGCCGAAAACCCGGACAACGTGGAATTCCTGCTGGTATCACCACTGGACTTTGACAACGTGCGCCTGCCACGCCGCCAGATCATGGCCAACGTGTGCAGTTGGCTGGGCATCGGTGGCAGTGGCTACCGTGGGCCGGATTGCGGTTATACCGGCGCGCTCTATTTTGACCGCCAGGACAACCCGGTCAGTGACCCTGCGCTGGACCGCTGCAGGGGTTTGTTGTGCAGCTGCAAGAAGCGGTGGGGCGAGAACGAGGAATTGCCGTTCGGGAGTTTCCCCGGTGCCGACTTGACGAGGGTTTGATCATGCAAAAAAAAGTGCTGGCCGATATCAATGCCCATGCATTGCAGCAGTATCCGCGCGAAGCCTGCGGGTTGGTGCTGGCCATGGGACGCCGCCAGGTGTACTTGCCGTGCAACAACTCGGCGTCGGGCGACGGTGCCGAGCAGTTTCGGATCTCTGCCGAACAATACGCAGCAGCAGAAGATCAGGGCAAGGTGCTTGCCGTGGTTCACTCGCATCCCAATCACACCGCTGTGGCCAGCGAGGCCGATCGGGTGACGTGTGAGGGTAGTGGCCTGCCGTGGCATATCGTCTCAGTGATGCCCGGCCCGGATGACCAGCCGGTGGTTGCCGATCTGCAGACCATCAAACCCGTGGGCTATAAAGCGCCCCTGATCGGGCGCGAGTTTCATCACGGCGTACTGGATTGCTACGCGTTGATTCGCGACTGGTATGCGCAAGAAAAAGGCATCACCTTGCCGGATTTCCCCCGCACCGATGGCTGGTGGGAGCGCGGCGAAGACCTCTATATGCGTCAGTTTGGCGAGGCGGGTTTTACGGTTGTACCGGGTGGCATCGATGCGGTGCAGCCAGGCGACGTGATCCTGATGCAGTACCGCTCGCCCGACAACGCCAACCATGGCGGTATCTACCTTGGCGATGTGCCCGGTATCGGTCGCAGCATCATGCTGCATCACCTGTATGGCCGGTTGTCCGAGCGCGTGGTGTACGGCGGCTACTGGGCAGAAATCACCCGCGCCGTGCTGCGCCACCGGGAGCTGATGTAATGGAAAAGCTGCGAACCATTCGCCTGTACGGCGCGCTGGGTGCCAAGTTCGGGCGCGTGCATGAGTTTGTGGTGTCCAACACCGCAGGCGCCGTGCGTGCCATGTGCGCGATGCTGCCCGGCTTTGAACGCGAACTGATGACTGCACGGGACCGTGGCGTGGTCTATGCCATATTCCACGGCAAGCGCAACGTTGCGGTGGAAAACCTGCACGACCCGCTGGGCGCCGATGAAATCCGTATCGCACCTGTCCTGACCGGCAACAAGCGCGGCGGCATTCTACAAGTCATCGTCGGGGCTGTCTTGGTGATTGTAGGGGCTGTGTTGACGTATTTCGGGTTTGGTGCGATCGGCATACCCATGATGAAAATGGGCGCCATGTTGGCATTGGGCGGGGTGATCCAGATGCTCTCGCCACAACCAGCCGGGCTCGGGACCAGTGACCGGCCCGACAACAAGGCCAGCTACAACTTTAACGGCCCGGTGAACACGTCGGCGCAGGGCAACCCGGTACCGCTGGGCTACGGCCGCATGATCATCGGTAGCGCGGTGATTAGTGCCGGGATCTTCTCAGAGGATATGGCCTGATTGCGTCAAAAAGCGGGCTGCGAGTAAGCGGTAGGGTAGCCGGTCATACGTAAAGGGGGGGGCATGAAATACCTGACCGCTTTGGCTGCACTCTTGATGCTGGCCGGTTGTGCCACCACGCCGGTACCCGCATCGCAGCAGACATCCGCGCCACAAGATCGTCTGTTCGGGTCTCAGTCGGTGACTGCTGATGCGACCGCTACAGCCGTGGTGTCGCGCGATGCCGGGTTTGTGAACGGTGGTTGTTATATTTCACTCTATATCAACGGCGTGCGCGTTGCAGCGCTGGCCCAGAAGGAGGTCGCCACTTTCCACCTCCAGCCGGGCCGCCTGGTGTTTGCGGCGGTGGCGGAGGGCAATGGCATGTGCGGCGCTGGCGGTTCGCGCCGTGAAGTTGAAACCCATATCAACGCCCACGAAACGAGAGCCTATCGGATCAGTATTCCTGATGCCGAAAGCGGGCCGGTTGTGCAGCCTTCGACGCTCTGAGTACCCGACTGAAGTCTCCATTCCCCGGCCCGCATATGCGGGCCTTTTTATTTGCCAATCCCGCCCCGTGCGGGTTTTTTTATGCGTGGACCCATGGAACTGATCGGATACAAGAAAGGTGGTGGTGGCGGCTCTACGCCAACAGAAGCCCGCGACAGCCTGCGCAGCATTTCGTATGCGCGGGTGCTGGACCTGTTGTCTGAGGGCGAAATCGGCGGGCTGGTCGATGGCGGGCGCAGCATCATCCTCGACGGCACACCGTTGCAGAATTCGGACGGCAGCTACAACTTTCAAAACGTCAAAGTGGATACGCGTGTCGGTACCCAGGACCAGGGCTATATCGCGGGCTTTCCTGCTGTGGAAAGCGAATACGCGCTCGGTGTTGAACTGAAGTCAGATCAGGACTGGTCGCGTTTGGTAAACCGTCCGACGCTGTCGGCATTACGTCTGCGCCTGACCGTGCCGCAATTGCAGCAGACCAATACGTCCAACGGCAATATCACTGGTTACCGGATCGAGTATGCGATAGACCTATCCACCGACGGTGCCGCGTTTCAGAACGTGTTCAGGGGCGCTTTCGATGGCAAGACCACGACCACCTACACCCGCAGCCACCGCATTGATTTGCCCAAAGCCAAAACTGGCTGGCAGTTGCGGGTACACCGGATCACGCCCAACAAGAACAGCGCAACCATTGCCGATCGCGTGACCATAGAATCGCTAACCGAAGTCATCGATGCCAAGTTGCGTTACCCGAACTCGGCGGTGGTCGGTATACAGATCGATGCCAGCCAGTTTTCCAGCATCCCGACGCGTGCTTACGACTGCTATCTGCGCCTGATCAGAGTGCCGGACAACTACGACCCGCGCACCCGTACGTACGTGGGTATCTGGAAAGGCAATTTCAAAATTGCGTGGACTGATAACCCCGCGTGGATTTACTACGACCTGGTATTGCACCAGCGTTACGGTCTGGGTGACCGCATCAACGCGACCCAGATCGACAAATTCCAGCTGTATCGTATTGCACAGTATTGCGATGAACTGGTGCCCGATGGCAAGGGCGGTACTGAACCGCGCTTTGCCTGCAACGTGTACCTGCAAACACAGGAACAGGCCTACAAGGTGCTGCAAGACCTGGCCAGCATTTTCCGGGGCGTGTCTTACTGGGCGTCGGGCCAGGTGGTGGTGGCAGCGGATGCGCCGGCCGACACCGCGTATCTGTATACCCCGGCCAATATTATCGACGGCAAGTTTACCTACGCGGGGAGCCCGCTCAGTACGCGTTACACCACGGCCATGGTCAGCTGGTGCGATCAGTCTGATATGGGGCGCCAGAAAGTCGAATACGTGGAAGACCCGGAGGGTATCGCCCGATACGGCATCAACAAGGCGGACATCACCGCGTTTGGCTGTACCAGCCAAAGCCAGGCGCAGCGCGCTGGGCAATGGGCTTTGATCAGCAGTCGGCTGGAAACTGGCACTGTGTCGTTTTCTGTGGGGCTGGACGGCGCCATCTGCCTGCCGGGCCAGATCGTGGCCATTGCCGACCCGCATCGCGCCGGGCGCCGCAATGGTGGCCGTATCAGGGCGGTAGCAGGCAAGGCCATCACACTGGACAAGGCACCGGTGGTGCGTGCAGGTGATCTGCTGTCGGTGGTATTGCCGACCGCCGTCATTGAATCGCGCGAGGTGTTGAGCGTGGACGGTGACACGGTGACGGTGAAAACTGCGTTTTCAACACCGCCCATCCCCGAGTCCGTCTGGTTGCTGGACAGCGCTGAACTGGCGCCGCAATTGTTCCGTGTGATGAACGTCAAAATGCGGGACAAAGACGGCCTGATCTTTGATATCACAGGCACCCAGCACGAGCCGGGCAAGTTTGGCGCGGTGGATTACGGTACGCGGATCGATGTACGACCGATCACCGTGATTCCGCCAAGCGTCCAGCCACCGCCCGCCAACGTGCGCCTGACCACGTTCAGCATGATCAACCAGGGCATTGCGTTGACATCACTGAATATCGCCTGGGATGCCGCTCAAGGTGCTATCGCCTACGTGGTGGAATGGCGCAGGGATAATGGCGACTGGGTCACAGCAGGGCGCACGGGCGGGCTGGGTGTGGATATCCAGGGTATTTACGCGGGTGCCTATGTGGCGCGGGTGCGGGCGATCAACCCATTGGAAGTCGCCTCGGTACCGGCGTACTCCATGGAAACACAGCTGCAGGGCAAAACCACGCCACCACCCGTCGTGACCATGTTGAAACCCACCGCGCTGCCCATGGCCATCAGGCTGGACTGGGGTTTTCCGAGTGGCCCGCTGGACGTGGAGCGGACTGAAATCTGGTACAGCACCAGCAACGACCGGGCCAACGCCATCAAGCTGGCCGACCTGGCTTACCCGCAGAACACCTATACGCAGATGGGTTTGGCTGCAGCAGTGGACTTCTGGTATTGGGCAAGGCTGATCGACAAGTCGGGGAATATAGGGGCGTGGTACCCCGACGGGCAAGGCGTACATGGGCGTAGCAGTAGCGACGCGACCGAAATTCTGGCGTACCTCGGTGGCCAGATCGGGGAAACGCAACTGGCCAAGTCGATGCTGGACAAGATCGACAGCGGCGCGGGTGCCACTGTGAAGGTGGACCAGCTGGCCAGCGACGTCGCGGCGCAATGGTCAGTCAAAGTGGGAATGACCGCCAACGGCCAATACTACTTTGGCGGCCTGGGCCTGGGCATCGAGAACAATGCGGGGGTGGTTACCAGTCAGGTTCTGGTCATGGCAAGTCGATTTGCGGTGATCAACGACTACAACAATGGCGTTACACCGGCCTTTGTTGTGCAGGGTGGCCAGACCATTATCAATGACGCGGTGATCGGGAGGATATCGGCGAACAAGATTGATGCGGGCTCGCTGTCGGCGATTACCTCAAACCTTGGCGATATCACGGCGGGGGTGATTCATAACGCGGACTGGTCGATTGGCATGAATCTGAACGCGGGGCCGAACGATTACGCGCTCTGGGCGCCAGGGTTCTGGTTCAAACCGGATGGATCGGGCTACATGGCGCGGGGCCGACTGGGTGGTGCCGTTGCAGCTGCAAGTGGCAACTCTGTCCAAGGGTTCAGCATTCCATCTGGCGGCGGTAGCGTCGTGTTCAGAATCGACACTGGAGTGGATATCGATACGAATAGCCCGGAAACCGTGATGCCGTATTTCGCGGTGGTCACTACGCCCGATCCGCAAATGGCGCAATTCCAGATTGAGGCCAGTGTTGTACTGCGCCGAAACGTGGCTGGCGCCTCGGTTTACCGCGTGTGCATTGTGGTAACGCTCACATTTGACAAGCAGTTTTACGGCACGGGTCGCGGCTTCTCTTGGGTGCTCTATCGGTCCTGACCACTTCTACAGTCAAAATCGGCAGCCCCGCATTCGCGGGTTTTTTTTATGGAGGGTTCCGCGTGGATAACAACATTCGCCAGCTGGCGGGCATGGTGCTGGCTGGTGCCGCTGGGTCGGCCCTGGGCGTATGGCTTAACCGCAAAGGCATGACCGAATGGCCGGAACGGGCAGGGGCGTTTGCTGGCGGCTTCTGTGCCAGCTATTACCTCACGCCCATGATTATGCGGCTCGCCCATGAAGACAACGACGAACGCGCCTTCGCTTTCATGATTGGCGCCTTCGGCATGACCGTGACCACTGCATTGTGGCGCCTGATCGCCAATTCCGACTGGTTTGACCTGTTCAGAACAGCGCTGTTTTCCAAACTGGGTATCAGCACAAAGGAGGATGAAAAGTGATTTATTCCTGGATCAACTCTATCGCCTGCATGGTGATTTGCCTGGCGGCAATGTGGCGCGCCATGTCACCGCGCTATCGGCACGAAGGCGTGCTGGTAAAGTTACTTTGCAGCTGGATCGGTCTTTGCGCCGCACTTGTGGCACTGGGTCCGGCGTACAACTACAAATCGCCACCCGTAGTGGAAATGCTGCTCAACATCTCGCTGGCCATCGCCGCGACGTGGGTGGTTTACGTGCGCCTGCATCTGCCGGAAAACGCCAGCCCGCCGCCCGCGTCGCCCCCGATCTGACAAACACCCAGTACCCGATCAAAGCCAGCCCAGTGCTGGCTTTTGCTTTTTGGAGGATTCATGAACTACAAAAACACCGTATTTGACTGGCCGCTGGATAGCAACATCATTCGGCGCGGTCTGAACGCCAACACCTTCGGCATGGTGCGCCATGACGCCAACGGCCCACGCGCGCATCAAGGCTGGGATTTCTTCGCTCCTACCGGCACACCGGTTTACGCCGTCGCTGATGGCACTGTGGTCTTCGCGGGTAATCGGGGCGACTTCGGTTTGCTGATCGTGATCGAGCACCCAGGAACGGGCATCTACTCCGCCTATGCCCACCTCTCGCGCATCGACCGGGACCGGGGAAGGGCGGTTCACTTGGGTGATCAGATTGGCCTGTCAGGCTGCAGCGGCAATGCGGCAGGGATGACTGGCCCGGACCAGCATCTGCACTTCGAGATTCGGACACAAGCGCTACCGGGCTTGGGCTTGGCAGGGCGGATTAGCCCGTTGCAAGTGTTTGGGATTTGCCCAATGTGCAGACCAGACCTTCGCGGCGCTTGAAAAGCGGCAACTGTTTTGGCTGCGGATTATATGCAAGACGATCAGCCGGTCTAATCCCCTGCAAGCACTGAGGGAACCGGCATGTGCCTTTAGTTGGTCAGCAACGCAGTTGGCTGCAATAAAAGGGGGACATCTTTTGTGTTGGATTCATAGATGACGATCCCTGCGCTAGTTAAGCGATCTACCTCAATGCGCGACCGATTTTTGCGGTTCAGTGCTTTCGTCTCCTGCGCGTCCAGCAGTACCAAGCGGTAGTTTTCGGAAATATACCGAAGCAAATCTTCGTCCGTGGCACCTGCGGTTACGCGCTCAATGACGGTTAGTGCAAACGCTCGCTGCGGCAGGACATGCTCAATGAACACGTTCTCACCACGCTGTATGGCCTCGTGTGCGCCGACGCTACGCTCGGCGCCCGGATGTTTTTTAAAGCTATTGATGTGACCTAGGTAGGGATATTTCACGCGGCGAGCAAGTGTGTCGAGAATGCGCTCTACGGAATGGATTGCCCCGCCGTTGTCGGTAAAGCCTGCAGCGATAGATTCATTTCGTGCAGCGATAAAGTGCCTCAACGGCGGCAAAAGCGTTTCTGGGCTGTATTTTCCCGTCATCTATTGGCGTTCCTGGATTATATGGTCAGACGGGTCAGTCTGGACGTCGAGGCAATTGCTAGACCGAACCGACACCCTTGAACTGATATGTCTTTTTTCCCTGACCCTTGAGAGACAGCGACCGGTGCGAGTGCGCTAACACCTGCACCGGTCACCCAACACACTGACAGAACCAGTGAGCCGGGCCGAGGCCATCTGCCACCTAGCTAGAGGCGGGCCAAAGCCTACACAAACCAGGCTTACTCATGCAAGAAGTCCGATGTGCTTCCTGCGGCAAACTGCTCTGCCGTGGCATTTATACCCAGATTGAAATCAAGTGCCCGCGCTGCCGGGCCATGAATGTTCTGAGGACCGTGAGTCCCCAACCCGAGCGCCGCGAGCGCCAGATTCAGGAGTAATGCGATGGCAAAACCCATCATTCCCTGGCTGGGCGGCAAACGGCGTCTGGCTGACAAAATCATTCCGCTTTTCCCGCCGCACGACTGCTATGTCGAAGCCTTCGCCGGGGGTGCGGCGCTGTTCTTCATGCGCCCAATACGAGCCAAGTGCGAAGTCATCAACGACATTAACGGCGAGCTGGTGAACCTGTACCGTGTGGTGCAATGGCACCTTGAAGAATTCGTCCGGCAATTCAAATGGGCACTGTCGTCTCGGCAGGTATTTGGCTGGGTGCAGGAAACCCGCCCTGAAACCCTGACCGATATCCAACGTGCAGCTCGTTTCTTTTATCTGCAGCAACACGCCTTTGGCGGCAAGGTCGATGGTCAGTCCTACGGCACAGCCACCACGGCACCAATGATCAATTTGCTGCGCATCGAGGAGAACCTGAGTCAAGCGCACCTGCAGCTTTCAGGGGTAAATATCGAAAACCTACCCTGGCGCGATATCGTTGAACGCTACGACAGGCCGCACACGCTGTTTTATCTCGATCCGCCGTACTGGGAAACGGAGGGGTACGGCTTTGACTGGAGCTTTGCCGAATATGAATACATGGCGGATTTCATGCGCCGCTGCCAGGGCAAGGTGATCGTCAGCATCAACGACCATCCGGAGATCCGTGAGGTATTCCATGGCCTGTGGCTGTGTGAAGCGGACATTCGCTACAGCATCGGCAATGCGCGGGACAAAGACGTGCGTCCGGCGGCGGGGGAATTGGTTATCGCCAATTTTGAGCCGACCGCGAGCCATGGACTATTTTCTTGAGGGGGAGGTCTTCGGCTGGAAAAAAAGACGCCGACCCTTTCGGATCGGCGCTCAGTTTTGAAGTTAGACGTATGAGCAACCACGCAACTGTGGTCGCACAGCCAAGGTAATCACCCGTTCAGGTGCATACCTTGCTGGCGGTCAATTCACGGTGATATCCAGACGCTTGCCCAATTTCTGCAATGCGACTTCAACCAACTCAATCTTTGACGAATGTTTGAGGTCTAACAGGCGGTCCACCTGAGGCATGTGGATATCCATACGCCGGGCCAGTTCACTTTTCTTGACGCCTTGGCGCAGCATCTCGTTTGCCAAAAAGACTTTCGCGGTGACCAGAACGGGCAGGGTGACCGTGCGGTGATCCCTGCCGATTTTCGATGGCATGGGGATCTGGCGTTTTTCATCAAAGTAGATATCCAGCGCCGCTTCCAGTGCTTCGAGCGCGCTGGCCAGCGCCTGCGGTTCATCATCACCCACGGTGATGGCCTCCGGGATATCCGGGAACGTCACCAGGAAGGTGTCGTTATCATCGCGTGTCAGCGATACGGGGTATGTGAGCATTGTTCTCGCCTCGTCGTGTTTCGTATGGTGATGCTGAAAACCAGCCAGTGGTAGCGGTTTTCTGAAGAGAGCTATATCTGAGCAGGTTCCGGGGAGGGAAGCAGCCAGTGGCTGCCTCCCTTTCACTTGACCCCGAGTTGTTTCTTGATGGCTTGAACCAGTCCCGTACCTATTTCTTTTGAACCGTGATCCGGGAAGATCGTTGTTTTGCCATTCAGAGTAACCCGGTAGTGACTGCTGCCTGCTCGGTGCTTTTCAAACGTTGCGCCTTGCTGCTTGAGCCACTTGCGGAACTCGCTGTATTTCATAGCTCTCCTCGTTTGTTCGTGTGAAGAGAGTATGCAACATATATGTTGTGTTTTGCAAGAAGTAAACACAACAATTATGTTGCGCCTCGTCAAAATGGACGAACTTGCAATTTACCGACCTTCGGCGTTCGCAGCGCGGCGTCACTTGAGGACCAGAATGCAATTCTAGGCTTCTACTATGGCTGGGCCAGTTGCCTCAGGGGGAACAACAAGCCACTCTGGCTCATTCAGAAGATTTGGAGCCAAGCCAAGGCCAATTAGGGAACTTCGCTTTTCGCGTAACGCGCTGAGAAAACGAAATTGCCTCGCACGGCTAATAGATGTATTCCAGAGAAGAATGACAAGTTCAGCGTGCCTATTGACAAATTCGCGCAAGTTGTTCGGGCCACAGTAAGCGCCCCCATACTCCATAGGCGAAGTTAGCATATGCAAAAAACTGTCGCAGTCTAGGTGTGCGTACTCGTGGTTTTTCATTGCATGAATCTGATCTAATAATTGACCCTTGTATTTGTCAAAAAATAACGGGCTTGCAGTCGATTGAAATAGGGGACGCATTTCGTTTTCACGGCCTCTATTTTCAGCTAAACGAGTCATCTCGTAAGGGGTCGATATTTTCTTTAAAAGCTCATCGATAACTCTTTGCTCTATCGAATCAATGATTGGGGTAAATATCGTTTTAGCTATTTGGCTTTCGTTTTGATCGTAAGATGCAAAGTTACCAAACGCCACCGATAGGTAAATTGCGCAGGCGGAGTCCACGAACTTACTAAATTTAATTAGGCAAGAAACTTCCTTTTCCCTTAATTCTTTTTCTTTTTCATTGGCTCGAAAATGACACCATCTCGCTGCGCAGCCTTTTAGTTGCAGCCATGTCTCCCTCGTGACCTCTTCATTCACTTCGCAGCACTTGTCGGAACAAAAGAAAGATTGCTCTAACAAAACCAAGGCATCCATAGCTTCTTGGATAATATTGGTATGTTCGTTGCGATCAGGTTCGTCGGCTGCTTTCTCCAAAATATTAGCGTAGTAAGTGCCAATTGTTTTGGCGAATTCGATTTCGACCTGTTCTTTAGTTCGATCGGTTGAGTCAATTCGAGCCAAGATAAATGTCTCGATTTTCTTATAATCCTTATCTGATCTCCAAGCTGTAATGAAATCCTCGAATTCTCCCCATGTAATGTTTGGCGGGTTGTAAAAAAAGGAAATAAGATAAGCGATCATCGACGAATTTATGCGATTCTCAATATTCATCCATAGGGGCGCTAGTGCGGAAACTTTGGCTTCTGTGCTCGCAAGTTGAGGATTTAATTTGACCAATTTGGCCATTAGCTCTTTTACGAACTCGTCTGTCTTCTTTGGCTCAAGGCGAGCCCATCTAAACCAATCCTGTTCCAAGCCGTTGGACTCGAATTTTTTCTCCGATTGAATTAGGGCGGCAAGCGAAGGGGCTTCAATCTGAATAATTGAAAATAAAACAATTATGTCAAAATTAAGCTCACCACTTTTATGTCTTCTGATTTCACCGCTCATGCTTGAAATGGTTCTTACAAGCAATTTTAATCGCCTAGGATTGGTCGGAAGAACGTTGGCGTACGCCTTTACGGTTTCAGCGGGAACTAGCGGACAAAGAGTGCTGAATAAATATATCGCGTGATTTAGAACTTGATCTTTGGTTGGATTGGAAAAATACACTTGGAAATCGATTATCTTTTCAAGAAAATCATTGTCCTTAGCCTTCCATGCCGGATTGTGGTTGTGTAGTGCCGCTGATACAACATCTTTGTCGAAAGCGAGCAAAAAAGAAAACCCTGGCATATCTAACAATTCACGCAAACTCAACAAGAGTCCCGGGAGTAGCTCCGGTGCAGTTCTATCGAGGTCATCGACAACGACAATGACTCGCTTATCGGTTTTCGGGATTTTAACGGTATTCGCGGACGAGAAAATACCAATCTTCGCGCAAAACTTCATTAAATTTCTGGTTATGAATTTTGCGCCAGGGGCGTGACCGGTTAGTTGGGCAGCTTCGCCAAATATTTTTACGACAAGTGATATTGGCTTGAAGTAAAGTCTTGCCCAGTATTTAATCTGTGTCCAACACCCTACATTCATTCCTGACTGCTTCAATCCATCTATTGTTGCCTTTGCAAGGGATCGCCACATTTCGCCGTCTGTTTTGGCGCTCCATGGTGTGAATTGAATGATTATATTTTTTTTGGCTTTCTGTTGTTCTATTACAAGGTTGAGTAAGGACGTTTTACCAGACCCCCAAGGGCCGTAGACGCCAATTCGCGTCGCCCATTCTGGCGGAGAGTATTCGACCATTTTTGATATTGAAGTAGCCAAACTCCAGCGCTCATACCAATCCTGCTCTTTTTTCGTGATCGGGGCATTGTGCGAATTTTCGGGATTGGAGGCTGCAGCTGGTGCGTTTGTCGTCATGGCTATTTTTGTCTTCGGCTGATTAGTTCGAGTGAAATGGTCACTTATTGTCGGTCTTTTGTCCACGTGGTGCCTTCGGCCCCGGCTCCGCATACATATCTTCTGCCGGGTAAAGCTTCAAGAATGTCCGCGCAATCTCGGGGTCGCGGCACGTAAGCCACGCCTCATAATCTTCCGGCCTAATGATCACCAAGCCGCGCTTTTCATCTTGCGGCTCATGCATGCGCCCGAGGATCGCGTGGCCATCAGCATTTACGGTGATTTGCGTGAATGAATAAGACTCCATGCCGTTATCGTCGCGCCAGGCACGCATCAACCCGGCCACGGCAAATGGCTTGCGGTCGATCACGCCAATGCGCCACCGCACCGGCTTGCCGGTTTCATAGCAAAATTCGTAGTAACACCGCATGGGGACCAGGCACAGCTGACAACGCTGCCATGCGCTTTTGTAGCTGGGCTTTATGCCGATGGTTTCTGCGCGGGCATTCAAGGTAAGGTATTTCTTGCCCGGTGGTTGCCGTGCCTTGGGGATCATCCCGTACGATGCGAAAAGCACTTGCCGACCGTCACCGCGATTCACGATGATGGGTGACCAGTAGTCCGAATAGGCTGTGTTTTCAATGTTTGGCGGTGGCATCGTAAAACCGACGCCAAACAGGGCCAGAACGTCACGCTCACTTATCGTATCGTATTGAGTGCACATCGCTTATCGATCCACATCGGACAATGTCACTAGCATAGCCGGTTTGCTGTCAGTTTTGATCCAGGTCGACATTGGCAAAGGCGTTACTGATGCTGGCCAGCGCAGCGGCTGCGTCGGTACCCAGATCATCCAGCCGAAGGAACTCCACTCCCTGAACCACCCGCATCCGCCCAGCCTCATAGTTCTCCGCCGTGTGGGCGATCACATCACGCACTTCTTCCAGCGAACCGAACGAACCCGCATCGATCCAGCGGACAATGGCCTCGCACATATCGATGCGCCCAGCCAGGAAGATCAATTTTTCTGCAGTAGGGCGCAAATTCAGCGAATCGATATTCATAATCTATCCCCAAACGTATGAGACAACTGACGCCTAGCGACCTTCGCCCGGAGCTGGTGGCGGCCGTTTAGCCAGCGGCAAAATCAATTCGGACTCATTTTTGTCGAGATTATTTACGTCTGGACCAACCTCCCAGGAAACAAACTCGCTGGCTGGCAGACCGTTCAATAGCAACGGCTCAACCCAATGCATCGGCGTGCGCGGATCCAGCCACTTCTTGGCGTCGTCACGTCCCAGCACCAACGGGCGCTTTGCTTGGGGCTCAACTATGCCGCCAAGCGCATCTAGCGTGATCAGCACCAGGCCACAATCATCAGTCCATCCACAGGTGTGCAAATAGCCCGTGATGCCTGCCACGTAAATCGGGTCGCCATTCGCAGCTGTGATGTAGTGGGGGCGACGTGTCCCATTGACGCGCAGCCACTCGTACCAGCCATCAATGGGCACGATACATCTCCGTTCGCCCAGCCACAGGCGCCGGTAATAGAGCTTCTTCATTACCGTAGCGGCGTTTGCATTGATCGTGCGCGGCAGATCGAGCCGCTTGCCAGCCCAGTCGGGCCGATAACCCCACCGCATAGTATGTATCTCTGGTTCAAGTGCGTGATTGAGCCGATGCATCGTATAAATACCGCGCCCTGGCGCGCTGTTGTAGTGCGCCATTGGCGAGCTGGCGAATGGCATCACAGACGCCCTGCGGTCGGCGTCTGGCGGCAGCCAGCCTATGTCGATAGCGAACTCGCGCGGATTCCGAAGTTGTGTAATGCGTTCGCACATGACTGTACTGCTGCGCAAATGTGGAAAGCTATAAGTGTAGAACGAACGTTCTATGTGCGTAAATTACAACTGATCAGCGTCGGCTTCGGGATAGGATGGAGTTCGCACCAGTGGACGGCTCGCGGGAATCTGAAAGACAATACCCGCCACCCTTGAGGTGGCGCTATGTATGGGCTTCGCACTCATAAGGGGGAAACCGGCCCCTCGGATGCTCACGGTTTTTTGGTATATTTTTGGTATAACAATTATTTCGTTAATAAATTGTTAGTTTAAAAATAATGGGTTATTTGGCGTATGTGGAATTCAAGATGCTGTCGTTAATCGTCGTGCTGGCCGCCTATCTGATTGGTTCGCTGTCATTTGCCGTGATCGTCTCCCGGGCAATGGGGCTGGCCGATCCGCGCTCATATGGTTCGGGCAATCCTGGCGCAACCAACGTGCTGCGTTCGGGCAACAAAAAGGCCGCCGCACTCACTTTGCTGGGTGATGCCTTCAAAGGTTGGCTGGCGGTCGTTGTCGCTCAGATTTTGGCGCACTTCTGGCACTTGGCTGATGAGACTATCGCGGCAGCGGCGGTTGCGGTCGCTGTGGGGCATATGTGGCCGGTGTTTTTCCGGTTTGTGGGTGGCAAAGGTGTGGCCACTGCGGGCGGGATTTTACTGGCTCTTGACTGGCCCGTCGGGCTGATTACTCTGTTGATCTGGCTGGTCCTGGCCAAGGGTTTCAAGATTTCGTCACTGGCCGCATTGATTGCTGCCGTTGTTGCGCCGCTGCTGACCTGGTGGTTTATCCCTGAGCGCGTGTATTTATATGCGGTGCTGATCATTTCGGTGCTGCTGATCGCACGGCATCATCAGAACATCCGCAAGCTGCTGCAGGGGAGCGAGAGCAAAATCAGCGGCAAGGATGAGATGAGTTCGTGAATGAGCGATGGCCCTCTGCACTAAGGGTCTCGCCGATTGGTTCGTCGATGGAGTAATAAAAAATCCCCCGGATCTGCTGACAGATAACGGGGGATTTATTTGTGAGGCTGAGCTTTTTCAACCTTGCTTGGTGTGATCGCGCACGATCCGGGCTTTTTCTCTGACCCATTCGCGCTCTTTCTCGGTCTGGCGTTTGTCGTGCTGCTTCTTGCCCTTGGCCAGGCCGATATCCAGCTTGATATAGCCATGCGCAAAGTGCATGTTCAAGGCCGCTACGGTATAACCCGAGCGATCGACCTTTTCCGCCCACTTGGCGATCTCGTTGCGTTTGAGCAGCAATTTGCGCAGGCGCACCGGGTCCGCATAGGTGTGCGTTGAAGTGGAGACCAGCGGCGAGATGTGCGCACCCATCAAATAAAAGTCGCCGTTAATATAGGTGACGTAAGACTCTTTCAGCGCGACACGACCCGCCCGAATGGCTTTGACTTCCCAGCCTTCCAGTTGCAGGCCAGCTTCCAGCCGGTCTTCGATAAAATATTCGTGAAACGCTTTGCGGTTATCAACAATCGTCATTTCTTTTGCCATCTGGCTCATCGTCCGAACAATGATTGTACCGGGTGGCGCATTTTTCGAGGTATCACTGTGCGAATTTGTTTACTTTATTGCGGCGGTACGTTGGGAATGCGCCCTGGTAACGCCGGGCTGGAGCCAGCACCTGGCTTTCTCAGTGAAGTGTTGCAGGCCAGTTATCCAGCAGTAGAGGTGATCGAATATTCGCCATTGCTTGACTCCAGCGATATGGGACCGGCCGACTGGAATCGCATAGCCAGCGACATTGCGCAGCGTGCCGGTGAGTTCGACGGGTTCGTCGTTCTACACGGTACCGACACCATGGCCTGGACCTCTTCGGCCCTGTCTTTCATGCTGGCGGGTCTGAATAAGCCCGTGATCGTCACCGGTGCCCAACATCCGTGGGAAGAGCAGGGCAGCGATGCGCCGGACAACGTTGAGGCCGCCATTGAACTGGTCATGGGCGGCGCGTACCGCGGTGTGGGAGTGGTTTTTGCTGGTCAACTATTTCAAGGTAATCGGGTTCGCAAAAGCGATTGTGAAGCTGATGCCGCTTTTTCCAGTCCGAATTTGCCAGTGGCAGGGCGCCGTTTTGGTTCTGGCTGGGCTTTAGTTGGCGCTGAAACGACAAACAGTTCGTGGCAAGGGTTGCAATTGGTCGCAGCCGACGCCCGAGTGGTACGCGCCACGCTCGGCCCCGGTCACAGTTCAATCTGGCTGGCACAGTCATTGTTGGCACAACCCTTGGATGGCGTGGTGCTGGAAACGTATGGCAGCGGTAATGTTCCTGCCCATCCTGAGCTGACGCATGCTTTGGAAGCCTTGGCCCAATCGACTGTTGTGGTGAATTGTACGCAATGTGTTTTTGGTGCGGTGCAGATGGGGTTGTATGCGTCTAGCCAATCTTTAGTGGCCGCTGGCGTGCTGGCGGCGGGGGATATGACGCCAGAAGCAGCGCTGGCCAAGTTGTATTGGGCGGCTGGTCGCACCCAGCAACTTGCTGAACGCCGCCAATTGTTTATGCAAAATATCGCCGGTGAACGAACGCAAAAGTAGCCGTGCCAGATTGTCCATGCTAGTATCGCTGCCTGTTCTCGATGGCGGGTCTCCCCGCATGGCTAGAAGGTGAACTTGGTCAGGTCCGGAAGGAAGCAGCCACAGCTTTTGATGCCAGTGCCGGGGGTCGGGCTCGCCACCCCTCCCTTTTGTTTGTCTCGTAGTACCCCGTTTTCCCCTCCTGTTCTCCGACGTTCCTCCGATTGTCCTCAGTGTTGCCTTGGCCCCTTTTTGCCTGACCCATTCGAAATACAGTACACATTTCCCTGCTTTTGTCTGCCTGATATTTCTCATTTATGCCATGTGATTAGTACCCTGGAATCGTTGACGTGTATCAACATGGCATATTCGGCGAGAGCGCAATATTCGTTTCGCAAGCTGATGCTTCGTGTATCTCCAGTGGAATTTCCGCCGCGCTAGTCGCGGCGTTTTTTTTGCTGCTACTCATTGCCTTGTCAGCCTTCGGCGCCAAATGCATAATGCGCCATCCAGTAGCTGGTTCTGTCCATGAAGGCTTTCTTCGACCTCTTCCCGGTCATCTTCTTCTTCCTCGCATTTTTCTTCACCCAGCACGACCCGGCGCATGCTGTCGCGTGGGCAAGTCATGTTCCCCTGCTGTCGCACGTGCTGGCCGAAGCGCAAGCATCGGTACCGCCCAAGACGCCCGATCAAATCGCAATGCTGATCGCCACAGCGGTGACCATGGTGGCCAGCGTGATCCAGCTGGTATTTTCGTGGCTGAAGTGGCGCAAAATCGATGCCATGCTGATCGTCAGCTTTGTACTGATTATCGTGCTGGGCGGGGCAACGCTGTATTTTGATAATCCAGACATCATCAAGTACAAGCCTACTGGTCTGTACTGGATTTTTGCCTTGGTCTTGTTGCTGTCTCAGTGGTTTCGCGGTCAAAACCTCATCAAGACCATGATGGGCAAACAAATGATGCTGCCCGAATCCATCTGGTCGGTATTGAACAACGTCTGGGTTGTGTTCTTCATTAGCATGGGCGTGGTCAATATCATTGTCGCCCGGCTCTATAGTTACTCTGTCTGGGTCAACTTCAAACTGTTTGGAACGTTAGGATTGACGGTGGTTTTTGTAGTGGCCCAAGGCCTGCTGCTGAGCCGTTATGTCATTGACGATGCTAATCCCGCCAGTAACCCACCGTCGGATCAGGACAAATAACCATGCCGCTTTATGCGATTATCGGAACCGATGTTGCGGACAGCTTGTCAGCTCGTATGGCTAGTCGGCCTGCGCATCTGGCGCGTCTGGACCTACTTAAGGCAGAAGGGCGCCTGGTACTTGCTGGGCCCTTTCCAGCGATTGATTCAGTAGATCCTGGCCCGGCTGGATTCAGCGGCAGCCTGATTGTGGCCGAGTTTGAATCTTTAACCGCGGCGCAAACCTGGGCAGAAGCTGACCCTTATCGCGCTGCTGGCGTTTATGCAGAAGTGTCTGTGAAACCCTTCAAACATGTGCTTCCATGAGCTCTGGTATGATTAGCATGGAAGATGAATTGCGTCAGAGACTGGCGTCGTTAGAACCTGAAACCGTAATCGTGCACGACGACAGTGCTGCTCATGCGGGCCATGCTGGCGCGCAAGGTGGTGCTCACTTTGATGTCACGATTGTGGCGCAGGCCTTTGCGGGATTGGGTAAAGTGGCCCGACATCGCAAGGTGTATGCTTTGGTGGCAGATTTGATGCCGGCGCGCATTCACGCGCTCAGTATCAAGGCGCTGACCCCGGAAGAGCTCTGAGAACGGGGAGACTCGTTCCTGGAATATAATTTCAAGTTGTATGCATTGACCTCGATAACACTCAAAGGAATCACGTAATGCGTTCTACCAAGCACCTTATTTTTGCCGTGATCGGCGCGATGATTTCCGCTTCGGTTATGGCCGATGCAAGCGTTGCTACCGTGAACGGTGTGGCCATCCCGCAAAGCAAGATGGACATGATCGTAAAGCAACTGGCTGAACGTGGTCAGAAAGACTCGCCGGAACTGCGTGACCGTATCAAGCAACAGCTGATCAACAACGAAGTGATCTATCAAGATGCCGTGAAGAAGGGCACTGACAAGAGCGCAGACGTGCAAGCTCAGCTGGATGCAGCCAAGCAACAGATCGTGATCGGCGCATACGTGAACAACTACGTAAAAAACAATCCGGTTTCTGATGCTGATGCACAGAAAGAATATGACACCGTGAAGGCTCAGAATGCAGGCAAGGAATACCATGCCCACCACATTCTGGTGAAAACAGAAGCTGAAGCCAACGACATCATCGCCCAACTGAAAAAGGGCAAGAAGTTTGATGATCTGGCCAAGGCTAAATCTGTCGACACTGGCAGCGGTGCAAACGGTGGCGATCTGGGTTGGGCTAGCCCGAACAACTACGTGCCAGAGTTTTCTGCCGCGATGACCAAGCTGACCAAGGGCCAGATCACTCAAACCCCAGTCAAGACCCAGTTCGGTTATCACGTCATCAAGCTGGATGATGTGCGCGATGCGAAATTCCCTTCTTTCGCTGAAGCGAAGGGCGAAATCTCGCAGCAAATCCAACGCCAACGCGTACAAAAGATGGTTGATGATCTGCGTGGCAAGGCAACTGTGCAGTAATAGTTCTGATCTTGCTCCGGTTGCGCGTGTAGCCAGAACGGGAAACAAAAAACGCCATGCAAATGCATGGCGTTTTTTGTTGGTGCGCGGCCCTGCGAGGTTGCGCTTAGAGCTTGCTGGTCAGTTCCGGCAATAGCGTAAACAGATCGCCAACCAGGCCGTAGTCGGCAGACTGGAAGATCGGCGCATCCGGATCCTGGTTGATCGCCACCACCGTACCACTATCCTTCATACCTGCCAGGTGCTGTACGGCGCCAGAAATCCCCACCGCGAAATATAGCTTCGGTGCTACCACCACGCCGGTTTGACCAACCTGCCAGTCGTTTGGTGCATAGCCTTCATCCACCGCAGCGCGCGAGGCACCGATGGCGGCATCCAGCTTGTCGGCCAGAGGTGTTAGCAGTGCATGAAACTGTTCGGCACTGCCCAGCGCACGACCACCTGAGACAACGGTTCTGGCAGTTGCCAGCTCTGGGCCATTGCTTGCGGTTTGCTCGCTCGATACCCAAGTCGATAAACGTTGATGTTCTGCTTCAACTTGCCAGGCAATCTCCTCAATAGGCGCCGCGGTGGCTTGCAAACTGCGGTCGGCAAAAGCGGTAGGACGCACGCTCAAAATCCGTACTGCATCGGTAGTTTGCACGGTGGCCAGCACATTACCTGCATAGATGGCGCGTACAAACGTATCTGCAGATTCAATCTTCAGCACGTCCGACACCATGCCAATGTCCAGCAACGCGGCAACACGCGGCAACACATTGCGTGAAAATGTGCCCGATGCCGCTACGATGGCTTGATATGTTCCGGCCAGGTTGGCAATGAGCGGCGCCAATCGCTCAGCTTGCGCGTGGCCTAGCGCTTCGGCATCCACGTGGAGCACTTTGGTAACGTCGGCAATATTGGCGGCTTCGTCGGCAACACTGCCGGCGCCAAAGCCCGCGACCAGTACATGAATGTCGCTACCCAGTTGCGCCGCTGCTGACGCTGCATGGCGTGTAGTGGCGCGCAGTTGCTGGTTGTCATGTTCGGCAATCAATAAAATACTCATGGCAATACCTTTGCTTCATTGCGCAAGCGATCAATCAGTTCGTCCACGGTTTTTACCACCACACCCGCTTTGCGCGACGGCGGCTCGGCCACCTTTAATTTGATGACCCGGGCGGCGACTTCGAGGCCCAACTCCGCAGGCGTCAACGTTTCAACGGGTTTCTTGCGAGCCAGCATCAGATTGGGCAAT
This sequence comes from Silvimonas soli, assembly GCF_030035605.1. NCBI lineage: Bacteria > Pseudomonadati > Pseudomonadota > Betaproteobacteria > Neisseriales > Chitinibacteraceae > Silvimonas > Silvimonas soli. The sequence continues at coordinate 345,718 of NZ_CP106736.1, read as the reverse complement.
TTCACGTAGCGTGGTTCATTCAGCCGCAAATCGGTGGTGACCAATGCGGGCAGGGGCAGGGTGAGGGTTTCCTGGCCGCCATCCACTTCGCGTATCACGGTGATCTGCTTGTCCTGAATCTGGATTTGCGATGCGGCAACGGCTTGCCCGACGTGCAATAACGCTGCCAGCATCGGCCCGGTTTGCGCGGCATCGTCATCAATGGCCTGTTTGCCCAGCAATAACAGAGCGGGCTTTTCACGTTCGGCCACTGCCCGCAGTAATTTGGCTACGGCCAGCGAATCCAGAACTTGGGTGGTATCGATCAGGATTGCCCGATCGACGCCCATGGCCAAGGCATGGCGCAAGGTATCCTGGCTTGCGGCTGGACCCACGGAAACGGCCACAATCTCGGTTGCCATGCCTTTTTCCTTCAGGCGCACGGCTTCCTCCACTGCGATTTCATCGAAGGGATTCATGCTCATTTTGGCTGCGCCGATATCCACATCAGAGCCATCCGCCTTGATGCGGACTTTCACATTCGGGTCGACGGTGCGTTTTACCGCTACGAGAATTTTCATCGTTATTCCTTATTCAGAGCACGCCAGCGCGCCTGGGCTGGTAGCGGCTTACCAAAGTTGTTCTACAGCCATGTGGCCGGGGGCGCTGCGCCGGGCCAGGGTAAATCCGCGCTCACCCAGCAGCTTGCGGGTTTCCTCGACCATATCCGGATTGCCGCAAATCATGATGCGCGAGCGGTCTTGATCCAGCGGTATGCCGGTGAATGCTTCCAGACCGCCGTTTTCCAGCAAGGTGGTGATGCGGGTGTTGAGCGCGCCGGGCATGTCTTCACGCGTCACGATGGGCACGTAGTGCAGCTTGTGGGCAAATTCGCTGTAAAACTCGTTGGTAGCAAAGCCGCGAATAATGTCTTCATAGGCGAGTTCGGCGCGCTCACGCACGCTTTGCACCAGAATCAGCCGATCATATTCTTCCCACGCGCTGAAATCGTAGAGGATGGACAAAAACGGCGCGAGGCCAGTGCCGGTGGCAAGCATCCACAAATCTTTGCCGTGCTCAAACCGGTCACGGGTCAGAAAGCCGTAGGCAGTTTTATCTACATAGATAGTGTCGCCCACCTGCAAACGGGTGAGTTCGCTGGTGAACTCACCGCCAGGCACCACGATCGAGAGAAACTCAAGGTGCTCGTCATAGTCGGCGGACAGGATCGAATAGGCCCGCCAGACAATTTTTCCATTCTTTTCAACGCCCAGCCGGGCAAACTGCCCCGGCGTAAATTTGAAACTCGCACCGCGTGTCGTGCGCAGCGTGAACAGGTTGGGTGTCCACGTGTGGAGGTGGGTGATCGTTTCTGCTGTGTATTTTTCGCTAGCGGACATGATCTTTATTCCTGCTGGTTATCTGGATTCCTATCTTAAAGATGGGTACAATATCTGTAAATTTGAATTATTTAATAAAATATATTCGGAAAATAGATATGAAATATACCCTCAGGCAGCTGGAAGTGTTTGTTGCCGTCGCCAGCGCAGAGAGCGTTTCGCGTGCGGCGGAATCACTTTCACTGTCGCAGTCCGCCACTAGCACAGCGTTGGCTGAACTGGAAAAACAGTTCGATACCAAGCTGTTTGACCGCTATGGCAAGCGCCTGCAGCTAAATGAGCTGAGTCGCCAGCTGCTGCCTCGGGCCATTGAGTTGCTTGATCGGGCTAGCGAAATTGAATCCACGCTGGCTGGCGAAAGCGGCATTGGCCCATTGCGTATTGGTGCCACGCTGACCATCGGTAACTATCTGGCGACTTTGCTGGTTGGTGAGTTCATGCGTCAGCACAGCGGTTGCCGGATCAAGATGTCGGTCCATAACACGGCCACGGTTGTACGAGAAGTTGCCCACTTTGAATTAGATCTGGGGTTGATTGAGGGAGAAATCCAGCACCCCGATCTGGATATGTTGCCGTGGGTGGCCGATGAAATGGTGATCTTTGCCGCGCCGGAGCATCCGCTGGCCAGCCAGAAGGTAGTCACGCTGGACGACGTACTGGCGGTGCCATGGATCGTGCGCGAACCAGGTTCGGGCACGCGACAGACCTTTGAATATGCCATGCGCCACGTGCTGCCACGGCTGGATATCCGGCTGGAGCTGGAACACACCGAAGCGATCAAACGCGCGGTGGAATCGGGCCTGGGCATCGGTTGTATCTCGCGTTTGACGCTGAAAGAGGCTTTTCGCCGCGGCAGCCTGGTACCGCTCGAAGTGGCCGGACTGGATTTTCGCCGCATGTTCCACTTTGTGTTGCATAAGCAAAAATTTCGCACGGCGGGCATTGAAGCTTTTATCGAGCTTTGTCGCGATGCTGCCCGCGATGTCGAACGCAGCGATCAAATTGTGTTGCGACGCCCGGATGGCAAACCGGTGGAATATCGGTAGCGCGACAGTCCAACCCGTGCGGGTGGAACACATTTTTCTGAATTTGATTGGCAGAACAAGATATGCAGCGCGATGTAATGGAATATGACGTAGTAATCGTCGGCGCCGGCCCGGCAGGGTTGAGTGCGGCGATCCGGCTGAAGCAACTGGCTGCAGAAACCGGCCACGCGGTAAGTGTCTGCTTGCTGGAGAAAGGTGCGCAGGTAGGGGCGCACTTGTTGTCTGGCGCAGTGCTGGACCCGATTGCGCTGAATGAGTTGATCCCGGATTGGCGTGAGCGTGGCGCGCCGCTCAATACGCCGGTGACCCACGATCGCTTTATGGTGCTGGATGAAGATCTGGCCTGGTCGATTCCTGATGTGTTGATTCCGGCGGTGATGCGCAACGATGGCAATTACATTGTAAGTCTGGGCGAGCTGGGCCAATGGCTGGCGGCGCAGGCGGAAGAAGCAGGCGTAGAGATTTATCCCGGCTTCGCTGTGGCGGATATCGTTTATGGCGAAAATGGCGAGGTGAAGGGAGTGGTGTGCGGCGATATGGGGGTCGATAAAAACGGTCAACCCAAGGCCGATTTCACGCCGGGCATTGAAATTCACGCGAAATACACGCTAGTGGCAGAGGGCGCCCGTGGCTCGCTTACCCGGCTGCTGGAAGCAAAGTTTGATTTGCGCCGCGATGCGCAGCCGCAGAAGTTTGGCTTGGGTATTAAAGAGCTATGGCAGGTTCCTGCCGCACAACATCGCGCGGGCCAGGTGCTGCATACCTTGGGCTGGCCGCTGGGTGGCAACGCCGGTGGTGGCGCGTTTATCTATCACATGGCGCCTAACCTGGTTTCGATAGGTCTGGTGACTCATCTGGATTACAGCAACCCGACATTGTCGCCCTTTGACGAGTTTCAACGCTTGAAACAGCACCCGGCCATTGCACCGATGTTGCGTAACGCAAAACGCATCAGCTACGGCGCAAGAGCTATTTCAGAAGGCGGCTGGCAGTCTTTGCCGCGACTGGTTTTCCCGGGCGGTGCGCTGATTGGTTGTGCCGCTGGCTTGGTGAATGTGCCGCGCATTAAAGGCAACCACAACGCCATGAAGAGCGGAATGCTGTCGGCGCAATCGGTGTTCGCCGCGCTGGTAGCCGGGCGTAGCGGAGATGAATTGCTGGATTACCCGGTAGCGCTGGAAAACAGTTGGGTGGGGCAAGAACTCAAGCAGGTGCGCAATATCAAGCCCGCGCTTTCGCGCTTTGGCAGTTTGCTGGGGACGCTGTATGCCGGTGCCGAGTTGTGGCTGGATCAATTGGGTTTGCGTACGCCGTGGACCTTGCGTCACGGCCCGGCCGATCACCTGACGTTACGGTCAGCCGCGCAAGTCAACAAGCTCGTTTATGCCCGACCAGATGGTGTTTTAACCTTTGATAAAGCGTCTTCGTTGCAATTATCCAACACCTGGCATGAAGCGGACCAACCGTCGCATCTACATCTTAAAGCGCCTGACGTTGCTATCTCATTGAATTTGAATACATATTCATCACCAGAGGCGCATTATTGCCCGGCTGGCGTGTATGAAATAGTGATGAGAGGAGGCAATCCGGCGCTACAAATCAATGCGCAGAATTGTTTGCACTGCAAAAGCTGCGACATTAAAGACCCGTCACAAAATATCGTGTGGCAGGTGCCCGAAGGCGGAGGCGGCCCCGGTTATGTCGGGATGTAGCTGTAAGAGTATGAAAACAAAAGTCTTTTATTTTGGCTGTACATACGGTGTTTTACTGATAAGGTCTGCGCAAAGTGTGGTTTAATTGCTGGAATATACAAAATATTCTTTCTGTTGATGAAAGCAATTAACTGTTGCCTGAGCAAACATGTCATTACAGTTTGTGCCAGCCAAGGTGTGCGTTTATGCTGCAGACCAGCCATATAGATCAATACAACGAAGCCCAAAAGTGACACCCCCATTGCTCGCGCGGCTGCGCACCTTTTTCCGGGAAAACCGGCTAGCTCTACGTCTCGTTCTCGCGGTGATGGTGACGAGCGTATTGGTGGCCGCGTCGTTGGCGTTTTTTCTGGCGCGCCAGGAGTATCAGCGCAGCCTGACCCAGATTCGTACTGATCTGGAAACGCTCTCGCGCAGTGTGCGTCCGCAGTTGGCGGTGAATCTGTGGCTGGTGAACACCGAAGCGGTGCGCACCCAACTCAACTCGCTGTTGCAAACCAAGGTCGTGGGATACGCCGAGCTGGTGGAGACCGACGGCTCGCGTTATCAGGCTGGTGAGTTGCCATCTGACCAGCGCTCCGTCGTGAGCATGACTTTTCCGGTCGAATATCTGCATCCGCTGACCAATAAGTCGGTCCGGCTTGGTCAATTGACGCTGGTGAACACGCTCGATGGGCTCGAGTCGCAAATTACGGACCAGCTTAAACGCATCTTGTTATTGCTAGTCACCGGTATGGCCGCTGCCGCGCTGGCGTTTATCTGGCTGTATCACCGGTTGATCGCGCGGCATCTGCGGTATATCGCCGACTACACCCGTCACTTCAATTACGAGCGTTTGTCTGCGCCGTTGGTACTGGCGCGACCGCCAGGCACTGCCGATGAATTGCAAACACTGACCGACGCTTTCAACACCATGCGGCGCAACCTGCTGCAAGGTTTGTATGAGCGTGATGCCGCCCAGCATGAACTACTGCGCGAGAAAGAACTCGCCGAAGCCACGCTGAGTTCGGTGGCAGACGCCATCGTCACCACCACAGCCGACGGCAAAGTCAAACTACTGAACCCCGCAGCCGAAAGCCTCACCGGCTGGCCATTTGCCGAGGCCTCCGGGCGCCCGATTACCGACATTGTCATGACGGTGGATGAAGCTAGCGGCACGCGCTTGTCGCGGCTGTTAGCCGAAGCACTTGAAGGCGGTAGCGCCGCCACCCGTGAAGTGGCCACGCTGGTTAACCGGTTGGGGCAGCGTTATCGAGTGGAGATGGCAATTGCCGCAGTGCCGGATGAACACGGGATTGGTCTGGTCGTGGCGCTACACGACATTAGCGAGGCGGAAGCGCTGACTGAGCGTCTGGCTTATCAAGCCACGCACGATGAACTGACCGGCTTGACCAATCGCCGCGGTTTTATGGGCGCACTGGTGCAGGCCAGCGAAAGCGTGCGCGAGAACGGCAAACCATGCGTATTGATGCAGCTGGATCTGGACCAGTTCAAACTGGTTAACGATACCTGCGGTCACCTGGCGGGTGACGAGTTGCTGCGGCAACTGGCGCGACAATTACTGGAACTGGTGCCCGCTGGCGTGCATGTCGGTCGTCTCGGCGGCGATGAATTTGGTTTGGTCATGCATGATGCGGCGCCGGAACAGGCGCAGCATCTGGCCGAGCGTATTTTGCAGGTGCTGGAGCAGTATCGTTTTGTCTGGCAAGACCGTCCGTTCAATGTCACCGGCAGTATGGGTCTGGTGCTGATGGATCGCGAAGCACGCAATCTGCAAGAGGTGCTCAGCCGCGCTGACGTGGCCTGTTTTGCCGCCAAAGAAGCCGGTCGCAATCGTTTGTCGTGGTATCGCGGCGGTGAAGTGAACCTGGAGCAGCGCCATAACGAATTGCAGTTGCTGGCAACCCTGCGCCAGGCGGCCGAGCAAAACTGGTTCCAGTTGTATTACCAGCCGATTGTTTCTGCTACCGACGAAGACGAGTTGCACTACGAAGTGCTGCTGCGACTGGTCAGCGAAACCGGCAAGATCATCTCTCCGGGCGCGTTTATCCCCGCCGCAGAACGTTACGACTTGATGGCCACGATTGATCGCTGGGTAGTGGCGCATGCCATTTCTTCGCAAGCCGAGCGCACGCGCCAGGGTTTGCCGGTGCCTATGCTGTCGGTCAACCTATCAGGCAAGTCATTGAATCGCCAGACGCTGGCATTTGTGCTGGAGCGTCTGGACGAATCTGGCGTGGCCCCGCAGCAACTGTGTTTTGAAATCACAGAAACCAGCGCCATTGCCAATATCAAAGAATCGACGCTATTTATTGAAGCACTACGTACGCGTGGCTGCCGCTTTGCACTGGACGACTTCGGCAGTGGCTTCTCGTCGTTTACCTACCTCAAAACCCTGCCAGTGGATTATCTGAAGATTGACGGCAGCCTGGTGCGCGACATTGTGGACGACCATGTCAGCCTGCAAATGGTGATTGCCGTGAACCATATTGCGCACGCCATGGGCCGTCAGACCATTGCCGAATATGTCGAATCAGAAGCCATTGCAGACAAACTGCGAGAGATTGGTGTGGACTATCTGCAGGGCTATCACATCGGTATTCCATCGCCCGGCATGGAGCTAGAGCCCGTCTATAAGTAGTGTTGTGGATTGGTGAAAAACCCCGCCCGACGCACAGTGTGCGCGGGCGGTTTTTTCTGCCTCTGAAGGTTGTGGCAGTACTGCGACCGGTGGATGACATCGTCATCGAAACAACAACATAAATCACCGGTCGTAAACATATAACAAGTGGTTTGGGGAGGTACAACATGACAATGCGCATGCGGTTGGTGCTGCCGGTTTTTCTGGTGGCATTGCTAGGATTTATAGTGACTCTGGGCTACGTGATTTTCGGGCAGAACCTTGCTCTGGATGGCGTGGCCTACGGCTTGGCGTTTTTGACTTTGCTCGGCATTGGCGCGGGTAGCTGGCTGGCGAGTGGTTTCGCCCTCAAGCCGCTGACGGCTCTGCAAGAGGGCATTTCGGCCATGGCCAATGATGCGGGCGGCTTGTCAGTGCGTTTTGCGGAGTCTGGAGAATTGGCAGAACTGGCGCGACCGCTCAATCACTTCGTGACCAACCAGCAATCCGTGTTGCGCGAAATCCAGCGCGAAATGGAAGCGCTGGCGCTGAGTCTGCACGAACTGACTGCGGTGACCACACAGATCGCCAACGACACCCGCACTCAGTCTGATCACGCGTCAGCCTCGGCGGCAACGGTCGAACAAATCACTCAAAGTATTTCGCACATCGCCGCCAATGCGCGTGATGTGGATGAAGCGGTGCTCGATACCCAGTCGATGTCCGGAGAAAGCGCGCAGGCGGTGATGGGCGTTTCCACTGAAGTAGCGCAAGTGGCTACGGCCATGCAGTCGCTTGGCCAGACTATGGATAGCCTGAGTCAGCGCACCCGCGAAATCAGCGGCATTGTTGGCGTCATTAAAGATATCGCCGACCAGACCAATTTGCTGGCCCTGAATGCCGCGATTGAAGCTGCCCGAGCTGGTGAGCAGGGACGTGGTTTTGCGGTGGTGGCAGATGAAGTACGCAAGCTCGCCGAACGGAGTTCTTCGGCCACGGTGGATATTGCTCGCCGCATTGAACTGGTGAACGCCGAAACCGACGCCGTGGTCACGGATATGACCCGTACCTCCAGTGGCGTCACGCAAAGCGTAGATAAGGCCGAGCACGCCCGTACGCATATGCTGACCATCTCGGAGCGGATGGATCAGGTGGCGCGCGTGGTTCGGCAAATTGCCGATGCTACGGCTGAACAGTCCGCGGCGACTGAATCGATGGCGCGTTCTACCGAGCGCGTTAGCGGCATGACGCAAGCGACCGATTCAGCGCTGCATCAGGCGCGCGAAACACTCAAGAGCGTTGATGAGCGCGCCAAAACCTTGCTCAAAGCGGTAGGGCAGTTTCAACTGGCCGACGTGGAAGTGTTGCATTGGTGGCTTTCGCGCAGCGAAGCGCGGGCCGTGTTTGAAATCAAGACCCGCCTGAATGCGCAAGGCCATCACTGGATGGATGCACGCACTGGTGGCGGTGATCCGATGGCGGCGTTGAATTCACGCGTGCAGTCGGGCAACGCGCCGACTGCTGCGGCCAACCGCATCATCAATATCGGCAAGTGGTCGCAAGCGGGTGTGCTGGCTGATTTGAACGAACTGGCGCACAAAGAGCGCTGGTCCAGCATCCTGCCAGCTGTGCTCGATAAAATGATTCAGGTCGACGGCAAGTATGTGGCCGTGCCGCTGGGTGCCGCGCGGGTCAATACTTTGTGGGTTAACCTGCCGTTGCTCAAGCGGGTGAACGGTCAGCAACCGCGTACGTGGGATGATTTCTTTGCCTTGTGCGACAAGCTCAAGGCTGCTGGAATTACCGCGCTGGCAGTTGGAGAGCAAGACTGGCAGATCGCAACCATGCTGGAGACGGTGATTCTGTCTGAAGGCGCCGAGTTCCATCGTTCCTGCTTTGTAAAACGAGACGCGGCAGTCATTGGTAGTGCCGGTATGGTGCGCGCACTGGAGCGCTTCAAGCGCATGAAGCCTTATTGCACTGAAGATGCTGCTGGCCGTGACTGGAATCTGGCCACCGTGGACGTGATCAATGGTCGTGCGGCAATGCAGATCATGGGTGACTGGGCCAAGCCGGAGTTTATGCAGGCCAACCAGGATCAAGGCAAGGACTACATGGGTTGGGCTGCACCAGCGGCTGCGGGTGAGTTCAGCTTTGCCGCAGACTCGTTAATCATGTTCAAGCAGAAAGATCCGGCCAGACAGCGGGCCCAGCAGGATCTGGTGAACATGTTGATGAGTCAGGATGGGCAGGAGTCTTTCAACTTCTTCAAAGGCAATGTACCGGCGCGTTCAGATACGCCAATGCGTCGTTATGATGGCTATTCGCAAGACACTGCCAAGTCATTTGCCCAAGCTGCATCGGCCAATGTCCTGGTGCCGTCGTGGGCGCATAGCCAGTGTTTGCCAGAAGAAGTACGCGCTGCCTTCTTTGATATCACCATGAAGTTCTGGCGCAATGCCAACATGAGTGCGGCCGAGGCGGCGCGGATGCTGGCGGACGCAGCAAAACGCTAAGGCAGTCTGCAACGACCCGGATTGTTGATTCTGGGTCGTTGCCCTTCGGAGCGAACCATGAAAAAAGCCCTGCATGTGCAGGGCTTTTTTACGTCAGACCATCGGGCTGGCCGATTACTCAACGCGGTAGTTCGGTGCTTCCTTGGTGATCTGCACATCATGCACGTGCGATTCGCGAATACCGGCAGAAGTGATCTGCACGAATTCCGCTTTCTGGTGCATTTGTTCAATCGAGGCGCAACCCAGATAACCCATGGAAGAACGCAGACCGCCCATCAACTGGTGAACAATAGCCGTTACTGAGCCCTTGTACGGTACGCGACCTTCAATGCCTTCCGGTACCAGCTTGTCGGCATTGGCGGTGTTTTCTTCCTGGAAGTAACGGTCGCTGGAACCTTGCTGCATCGCGCCCAGCGAACCCATGCCGCGGTAGCTCTTGTAAGAACGACCTTGGTAGAGTTCAACTTCGCCCGGTGCTTCTTCAGTACCAGCAAGCAAGCCACCCAGCATGACGGTGTGGGCACCAGCAGCAATCGCCTTGGCGATATCGCCAGAGAAGCGGATGCCACCGTCAGCAATCAGCGGCACGCCAGTGCCAGCCAGTGCTTCAGCCACATTGGCTACGGCAGAGATTTGCGGTACGCCAACGCCTGCCACAATACGTGTTGTGCAGATGGAGCCCGGGCCGATACCGACCTTGACTGCATCGGCGCCAGCATCAACCAGTGCGCGAGCAGCAGCTGCGGTGGCGATATTGCCACCAATCACTTGTACGTTCGGGAAGTTGCGCTTCACCCAGTTCACGCGGCTGATCACGCCCTGGCTGTGGCCGTGAGCGGTATCAACCACGATCACGTCAACGCCGGCTTCCGCCAGCAAGGTGACGCGTTCTTCGGTGCCGTCGCCAGTACCAACCGCAGCGCCAACACGCAGACGACCCAGTTCATCCTTGGCCGCAAACGGGTGTTCGCTGGTTTTGATAATGTCTTTAACGGTAATCAGACCGCGCAACTGGAAGGCCTCGTTCACAACCAGAACGCGTTCCAGTTTGTGATCGTGCATCAGATGGCGTGCTTCTTCGATGGAAGCGCCTTCACGCACCACGATCAGCTTGTCTTTCGGGGTCATGATGCTGGCGACCGGGACATCCAGACGGGTTTCGAAACGCAGGTCACGGTTGGTGACAATGCCAACAACCACGCCTTTGGAGTCAATAACCGGGAAGCCGGAAATACGATGCTGACGAGTCAGATTCAGCACGTCGCGCACCAGCATTTCCGGTGCAACGATCAGCGGATCTTTAACGATGCCGGATTCGTAACGTTTAACGTTGGAAACTTCTTTCGCTTGCAGCTTGGCCGACATGTTCTTGTGAACAATACCGATGCCGCCTTCCTGAGCGATAGCAATCGCCAGAGGGGCTTCTGTCACGGTGTCCATTGCAGCGGACACGAGCGGCAGATTCAGCCGGATATCGCGGGTGAATTGAGTTCCAAGGCTGACATCACGAGGCAGAACGTCAGAGTGGGCCGGGACGAGCAGAACGTCGTCGAAGGTCAGGGCTTTTTGCACGATGCGCATGTGCGAATCCTTTCACGCCAAAAGTCGATTATACCGGGATAAATCACTTACGCCTATGCCGTCGTAATGGCCGAATTAACGAGGCGTGTTGCAATTTGTACAGAAAACGCCTGCCTGGCGGCGTCCAGTTCGCTCGTTGCACCGGCTCAGTGCAATATGTTGGACGCATATTGTGACACTGCGTCGGAGTGGGGCGCCGGGCTCGCCCGTGGTGCCCGATTAGGCCCATCGAGCAGGGACGTATGTTGGCCAATACAAGAAATATAAATCCGTTAAAACGGCTATCAAGAATGGGGAGACGTGAGATGGATGAAGCTGAGAACACGCCAACACGTGAGCGTGGCGCTTGCGCACTGGTGTTGTCTGGCGGCGGGGCGCGGGCGGCGTATCAGGTGGGTGTGTTGCTGGCCATCGCCCGGCTGCAGCCACAACAAGAAACCAATCCTTTTCCGATTATCTGTGGCACTTCAGCCGGGGCGATCAACGCCGCCGGGCTGGCTTCCAAGGCATCCAGTTTTCAAGAGGCAGTGCGCCACCTCGCGCGCTCGTGGCTGGAATTGACGCCAGATCGCATCTATCACGCCGGTGTTTTCAGCTTGGCCAAAAGCGCAGCCCACTGGATTGTTTCAATGCTGGCTGGTGGCTTGGGCAAACATAATCCGCGCTCCTTGCTCGATAACGCGCCATTGCGCGAAATGCTTTCTGGTCTGGTCGACTTCGACGGCATTGCGCGCAGTATTGATGAAGGCGCTTTGCTGGCACTGTCTATTACTGCGTCGGGTTATACCTCTGGTCAGTCGGTGAGCTTTTTTCAAGCCGCGCCGCATTTGCCAGACGGCTGGCAGCGTGCTTCACGCATCGGCCTGCGTGCCAGGATCGATGTTGAGCATCTCATGGCCTCCAGTGCCATTCCGTTGGTATTCCCGGCGGCGCGGATCAATCGCGAATATTTCGGGGATGGCTCGGTGCGGCAGATTGCGCCGCTGAGCCCGGCAATTCACTTGGGTGCCCGCAAGATGTTGGTCGTCGGGGTGGCACCGCAAGCCGAGCCGCCGCGAGAGAAGGTCAGCGAATATCCATCTTTGGCGCAAGTGGCAGGGCATCTATTAAACAGTGTGTTTCTGGATGCCATGGAGGCCGATCTGGAGCGCGTGCAGCGCGTCAACAAAACCATCAACCTGCTGACGCCCGAAGTGCTGGCTGAACATCGTACTGAGCTGCGACCCATTGAAGTGCTGACCATTGCGCCATCGCGCCCGCTGGAGCGCCTGGTTATGCCGCATCGCAAGCGCTTTCCGCCCGGTTTGCGCTTTCTGCTCAGTGGTCTTGGCGCCTTTCGCCGACAAGGTTCGGTGTTGTCCAGCTATCTGCTGTTTCATGGCGATTATGTTCGCCAGCTTATTCGCCTTGGGTACCGCGATGCCATGGCGCGGCGGACCGAACTGGTGCGCTTTCTGGCGGACTAAAGCTTGCGCTGTGACAGGTGATTGCGGCGTAAGCGCTTGTCTGCGGCCGCACCATTACTGCTAGAATGACGATTGAAAAAAACAATCGGCTCGGCAGTTTGTGAAGATTATCTTGAAGCCCGGTCGGCCCACGATACGCACGCAGCACAGTTACTTGAACTCTTCTGAATCTGATTCCTGATCAATGGGTGGCATATGTATTTTCGCTGGCGACTTGGCTTTCTTGCTCTGGCTGTGCTCTGTGCGGGCTCCATCGGTTATGCGTTGTATTTGCAATATCACGAATTTTTGAGCCCTTGCCCGCTGTGTATTTTCCAGCGCGTGGGGATTATCTCGTTTGGCTTGGTTTCGTTACTGGCCGCGCTTTTTCCGTTGCGCCGGGCCACCTGGTTCTGGCCCGCTTTGCTCACGCTGGTTGGCTTGGCCGGGGCCAGTGTTTCGGCAAGACAAGTCTATCTGCAGTATTTTCTGACCGATAAGTCGTCGTTGGGTTCGTGCGGCCCTGGCCTGGAATATATGCTGGATAACCAGCCGTGGCTGCAGGTGTTCCGTTCGGTGCTGGTGGGTCACGGCGAATGCGCGGTGATCGACTGGAAGTTCTTGGGTTTGAGCCTGCCATGCTGGACGCTGGTGATGTTCCTGGGTCTGATCGTGGCAGCATGGTTGATTCGTAGCTGGCAAGGAGCCCGCAAGTGACTCTGACGGAATTGCGATATATCGTTGCTGTGGCTCGTGAACGCCATTTCGGGCGCGCGGCCAACAGCTGTTTTGTGTCGCAACCGACTTTGTCGGTGGCCGTCAAAAAGCTTGAAGACGAGCTGGGCGTTACGCTGTTCGAGCGCGCTGCTGGCGAAGTCACGCTGACACCAATTGGCGAGCGCGTGGTTGAACAGGCGCAGCGGGTGCTGGAAGAAGTGCAGGTGGTCAAGCAGCTGGCCGAGCAAGGTAAAGACCCGCTGGCTGGCGCATTGCGGCTGGGCATTATCTACACCATCAGCCCTTATCTGTTACCGCACTTGATTCCGCATTTGCGTGAAGCCGCACCACAAATGCAGATCTTGCTGGAAGAAAACTACACCGCTCGATTGGCGGAAATGCTCAAGCAGGGTGAGATTGACGTCGCCATCCTCGCTGAGCCGTTCCACGAGCCAGGCATCGCGACGCAACCGGTTTATGACGAGCCCTTCGTGGTGGCTACACCTAAAGGGCATCACTGGGAAAGCCATAAGACGATTGATGCATCCATGCTGGCTGAAGAAAACGTGCTGCTGCTTTCGCCGGGTAATTGCTTCCGCGATCACGTACTGCAAACCTGCCCGGACCTGAATCGTGAAAGCCTGCCCACCGGCAGTCTGCAGCGCACGTTGCAGGGCTCTTCGCTGACCACGATCCGGCATATGGTTGCCGGCGGGATCGGCGTGACCGTTTTGCCGGCTACATCCGTGACCTCGGCGGACGATTCATTATTAAGCATCCGGCCGTTTTCCGAGCCGGTGCCGACGCGGCGGGTGGTGCTGGCCTGGCGACGCAACTTTCCGCGTCTGGCGGCGGTTGAGGCGGTGCGTAACGCCGTACTGGCCAGCCATCTGCCAGAGGTCACGTTTCTGCAGCCGGAACTAGCGGTGCCTGTCGCCGCTTGAGCCAGTTGCCGCGTGCTGTTTGCCGCGCGGGTTTGGTCGATCATTTAATCAATTCAAAGATTCAGTAGTGTCCGCCGTCTGAGCGGAGCAAGGAGAATACGTTTCATGGCTTCCCCTGTTGTCATTGTTGGTGCCGGTCTGGCTGGCTATAACCTGGCGCGAGAATTTCGCAAGCTGGATACCGAAACACCGCTGGTGGTGATTGCCGGGGACAGTGCGGATTTTTATTCCAAGCCGATGCTTTCCAACGCCCTGGCTGGCAACAAAACTGCTGCCACGCTGGTTATGAAGTCGGCAGAAAAAATGGAAGCCGAGCTTGATGCCGTCATTTACGCGCGTACCGAAGTCGTAGGGATTGAGCCCGAACAGCGCATGCTGATGCTGTCTGACGGGCAGGTGCAGCCGTATCGCGATCTGGTGCTGGCTGTCGGGGCTGACCCCATTCGTTTGCGCCTTGGCGGCGACGCTGCCGACGCGGTGATGTCGGTCAATCACCTGGACGACTTTGCCCACTTTGCCAGCAAGCTTGATGGCGTAAAACGCGTGGCTATTCTGGGTGGCGGTTTGATCGGCTGCGAGTTTGCCAATGATTTGCTGGCACGCGGGATAGAACCCGTGGTCATTGAGGCGGCTGCCACACCGCTATCGCGTTTGCTGCCAGCTGCGGCTGGCGAATGGTTTGCCAGTAAAATGGCAGCCGCTGGTGTGCGTTTTGTATTTGGCGCCATGGCGGGTAGCGTGTCCAAAGTGGCCAATGGTTTTGAAGTCGAACTCAGCACGGGCGAGCGTATCGAAGCTGATCTGGTGCTGTCCGCGGTTGGCTTGCGCCCGAACACCTCTCTGGCGATAGCTGCAGGGTTGACGGTTGAGCGTGGCGTGGTGGTAGATCGGCAACTGCGTTCCAGCGATGCACACATCTACGCTTTGGGCGATTGCGCCGAAATTGAGTCGCTCAATTTGCCGTTTGTGATGCCGATCATGCATGCCGCACGTGCACTGGCACAGGGGCTGGCTGGTAAGGATGCAATGTTGCGCTATCCGGCGATGCCGGTTCTGGTGAAAACACCAGCCTGCCCGACGGTGGTATCGCCGCCGGCGGCAGGCGTTGCAGGTGAGTGGCAGGTGCTGGCAAGCGAAGACGGGATTGATGCCCGATTTGTGGCAAGTGATGGCCAGTTGTTGGGATTCGCGCTGTGCGGTGCCGCTACTAAAGAAAGGCAGACGCTACTGCCGCAATTGCCGCCAGTGCTGGGCTGAAGTTGCCAGGAGTGCCAAATAAAAAACGGGCTATAGGCCCGTTTTTTATTTGATTGGCGCAGGTTGCAGATGGTCATGCATCGCAACCTTGATGCGGTGGTTATTGGTTTTCGCGTACTACCGGCTCTATACCCAGTTTGCGCAGCTTGCTAATCGCCGCCTCGGCATCGGCCTTGTTCTTGAACGGACCGATTTGCACGCGGGTTTCCAGCCAGGCTGGTACGCCAGCGTTTTGCAATTGGGTGAGTAGTTTGTCGGCATTGCTGGCATGCAGAAATACGCCGGCTTGCACGGTGTAGCCATTCGCCCCAGCGTGCACTTCAAATTTGCCCGGGGCGAGCACAGTGGCAGGTTGCTCGGCGATGATTTTCTCGGCTGCCGGGGCGGGTGGGGCGGCAACCGGTTTGGTATTGGTGACGGCGGGTGCCGGAGTTACTTTGCTGGGTGCTTGCGTTGTGGCGCCAGTGACAACCGGTGCACTGGTTGTTATCGCCGTGTAATGGCTGGGTGTTGTAGTAGTGCGCGTGGCAGCGTTGCCGCCCTGGGTTGTAACGGGCACCGCTGGGGTCGGAACTGCTGTTGGGGTGGGTTGCGCTGCTGCTGCGCTGGCGGTGGCGGCTTCACTAGCAACCGTTTCAGTTACGCTGGCAATGACTGCGCTAGCCGGTGCCGATGCAGGGACGCTGGCTTGCTCGGCTACAGCGCTGGCAATGGCAGATATGTGCGGTGTATTGATCAGTTGCGGAGTGTCGTTATTTTGCTGCACATGGTCCAGAAACCAGATGGCGGCAAGCACGATAACGATGAGAGCGGCGGCGATGCCAAGCCGCCAGGCAAGCTGTTGTTTAAGCCGGGATTGCTCCGCCTGACGCAGGATGGGGTCGTCTTGGTCGCTCATCTGCCGCAATGTCTTTGAATTTGTTATAATGTTCGGCTATTTAGCTGAGGGGCCGTGATTTTCCGGCCCGGAATTCAGCTGTGATGCCCGTTTGAAATTGATGTCAAAGGGCATTGCCGCATGAAGTAAACACGTAGAAATCACGCAAGTCAAATCATCAACCCTGGAGTGTTAAATTAAATGGCTATTGAACGTACCCTGTCGATCGTAAAGCCCGACGCAGTTGCAAAGAACGTGATCGGCAAGATTGTTGATCGCTTCGAGTCCGCCGGCCTGAAAGTTATTGCTGCCAAGATGAAGCAACTGTCCCGCGCTGAAGCTGAAGGCTTCTACGCAGTGCACGCAGCACGTCCTTTCTTCAAGGACCTGGTTGACTTCATGGTTTCCGGCCCGGTGTTCATCCAGGCTCTGGAAGGCGAAGGCGCGATCCTGAAAAACCGTGACCTGATGGGCGCGACCGATCCGAAGAAAGCGGACAAGGGCACCATCCGTGCTGACTTCGCTGAATCCATCGACGCTAACGCAGTTCACGGTTCGGACAGCGCAGAAAACGCAGCGATCGAAATTGCTTACTTCTTCGCAGCTAGCGAAGTCTACAGCCGCTAAGGCGTAGTGATTCGCGGGAGTACCTGGTATGTCGGTCAATTTGCTGGATTACGATGCGCAGGGCCTTGCCGAGCTGATGGTTAGCTACGGTGAGAAGCCTTTTCGCGCGAAACAGTTGCTGAAGTGGATACACCAACATGGTGAAGCCGACTTCGGCAACATGACCGATATTGCCAAGGGCTTTCGGGAAAAACTGGCGGCGGACGCGATTGTGCGTTCGCCCGCCATGCTGGCTGAGCATGTGGCCAGCGACGGCACCACCAAGTGGCTGCTGGATGTAAACGTCGGTAACGGCATCGAAACCGTATTCATCCCGGAAGATGACCGTGGCACTTTGTGCATCTCTTCGCAGGTGGGTTGTGCGCTGGAGTGCTCATTCTGCTCGACGGGTGCGCAGGGTTTTAACCGCAATCTCTCAGTCGGTGAAATCATTGGCCAGTTGTGGTGGGCCAATCGTCGTCTGAGCGCAGAACAGGCGCGCATTGGCGTGCCGGTGAATGAAGACACACGCATTGTGACCAACGTGGTCATGATGGGTATGGGCGAACCACTCGCCAACTTTGATAACGTGGTCGCCGCTTTGCGACTGATGCTGGACGACAACGCTTATGGTCTGTCGCGCCGCCGCGTTACGCTCTCCACCTCTGGCATCGTGCCGGCGATGGATCGATTGCGTGACGCCTGTCCGGTAGCACTGGCCGTCAGTCTGCACGCATCCAATGATCGTTTGCGCGATGAAATTGTGCCGATCAACAAGAAATACCCCTTGGCGCAACTGCTGGCGGCCTGCCAGCGCTATCTGGAAAAAGCGCCAAGAGACTTCATTACATTCGAATATGTGATGCTTGAAGGTGTCAACGATCAGCCGGAACATGCCCGCGAGTTGATCGCCCTGTTGCGCGATACACCTTGTAAGCTGAATCTCATTCCATTCAATCCCTTCCCGAATTCGGGCTACAACCGTTCCGGCCGTGATGCTATCCTCGCGTTCCGGGATATCCTGATGAACGCCGGTTACATCGTGACTGTTCGCAAAACCCGTGGCGATGATATCGACGCGGCCTGCGGTCAGCTGGCGGGGCAGGTCAAGGACAAAACGCGCCGTACAGCCAATCGCCAGACGATTGAAACGCGGCCGATTCAGTTCAAATAAAAACACTAGAAAAACAGGGGAAGTGGAATGATCCGGCGGTACATGGTTTCAATGCTTTGCTTTGCCATGACATGCCTGACGGCGGCACAGGCCTATGCCGCTTCTTCTGACGATGAAATGTCGCCAAGCGATCGTCGTGCCGCGGTGCATACCCAGTTGGCGGGTGAGTACCTCAAACGCGGGCAATACAATGTGGCGGTTTCCGAGGTCAAAGAAGCCCTGGCCGCCAATTCACGTTACGCTGCCGCCTACGGCATGCTCGGTCTGATCTACTCCGAATTGCATGATGAAGGTCAGGCGGTGGCGAACTTCCAGCAAGCGCTGAATTACTCTCCTGACGATTCGGACATCAACAACAATTACGGTTGGTATCTGTGTAATCACGCCAAGCCGCAAGAGGGCATCCTGCATTACATGGTTGCTCTCAGAAACCCGCTGTATGCCAATGCGGATAAAACGCTGGTCAATGCCGGTCAGTGTGCCGCCAGTGCCAACGACGAGAAAAACGCCAAAGAATATTTCACCCGGGCCTTGCGTTACCGGCCGGATAGCGTGGCGGCGCGGCAAGAGCTGGTTGAACTGGGTTTGCGCACCAAAGATTATGTGCTGGCTCGCCAGAACTACAACGAATTGCAAAAAATGGTTCAGCCGAGTTCGCAATTGACCTGGATGGGGTTGCGGCTGGAACATGCACTGGGTAATACCGAGGTGGAAAACCGGCTGGCTTCGCAACTGAAGACCCAATATCCCGATTCAATTGAAACAACCCGCCTTTTGAGCGGTCAACTCAACTGATTTTCGACTGAACCTGATCCTGTTTACCCCAACCGGCTGCCCTGGGGGCCGGCGGAATATCCATAATGAGCGAACAAGAACAAATCCACTCGCCAGCAAGCGGGCCTGGTGCCCGTTTGAAAGCCCAGCGTGAAGCGCTGGGCCTGAGCCTTGAGCATGTTGCTGCTCAGCTCAAGTTGTCTTCCCGGCAGATTGCTTCGATTGAAGCAGATCATTTTGACCAACTGCCGGGCAATACCTTTGCTCGCGGCTTTGTGCGCAATTACGCAAGATTGCTGCATCTGGACCCAGCGCCGGTGCTGGCTGACCTTGAGTCGCTTCTGCCGCGGGAACGGGTGCAAGTGGCTTTGCCTCACCTCGTAGAAGAGAGCAATTCTTTCTCTCTGGGCGGTGGTGGCGGGGTTGGTAGCGGCAAAGTATTGGGCTGGCTGGGTTTTGTATTGGCGTTTGTCGCGGCCGTTGCGGCCATTTTCTGGTATTTGCAACAACCGCCATCGCCCGAGCTGGCAGCCACACAAACGGCTTCTGAGCCACAAATTGAAATGGCTTCGGCACCCGCTGATGTGGTTGCAACCGCTAGCGAAGTGGCCGTTGCTTCAGCTGCCACAATGGCGGAAAGTGCAAGTCAGGTTGCCGTAGCCGTGGCTGCTTCCAAGCCTGTTCCCGTTGCGGTTGCCAGCGTGGTTGCGACTGCAGCGGTCGCATCGGCAGTTGAGGATGGTGATTTACGCATTGTGGCTGATGCCGATACCTGGGTGCAGGTTGTGGATGCCAAAGGCACCAAACTGGTCAGCAATTTGCTGACTGCAGGCACTGATCGCAGCTTTGGCGGTGTGCCGCCGTATCATGTCCGCATTGGTAATGCGCCCAAGACCAAGATCTGGTTGCGTGGCCAGGCGGTGGATTTGACTCAATATACGAAGACCGACGTTGCCTCGCTGGAACTGAAGTAAGTCTGGATAAGCAGGTTTAAGCAAGCGAAGATGATGATTACAGATAATCTCCCGCGCCGGTCAACCCGGCAGGTCCGCATTGGCAACGTCTGGGTGGGTAGTGATCACCCGGTGGTTGTGCAATCCATGACCAATACCGATACCGTTGATGCGCTGGGTACCGCCAACCAGATCTACGACCTGTGGCGTGCAGGCTCGGAGATGGTACGGATCACGGTTAACAGCCCGGAAGCAGCGGCGCAAGTTGCGCGTATTCGCGACATGCTGGCTGCCCGTGACTGCTTCGTGCCCATCGTTGGCGATTTCCACTTCAACGGTGACCGGCTGCTGCGCGACTACCCGGACTGTGCTGAAGCACTGGCCAAGTACCGGATCAATCCGGGTAACGTCGGCAAGGGCTCGAAGAAAGACGAAAAATTTGCGTACATGATCGAAAAAGCGGTCGAGTACGACAAGCCAGTGCGTATTGGCGTGAACTGGGGCTCGCTCGATCAAGCGCTGGCCGTGCGCCTGATGGACGAGAACGCCAAACTGGCCAAGCCGCTTTCTGCTGATGCGGTCATGCGCGAAGCGTTGATCCGTTCGGCGCTGGATTCCGCGGCGCAGGCCGTATCTTGGGGTTTATCTCCAGACAAAATCATTCTGTCGTGCAAGGTTTCGCACGTGCAGGATCTGATCTCGGTCTATCGCAATCTGGCTGGGCGCTGTGATTACCCGCTGCATCTGGGCCTGACTGAAGCCGGTATGGGCTCCAAAGGCATCGTGGCATCGTCGGCAGCGCTGGCGGTGCTGATGCAAGAAGGTATCGGCGATACCATCCGCATTTCGCTGACGCCTGAACCAGGTGGCGATCGCACCAAAGAAGTGATCGTGGCGCAAGAGCTGCTGCAAACCATGGGTTTGCGCTCGTTTACGCCACTGGTTACCGCCTGCCCCGGCTGTGGCCGCACTACCTCCACAGTCTTCCAGGAACTGGCGCAAGGCATTCAAACCTTTCTGCGTGAGCAAATGCCTATCTGGCGTTTGCAATATCCGGGTGTTGAAGATTTGAAAGTGGCCGTCATGGGCTGTGTGGTAAATGGTCCAGGTGAATCCAAACTGGCAGATATCGGCATCAGCTTGCCAGGTACCGGTGAAGTCCCGGTGTGCCCGGTCTATGTTGATGGCCAGAAAACCGTGACGCTGAAGGGCGAACATGTTGCCAAAGAGTTTCTGGCCATCGTCGAAGATTACGTGCTGACGCGTTACAGCGAGGGTGGGGCCAAGCGCCGCGCCGCTGACGCGATCAACAAAACCATTCCGATCAAGCAAGTCTGATCAATTGCGGCACGGGTACGGATGCTGGCTCAGCGCCGTATCCGTGCCCGTTTTTGTTTTTGGAAAACAATATCCATGAGTAAAACCATCCAGGGTGTGAAAGGTATGAACGATGTGCTGCCGCAGGAAAGTGCTGCGTGGCTGCACTTCGAAGCGGTAAGTCGCGCCTGGCTGGCCGCCTATGGCTACCGCCAGATTCGCACACCGATTGTTGAATCCACCCCCCTGTATGTGCGTGGCGTCGGCGAACATACCGATATCGTGGAAAAAGAAATGTACTCGTTCGAGGATAGCTTGAACGGGGAAAAACTGACTTTGCGTCCAGAAGGGACCGCAGGTTGCGTGCGTGCCTGTATTGAGCATGGCTTGCTGTACAACCAGACCCAGCGTCTGTGGTACACCGGCCCGATGTTCCGGCACGAGCGACCACAGAAAGGGCGCTATCGCCAGTTTCATCAATTGGGGGTAGAAGCGTTCGGTTTTACCGGCCCGGATGTGGACGCCGAATTGATTGTCATGCTGGCCGATCTCTGGGCGCGCCTTGGCCTCAAAGGGCTCGAGCTGGAAATCAACACCTTGGGTGAAGTCGCCGAGCGCGCTGCCCATCGCGCTGATCTCGTCGCCTACCTGGAGAAATACCAGGACATCCTCGACGAAGACGGCAAGCGCCGCCTCTACACCAATCCATTGCGTGTGCTGGATACCAAGAATCCGGCCTTGCAGGAAATGGCTGAAAACGCGCCCAAGCTGGTCGACTATCTGGGTGAACAATCGCGCCAGCACTTTGAGGGTTTGAAAGCCTTGCTGGACGATGCCGGGATTGCCTACCGGATCAACCCACGGTTGGTCCGGGGCCTGGATTACTACAATCTCACCGTGTTCGAGTGGATCAGCACCGATCTGGGCTCGCAGGGTACTGTGGCTGGCGGTGGTCGTTACGACGGTCTGGTGGAACAACTTGGTGGCAAGCCATGCACCGGTGTGGGTTTTGGTATGGGTATCGAGCGTATTTTGCTGGCCCTGGAAGCCCAACAGGTGGCGCTGCCCGAGCCGGAGCCCGATGTATATCTGGTGCACGCGGGTGAGCAGGCATCACGCCTGGCTTTTGGTCTGGCTATCAAATTGCGCGCGGAAGGTTTGAATGTGGTGTTGCACGGCGGTGGTGGCAGTTTCAAATCCCAATTCAAAAAAGCCGATGGCTCCAATGCGTGTTATGCGGTGGTGATCGGGGATGAAGAGGCTGCCAACAACGTTGCCAATCTCAAAACGCTGAAGGGCGAAGGGGCTGGGGAACAGGTCACACTGCCTTTGGCCGACCTGGCCGCGCGAATTCGGGCATAATCCGTAACCTGACATTGAGTGCTGGCACCGCGAACCGGCACGAATCACCAATCAACATAAAAATGCAGCGCGGGGCTGCAACAGGAAATCAGAATGGCTTTCGATTTGCAGGAACAGGAACAGATTGCCGAACTCAAGGCGGCGTGGGCCGATTGGGGCAAATATCTCGCGGGTGCGGTGGTAGTCGGTTTGCTGGCATACGGTGGCTGGACCGGCTGGAGTGCTTACCAGAGCAGTGTTGCAGAAAAAGCCGGTGCCGCTTACGCACAATTGGAAACAGATCTTACCGGTGATACCGCAAAGATTCTGGCTGACGCAGATGTCCTGAAAAAAGATTACGCAACCAGTCCGTATGCACCGCGCGCCGCTTTACTGGCAGCCAAAGCCAGTGCCCGTGCTGGTGACTTGAAGTCCGCGCAAACCCAACTGGAGTGGGCTATTGCCCACGCATCCGAGTCCGAAATCCGCGATGCAGCGCGTCTGCGTCTGACTGCGGTACAACTGGACCAGAAGCAATTTGATGCTGCGCTGAAAACACTCGCTGCTCGCGAAAACGATAGCTATACACCGCTGTTTGCAGAAGCTCGCGGCGATGTGCTGGCGGCCAAGGGCGACAACAGCGGTGCACGTGACGCATATAAGGACGCGCTGGCCAAGCTGGGTAAAGACGCGCCCAACGTTCGTTTTGTTGAAGTAAAACTCGAAGCTCTCGGAAATTCCTGATATGCCTTTGCAACGTCACTTCCTTCGCGGTTTCTGCGCTAGCGCAATTGCCTTGCTGCTCGCTGCCTGCGCCGCACCCAGCAATGCACCAACTCCATCACCGCTGCCTGTGGTCAAGAACAGTGTAGGCGTGGCGACTCAATGGCGTGCCACCGCTGGCGACAAGGCTGAATTCCTGCGCTTCCTGCCAGCCAATCTGGGGGACTTGCTGATCGTAGCAGGGGCGCCGAATCGTCTGACGGCGCTGAAACTGGCTACAGGTGGTACGCAGTGGCAGGTCAAACTGGAAAGCCCGGTGGCCGGTGGCGTTGGTGCCGGTAATGGCGTGATCGCAGTGGGTACACTCAAAGGCAAGGTTTACGCCTTCAGTGCAGATGGCAAACCTCTGTGGCAAGCTCAGGCATCGAGCGAGATCGTGGCTCCGCCAGCTGTGGGCGATGATGTTGTTTTGGTGCGTACCGGTGATGGCAAAATTTCTGCACTGGCGATCAGCGATGGCGCGGTGAAGTGGCAATACACACGCCAGATTCCGACCCTGACATTACGCAATTTTGCCCCGATCACCATCAGTGACGGCATTGCTTATACCGGCTTGCCGGCGGGTCACATTGTGGCGTTGTCCATGGCCGATGGCCGTACCATGTGGGATAGCGTGGTTTCGCAGCCCAAAGGTGCTACCGAAGTTGAGCGGGTCGCTGACGTTGTTTCGCCGCCGCTGGTGAATGGTGGTTCGGTTTGTGCCGTGTCCTATCAAGGGCGCGTAAGCTGCTTTGACCGCAGAACCGGCGCGGTAGTCTGGTCACGTGAAGCGTCCAGCTTCTCCGGCATTGCCGCAGACGGCAACAAACTGTTCCTGACCGATGATCAGGGCCATGTACGCGCTTACGAACGAGAAACCGGCCGTAGCGTATGGGATCAAGACAAACTGGCTGCGCGCATTGTTGGCGCACCGGCAATTTTAGGCGGCAATGTGGCCGTAGCTGATTATCAAGGCTATATCCATCTGCTGAACGAAGACGACGGCAGCTTTGTCGCACAATTGGCAACGGATGGCAGTCGTATCGCCGCCGCGCCGCAAACCTTCTCCGACCATCTGATCGTACAGTCGCAAAACGGCGGCGTATTTTCGGTTGGCATAAAGTAAACGAATGAAGCCAACGATTGCCCTGGTGGGGCGCCCGAATGTGGGCAAATCCACTCTGTTTAACCGGTTGACCAAAACGCGTGATGCGCTGGTCGCCGATTTCCCCGGCCTGACCCGTGACCGCCATTATGGCCACGGCAAGGTCGGTGATCGTCCGTATTTTGTTGTAGACACCGGCGGTTTTGAACCGGTGGTTGACGATGGCATTTTGCATGAAATGGCCCGGCAGACTTTGCAGGCTGTCGATGAATCCGATGCAGTCATCTTCATTGTGGATGGCCGCTCCGGCATTACGCCACAAGATAAAATCATCGCGCAGCGCTTGCGCCAAAGCGGACGTCCGATCTGGGTTGCGGTGAACAAGGTCGAGGGCATGACCCGTGGCGTGGTCACAGCCGACTTTTTTGAATTGGGTCTGGGTGATCCAATTGCCATCTCTGCCGCACACGGCGAAGGTGTACGCGAACTGATCAGCGATACGCTCGAACGGTTCCCTATCGATGAAGAAACGGCGGAGTCGGATCACCCGAAATTCGCCGTCATCGGTCGGCCAAACGTGGGAAAATCCACGCTGGTCAATGCGGTATTGGGCGAAGAGCGCGTTATTGCGTTCGACCAGCCTGGCACCACGCGCGATTCGGTCTACATCGATTTTGAGCGTAATGATCACCATTACACCATTATCGACACCGCCGGGATGCGCCGTCGCGGCAAGATTGACGACACCATCGAGAAGTTCTCGGTCGTCAAAACCATGCAGGCCGTCTCAGACGCCAACGTAGCCGTGCTGGTGCTGGATGCCACGCAAGAAGTCTCCGACCAGGATGCCCGTCTGGCCAGTTTTGTTCTGGAAACCGGCCGTGCGCTGGTGGTAGCCATCAACAAATGGGAAGCGGCAGATACCGAACAGCGTGAGCGGATCAAGCGCGAAGTGGATCGCAAGCTCGCTTTCCTTGAGTTTGCCAAATTTCACTACATTTCGGCGCTGAATGGCCAAGGCGTGGGCGATTTGTTCAAGTCGATTGATCAGGCGTATCACGCGGCCATGATCAAAATTCCAACGCCCAAACTCACGCGCGCATTGCAGATTATGGTGGAGCGTCAGCAACCGCCGCTGTCTGGCAAAATTCGCCCCAAATTGCGCTATGCCCACCAAGGTGGCACAAACCCGCCGGTGGTGATTATCCATGGCAACGCGCTGGAGCAAGTGCCCGCTGTGTATTGGCGTTATCTGGAACGCAGCTTCATGAATACGTTCAAGCTGCAAGGCACGCCGTTACGGGTGCAGTTCAAGATGGGCGCTAATCCATTCCAGGAAAAGCAGGAGGAGCCGAAAAAACTCAGCCTGCTGGAGCGGCGGAAAAAAATGCTGGCAACCAAGAAGCTGGATAATCGCAAAATGCAAGAAGCGAAGAAACAGAAGCGCTAGACACTGGCGGTGCCATTTGGCAAGGCTGCGCAAGGGTAACTTGCCTATTGGCAGCTAACTGCTTTTGTACTATAAGCGTAAGACAGGTTGTAAAAAGCAAAGCAAATGAGAAGATTTGCGAATCACCACCAACAATAACGCATCGGAGAAATAACAAATGAGTACCAAGGGGCAAATGCTACAAGACCCGTTTCTGAACATCCTGCGTAAAGAACATGTGCCGGTTTACATCTATCTGGTGAACGGCATCAAGCTGCAAGGCCAGATCGAATCGTTCGATCAGTACGTTGTCCTGTTGCGCAACAACGTAACTCAAATGGTGTACAAACACGCCATTTCGACCGTGGTGCCATCGCGTCCGGTCAATATCCCGCACGAGCATCCGCAGAACGCTACCGTGGCCGCTGCCACTCCGGAAGCCTGATCCGGGTCGCTGCTGCAGATTAAAGCCCCGGTGGTTCCTGGCCCCCGGGGTTTTTTTCTGGCCGGATGTCACCATATTGAGAAATAGCCGCGTCGCTTACTCGTGTAAGGTAAGGGCGTAATTTCGTTCCATGTTATTTCAGCAAATCTAGAAGCCATATGTTTGAACGCCACAAGGGCGGAGACCGCGCTGTCTTGGTCTGCCTCGATTTTAACGATGCAGATTACCGGGATGGGCAAGAAGAATTTGTGCAATTGGTGACATCGGCTGGCGTTACGCCGGTAGCCATGATCGAGGGCAGTCGTCGTCGACCCGATCCGGCTTTTTTTGCCGGAACCGGCAAGGTTGAGGAAATCGCCGAAGCGGTGCGCGCCAACGAGGCTGAGCTGGTGATTTTTAATCATCAGCTATCGCCAGCGCAGGAGCGCAACCTGGAACGGGCAATGCAATGCCGCGTGGTTGATCGCACAACCCTGATTCTGGATATTTTCGCGCAACGTGCTCGTACCGCAGAAGGCAAGTTGCAGGTTGAACTGGCCCAGCTGTCGCATATGTCCACGCGCCTTGTGCGCGGCTGGACTCACCTTGAGCGCCAAAAGGGCGGGGTAGGTTTGCGTGGTCCGGGCGAAACCCAGCTGGAAACCGACCGTCGTTTGCTAGGGCTTCGGGTCAAGCGGCTGAAATCCCAACTGGAGACGGTACAGCGCCAGCGCGTTACCCAGCGCAAAGCGCGCGAGCGACGCAACGAGTTCTCGGTGTCGATTGTCGGGTATACCAACGCGGGCAAGTCAACGCTATTCAATGCGCTGACCAAGGCCAATATTTATGTGGCAAATCAGTTGTTTGCCACACTGGATACGACTTCGCGCAAGCTGTTTCTGGACCATGAGCACTCGGTAGTCATCTCGGATACCGTGGGGTTTATCCGGCAATTGCCCCATACGCTGGTGGCGGCTTTCCGGGCAACTCTGGAAGAAACCATCCAGGCTGACCTGCTATTGCATGTCGTTGACGTGAATCATCCGCTGCGCGATATGCAGGTTGCCGAAGTCAATAAAGTTTTAAATGAAGTTGGTGCGGAACGCATCCCGCAAATGATGGTCTGGAACAAGATCGATCTGAAAGGGCTTGAGCCAGCAATCGAGCATGACGAGTATGATAAAATCTGTGCGGTTCGTGTAAGCGCCGCGCAGGGGGAAGGACTCGATTTGCTGCGGGGCGCGCTGGTCGATGCAATGAGTCAACCCATCGAGGAACAATAAGATCCCATGAGTCAAAACGATCCGCAGTGGGGTGGTGGCCGCAAAGATGGCCCACCCGATCTGGACGAAATCATCCGCAATTTCACTAACAAGCTGTCCCGTTTTTTTGGGGGCGGCAACCGACCTCCTTCTTCGGGGTCGGGACGCGGTATTCCTGGCGGCAGTACCGGCATTTTTGCGATTATCGGCGTCGTCATCGTGCTGTGGCTCGCGTCCGGCTTTTATGTCGTTGATGAACGCGAAAACGCGCTGATTCTGCGATTTGGCCGTTATGTCGAGACCGTCAACAAGTCGGGTCTGAAGTGGCACTATCCGTGGCCGATTGAAACCCGCGAAATCATCAATGTCACTGAAATCCGCAGTCTGGAAGTAGGCGGGCGCACGGACGGTGGCGGCGATGAGTCGATCATGCTCACCGGCGACCAGAACATCATTCAGGTGCAACTGGAAGTTCAGTACACGCTCAAATCTGCTCAAGACTTTGCTTTTGACAACCGTTTTGTTGACCGTGACGGTAAAGACATGGTCAAGCAAGCGGCGGAAACGGCAATTCGTGAAGTGATCGGTCAGAACAAGGTCGATTACGTGCTAAACGAAGGTCGCGGCAAGATTGCCGAAGACACTCGCGAACTGATCCAGAATCTGCTGGATCGTTACGGCACTGGTATCGCTGTGGCCCGCGTCAATATTTCTGACGTACAGCCGCCTGAACAAGTGCAGGCGGCTTTTGCCGATGCCGTGAAGGCGCGGCAAGATCGGGCTCGCTTGATCAACGAAGGTACAGCGTACGCCAACGACGTGATTCCGAAGGCCAGCGGTACTGCCGCACGCTTGATGGAAGAAGCCCAAGGTTACAAGCAACGCGTGGTTTCGCAGGCTGATGGTGACGCATCGCGCTTCAAGCAAGTCGCGACCGAATATGCCAAGGCCCCGCAAGTGACGCGTGAGCGGATGTATCTGGACACCATGCAGCAGATGTTCCAGAACACCACCAAAATCCTTGTGGATCAGAAAGGCAGCGGCAACTTGTTATATCTGCCGCTAGATAAACTGATCCAATCGACCAACCCCGGCCCGACTGTAGATGCAGCGAAGGCAGCGACCGCTGCTGACAATACTGCAGATGCAACGCCGGCAACGGCGGCAGCCACGCCCGCGGCATCAGACCGCGGCGTTCGTGACGGACGTTAACAGGGGGTGGCCATGAATAGAATCATTCCGACCATAGCGGTCATTCTTGTAGTTATTTTTGTATTGAGTCTTTCGCTGTTTACGGTGGATCAACGTCAGTACGCCGTCGTGTTCCAGTTCTCCGAATTCAAGCGAGTGCTGAAAGAGCCAGGTATTTTCTTCAAAGTGCCGCTGTTGCAAGACGTACGTTATTTTGACCGCCGTATTCAAAGTATCGATGAAGCTGAACCTGCCCGGATTCAGACCATCGAGAAAATGAACGTGAAGGTTGATAGCTACATCAAGTGGCAGATCGTTGATGTCGAGCGCTACTACCGTGCGGTTGGCCTGGACGAAAGCAAGGCGCGTGATCGTCTGCGCAATACAGTCAATAACATGCTGCGCGATGAGTTTGGTAAACGCACCGTGGCAGATGTGATTTCCGGTCAGCGCGATGCGGTAATGGCCAAGGTGCAGCAAGTGGCTGATGCCGATGCCGCGCGGATTGGTGTGCGCGTGGTCGACGTGCGGATCAAGCGGGTGGAGCTGGAGGACAGCACGCTGAACTCGGTCTACGAGCGCATGCAATCTGAACGTAAAGCCGTGGCTAACCAGCTACGTGCGGAAGGTTCTGCTGCAGCCGAGCAGATCAAGGCCGATGCGGATCGTCAGCGCGAAGTTTTGCTGGCCGATGCCTATAGCCAAGCACAAACCTTGAAGGGTGAGGGCGATGCCAAGGCAGCCGCCATTTATGGCGATGCTTATGGCAAGAACCCCGAGTTCTACTCGTTCTATCGCAGCCTTGAAGCCTACAAACAAAGCTTCTCCAAAAAGTCTGACATGATGGTGGTAGACCCAAGCTCCGAGTTTTTCAAATACATGAAGAGCCCCGGTGCGGCTGGCAAGCCAGGTAAATAACGGATGATTGCCGCAGCTTAGGTGGGCGATTTTGCCCTGTCGAGGCTGCGGTATTTCTCCGCAGATTTGCCGCTCGGCACGCTCGCGGTGGTAGTTCTCGCCCGCGAACCACTGCATTCATGAGATAATGCTTTCTTTGAAGATCACAGCCCCGGTGCGTTCTGCGCGCCAGGGCTTTGGTTTGTCTGGATTTTCCGCAACCCGTTGCGGGCTTCCAAAATCTGCTTTGGTTTGAACAATGCGCAACTGGATTTTGCCGGAATACATTTCCGACGTGCTGCCCCGCGAGGCTCGCCAGATTGAGGCGATGCGTCGGGGTTTGCTCGATCTTTTCTCCCGCTACGGTTATGAACTCGTCATGCCGCCGCTGGTTGAATATGTCGAGTCGCTGTTTTTGCAGGATGACCCGGCGCTCAACCTGAAAACCTTCAAGCTGGTAGACGAACTGACCGGTCGCCAGATGGGTTTGCGGGCGGATATCACGCCGCAAGTGGCGCGTATTGATGCGCATATCCTCAACCGCCAAGGCGTAACGCGGCTGTGCTATTCCGGGTCGGTGGTTAATACTCGACCGGACGGCATTTTGTCCACGCGTGAACCGCGCCAAATTGGCGCTGAAATTTATGGCTGCGCTGATGTCGCCGCTGACGTTGAAGTCATCGAACTGATGTTCGAAAGCCTGGCGCTGGCTGGTTTGAAAGACATGCGTCTGGATATTGGTCACATTGGTTTGTTCCATGCGATGGCCGATGCCGCCGGCTTGAAAGGTGATTTGCGCGATCAGACTTTCAGCGCGCTACAGCAGAAAGATTTGCCAACTCTGCGTGAAGTATCCGCAGGGCTGGATCCGGCGATTGCCAAGGGTTTGCAAGCGCTGCCTTCGCTGTATGGTGGTTACGATGTACTGGCCCGTGCTCGCGCCGCATTGCCGAATATCGCAGGCGTTGCCGAGGCGCTGGCCGCACTGGAACAACTGTCCAGCGCGCTGGCCGTTCGCAAGATTCCGGTGCGCTTTGATCTGGCCGAAGTTCGCAGCAGCGACTACCACACCGGTCTGGTATTTGCGGCTTATGCCGAAGGCTTTGCCAACGCGGTTGCACGCGGTGGCCGTTATGATCGGGTCGGTGAGAAATTTGGTCGTTCACGTCCGGCTACCGGTTTCAGCCTGGATATGCGCGAACTGAGCCGTTTGCCATTCCCCGAAGTCAAAGCGGCCATCCTCGCGCCAGCCGGTGACGATGCCACTCTGATTGCTACCGTGCGCCAGTTACGCGCGGCAGGTGAGACAGTAATTATTGATTTGGGCGTCAAGCCAGAAGAGGCGGCGGTCAATCGTCGTCTGGTTCTTAAAAACGGGCAGTGGCAGGTTGATCCGCTTGTCTGATGCGCGGGCTTTTCGCCGTACAGTCTGCTAAAAGGTGGGCTGCTTCGAGTTGTACGTATAAACGATTGTTTTATCTGGTTAAATCGAGGTTCTGAATGAGCAGAAACGTAGTCGTGGTTGGTACCCAATGGGGTGACGAAGGCAAGGGCAAGATCGTCGATTGGCTGACCGATCATGCACAAGGCGTTGTCCGTTTCCAGGGCGGTCACAATGCTGGCCACACGCTGGTTGTGGGCGGCAAGAAAACCGTCTTGCGTTTGATCCCGTCCGGCATCCTGCATGCGAACAAAGCATGTTTCATTGGCAATGGCGTAGTTCTTTCGCCTGAAGCGCTGCTCAAGGAAATCGATGAGCTGAGCGCTGCCGGTATCGATGTCGCCAGCCGCTTGCGCATTTCTGAAGCGTGCCCGCTGATCCTGCCGTATCACATTGCGCTGGACCAGGCTCGCGAATCGGCTGCCGGTGAGGCCAAGATCGGTACTACCGGCCGCGGTATCGGCCCGGCTTATGAAGACAAAGTGGCACGTCGTGCGATTCGCTTGCAAGACCTGTTCCACGAAGAGCGCTTTGCGGCCAAGCTCAAGGAAAACCTTGAGTACTACAACTTCCTGCTGACCCAATACTTCAAGGCTCCGGCGCTGGACTTCCAGCAAGTCTATGACCAGACCCTGAGCTTTGCTGCCCGCATCAAGCCGATGATGGCCGATGTCTCACGCACCCTGTACGACCTGAACAAGGAAGGCAAAGCCATTCTGTTTGAGGGCGCACAAGGTACACTGCTGGACGTGGACCACGGTACTTATCCGTTTGTGACGTCGTCCAACTGTGTGGCGGGTGCCGCGGCTCCTGGCGCCGGTGTGGCACCACAAATGCTGCAATACGTGCTGGGCATCGTAAAGGCATATACCACTCGCGTGGGTTCCGGCCCGTTCCCGACTGAACTGTTTGACGAAGTCGGCGCTGGCCTGGCCAAGCGCGGCAACGAGTTTGGTTCGGTTACTGGCCGTCCGCGTCGTTGTGGCTGGTTCGACGCGGCTGCGCTCAAGCGCTCAATCCAGATCAACGGTGTTTCCGGTCTGTGTGTGACCAAACTGGACGTGATGGATGGCATTGAAACCATCAACCTGTGCGTCGGTTACAAAGTCGATGGCAAGGTTGTGGATATCCTGCCGGTAGGCGCTGAAGAAATCGCCCGTTGCGAGCCGGTTTACGAAGAAATGCCGGGCTGGAAAGAATCCACCTTTGGTATCAAACGGCTGGAAGACCTGCCAGCTAACGCCCGTGCTTACCTCAAGCGCGTGGAAGAAGTTTGCGAAGCCCCGGTTGACATGATTTCGACTGGTCCGGATCGCGAAGAAACCATCGTGTTGCGTCACCCGTTCGGTCACTAAGCCGAAGCTTGGCGTATTCAACAAAAAGCCCCGCTCTATGCGGGGCTTTTTGTTTCTGGCTGCAAGAGGGGCGGGTCAGGTTTTGAGTTGTTCCAGCACGTCCTCGCAGTGTGAGTGGGCCGACTGGAAATCCAGCGTATCGATGGCTTGACCAATTTTTTCGCTGTGTTCTGGATAGACCGCGCTCAAGCCATTTTTTATCTGCTCGAACACCTGCATGGCCTGCATATTGGCAGTCGCCAGCAACCTGGACAGATTTTCCAGTTCGGCGGCCAACCGAGGATTGGACGGCGGCGGTGCGGCTGGCGGCGCGTTGGCTGCCTGCAAAATATCAGCCAGCGCTTTGACATCAGTGCAGGTTTGCTCCAGTGCTGCCTGGATGGATACCAGCAAGTCGCTCAGTTTGCTGCTGTTTTGGCCCTCGCGCATGGCTATTTCCGCTTGCCGTACCTGCAATGCCAGATCAGTTGCGCCGACGGTGCCCGCGGTGCCTTTGAGCGTATGCAGCAGCCGCGCCAGCGTGTCCTCCGGATCACCAACTTGCCATTGTTTGAGTTGTTCGGCGTTCTGGGTACTGGCACCCAGAAAGCTGCCTAGCGCCCATTCGAACAGTGGCAAATCTCCACCCAAGCGCGCCAGTGCCACCGAGATGTCCAGCCCGCGCTCGCCAGACAGTTTGAGTGCCGCCTGCGGTATGACGCCGCTGGTTTTTTGCAGGGCAGGTGGCGTTGGCAACAGCGGGGCGCCAACCCTGGTGAATTGCTTGATCACTGCAACCAGTTGATTCAGATCGAAAGGCTTGCCGATATGCTCATCCATGCCTGCATCCAGGCACGCAATGCGATCACTGGCCATGGCGTTGGCGGTCATGGCAATGATGGGAAGGGTGCGCAGCCCCAGCTTGTGGCGGATTTCGCGGGTTGCGGCGTAGCCATCCATGTCCGGCATCTGGATATCCATCAATACCGCATCATATTGCGGATTAGCCGCTTGTACTGCTGCAACACCCTCAATGCCACCGCCCGCCACATCCACCAGTGCACCTTCGTTGCGTAACAGTTCACGTGCTACTTGCTGGTTGGTCGGGTTATCTTCAACCAGTAGCAGACGCAGCCCGGTTAACCGTTGCATCCGGGGTTGGGTGGCAGGAGCCGCGGCGAACTGCAGGTTCTGGTTGGCACGGGCATCAGCTACCGCATCAAACAGGGTGGACGTTGTGATTGGCTTGACCAGAAAGCCATCCAGCAAGGCTTGCTCGCTGGCCAGGCGTTGCGCCAGCATTTCGCGCCCGTATGCGGTCACCATGACGATTAATGGTGAAGTATTGGCGGGCGAAATCTGGCGGATATGTTCGGCTGTCTGCCAGCCGTCCATTTCCGGCATGGCCCAGTCTACAAAGATGACGTCATACACCCGGCCACGTTGAATGCTTTGTTCCAGCAACGACAAAGCCGCAGCGCCTGACTCTGCCAGATCGGCATGCCATCCGAGCGAGTCCAGCATGCGCGAGATCACTCCGCGGGCGCTGGCGTTGTCATCGACTACCAGTGCCCGTACGCCGCGCAGGTTGGCCAGCGCCGAAGTCGAAGGCGTGATGGCTTCCTGGACAGCAGCTTGCAGCGTCACTTCAAAATGGAATGTACTGCCTTTGCCGAGCTGACTTTCAACCTTAAGCTGCCCACCCATCAAGTGCACCAGACGCTGGCTGATGGCCAGCCCCAAACCCGTGCCGCCAAACCGGCGAGTGGTGGACACTTCGGCCTGTGAGAAACCGTCAAAGACGGCTGCGAGTTGTTCCGGATTGATGCCAATGCCGGTATCGCGTACCGAAAAAAAGATAGTGAGCAGGTCGTTGCTGCGTCGTTTCAGCCGCACAGAAAGAACCACCTCGCCATGTTCGGTGAACTTGATCGCATTGCCGGCAAGATTGATCAGCACCTGTTGCAGACGTAAAGCATCGCCCACAACCATTTCAGGAACTGCCGCGTCGATATCAAACAGGATTTCGAGGTCCTTCTGCCCGGCGCTGGCGGACAAGATCACCCCGATATCGCGCAGGAGTTTGTCCAGCATGAACGGATGCGGGTCCAGTTCGAGCTTGCCGGCCTCAACCTTGGAAAAATCCAGAATATCGTTGAGCAAACCAAGTAATGCTTTGGCGGCAGATTCGGCTTTTTCGGTGTAATCGTACTGGCGATTGTTTAGCTCGGTTTGCTGCAGCAATTGCAACATGCCGAGAATGGCATTCATGGGCGTACGGATTTCGTGACTCATATTGGCCAGAAAGTCCGACTTAGCCCGAGTGGCCGATTCCGCGCTTTCCTTGGCCTGGCGCAGAATGGTTTCGTCATGCTTGTGGGTCGTCAGGTCTACGGCCATTCCGAGGTAACCAAAGATATTCCCGTCCTCGTCGCGCAAACTGCTGGTGGTCAGCAAAACCGGGACGCGTTTGCCGTCCTTGCTGATGTAGGTCCACTCGTTGGAGTCGGTTTTACCCTGCTGGATTTTGGCGGTAAAAACCTCAAAACCGGGTTCGACCACTCGGCCAAGCTCAATACTTAATACCGCAGCGCGTGCCGCCACTTCAGCCGGATCGTGAAACAGCGCGGGCGTTTCCAGCCCGATCATTTCACCCGCCTCGTAACCCAGCAGGCGCTCGGCTGCCGGGTTGAACAGTTTGATCGTGCCGTCCCTGTCGGTGGCAATGATTGAATAACCAGCGCTATCCAGAATGGCCTGTTGCAGGGCAGAGAAAGCCTGGATTTGCATGGTCCGTTCTTCAACCTGCTGCTCCAGCGTGGCGTTGAGCTGCATGATTTGCGCTTCATTCGCCTTCTGAACGCTGATATCCCGAACGGTTTTGGCCGCGCCTTCAATCTGGCCATGCGCGCCACGGATAGGCGAGACGGTCACCGACACTGGCAATGTGCTGCCATCTTTGCGCTGGCGGATGGTTTCAAAGTGCGGCACGGATTCACCTCGTCCGACCCGATCCAGAATGTCAGTTTCTTCCTGGGCGCGATCATCCGGTACCACCAGTTCCCGAATGGTGCGACCAATGGCTTCCTGGGCGGAATACCCGAACATGGCCTGAGCGGCAGAATTCCAGCTGGTGACTACGCCTTGCAGTGTTTTGCCAATAATAGCGTCGTTGGAGCCTTCGACAATGGCGGCCAGTCTGGACTGGGCCTCAGAAGCTCTGAGCCGGCGGCTCACGTTGAGCAGGTAAAAATAGATTAACCCGGCCAGCAACAGCGCGCAGGCCATGACCAACAACGCGGGTTCCAGCGGTGATAACAGATTGAGACTGCGGATAAAACGCGGCGTAGCCTTGATCTGCACGTGCCAAAGTTGGCCGTAGCGCTGAATGTCGGCTTGATAGGTCAGGTTCCCGATGGCAGAAAGGTTGCTCTGGGGCGAGGCAAAAAACTGAACTGTCTGCCCCGTTGAATCCTGGCCGGATAAAGTCACCGATAACTCACCGTCACGGTAATCCAGCCGTTTCATCACCTCATCGACCACCAGTGGTGTGTATACCCAGCCGATGGTTGCGGCCTCCCGTTCGGCTATCGTCGCGGGTGTGGTGCCCGAACGATAGACCGGCAAGACCATCAGGAATCCGCGATTGGATTGCCCAGTGGGCAAGGTCAGCATAACGGGACGGCTAAGCGTGGCTGTGCCGCTTTTTATTGCAGCCAGCAGCGCTTGTTCGCGGGAGGGCTCTGAGGCGAGATCCAGGCCAATGACCGGATTTTTGTCATTTTCGGGCACAAAATACTGCACGAGGTATTTTTCCCCGGAATGGGGCGCAAACTGGCTGATACGAAAATCCGGATGGTCCTGATTGCGTTCGCTGGCAATAAAGGCCGCTTCCTCTTCTGGTTTTACCCGCCGGATAAAGCCGTAGCCCCGGGCTCCGGGGTATTCCGAACCAATATCCAGCGATTCGCCGTATTCTTTGAAGCGGTCCCGCGTGATGTTGGCTCCGCCAGCGCCGATGATGGTGCCGCGCGCGCCACGCAAGCCATATTCATAGATATGCATTTGCAGGTTGATTTGATCAACCGCGCGCCCGGAGCGGGAGAGAAACCGGCGCTCGGCGGCTTTCTCGTTATCAATCTGCTGGCGGTGAGCCAGGACGGTAGAG
Source organism: Silvimonas soli (assembly GCF_030035605.1). NCBI lineage: Bacteria > Pseudomonadati > Pseudomonadota > Betaproteobacteria > Neisseriales > Chitinibacteraceae > Silvimonas > Silvimonas soli. The sequence continues at coordinate 309,446 of NZ_CP106736.1, read as the reverse complement.
AACACCAGGCCAATCAGGACGATGGCCAGCGGCAACCATTTGGGGTTGTTGGATTGCAAGCGAGAGATCTCCCGGTAACGCGCTACGCTAGCACGATGGTGCGTGCGCTGTCTGCTGCCAACAATTGCATTCACAATGAAGACAGCTTGGCGAAAAATATGTTTTTATCGTCAATTAAGTGCTATCTAGGAAAGGCGCTGATATTTCATTAGTAAATGCCTATATAGCAAATTCATGGCCATTTAGCCTGGAGAGAAATTCAACGTGTTTGCTGTCGAAGAGCAATGGCCGCAGCCTACGATCTTGATCGTTGATGACGCAGTCGAGAATATCAAGCTGATAAGTCATGCCTTGCAAGGCATGGGAGAACTGCTTTTTGCCACGAACGGCCCGGACGCCTTGCGCGTTGCCGATAGCAGTCGGCCCGATCTGGTCATTCTCGATATCGAAATGCCCGGCATGGATGGGTATGCCGTTTGCAACGCGCTCAAGGCTAATCCTTACACCAGCGAATGCGCGGTGATCTTTGTTACCGCCCATGAAGGCACGTCCTGGGAGACGCAATCTCTGGCGGCAGGAGGGCTGGATTTTCTGAACAAGCCGCTCAATGTGCCGATTTGTCGGCTACGAGTGCAAAACCAGCTCACCTTGAAACGGCAGAAAGACCAACTCGCACAAACCCGGCGGGATTTGGCCGATCTGGTGCACCACTTGCCATCATTCGTAGCGTTTTGGGGTGCGGATACCCATAACCGTTACTGCAACGATCAGTTGGGGCACTGGTTTGGCATTTCCGCTTCGCGCATGTTGGGAATGACTCTAGACGCGGTGTTGAATGAAGAAACCCTGTTGCAACTGCGGCCGCACTGGGAGGAAGCCATGCGGGGGCGCACGGTTACGGTGGAGATGACGCTGTTTCCCTCATCCAGCCGCCGCCGTTTTGCGCAGACCACGCTGGTGCCGAACTGGCAACTGGGCTCGGTGGCAGGGCTGCTGATGGTGCTTACCGATATCACCGATCGCAAGCTGGCCGAGCGCGCGCTGTGGGATGAAAAAGAGCGCATGCGCATTACGCTCAATTCAATTGGCGATGCCGTTATTGCAACTGATCCGCAAGGATTGGTGACGTTTGTTAATCCGATCGCCGAGGAAATGACCGGCTGGCATACGGCCGATGCCTTGGGCAAACCCATCGAAACCGTGATGGAATTGCGCGATTCAAATAACGGCCACGTATTGCGCAATCCGATTTATCTGGCGCTCAAGGAGGCGCGGATCGTGGGCATGGCGCTCAATTGCAATTTGATTGCCTTGAGTGGCCAGCAATCTGCGGTCGAGGATTCCGCTGCCCCGATACGCAATCAGGCGGGCGAGATTACCGGCGCAATTATTGTGTTTCGTGATGCCAGCGAAGCGCGCGCCATGGCGATCAAGATGAGTTATCTAGCCAGCCACGATCCGCTCACCGGGCTTCCCAATCGCTTGCTGTTGCAAGACCGTATCTCGCACGGTTTGCAGGTGGCTCGCTGGAGCCAGACACATGTGGCCATGCTGCTGCTCGATCTGGACTACTTCAAGTTTATAAATGATTCGATTGGTTATACCGCAGGCGACGACCTGCTGCGTCAAGTGGCCCGCCGCCTGGAAAACGTACTGACGGCCAGTGGCACGATAGGTCGACTGGGCGGTGACGAGTTTGTCATTCTGCTGCCGGAGCTGCGTTCGATTACCGAGGCCGACGAAGCGGCGACCAAGTTGCTGGGTGCAATGACTGAGCCATTTGAACTCGATGGCAAGCAATTCAATCTGTCGATCAGCGTGGGGATCAGTTTGTTTCCGGATGACAGCTCCGATGAAGAAACGCTGATGCGGCATGCTGACGTGGCCATGCATCGGGCCAAGCAGGATGGCCGCAATCGCTACCGTTTCTTCTCTACCGAACTGGAAGACCTGGTATTAAGCCGTCACTTGCTGGAGCGCCATCTGCGTGAAGCGCTGCAGGAAAAACGTTTTGAAGTGTTCTACCAAAGCAAAGTGGATACGCGCCAGGGCAAGGTGATTGGCGCTGAAGCGCTGGTGCGGATGTACAACACCGACGGCGAGTTGCTGATGCCGGCGCGGTTCATTTCGCTGGCTGAAGAAACCGGCCTGATTGTGCCGTTGGGCAAAATGGTGCTGGAAACAGCCTGTCGCCAAGCCGCCAGCTGGATGGCTCAAGGGCATCCGTTGAAAATGTCGGTCAATATTTCGGCTGCGCAGTTTTCTGCCGGCAATTTGCCGCAGCTGATTGCCGAAACCCTGAACGAAACCGGTTTGCCTCCAGCCATGCTGGAACTGGAAATCACCGAAGGCACCTTGATGCGGGAAGCCGACGCCGCACGCGAGATATTGGTGGCGCTCAAGGAATTAGGCGTGAACATTTCGCTGGATGATTTTGGCACTGGCTATTCCAGTCTTGCCTATCTCAAGCGCTTCCCGCTGGACACACTGAAAATCGACCAGTCTTTTGTGCGCGACATGCTTAACGACACCAATGATCTGGCGATTATCCAGACCATTGTTGCGTTGGGAAACACGCTCGGCATGGAGTTGGTGGCAGAAGGGGTGGAATTGCTTGAACAAGCTGAGAAGTTGGGTGAAATAGGCTGCCACATCATGCAGGGTTATCTATACGACAAGCCCAAACCGGCTCGCGAATGGCAGTTTGCAGACCCGCCTGCCATATCGTGGAAGTCTGATTCCTGAGTTTCGAGCGGGGCGCTCCCCACAAAATCACGCGGCTGGGGTGTCGCGTGCCAGCGCTGCGCAGGCTTGATTGACGGCATGTTTGTTGGGGATATTACTGCATGTTTTCAGGGGGATTCAGCATCTTGCCGTTTATCGGGCAGGTGACATTGTTACTGGATTGAGAATCGTTCTTGCAAGATAATGAGAACAGTTATCAGTAACAAGGGTCTTTCTGATGTACGTCTGTATCTGCAATGGGGTTACGGAAAAAGCCATTCATGTCGCCGTTGAAAAGGGCGCACGCACATTTACGCAGTTGCAGATGGCAACCGGCGCGGGCACGTGTTGCGGCCAGTGCACAACTTGCGCCAAAGACACCATGATGGATGCCATTGAAGCTGAGGCCATTCGCGGGTGGGAAGAAATGGACGCCGTGGCGGCCTGATCGCGAGCGGATCAACGGGTCTGATGACCAGAATTCAGAAAACAGCCGAGTTTATCTCGGCTGTTTTCGTTTTCAGCCAGGACTTTGTTTACTTACTTCTGCTAATGCGTCGCCATCGCGCTGGCAATCAAGTAGGGCTGCCGCTGCCCATTTGCGATTGCAGGTAGTTGTGCAGGCCGACAGCACCCAGCAAGAACAGTTGTTGTTCCAGCCAATGGGCGTGATCGACTTCAGTGTCATCCAGCAACTCAACCAGCATTTCGCGAGTGACATAGTCTTGCTCACGTTCGGCCAGGGCAATGGTTGCTTTCAGTGCAGTGGCTACTTCGTATTCGGTATCCAGATCATTCTTGAGCATGGTCGGAACATCGGTGCCGATGCGCAGGGCAGTGCGTGCCGCCACATTAGGCATGCCTTCCAGAAACAAAATGCGTTCCATCAGTTTGGTGGCGTGGCCGATTTCGTCCTGGCGCTCATGGTCAATGCGCTCAAACAGTCGGTGATAACCCCAGTTTTTGTACATCTGGCTGTGCAGAAAGTACTGATCAATAGAGGTCAGTTCTGCTGCGAGCAACCGGTTCAATGCGTCGATAACGCTGGTTTTGCCTTGCATGGTGGTTCTGCTCCTCAGTCGCCCATCTGTGCTTGCAGATAGTTGGCAATGCCTACTTCTGGAATCAGACCAAGTTGGGTTTCAACCCAATCCAGGTACTCTTCTTCTTCTTCCAGCATCTCGGTCAATACATCACGGCTGACGTAATCCTGAGCAGACTCGGCGTTTTCGATTGCCTGGCGCAGGGTGGTCAGGTATCCGGTTACCAGCTTTAGATCACAGGACAACATCTCCTGCGGATTTTCGCCAATCATCAGCTTGCCCAGTTGCTGCAAATTGGGCAGGCCTTCCAGAAACAGAATCCGTTCGATCAGTTCGTCGGCGCGCTTCATGGCATGGATAGACTCATGATAAACATGGTCATTCAGCCGTTTATAGCCCCAGTTTTTGTACATGCGCGCATGCAGAAAAAACTGGTTAATGGCGGTCAATTCGTTGGTGAGCACCGTATTGAGTGCTTTCACCACATCAGGATTTCCCTGCATGATGCTTTCCTCTTGTTGTCTGGCTGACCTTGCATTTTAGAACAGTCGTGCCCGGATCACTGCGATAATTCATCCGTTTCCAGCGCTAGATGGATCATGATAGGCTGCGCGCCGAGGCCATAAAGGTATAGATCACCATGAACCAGACCCCGATTTCCCAGGATTTGATCCAGCTTGCCCATGAGCTGGCCGATATTTCCGGGCAGACCATCCGCGGCTATTACCGCCACGAATTTGCGATTGTCTCCAAAGATGATGACAGCCCGGTCACCATTGCCGACCGTGAAGCCGAGCGCGTCATGCGCGAGCGGATTCGTGCTGCGCGCCCCAATGACGGCATCATTGGTGAAGAACATGGCGAAGAAAATGTCGATGCCGAATGGGTCTGGGTGCTTGATCCGATTGATGGCACCAAGTCATTCACTGTCGGCCGCCCTTTGTTTGTCACGCTGATTGGCCTGCTGCATTTTGGCAGGCCGGTGCTGGGCGTAATCAACCAGCCCATTGTGAACGACCGCTGGATTGGCGGCGTCGGCGTGCCCACCACGCTCAACGGTCGCCCGGTTCAGGGCAGTGATATCAGAGAGGTATCTGCCGCGCGCATTGGCACCACCGGCCCGGAACATCTGCAAACCTGCGCGCAAGTGTTTGCTGAACTGGTCAAGGCCTGCCGTTATCCGGTGTATGGCGGTGATGGTTATCTGTATGGCCAGGTGGCCGCTGGCTGGCTGGATGTGGTGGTGGAAGAGGGCCTCAAGCTGCATGACTTTGCCGCATTGGCGCCGGTGGTGATTGGCGCTGGTGGCGCAATGACCGACTGGCAGGGCGAACCATTGCGCCTGGGTAGTGCCGGTCGGGTGCTGGCGGCGGCCAATGCAGATTTGCATGCACAGGTGCTCCCCGCGCTGCGCAGCTTGCCGGTATAATGGCGCCTATTCCAAGCAGTCAAACCCAGAATTCAAACACGGCGTTCGCATCCATGGCTCAAGACATCAACTACGTTTCCGATTTCACCAAGTTCATGCAGGGTTATCTGACCGAGCATCAAGACGTGGCCAAAGGCCAGCTTGAAGGCCGTGCATTGCTGTGGGACAAAGCGCCGATCAATCTGGATGAAACGGCTCGCAACGACGCATCGCGTATTGAACAGAAGCCTTATCCGTATCAAGCCGACTGATCTGGCCGGTTCAATAAAAAACGCCACCATAGAGTGGCGTTTTTTATTGTTATTCGATTTGCGAGCGACCACTGGGCGAAGGGGCGATCAAGCCTTGTCGCCTGCGCCAGTCAGCATCCGCTATGTCAGGCCATGGCGCCAGCATGTTAAGATTCGGCCCTTCAGATTTGACGCCCAGACTGTTCGCCTCAGGAGCCCCCATGCGTATCGGAACACCGCTTTCCCCTTCTGCCACCCGTGTCATGCTGCTTGGCTGCGGCGAACTGGGTAAAGAAGTCATCATTGCCTTGCAGCGTCTGGGCGTTGAGGTCATCGGCGTTGATCGCTATCCCGATGCACCGGGCATGCAGGTCGCACATCGTAGCCACGTAATCAACATGGCTGACCCGGTCGCCTTGCGCGCGCTGGTTGAACAAGAACGTCCGCACTTGATCGTGCCCGAGATTGAAGCGATTGCCACCGAGGAACTGCTGCGCATTGAGGCCGATGGCCTGGCAGAAGTAATCCCGACTGCCCGCGCGACTAACCTGACCATGAATCGCGAAGGCATCCGTCGCCTGGCCGCAGAAGAACTGGGTTTGCCGACTTCGCCGTACCGTTTCGCCAGTTCGTTGGCAGAAATGCAAGCCGCCATCGCGGAGATTGGTTTCCCGTGTCTGGTCAAACCGGTGATGTCTTCGTCCGGTAAAGGCCAATCCACTTTGCGCTCCGAAGCGGACGTGATCCCGGCTTGGGAGTACGCCGCCAGCGGCAGCCGCGTGAATCAAGGCAAAGTAATTGTTGAAGGCTTTATTGACTTTGATTACGAGATCACCGAACTGACCGTGCGCGCTGTGGGTGCTTCGGGCAATGTCGAAACCTTCTTCTGCGATCCAATCGGCCATGTGCAAGTGAAGGGCGATTATGTGGAAAGTTGGCAGCCGCAAAAGATGAGCCCGCTGGCACTGGAACGCTCGCGTGAGATCGCGCAAAAGATCACCAGCAATCTGGGCGGTCGAGGCCTGTTTGGCGTGGAACTGTTTGTGAAGGGCGACGATGTCTGGTTCTCGGAAGTCAGCCCGCGCCCGCACGATACCGGTCTGGTTACGCTGATGACGCAACGTTTCTCCGAGTTTGAATTGCACGCCCGCGCCATCCTCAAATTGCCGGTTGACGTGGCACTGCGTGAACAAGGCGCCAGCGCTGTTATTTACGGTGCGATGAACGAGCAGGGCATTGCATTTGAAGGCGTAGAACAAGCGTTGACCGTACCCCGTGTTGATCTGCGCCTGTTCGGCAAACCAGAGGCATTCGAACGTCGCCGCATGGGCGTGGTGGTGGCTGCCGGTGCTGATACAGATGAAGCGCGTGATCGGGCCAAGCATGCTGCCAGCCTGGTGAAACCTGTGAAGCACGAGGTTTGAGTGTGAGCGAAGTACAGCAACTCACGCCCTACGAAATGCTGGGCGGCGAAGCACCATTGCGCAAACTGGTGGACCGGTTCTACGACATTATGGATGCCGATCCGCGCGTCACCACGCTGCGCCAGATGCATGGTGGCGACATGACGGTGATCCGGCAGAAACTGTTTGAGTTTCTCTCGGGTTGGCTGGGCGGGCCGTCGTTGTTCATTGAAAAATATGGCCACCCAATGCTGCGAGCGCGCCATATGCCGTTTGCTGTGGACGAGGATGCCCGCGATCAGTGGCTGCTGTGTATGTACACGGCCATGGACGAACAGCCGATGGAACAGGCGCTGCGCGATCATCTGGAAGACGCGTTCTTTCGTACTGCGGATTTCATGCGTAACCGCTGATTGTTGCTTCGCTGTTATCAGCAAAAAAAAACCGGGCTATATGCCCGGTTTTTTTTCACGCGCCGCCGGCGTACCCGTTCTGGCGCCAGGCCTCGAATACCATCACCGCGACGGCGTTGGACAGATTCAGGCTGCGATTGTCTGGATACATCGGCAGGCGAATGCGGTTTTCCGGCGCAAAGCGGTCCAGCACCTCAGGCGGCAAGCCGCGCGTTTCTGAACCAAACACAAATGCATCACCGGGTTTGAAGGCAAGTTTGTCAAACTGGGTGCTGCCTTTGGTGGTCATGGCGAACATGCGCACCTCGCCCAAGTCTGCAATCAATGCATCCCAATCCTCATGCACGCGCATCTCGGCGAACTCATGGTAATCCAGCCCGGCGCGGCGCATGCGGGCGTCATCCAGCGGAAAGCCTAACGGCTTGACCAGATGGAGCGTGCAGCCCGTATTGGCGGCCAGACGAATCACATTGCCGGTGTTTGGGGGGATTTCCGGCTGAAACAGAATGATATGGAACATGCGTGAAAGACTTTGCTCAGAAATGACAGGTTAAACAGCGCTAATAAGGCCGCCCGGGTTGGGCGTATAAATACGACAAATATGAGAGAACAAGGCAGATTGCCGGTTTGGCATGACTACTCCATGCCATGGCACAGTGGTTACTGCTAGAATCAGTGGCTAACAAAGCTCTAACCGGATCGCTGCATGAATACCGCCACACTGCTGATCAGTTGCCCGGACCGTAAAGGTCTGTCCGCCGCCATTGCCAATTTTCTCTACACCTACAATGCCAATATCGTGCATTCGGACCAGCATCAGGACGTCACCGACGACCTGTTTCTGATGCGGGTGGAATGGGATCTGACGGATTTTACGCTGGATATGGCTTCTTTTGCGCCTGCTTTCCAGCCAATCGCCGATCGCTTCAATATGCAGTGGAAAGTGGCGCTGACCACGCGCCGTCAGCGCATGGCGATTTTTGTCTCCAAATACGACCATTGCCTGGTGGATTTGCTACATCGCCATCAAAGCGGCGAGCTGGCATGCGATATCCCGTTGGTGATCTCCAATCATGAAGAATGCCGTGCAATTACCGAGTTCTACGGTGTGCCGTATCACGTGATTGAAGTTAACAAAGACAACAAAGCCCAGGCTGAAGCCGCGCAACGCCAGTTGCTGGAAGACAACCAGGTTGATCTGGTGGTGCTGGCGCGTTATATGCAGGTGTTGTCGCATGACTTTACCGCGCGCTATCCGCAACGCGTGATCAACATCCATCACAGTTTTCTGCCTGCCTTTGACGGTGCCAAGCCCTATCACCGCGCGTTTGCTCGCGGGGTGAAGCTGATTGGCGCCACCAGTCACTATGTAACAGAAGTACTGGATGATGGCCCCATCATCGAACAAGACGTGATCCGCATTTCGCATCGCGACGACGTTGAAGAACTGGTCCGCAAAGGGCGCGATCTGGAAAAAATCGTGCTCTCGCGTGCAGTGAAATGGCACCTGGAAAATCGCGTACTGGTGTTCGCCAACAAGACCGTGATCTTTGCCTGAGCCCACGCAGTGATCCCTCGTTTCTTGCGCGACGCGCTCGATGTCTCCCTGCTGCGAAGCAAAACCCTGCCGGAATACAGTTATCCGGTGTGGTTGCCTGCGCTCTGGCTCACCTTGATTGGGGTGGCGGGCGCGTGGGCTAACGATGACTTTCTGGCAGCGTGGCCGATAAGGCTGGGATTCTTCATTGTGGTGAACTGGCTGGAAGCCATACTCACCGCTTTGTGGCTGATGCTCTGGTTCAAGGTGATCGACAAGAAACCGGTTGAGGGTAGTTTGTTTCCACTGGTGGTGTTGAGTTCCACTCCGCAATTGCTGGTGCCCGTGTTTGCTGCCATGCCCGATCCGGTGGGCAGCCTGGGGCTGATGGCAGTCGGTATCTACGGCGTGGTGGTCATGATCCGCGCGGTTATGGGCGCAACCGGGCAAAAGCTCACGAGTGTGGTGATTGCGGTTTTGTCTTTTATTCCTGTGGCGCTGCTGCTGGTAGGCGGTGCCATGACTCTGGCCAATGAATTCGGCTGGATTGCTACCGACACAACAACTTCGCCGAGTCCACCGGCCGAGGAGACTGATCTGTGACCGCTTTTCGCTATGTAGCGACTAGCCAGGATGGCGAAAACAAGCGCGGCATGATTGAAGCCGACACGCAACGACACGCCCGCACTTTACTGCGCGACCAAGGCTTGTGGGTCAGCGAAATAGGTGAAATTGCCACCGGCACCACCAGTCTGGGGCGCAGCCGTGGTTTGGGTGGGCAGCGGCTTTCGGTGTGGACGCGGCAATTTGCTACGTTGCTGGATGCCAGTCTCACCATCGAACAAGCCTTGGCAGTGCTGATCGAACAAAGCGAAGACGAGCGCGAGAAACAACTGGCTGGCGCCTTGCGCAGCGAGATTCTGGCCGGTTCATCCTTGTCGCAAGCGCTGGCTCGGCAGGGCAAAGCTTTTCCCGAGTTGTATCGCACCATCGTAGCCGCTGGCGAAGAATCTGGCCGGGCGGCAACGGTCATGCAACGGCTGGCTGATTATCTGGAATCGCGTGCAGCGCTGGCTTCCAAAGTGGCGTTGGCGTTTGTCTATCCAGCGGTGGTAATGGCCGTGTCGGTGCTGGTGATTGTCGGGCTGCTGACCTGGGTTGTGCCGCAGATGGTGACCGTGTTTCAGAGCGCCAAAACCGAACTGCCGTTCCTGACCCGCGCCATGCTGTGGGCCTCTGCCGCAGTGCGCCAATGGGGCTGGTTGATCTTGTTGTTGCTGATTGCTGCTGGTGTCGGCAGCTGGCAGGCGCTCAAACAAGAAGCCATACGACGCAAGTTTGATGCATGGTGTTTGCGGGTGCCGCTATTTGGCCGCTTTGTGCGGGCAGGCAATACGGCCCGGTTGGCATCCACCCTGGCGATTCTGGTGGGCAGTGGTGTACCGCTTTTGAAGGCATTGCAGGCCGCGGTGGGCGTTATCAGCAACCTACCGTTGCGTGAGGCGGTGCAAGAATCTGCTCGCCAGGTACGTGAAGGCGTACCGTTATCGCGTTCCCTGGCACCGAGCAAGTTGTTCCCTCCCGTATTGATTCACCTGATCGCCAGCGGCGAAGCCACGGGCCGGCTGGAATACATGCTGGACAAAGCCGCCGCACAGCAAAGTCAGGAACTGGAAAACCGCGTGGCTACCTTTACCAGCTTGCTCGGACCAATGATGGTGCTGGCGATGGGTATCGTGGTGTTGTTGATTGTGTTGGCAATTTTGCTTCCTGTTTTCGAAATGAACCAATTGGTCAAATGAGGTCCTCCATGTTTGCAGCAGCATCCCGTCGCGCGGCTGGTGCCGCCCAGCGCGGCTTTACCCTGATTGAAATTCTGGTGGTGATTACCATTCTGGCCATCCTTGGGGCGTTGATTGTTCCCAAGATCATGGATCGGCCAAACGACGCTCGCGTGGTCGCCGCCAAGCAGGATATTCGCTCAGTCGTACAGGCACTCAAACTCTACAAACTGGACAACGGCCGCTATCCGACTACCGAACAAGGCCTGAAAGCCCTGGTTGAAAAGCCAACGGCCAGCCCGGCACCAGCCAACTGGAAAAACGGTGGCTACCTGGAAAAGCTGCCGAAAGACCCGTGGGGCAACGATTACATTTATCTCAACCCAGGCCTGCATGGCGAGATTGACGTCATGAGCTACGGCGCAGACGGTCAGGCTGGCGGCGAGAATTACGACGCCGACATCGGTTCCTGGCAGCAGTAAGCAGCCATTTCACCGATGAACACGCTTGCCCGGCGCATACAGCGCGGTTTTACTCTGATCGAGATTCTGGTCGCGCTGGCGCTGATAGGCATCATTCTGGGGCTAGCCGTCGTCAAGCTGGGCCAGTCTGATGCTCAAGTGTCTGAGCATGAAGCACGGCGGCTGGCTGCCGTGCTGGAAGACGCCCGCGATGAAGCCATTGCGGGTGGCCGCACCATCGGCTGGTCCACCGATGGTCATGGCTACCAGTTCTGGGTGCAAGACGATCAGAACAACTGGCAAGCCATTCCCAATCATGAAGTGCTCAAACCCTACGAGTTGCCCGAAAATTTGCGGGTGACCAAACAAACGGCCAATCTGCGCGATTTGCGGCTGGGCGAACGCATTGTGTTCGAGGCTTCCGGCGTGAATCAGCCGTTTACCGTGGAAATGACGTTAGGCCAAAGCGAGTGGATGCTGGAAGGCGATGTCATGGGGCGGGTTAACGCGCATGTGGTGCAGCCCGATGCTTGAGCACCGTCTTCGCCGACTTGGCGGTTTTACACTGATCGAAGTCATGGTCGCACTCGCGGTCGTGGCCATTGCCTTGACCGCAGCACTCAAGGCCACCAGTTTCAGTACCGATTCTGCCATTGATTTTCGTACACGCATGCTGGCCGGGTGGGTGGCGCAGAATCGCCTGAACGAAATGACTGCGCGCCATGATTTTCCGGAAACCGGGCAGTTATCCGGTGCAGAAGACCAGGCGGGCGAAGCGTTCAACTGGCGTATTGAAGTAGGCGCGTCGCCTAATCGCTCGTTCCGGCGTGTGGAAATCAGCGTCTATCTGCAAAATGATCCGCAGCATGCCGCGGCAACTCTGGTGAGCTACCTTGCACGCATCTAGGACCAAGCGCGGCTTTACCTTGTTGGAAATCCTCATTGCCATGGCCATTTTCGCGGTCATGTCGCTGATTGCCTTCCGTGGTTTGTCGACCATGGTGGACACCAAAATCCGGCTGGATGCAGAAACCACGCGCTGGCGTGAACTTAGTCTGGTGCTGGGGCGGTTTGATGATGATGTCACCCAGGCCGCCAACCGTAGTTGGCGCGATAGCTCAGGGCTGACCCAACCGGCGCTGGAAGGCAATGCCCAGCCTAACAATCCTGACTGGCCCCAATTGCAATTAGTACGCATGAACCGCGACCGCGAGCCCTTTCATGTCGCATATCGGCTCAAAGAGGGTCGCCTGGAAATGCTGCAATGGGACAGTCTCGATCTGGCGCCCCGCAGTCAGCCGCAGGTTCATGTCATGCTGGATCGGGTCCAGCGCTTTGAAGTGAGTTTTATGGATAGTTCCTTGCAGTGGCAAGCGACCTGGCCCGTCGTCGGCGGTACCGATGTCTTGCCGCGTGCGATCAAGGTGGTGATGCAACAAGAAGGGCAAGGCTCGATTCAGCGGATCTACGCATTGCCATGAGAACCTCCTCAAGAATCCGGTCCAAAACGGCAGTTCACTCGCCCACGCGGCAACGTGGCATTGCCATTCTGACTGCCGTAGCACTCGCGGCTCTGGTTGCTGCATTGGCGGCATGGATCGCCTGGCGTCAGGGTTTATGGTTTCGGCAACTCGAAAATCAATTCGATCAAGCCGAGGCTATGGGTGTTGTGCGTGCTTCGGTGAACCTGGCGCGGCTGACACTGAAAGATGATTTCCGCAACAATCAGGTCGACCATATGCTGGAGCCATGGAATATCCCCATTCCGGCTATTCCAGTGGAAAACGGTCGAGTGGGCGGGCGCGTGCTGGAACAGAACGGCCGCTACAATCTGAATAACCTGGTTTCCGACAATGGTCAGGCCAATGATGCGGAAATTGCCGCCTGCAAGCGCCTGTTCACGGAGTTGTCCTTGTCGCCGGATCTAGTCAATGCACTGGCCGATTGGGAGGATGCGGATAGCGATACCCGCAGCCCCGGCGGGGCGGAAGACAATGAATATCTGCAGGCCAGTCCGCCATATCGGGCGGCCAATCAGCGGCTGACCGATATGGGCTCGCTGACCCGTGTGAAAGGATTTACGCCCGAGGTCATCAACACCATTACGCCGTTTGTGACGGTGCTGCCCGCTGTAACGCCGGTGAACGTTAATTTTGCTGAGGCCGAGGTGCTGGCGGCGGTTGTGCCGGGTCTGTCCGTGACCGACGCACAAGCTGTAGTCGCCAAACGGGCCGGGTCTTATTTCGCGGATATCAGCCAATTTACCAAAGCATTGCCCGATACAGCCAAAGCGGGCGTTATCAGCGCTGCGCTGTCGGTGCAAAGTCAGTATTTCATCAATGAGGTGGATGCGCATTTCGGGCGGGTGACTTTGCGCTATGCCGCTTTGCTGGAACGCAAAACCAGCGATATCCCGCGCATTGTCTGGTTCAGGCGTGAATAACCGACCGACGTGGCTACGCGGTTAGTGGGCGGGCGGCAGTGGTTGTTCTTTGGGGAGTTCCACCCGTACGATCAGCCCATGTGGCAGGGCGTCGAGCAGATCTACCGTCCCACCGTGGCGTTCGGCAATTTCCTTGACGATAGCCATCCCCAGGCCGCAGCCGTTACCGGTTTGTTCTCGTCGGTAAAAGCGCTCAAACACCCGAGGTTTGTCATCGTCCGGAATGCCGGAGCCATTGTCCTCAACTTCGACAATGTAGCGCGAGGTATCTTCGCTGAGCCGCACCGTGATATTGCCGCCGCGTGGGATGTACTTGATGGCGTTCTCGACCAGGTTTACAAATAGCTCGCGTAATAGCGCTGAGTTACCCTCAATCACCGCTTCATTCAGTGCTGTGTCGCATCCCAGATCCATACCTGCCGCCAAGGCGCGTGGTACGGATTCGGCAGTGAGATCGCGAATCAGCCGGGCCAGATCAACCTTGACGCGGGGCATGCCGTTTTGGGTGCCTGGTTCCGAACGTGCCAGCGTCAGCAATTGATTCACCAGATGGATGCTGCGAGTGGCGCTGGTGTGCACCATATTCAAACGAGCGCGCAGTTGCTCGGGTTCAGTCTCACGCATGGCCAGTTCGGTTTGCGATTTAAGGCCAGCCAGAGGCGTGCGCAACTGGTGCGCGGCATCGGCAATAAAGCGGCGTTGGCGGGCAACGCTTTGTTGAGTAGTCGAAAGTAATTGGGTCAGCGCTTTGGCCAGGGCGTGCAATTCTTGCGGCGCGTGGCTCAACTCAAAGGGTGCTTGATCCTGTGGGTTGCGATTTTCCACCAGTCGTTGCAAGCCATTCAAAGGCTGCAAGCCACGATTGATACCCAGCCAGACCAGAAAACTCATTACGATCAGCAGTCCGCCCAAGGGCAGTGCGATGGTCAGCATGATCTGGCGAGAGAGATGATTGCGGCGGGCCAGGCTTTTGGCGGCCTGCACATGCAGCCAGCGGGTTTGTCCTTTGGCATCATTACCCAGCGGGTAATACACCGAAACCATACGCACGGGATTGGGTAGCTTGACCAGGTTATGAAAAACCGGTTGCTCGGCAACGGGAGGTAGCGTGTCGGTATGTGCCGGGAAATCGAAATTACTGAGGATTTTCTGGCCGCTGGACGTTTCTACCGAATACAGCAACGGCTCGTCTTGCGAGTCGTCCAGCAGAAAATGGGTGGCTTGGGGGAAATCTGCGCCAACCTGACCGTCACTTTGCGTACGGATCTGGCGGGAAAGCCCTCTGGCAATTTGCAAGAGGCTGTTGTCAATCAATTCATTGGCAAAGTGATTGGCAACCTGGAAACTGAGAAGTGCCCCAGCTAGCCATAGAACCAGCTGGGGAATCAAAAGCCAGAGTAAAAGCTGGCGTTTGAGGGAGTACTTAGCCTGCATCGACAGCGTGAGGTTGCTGCTTTTCCAGCAAATAACCCAGACCACGGATAGTCCGGATTACCACGCCACAAGGTTCCAGCTTTTTGCGCAGACGGTGTACGTAAACTTCAATCGCGTTCAGACCAACTTCAGCATTATCAGAGCCCAGTTCGGACACGATCTGCTCTTTGGTCACCACGCGGTCGATATTCGACATCAGGATTTCCAGTACGGTCAGTTCACGAGCGGACAGATCGAGAGGAGTGTCGTTACACCATGCGCGTTGACCGGCGCGATCCAGACGCAGATTGCCCAATTGCTGAACCGACTGCGGCAGAATCTGGCTGCGGCGCAACAGAGCGCGCAGACGTGCTTCCAGTTCGGCGAATTCGAAAGGTTTAGCCAGATAATCATCAGCGCCCGCATCCAGACCGGCAACGCGGTCTTCCAGACCGTCAAGGGCGGTCAGGATAAGAATAGGCAGGGATGGTTTGTGCTGACGAATGTTACGAAGCACTGTCAGGCCGTCCATGTTGGGCAGACCGATATCCAGAACCACTACATCGTAATCATTGTGAAGAAGAATCTGCAGTGCCAGGGAGCCGTCGTTGACACAGTCAACTTGGAAGTCGGCTTGTGACAAACTGGTTTTCAGAGCATCCGCAAGAATGAGATCGTCTTCGGCGAGAAAGAGCCGAGTGCTCATAGGAGGATTCCTTCGAGTTGTAAGATTAAGCTTACCGTTGAGTGTAACTGGTATTGGCAAATTGCCCAAGGTATTTTTTTCATTATTGTTTCGCGCCCATTTTTTGTGCACGTAGATTGGCTATTTTCGCGGCTTCCAGCGGGGTCTCGCTATTCAGGGTACCGTCCGTCCACGCTGTAAGTTGCAGCGACGAAAAGTCAGCTAACGCAGCGATCCAGGTCGGGTTATCGTTCAAGCAAGGAATGTGATTCAGCGTTTTTCCACCCGCCGCGAGGAAGGTTTGTTTGCCTTCCATGGCGATTTCTTCGAGCGTCTCCAGGCAGTCGGCCACAAATCCAGGGCAAAACACGTCAACCGATTTCACGCCACCTTTGGCCAATTGGGTCAGCACCACGCTGGTATATGGCTCCAGCCAGCGAGTACGGCCAAAACGGGACTGAAACGCCACAGTGTATTCGCTTTCCTCAAGCTGCAATTCGCGAGCCAGCAACCGCGCTGTTTTCTGGCAATGACAGTAATAAGGGTCGCCTTTATCGAGCGTATAACGTGGCAGACCGTGAAAACTGAGTACCAGGTGCTCGCTGCGCCCTTGTTCATTCCAGCTTTGCCTTACCCGTGCTGCCAGCGCTGCGATATATCCAGGATATGCGTGATATGACTTTACCAGTCGCAATTCAGGCGGATTGCGATAACGCGCCATTTGCTTGAACACAGCGTCATAAGCGCTGGCGGTGGTACTGGCGGCGTATTGTGGATAGAGCGGCAAGACCAGGATTCGTTCGCAACCCGCGGTTCTTAATTCATCCATCGCCTTGGCAATAGATGGATTGCCATAACGCATGCCCAAAGCGATAACCGGGCCTTCTTGTCCACGTTGCGCATAGCGCTCTCCCAGATAACCTTTCAGCAAGCGGGCTTGTTTCTGGCTCCATACCAGCAAGGGCGAGCCGTCCCGGTTCCAGATCAGCGCATATTTCGCTGCCGATTTGCCGGGGCGGGTGGTCAGCACAAACAGTCGCAGAATGATTTGCCATACCAGTCTTGGAATTTCGACCACCCGAGGGTCAGATAAAAACTGCTTGAGGTAGCGTCGCACGGCAGAGGTGGTGGCAGCGTCAGGCGTGCCCAGATTGATCAACAAAACCCCGGTTCGGGCAACCTGGTCATGGCGGTGCTCGGGTTCTTTGTCAAAAAGGGGCATGAAATGACGTCCTTTGTCTGTAGCTGTGTGAAAACGGTGCGCATACCAGTGGGATTAGCTCGGCACGCGTCAGGCAAGCCGAACATCATAGCAGCGGGCAGGGTTGCTGTTGAGTGGGGCGCCTTCGCGGGATGATGCTTTGCCTGAAGATTGCGGTATTTGGTTAATGCTAAAGTGGGCAGCCATTAAGATTTTCTACGACTGAGCCTGAATCGACCAGCCAATGCCGAAACTCGATCCGTTTACCCTGAATATCCCGACACAAATCATCACCTCTCGCTTGATCTTGCGACCACCGATGGCAGGCGACGGCACCGCTGTTTATGCCGCCGTTTGCGAGTCATTGACCGCATTGCGCCAATTTCCTGCTTCTTTACCTTGGGCCGTTGCCGAGCCGTCTGTGGCTAGCTCAGAAGAATGGTGCCAACAACGCCATGCGGACTTTCTTGCGCGCAAGGATTTAGCCATGCTGGCCTGGCATCGGGAAACCGGCGAACTGGTACTGGCGACAGGATTGCACCGCCTGGATTGGGCTGTACCCAAGTTCGAGCTTGGTTTCTGGTGTCGCAGCAGCAAACAAGGGCAGGGTCTGGTGAGCGAAGCCGCGCGAGCCCTGCTTGGTCTGGCATGGGAGACCTTGGGGGCACGCCGGGTCGAAGCGCTTTGTGACGCAGCCAATTTGCCCAGCCGCCGTGTCTGCGAACGAATTGGCATGACGCTGGAAGGTGTTATGCGCAATGAACGGATCACGCCGACGGGAGAGCTGTGCGATACCTGTGTCTACGCCGCGATCAAGCCCTGACAAACAGGCTTGGTCAGCGCACCCTAAACTGCCGTGTAGCGCGGATCAAGCCGGGCAGGGCGTCAGGGGTAGGGCCGTAGCGAATAGCGACATATTGGCTGGCGATCGCGAAAATTTCACCTTGTTGGGCTGGCAGCTTCAGGGCAGCGCGGCGCGCGAAGTCTAATGGTCCCTCGCTGGCCCGCGCTGATATTCCGGCTTTGGCGAGCTTTTTCTGAAAAAATTGCCAATGACGTTGCGCGGCGTCGATTTTGCGGGCGCGGCGCCAGTCACTGGCGGCAATCAGATAAATCAGCAGCAACACGCCAAAGCCACCGCAAAGCCAGCCAACAAAGGTGGGCGACAACAGATTGTCGATACCCAACCGGTTAAGCACCTGCATTTGCCGCTGGGCATCATAGCCCACGACCCAGGTATCCCAACCGTGCATGACAGCGTCCCAATTCAGGCGCAATTGGGCGAGTGTGCTGTCTTCATCCCGCAGCATGAAGGGTAGCGGGTCGCTGCTGGGCACGCTTTCTGCCAAGCCACGATTAATACGGTCAGGCGCAACCATTGAGGTCGGGTCAACGCGCTGCCAGCCCTGGCCGGGTAGCCAGACTTCGCTCCAGGCGTGCGCGCTGGCTTGTCGGACAATCCAGTAGTTACCGGTGCGATTGTATTCACCGCCCAGATAACCGCCGACCACCCGTGCTGGTACGCCTGCCGCCCGCATCAAAAAAGTGAACGCGCCAGCATAGTGCTCACAAAAACCGGCGCGGGTTTCAAATAGCAACTGGTCAATCCGGTTAACACTGGTCAGCAGCGGCGGAGCAAGCGTGTATTGATAGTGCCCGTCCCGCAAAAAACGCATGGCAGCGGCGACACGTTGTGCCGGTGGCAAGCGCAGCCAATTGGCCGCCAGCGCACGAGCCTGCGGATTGATATTGGGCGGAATAGCCAGATTGCGGGCCAGGCTACGCTCGCTGTCGCCTTGGGTGCGCCAGTGGGTGCTGCTGGCAAAGGCAAAACGCTGGCGTTCAGTTACCGGTGTGCGCGACAGCGCTTGCAAAGTGGGGCTGAGCCGGGCGTTTTCCGGCAGTTGCACCGGTAGATCGAGTGCCAGCAGCCATGTTCGCTGATGGGGCTCCAGCGTCATGGTGTAGCGGTACACCGGCCCGGCAGTTTCGAAGCTTTCCGTGGGGTCACCGGCATAACCGGTGTGCCAGGTGGTGCCATCAAATGATGACATCACCGGGCCGCGCCAATACATCTGTGAGCGCGGCGGCGTGGGGCCGTTAAAGTCGACGCGGAACGCTACGCTATCGTCTTGGGTGAGATCGCTAAAGCTGCCGGGCGACATGTCATCAGACAATCCGGTTCGGACTCGCGGTTCATTGTCTGGCATGTGCCACAGCGGCCCCGACAAACGTGGGAACAGCACAAACAGAATCAAGGCGATGGGCAGCGCTTCCAGCAACATGCGCCCAACCCGGCGCAGATCACTCATATCGACCTTGCCGTCGTCACGATGCCACGCAGCCAATTGCCCGCAGATCATGGCCACCACCACGATGGTGTAAACCAGCATCAGCGGGGATTGCGACACCAGAAAGCCGGTACTGCAGGCAAAAAACGCGAGCAAGCTGAGTACGCGCACATCCCGATGATTTTTGGTTTCGAGAAATTTCACCGCAATCAGACTACTGAGCACAGCCACGCCGCCTTCACGCCCCACTAACGTGTGGTACTGCATGAAAGCGAACGCAAACAGCAGCAATGCCCAGCCAATTCTGACCACCAAATGCGGTAAGGCCGCGTTGCGGTGGCCCAGCCAGATGCGCCCGAGCACGGGCGTAATGATCAAGGCCGTATGCCAGAGCGGCAAAGCCAACAAACCCGGCGCCAGCGCTGCAAGTACTGCTACCGCCAGTGCATAGAATGGGGGGAGTGGCATTGGGGCGGCGTAATTGGCGGATTGCGCGGTCATGGCGATCCTTGCGACTGCGCCAGCCCGAACAACGCCAGCGCGTGCAAACACTGCTCACGCTGCGAGGCGCCAGCGGCGGTTGCGATGACCTGATCTGGCAACATCAATGTATAAGGCAGGCCAGCGGCATCGGCCTTTAATACCCAAGCGGTCAGGCGCGACAGTCGGGCCTCGACGTTCAACCCCGCCGCGTCATCCCAGCGTAGATGCTGCATGGAAGAGCGCGGTGTGTCGTGTAGCCGTACGGCAAGCCAGTCCAGCCGCGCCGATTGCTTCCACGCCACTTGCCGCATGGCATCGCCCGGCTGGTATTGGCGCAAGCCCGCGAAATCATCATCTCCAGTGCGCTGACGGCGGCCCGCATATTCGTTGCCTGATGCATCTGGCCACGGCGGAGGATTGTTTTCCGGTCGCGGATACACCAGGCAGTTTGCTTTCAGGCTGGCGTGGCTCCAGGCGCGGCACCAACCGGTGGGAAAGCGCGTTTCAATGGTAATGCGCGGCAAGGGCAACCAGCCACGCTGAACCGCGGGTACCGCAAGCCAGACCATGATATCGGTACTGGCCGCGATGTTGATGACTTGCTGCGGCACTCCGCCCACCGCGCGTAGCTGCAGATTGCGGCGGCCAAATTTGCGGGCATCGCCCAGACGCACCGGAAAATGCGCCATATCTCCGGCAAACACTGCCGGCGCCGGTTGTGCGTTCAGCGTTAGTCCCAGCAGATTGCGAAACGCCTGAATCAAGCCCGAGTGACCCAGCCCCAGCATCAGAAACGCAAACAGATAAGCCAAGCTCAATTGATAATTGATGGCCCCAATCAGTACCAATACACAGGTAGCCGCGTAGGCCAGACCAAAACCGCTGGGCAGAACATAAATGCGGTTTTGTCGCAGTTGCAAAGTGCCGCTTACCGCCGGATGCCGCTGGTTCATCCAGCGTTGCCCGCGCTGCTGCAATGGTCTCAATAACTTGAGCATGGCGCTGCCAGATTCAAGGAATGGCCACAGAAGCGAGCAAGTCTTGTGCGCTGCGGGCGTCGGTTTGACCGTGGGAACGGCCTTGCAAGCGATGCCCGGCCACTGCGGCAAAAACAGCCTGGACATCCTCTGGCAGCGTGAAGTCGCGCCCATCCAGCCAGGCCCAGGCGCGGGCAGCCGCAATCAAGCCCAGCAAAGCACGCGGCGACAGGCCGTAACTGAAACGTTCGCTGGTGCGGGTTGCGGCGGCCAGCGCCTGTACGTAATCAAGCAGTGCGGGAGATACCCGCACCGTGGCGACAGCTTGCTGCGCTTCCAGCAATTGTTCCGGGCTGACAGTGGGTTTGAGCGCGGCCAGCAAGGTGCGACGATCTTCGCCCGCCAGCAATGCACGCTCGGCGGCCAGACTGGGATAGCCCAATTCCAGCCGCATCAAGAAACGGTCCAGCTGCGATTCTGGCAGTGGAAAAGTGCCAATCTGATGTTGCGGGTTTTGCGTGGCAATCACAAAAAACGGCTCGGGCAAGCGGTAGGTGACGCCATCGGCGCTGACCTGGCCTTCTTCCATGGCTTCCAGCAAAGCGGACTGGGTTTTAGGTGGAGCGCGATTGATTTCGTCGGCCAGCAACAACTGGCTAAACACCGGGCCGCGATGAAACCGAAAGCTTTCGCTGTCGCGCGCATACACCGATACACCGAGGAGATCGGCGGGCAACAGATCGCTGGTGAATTGCACGCGCTGAAACTGCAAACCCAATGAACTGGCCAGCGCGTGAGTCAGCGTGGTTTTACCAACACCGGGCACATCTTCAAATAACAGGTGGCCCCGGGCCAGCAGGCACGCCAGCGCCAGCCGCACCTGGTTTTCCTTGCCCAGAATGAGCGTGTTCAACTGGTTCAGTGTTGCGAGAAAAGGCTGGAGCATGCAGTTCTCTGATTGGAGCGGGTCAATGATGCTGGACGGCTGGCCAGCGAGGTGAAGCTACTGATTATTGTTTTATGCCTGAGCGCGCAGTTTATGCCAATGGCACTGGCTTTGCCTGTGCACATCGCGAACGCGTAAACTGCCCGGACAAGCGGCGCAATGCAATCAGAACCGCTCAATTCGATTCTGCACCCATACGTCCCGGCCAGATTCCGGGCAGGAGTGATTCCCTTGTTTTCTGCAGCGAAAAGTGATGCGACGGCCTATCTCACCCACAGCGCATGCGCCATGCATGACATGGGAAAAGGGCATCCGGAGTGCGCCGAACGCCTTGCCGCCATTCAGGATCGGCTGATAGCTGCAGGTTTGTGGGATTGTTTGTTACACGTCGACGCCGAGCCCGCCATCTACGCGCAACTGGAACGGGTGCATGACGCCGAATACCTGGACCGGCTGGCGATGCTGTCGCCCTCGCATGGCTACGTGCATCTGGACCCGGACACCGCTATCAACTCCTTCAGCTTGCGTGCCGCCTACCACGCTGCGGGCGCTGGCATCGGGGCAGTGAATATGGTGATGCAGGGCCACGCCCAAAATGCGTTCTGTGCGATTCGCCCGCCCGGCCATCATGCCGAACGTAACAAGGCCATGGGTTTTTGCCTGTTCAACAACGTCGCCGTGGCCGCTGCGCACGCCATGGCGGAATACGGTGTTGAGCGCGTCGCCGTGGTCGATTTTGACGTGCACCACGGCAATGGCACTGAAGACATCTTCTGCGATGATCCTCGTGTACTGATGGTGGGCTGGTTTCAGCACCCGTTCTTTCCGTACTCTGGCGATGAACCGCGCGGGCCGGGCATGAAGAACATCCCTAAACCAAGGGCCACCACTGGCGCGGATTTTCGGCAAATGGTAAGTGATTTCTGGATACCGGCCCTCAACGAATTCGCGCCGCAACTGATTTTGATCTCTGCCGGTTTTGATGCACATCGAGAGGACGATATGTCTTCAATGGGATTGGTGGAATCCGATTATGCCTGGGTGACGCGAGAGGTCATGCAGGTGGCCAAGACTCATGCGCAAGGGCGGATTGTGTCGATGCTGGAAGGGGGGTATGACTTGTCCTCGCTGGGGAGGAGTGTGGCGGTGCATGTTAAGGAAATGGCAGGGTTGTGATTCGTGCTAGCCCGGCTACGGTGAAAATCCGGTGGGGTTCTTGCAACTTGCCCTGGCCTTATTCCTTCGACTTCCAACACCCGCTGCTTGTTAGTGCCTTTGGCACAAGTAAAAGTATTAGATACCCGGTGGTGACCGGGAGCACGTTTCTTTTCTTTGCGTCGCCAAAGAAAAGAAACCAAAAGTCCCGCAGAGCGGGATAGCAAAAGGCGGCCCAAGGTCAAAAGCCGTGCCCCTCGGGGGTACCCCCACAACGATGCAGAATGCTTCGAATGCAGGTTGCAGGGGGAAACGAACCGTCTGTATGCAAGGATGGTTTACGCGCATCCTGCGTCCCCTCGGTCGGTCGGCGTGATCAGCTTTGTTGTTTGGTCTGCTTTAACTGCAGGTGCAGAACCAGGCTAGAACTTTGCGGCCCTCGTAGCCCGGATGGAGCGAAGCGGGAATCCGGGGCCGTAATGCCTCAATAAGTCGCTCCAACAAGGCTTTACCGGCAATGTGTTATTGCATAACTACGGGCTTCCACGCAACGAGTCCAAGACTACCCGCCTCCTAAACCGGCTTAACCAACTCCCCCAACAACTCCTTCACCCGCGCCGCCCGCAAAGGTGCCTCCGGCCAGTTGCCGTCCACCCGCAAGCGATCCTGCCCAGCCAGTCGATAGTTCTTTTTGGACTGGATCAGCGTAATGATCTTGATCGGTTCAACCTGGGTGTTCTTGGCAAAGTTGATCACAATGGCCGAATCTGCAGCGTCGATTTTGGTGATGCCCATCGGCTTGGCCAGCATGCGCAGTTTGTGGCAATCAAGCAGCACTTTGGCCGGATCAGGCAGCAGGCCGAAACGGTCGATCAACTCTTGCAGCAAATCATCCAGTTCTTCCAGCGTTTCGCAGTTGGCCAGACGTTTGTACAAGCTCAGACGCTCATGCACGTCGGGACAGTATTCGTTCGGCAACAAGGCAGGCGAATGCAGATTGATTTCGGTGGTCACGCCCAGCGGTTGCGACAAATCGGGCTCGATGCCTTTCTTGAGTGCCTTGACGGCTTCGTTGAGCATTTGCGAATACAGTGAGAAACCAATTTCCTGCATTTCACCCGATTGCGAATCACCCAGCACCTCACCCGCGCCGCGAATTTCCAGATCATGCATGGCGAGAAAGAAGCCGGAACCCAGTTCTTCCATCATCTGGATCGCTTCGAGGCGCTTCTTGGCGGAGGCGGTCAGGCCTTCCAGATCGTTCACCAGTAAATAGGCATAGGCCTGGTGGTGACTGCGACCGACCCGGCCGCGCATCTGGTGCAGCTGCGCCAGGCCGAATTTGTCGGCGCGATTCATGATGATGGTATTGGCGTTGGGGATGTCGATCCCGGTTTCGATAATCGTCGTACATAAAAGGATGTTGAAGCGCTGCGCGTAAAAGTCGCGCATCACATGCTCTAGTTCGCGCTCGCGCATCTGGCCGTGGGCCACGCCAATGCGCGCTTCGGGCAGTAAGGCGGCGAGGCGTTGGTGGGCGTTCTCGATGGTTTCTACTTCGTTGTGCAAGAAGAACACCTGACCGCCGCGCTTGAGTTCACGCAGCACGGCTTCGCGGATCACGCCATCGCTGTACTTGGCGACAAAGGTTTTCACCGCGAGGCGGCGCGATGGCGCAGTGGCGATGACTGAGAAGTCACGCAGGCCTTCCAGACTCATCGCCAAGGTGCGCGGGATCGGCGTGGCGGTCAGCGTCAGCACGTCCACATTGGCGCGCAAGGCTTTCAGCTGTTCCTTCTGGCGCACGCCAAAACGGTGTTCCTCGTCGATGATCACCAGACCGAGATTCTTGAACACCATGTCGGGCTGCACCAATTTGTGCGTGCCGATGACGATATCGACCGTGCCGTCTTCCAGCCCTTTCATGGCCGCCGCGACTTCTTTGGTGGAACGAAAGCGCGACAGCTCGACAATCTTCACCGGCCAGTCCGAGAACCGGTCGGTAAAGGTCTGGAAATGCTGTTCGGCCAACAGGGTAGTTGGCACCAGTACGGCCACTTGTTTGCCACCGGCTACCGCTGCAAAGGCCGCGCGTAGAGCGACTTCGGTTTTGCCAAAGCCGACATCGCCGCACACCAACCGATCCATCGGTCGACCCAAACGCATGTCGATCAACACTGCCTCAATGGCAGCGGCTTGGTCGGCAGTTTCTTCAAAGCCGAAGCCTTCGGCAAACGCGGCGTAGTCGTTGTATGACCAGTCAAACGCATGGCCTTCACGTGCTGCACGGCGGGCGTACAGGTTCAAGAGTTCGGCAGCGGTATCGCGTACTTGCTCGGCGGCGCGGCGTTTGGCTTTATCCCAAGTGCCGGAACCCAGTTTATGGATTGGTGCGGCCTCGGGCGAGCCACCGGAATAGCGGCTGATCACGTGCAGTTGCGACACCGGCACGTAGAGTTTGTCGCCGCCGGAATATTCAATCAGCAACAGCTCTGTTTCGCCTTCACCCAGGTCCATCGACATCAAGCCTTGGTACAAGCCGATGCCGTGGGCTTCATGTACTACCGGATCGCCGATTTTCAGCTCGGACAAATCCCGCAGCATGCTGTCGGTATTGCTGCGTTTTTGCTGTTTCTTGCCGCGGGCCTGCGCAACAGCGGCGTAGAGATTGCCTTCGGTGATGATCGCCAGCTTTTCATCAGGCAGCACAAAGCCGCGATAAAGCGGCGAAGGCGCCAGCATGACGCGGTCTTTGGCGTTGACGAAACCTTGCCAGCTATCAGTCAGCGCGGGCTTGAGATCATAGTCGGCAAAGTATTGCGCCATGGTTTCGCGGCGGCCCAGACTCTCAGCGCAGATCAGCACGCGACCTTTGAATGTGTCGAGAAATTGCGTGAGCTTGCTCAGCGGGTTTTCAGCGCGGCGATCCACATCCAGAGGCGGCAGCGGTTGCGCCAGTTCGGCCGGAGCAGCAATGAATTCAAGCCGGGGCCACGCTTTGAACGCGGTGAACAGCGCATCCGGCATCAAGTACAGATCGTCCGGTTTCAGAATGGGCCGGTCTTTTTCGCCAGACAGATTGCGGTAACGCTCTTGCGTGTCGTTCCAGAAACGTTGCGACGCCTCATGAATATCGCCATGTAGCGTCAGTAGCGCGGTGGACGGCAGGTAGTCGAACAGCGTGGCCGTGTGTTCAAAGAACAGCGGCAGGTAGTACTCGATACCGGCAGGCGTGGCGCCGCTGGAAATATCCTTGTACAAGCGGGATTTGGACGGATCGCCCTCGAAGACTTCACGAAAGCGCTGGCGAAAGCGCGTGCGGCCACCGTCATCAATCGGGAACTCACGCGCCGGCAGCAGGCGCACTTCCGGCACCGGATACAGACTGCGCTGGGTATCCACGTCAAAGGTGCGGATGGTTTCGATTTCTTCGTCAAACAAGTCCAGCCGGTAGGGCAGCGTGGAGCCCATCGGGAACAGATCAATCAACCCGCCGCGAATCGAGAACTCGCCGGGGCTGTAAACCTGGGTGACGTGGCTGTACCCGGCAAACGCCAGATCAGCGCGCATCTTTTCCGGATCAAATTTCTGCCCCTTCTTGATAAAGAAGGTGTAGCCCGCCAGGTATTCCACCGGTGCCAGCCTGCCCATGGCTGTTTGCACCGGCACAATCACCACATCGGCCTGGCTTTCGCGGATTTGCCATAGCGTGGCCAGCCGTTCGGAGATCAAATCCTGGTGCGGCGAGAAATGATCGTAGGGCAGCGTTTCCCAGTCCGGCAGCATCACCACGCTTTTTTCCGGCAGCAAAAAGGCCAGCTCGTCTTTTAAGCGGGTGGCCTCGTGCGCGGCATCGGTGAGAATCACCAACGGGCGTGCGGCACTGGCATAACGCGCCAGCAGCAGGCTATCAGCGGAACCAGGAGGCAGAGCGAGTTGCAGGCGTTCGCCTGCGCGGGGAAGGGCGGGAGCGGACACGGCGGGATCGTCGGGGGCGGCAAAGTGGCCATTATACGTGTGTGAGAGATGAGGGGTGAGGAGGAGTTAGCAGTGAAGGGCAACGGAGGAGGTCTGTGGCCCTCGACCCGTCATTCCCGCCAAGGGGGCCGCCCAGGTCGGGAATGACGAATTCGTGGTTGCCTTGAGTTGTCAGATACTTGCGCACCTCGCACCTCGCACCTCGCACCTCGCACCTCGCACCTCGATTTATCGGGATGCCCTTCAATGCTGTAAACTGACGCCTTTGCAAAGTACCCGCCACACTTGCTGGCAAGGCATCATGGATCACAAAGTCATACACGGTTTTCACGCGGTCGGTTCGCGCCTTAAACGCTTTCCCGATAGCGTCATCGAGCTTTACCTGAATGCCGCCCGCATGGATCAGCGCTCCAAAGACCTGGCGCGTCTGGCCGAAGCACAGGGCTGCAAAGTCTTGCTGGTGGATACCAAGCGCCTGGATGGCTTGACCGCAGGTGGCAAACATCAAGGTGTAGCCGCGCTGATCGACGCTGGCAAGTCGTACATCACCGTAGATGATGTGCTGGATGATCTGGACGAGCCGCCATTCTTGCTGGTGCTTGATGGCATTACCGATCCGCATAACCTGGGTGCGTGTTTGCGCGTGGCCGATGCGATGGGTGTGCATGCGGTGATTGCGCCCAAAGACAAAGCGGTAGGTATTACCGCAACCGTATCCAAAGTAGCCTGCGGCGCGGCGGAAGTCGTGCCCTACGTGATGGTGACCAATCTGGCGCGTACGCTGCGTGAGTTGCAGGAGCGCGAGATCTGGATCGCCGGTACAGCGGCCGAGGCCGATACCGATCTACATCACTTCAGCAATACCGGACCGCTGGCTTGGGTTCTGGGTAGCGAAGGTGATGGCATGCGCCGGCTGACGCGCGAGCATTGCGATGTACTGGTGTCGATTCCGATGTTCGGCTCGGTGGAGAGTTTGAATGTCTCGGTGGCCAGCGGGATCGTGCTGTCAGAGACGCGTCGCCAGCGGACGATGGCGGCGAAGTAATCGCGCGATGGTTTCTGGTTTTGCCAGCAATAAAAAAGGACGGGATAACCCGTCCTTTTTTATTGCCCTCGCAGCCTGTCCTTGTAGCCCGGATGAAACGAAGCGGGAATCCGGGGAGCGATGCCGGCGAGGTCAAGGCATCTATTTCAAATGGTTGTATCGCAACCCCGGATTCTCGCCAGCGGCTTTATCCGGGCTACGCTGATCAGCAATCAATTCCAGCCAGCCGCATTTTTTTTCGTCGACTTGGCTTTGGTTTTGCTTTTATTACTGTCGCTGGCTGAGGTGTCCTGCAGGTCCAGATTGTTGTCGTAGGCCGACTTGATTGCGTTTGCCAGTTGCAAAACAGCGGTAGCGTACAACGTGCTGCGGTTATAGCGCGTTACCACGTAAAAATTGTTGAAGCCCATGTAGTAGCTGGTGTTGCCTGCTTCAGTCTCCAGGCTGAACAACACCGCTTGCTGGGTGGTGTCGGTTTCGCTGAGCGGTTGCACGCCTTTTTGCATCAACTCGGCCACGGTGTAATGCAGGTTGAATTTATCTGCCAGCAGATCATCTTCGGCGGCGCTGACGTTCACCGGGGCATAAGTGTCGCCATCACGCTGCCAGCCGTGAGCGGCCAGGAAGTTGGCGACGCTGGCAATGGCATCTTCCGGTGTGCCCCAGATATCTCGATGATGATCGCCAGTCCAGTCGACTGCGTATTCGCGGAAACTGGACGGCATGAATTGCGGCATGCCCATGGCACCGGCATAGGAACCCATAAAGGTCAGCGGATTTTCGTTTTCTTCTCGCGCCAGCAGCATGAACTGGGTGAGTTGATCTTTGAAGTAATCCGCGCGACGTGGGTAATCGAAGGCGATGGTGGTCAGCGCATCAATCACGCGGAAGGTGCCGGTGGTGCGGCCATACAGTGTTTCGACACCCAAAATGGAAGTGATGACTTCCGCAGGCACACCGTATTTATCGCTCACCGCATCCAGCGTATCGGCATAGCGGCGCATAAAGCGGGCACCACCCAGAATGCGCTGGTTGTTGATGAAGTTCTGTTTGAACTGGTACCACGGGCGGCCAGTAGAGGGGCGATCCAGCACCGTAATAATGCTCGGCTTGGTATTCACCTGTTGAAACAGCGCGGTCAGGTCGTCGCGATTGAAACCCTGAGTGGCAGCCAGGTTATCGAGATAACTCTGGACTTCCGGGCGTTGCAACAACGCGGTGTCGGCGTGGCTGATTGCGGGAACAAAAGCCAGCAGGGTGGCGGAAAACAAGGCGGCGCGTAACTTCAAAAACATGGGCGATCCGGAAATGGGGTTGTGCTGCGTTTGACTGGCGCGCGGCGGGTGTCGCCAGCGCATGCGGTTGTTATGTACGTATTGTGGGTTATTTATACTTGATCTTGATGACTCTGATACCCGCCAGAGGCGTTGCCGGATGACGTGCACCCATTCAGACAGTGGCCAGAATCTGGTTGGCGTACCTTACCGAATCGAGCTCAAAAAACAAGGTGCCATATTGCTCGAACTGATGACTTGCATAAAACGCCAGGGCATTGTGGTTCTGACTGTTCACCGATAACCAGTAAGTGGCATCAGCGGCCTGGTCTTGCGCGGCATTGGCACAGGCGTGGAGCAAGGCAGAGCCTATCCCTTGACGAGCGAAGTGGGGCAATACATACAAGTTTTGCAGTTCTGTCGAGGTGTGCGGCACCGCCGGCTGGTATGAATCAAAGTCCAGCAAAGCGTAACCCAGCAGATGTTCGCCTTGCTCGGCAACGATGACACGATGGCGTGTGTTGTTGATGCAGTGTTCGAAGTGCTGTGGCGTGAACTGTGTCAGCACATAATCGGCCAGCGCCGGGCGGATGCCGTCGGTGGCATAAGTATGCAGCCACACCTGAATGGCAAGTGCAGCCAGGCAACTGGCATCATCCGCACGGGCGGGGCGCAGGCAAATTTCCGGGTTCATTGGGACAGCGCGCTGGATAACAATTTAGCAGTGACATCCACAATCGGGATGATGCGTTCATAAGCCATGCGCGTCGGACCAATCACTCCCAGCGTGCCAATCACCTGGCCGTTGGCGTGATAGGGCGCCGTGATGATGGAGCATTCGTCCAGTGGCGCCAGACCCGATTCGCCGCCAATAAATATCTGGACACCCTCAGCGCGATTCCCCAGTTCCATCAGTTGCAGCAGGGCGGTCTTGCGTTCAAACAATTCAAACAGCTGGCGTAAACGACCCATGTTGGCGGCCAGATCGTCGCTATCGAGCAAGTTGCGTTCACCGGAAATCACCAGATCTTCGGCTTCGCCACCCAGCACAGTCTGGCCGTACAACACAGCTGTATTGAGCAACTCGGCCAACTGGCCCTTCACCGCGCGGACTTCGTTTTCCACAAACGAACGCAGGCCACGCCAGGTTTTGCCAGTGCAATGCACGTTCAGAAAATTGGCCGCTTCGATCAGATCGCCAGGCGGGAAGCCATTTTTCGTCTGGATGATGCGGTTTTGCACATCGCCATCACTGGTTACCAGAATCAGCAACACACGTTTATCCGACAGCGGCAGAAACTCGATATGCTTGAGTACGGCATCCTGGCGACGCGGCGACATCACCACACCGGCAAAATGGGTGAGTTGCGACAACAAGTTGGAGGCGGCGGCGATAGTGCGTTGCGGGTTATCCAGTGGCAGGCTGCCTGCATCCACGGCGATTTTGTCCAGCGGACGCACTGCCATCAAACTATCGACAAAAAAGCGATAGCCCAAAGACGTGGGAATACGCCCGGCCGAGGTGTGCGGGCTGGCTACAAAACCAAGTTGTTCCAGATCGACCATCACATTGCGGATGGTGGCCGAACTGATATCGAGACCCGAATATTGCGACAAGGCGCGCGAGCCGACAGGTTGGCCGTCGGCGATATATCGCTCAACCAGAGTTTTCAGAAGGATTTGTGCACGATCGCTAAGCATGATCCGATTCTAATGTGGATTGATGGTTGGCGTTAATTATCTCGCCATCATCTGTTGGCCTCGTGTCTATCAAACTGGAGCGAGAGTGCCAAGCGCCACCCCCTTGTGGTTAAATGCAGCCGTATTTGTCTGGATCAAGCCATGCAGAGCCTATTTAAAACCATTGTGCTGGTCGGCCGCTTTAACACCCCTACGCTGGGTGGACCGTTGCGTCAGCTGTCGGTGATGCTGCAGGCACTGGGCGTGCGCGTGCTGATCGAAGCTGAAGTAGCAAGTGAACATGGCATTACCGATATCCCCACGGTGGATCGGCTGGCGATCGGCAAACTGGCCGACCTGGTGATTGTGCTGGGCGGTGACGGCACCATGCTGGGCGTGGCGCGGTTGGTTGCGCCGTATCGTATCCCGGTCATTGGCGTGAACCAGGGCCGCCTGGGCTTCATGACCGATATCCCGCTCAAGGATATGGAACAAACTATCGGCAGCATGCTGGCTGGCGCATTTGTGCCCGAAGAGCGCATCTTGCTGGAAACAGTGGTCAAGCGCGAAGGCAGTAAAGACCAGACCACGGCGCTCGCGTTTAACGACGTGGTGTTCAGCCGCGGCTCTACCGGCGCCATGATCGAGTTCGAAATCTTCATTGATCGGCAATTTGTGTACAGCCAGCGTTCCGACGGCTTGATTGTCTCCACGCCCACCGGTTCTACCGCGTATGCTCTGGCGTCTGGCGGCCCGATTCTGCATCCGAGCCTGCCCGCGATTACCTTGGTGCCGATCTGCCCGCAGTCGTTGTCCAACCGGCCAATTGTGATCAACGACACCAGTGAAGTTGAATTTCTGCTGACGCGTAATTCCGATGCCCGGGTTTATTTTGATAATCAGGCCGATTGCGAATTGCGCGAGAAAGATCGTGTCATCATCCGCCGCCATCGCAACACGCTGCGCATCCTGCATCCGGTGGGTTACAACTACTACGACATGCTGCGCGACAAATTGCACTGGGGCGAAAAGCTCCTCTGACCTGCGAAACCCATGCTGCTCTCTCTGAATCTGAAAAATTTCGTGATTGTTGACCGGCTGGCGCTCGATTTCGCTGGCGGGTTAAGTGTATTTACCGGCGAAACCGGCGCGGGCAAATCGATTGTGATCGATGCGCTGGGCCTGCTGCTGGGTGACCGCGCCGAAGTCGGGATGGTGCGCCACGGCACCGACAAGGCCGAGCTGGCCGCAGAATTTGACATCAGCGATCTGAAAATCGCCAAAGACTGGCTGGCCGAAGCCGAACTCACCGGTGACGATGCCGATATCGTCAATTTGCGCCGCACGCTGGATACCCAAGGCAAAAGCAAAGCCTTTATCAATGGCACCGCCGCCACGCTGGCACAACTGAAAACACTGGGCGAGATGCTGGTGGATATTCATGGCCAACACGCGCACCAGTTGCTGTTGCGGCCAGAAACTCAACGCAATGTATTCGATGCCTTTGCCGGTGCCAGCGATCTGGCTAGCCAAGTCACTGCTGATTGGCGCCAATGGCAACGTGCACAAGAAGAATTCGACGCTGCGAGCCGTAATGCGGCTGCCTTTGAAGCCGAACGTGAGCGCTTGCAGTGGCAGATCAATGATCTGACCGAACTGGCGCTGGGCGACAACGAGTGGGTTGAACTGCAAGGCGAACACAAACGCCTGCAACATGCCGCCAGTCTCATTGATGGCGTGCAAGCAGCGTTGTTAGTCCTGAGCGATGACGATGAAAACTGCCAGGGCTGGCTGAGTGGGGCTACACGCCGCCTGCAAGAACTGGCAGGTTATGACGAACTGCTCAACCCCTCGTTGGAGTTGCTGGCCGGGGTGGATGCCCAATTATCTGAGGCCGTGAGCGAATTGCGCCGCTATGCAGATCATCTGGAACTCGACCCTTCGCGTCTGGCTGAGGTCGAGTCACGCCTCGACGCCATCTGGAGCATGGCCCGCAAATACCGGATTGAGCCGCCAGATCGTTTGCCGGTAGTGTTGGCGGAGTGGTCAGCCCGGCTGGATGAACTGGGTGGCGGCGAAGGCTTGGCGCGCTTGCAACAAGCTGCCAAAGCGGCGCAAACCCGTTATGAGGCCAGCGCCGCCAAGCTATCCGCCCTGCGTCAACGTCATGCCCCGGCGTTTGCCAAGGCAGTGACCGCAGAAATGAAACCACTGGCGCTGGCTGATAGCCGCTTTGAAGTGGCCCTGACTGCCACCGTCCCCAGTGCGCATGGCCTTGAAGATGTGGATTTTCTGATTGCACATGGCGATGCCCCGGCGCGTGCCATGGGCAAGATTGTTTCCGGCGGTGAGTTGTCGCGAATCAGCTTGGGGATTCAGGTCATCACCAGTGCTTTGTCGGGCGTGCCGACGCTGGTGTTCGATGAGGTGGACGTAGGCATCGGCGGGCGCGTGGCCGAGATCGTAGGCCGCATGCTGGCCGGGCTAGGGCAGAAGCATCAGGTGCTGTGCATTACCCATCTGCCGCAAGTCGCCGCATGCGGCGGTCAGCATTATCTGGTCAGCAAAGCCAAGAACAAGGAAGGCATTGTTAGCCACGTCGCCTCGCTGGATAACGTCGGCCGCGTCGAAGAAATCGCCCGCATGCTCGGCGGTGTGGAGATCACTGAAACCACGCGCCGTCACGCTGCAGAATTGCTTGGCCATGTCTGACCCGGTTTTGTTTCCTATTGCTGCAATGCCCGAATCGTGGACTGAAGCGCAAATCGGCTTCATGCAAGAAGCTTTGCTGGAAGCCGCGCGCGCGCAAGAACTGGGTGAAGTGCCGGTCGGCGCAGTTGTGGTGTTTGAGGGTCGCATTATCGGGCGCGGCTGTAATCAACCGATTACGACGCATGATCCATCAGCCCATGCCGAAATGCTGGCGCTGCGCGCCGCGGCCCAGACGCTGGGTAACTACCGGCTACCAGGGTGCGAGCTCTACGTAACGCTGGAGCCCTGCCTGATGTGCGCAGGCGCGATGATGCATGCGCGACTGGCTCGTATCATCTACGCCACCACCGACCCCAAGACGGGTGCTGCAGGTAGCGTCATTAACCCCTTTTCGGATCGCCGCCTTAATCACCACACCGCAGTGGTTGGCGGACTGCTGGCTGATGAGGCCTCCGCCCAGCTCAAGGCGTTCTTTGCGCTACGCCGCAAATTGCAAAAACAGCAGCGGGAAAGCGCTGCCAATCCCGATCTTCCGCTGACCTGAATCAACGGGTGTTGCTCAAATTGCTCGCTATGCCAGGCGCATGCGCGTGCCATCGTTTTGCCATGTTAGAGTGGCGGCCATGGCTGCGCGTAAGACGTAGCTGTGACCATGTAAGAACATAAACAGATTGCGAACACGGTGTGCCCGAAACGGCCGCGGCAGTTGCGCAGCAAGGGCGCCAGTTGCTTTGCAACTCAGGCATAAAACCCGAACGAGGATGACGGAATGAAAAGGCTATTACTGTTGCCATTTTTTGTGGCAGCGGCGCTTGCGCACGCAGATACGGTGGTATTTCAGGACGATTTCAAGGGCGATCTGTCGCAGTGGGTCGGTCAAAACGGCGACGGCACAGTGCCCATGCATGGGGTGATCGTTGACGATCCGTTGCGCCCCGGACAAAAAGCATTGAAGTTCACCAAGAAAGTCTTTGGTGGCGACATGTTTTCCAAGGTGCAGTTTGCTGAAGGCAAGAAATACACACTGAGCTTTGATTATCTTGGCCTGTGTAGCTCCAACTGCGGTGGCGTAGTGGGTTACACCGCAGACTTCCCCGGTCGCGACAACTGGCTAGCCGGTGCGGCCAAGCTGGGCGGCGGCGCGGACAAGCTCAAAGATAACAAGCAGTGGAATACCTACAACCTGGACTTCAAAGGCAAGTTCCCTTTCCATTTGGCCCTCGAACATTGGACCAATGGTGATGGCGATGCTGGGGATTCGCTGTTTGCCAATTTCAAACTGGTGGAAAAGGGTGACGGTGGCGGGGACGCCAAGGCACCGGCCGCTGCTGCCGTTGTAGCTGGTGGCGTTGCAGCCCCGACTTCACCACAGTTCGTGGCCTACTACCCGGCTTGGGCTCCGACCAAATCCGGCTATTACGTAAAGAACCTGGAAACCAGCGGTGCGGCCAGTCAGGCAACTGTGATCAACTACGCCTTTGCCAATGTGGTCGATAACAAATGCGTAGTGGGTGATCCAGATGCTGATTACAAAACGGTGATCGATGCCGCTCACACGCTCGATGGCAAGGTTGATGCAGGCACCAACGGGCTATTCGGTAACTGGAATCAGCTTAAGCAACTCAAGCAAAAACACCCGAATCTGAAAGTGGTGATTTCGCTGGGCGGCTGGACTTGGTCCAAGAATTTCTCCGATGCCGCTCTGCCAAAAAACCGTGAAGCATTCGTTAAATCCTGCGTAGATACCTTCATCAAAGGCAATATCGCCGGTAAAGATGGCTTGGCGGCCGGGGTGTTTGATGGCATCGACATTGACTGGGAATACCCGGGCAGCGCTGGTAACGAAGGCAATGTGGTACGCGATGAAGACCCAAAGAACTACACCGCGCTACTGGCCGAATTCCGCAAACAGCTGGATGCACTCAAGCCAGGTTACTTGTTGACCGTGGCGGCAAGCGCTTCGTCGTCGGTTTATGGTTCGATCGAAAGCGACAAGATTCAGCAATCGCTGAACTGGATCAACCTGATGACCTATGACTTTGCCGGTCCTTGGGACAGCACCACTGGCTATCAATCCAACCTGTTCACCGGGCCTAAAGATCGCCTCTCCATCGATATGGCAGTCAAAGACTATATCGAAAAAGGCGTGCAGCCCGCCAAACTGGTATTAGGCGTGCCGTTCTATGGCTACGGCTGGGTGACCGGCTCAATGGACAACCACGGCATTCATCAGGCCGTGAAAGCCAAGGCCAAGGGCACGCCGGATGAAGGCGTGGCCACCTATGCCGAAGTCAAAGCCAAGGCGGGCGACGTGTTCCGTGACGACAAGACCAAAGCCATCGTCAAGGTTTCCGGCAACGAAGCGTGGGTTTATGACGACCCACAAGTGCTGAAAGACAAAATCGACTACGTGAAAAAGATGAAGCTGGGCGGTATGATGGCTTGGGAAATCTCTCAAGATACGCCTGACGGTGAGTTGAGCGGCACCATCTACAATGGTCTGATCAAGCATTAAGCAGGTAATCCATTGTGCAAGTAGTAAAAACGGGGGCTGTATGGCCCCCGTTTTGTTGGTGCAAAAACCATGAAAATAGTCATTGATCTGGCCGCACAAACACTGTGTTTGCTGGATGAGCAACAGCAAGTCATCAAGCAATACCAGGCCTCAACCGCTGCCGCCGGTATCGGTGAGCAACAGGGCAGTATGCAAACGCCGCGCGGCTTGCACGTGGTCCGGGCAAAAATCGGTGCCGGCCTGCCCATCGGCGCGGTATTGCGTGGACGACGCCCCACCGGTGAGGTTCACACGCCAGAACTGGCCGAACAGTATCCGGAGCGGGACTGGATTCTCAGCCGCATTCTCTGGCTCAGTGGCTGCCAGCCCGGGTTCAACCGGCTCGGGCAAGTGGACAGCATGCGTCGCTATATCTACATCCACGGCACCCCAGACGACCAGCCCATGGGTATTCCTGCATCGCATGGTTGCGTGCGCATGCGTAATGCGGATGTGGTGGAGCTGTTTGAGTTGGTTAAACCTGATTGCCAGGTTTTGATGTTGGACGGTGAGCCGGAGCCCCGGCAGCAATATGTGGCAAATGTCCCGCAGAACGCATTGGCTGGTCTGCAACAACACTTGCATCCAATGACAATTGCCATGCCGATATCTCCTGTACCCGCGCTCAGTGCCGATGCATGGGCGCTATGGAGCGCAGAAGGTCGCTTGCTTGCATTGGCAACATTAACAGGCAGTATGGGGCTGATGCTTTGGCGAGCAGAGGCTGAGGGTGCAGTGCCGGACTGGAAACAATTGCTTGCCGCCATTATTGAGGGTGCGCGCAGTTGGCAGTGGTTTGAGCTGCGTATCCTGACTGTTCCAGCATTTGTTGCCAATGCTCAGTCGCTTGACTTCGAAATCGTGCGGTGCTTGCCGGAAGGCATATTGCTACGCTACTGGCTCGGTCAGCCTCAAACCTGAGTGAGTGGCCAGGATTGCGTATGCGCAGTGCTATTTCGTCGCAGACAAGAAGCCTGCCGCATAAGTCACGGGTAGGGCTGGACGGCACGGCTGACAGCTATGCTGGTGTACGACACTCGCAAGGGGATGAAAAAGAAAAAACCGGGTTTCCCCGGTTTTTTCCTGCAATGTGGCAAACCTTGAGTTCAGATTAGAAATCCGAACGCAGGCCTGTCAGCACGGTGTACGAGGTTTGGCCATTCTTGGCAACCAGCGAAACCGAGTTGTTCTGGAACGAGAACTGCTGACCTGTTGTCTTGCCGTCGTTCTTCAGACCAACAGCAGAAGTGTACCAACGGGTTTGCTTGCTCAGGTAGTACACGCCGGACAAGGAGTACTGCTGGCCGGTCAGATCGTCAACGCCGTAAACCTTGTTCGAGCGGCTGTACAGACCTTGCAGCTCAAACTTCGGGTTGAACCAGTAGTTACCTGTCACAACGTAGTTGTTCCAGCTGGTGCTCTTGGCATGAGTTGCAGCCGTTGCAACATATGAGGAAGCTTCTTCGTTGGAGATATGTTCCCAACCTGCGCCCAGACCCAGACCGAAGTCAAAGGTGTAGCCAGCAGCCAGTTGGTAACCTTCAACTTTGGCACCGTCAGCGATGTTGTAAGTGGTGGCGCCCGTCGTGGCATTTGTTGTGCCAGTGGTGTCGGCCACAGAAATGCCGCTAACTTGAGCAAAGTTGCGATCCTTGGCGTATTGATATGCCAGGGATGCGTTAAAGCCACCGATGTTGTACAGGGCTGCGATGTTATAAATCGGCGCACTGCCGCTAGCTTGTGGGGAACCATCCAGGCCAACGTTGGCACGGATCTGGAAACCACCCCAGGTTGCCGACTCATAAGCCAGGTTGTCGTTCAGGCGGGTAGCCAACTGGGAGAACGTTGCGTTCTTGCCCTTATAGTCGGTCGAATCCAGGAAATCGTCGAACAGCGGCGAAAGCTTCGAGGAAGTCAGCACGTTCTTGTAGGTGCTGTCGAAGTTACCAGCGCGGAATGTACCGAAGTCAGGCGCAACAAAACCGATGAAGGAGTTACGACCGCCCCAAGCGCCGCCACCGAAACCCTTAGGCTTGGTGCCGTTGCTGTCTGCAGAAGCTGCAGCTGCACCGATACCGGATTCAAGTTGCCAAATGCCAGTCCAGCCGTTGTCCCACTTGTCGGTACCCTTGAAGCCGATACGCGAGGAGGAATCAACAATACGGGTTTGGCTGCTGACCGCTGGCGACTTGCCGTTCAGGTCACCAAAGCTGTCATATTCAACGTCAGCGCGGATAGAACCGTAGATGGTCACATCGGCCATTGCGATCGGGGTGAGGAAAGCAGCAGCCAGTGCGGCAACCATGATTTTTTTCATTTGAACTATCTCCGTTTGCGGAAAACAATGCAGATGCTTTTATTACATCTGCAACTCTGAAACCTTGGCTAGATAAATACGCTCAACAAGGCGTGGATTTAACATTGCCGGATCACACTGAAAGATCGAGTAAACCGTGGTTTCGTTCTGACTGGTTTGTTCGGCATTTACCGAATCGTCTTCTTCTGAAACCGGCGCCAGTCTAGGGCCGTATGATGACAGAAATATGACATTTATAGGTTTCAGGGGTCTTATAACTTGTTTTTATATTCCTATAAGTGGCAGAAACGCCCCTGAAATGGCCTTTTATTGGGGATAACCACTAAAAAATGACATTGGTTTTACGCGTTGTTGTTGTAAATAAACAACTACAAAATGGTATGAGGGGAGTGGATATCAGACCCCTCTCTGCTAACAGCGCTTATGTGTCGCTTAATAAATAATCAATTAGCCACAATATCCGCCACAAAAGGCAAACCTGAAGGCCGTTTCAATGCAAAACGCCCGGGACAAATGCCCGGGCGGTGCTGTTTTTGAACCGTAAAGAGATAACGGTTGCTGGTTGCTTGACTCTCTTTAACTAAATAACCCTGCCAATGCTTTACCAGGATTATCTGCGCGCATGAATGCTTCTCCGACCAGGAAGGTATGAACATTGTGCTCACGCATTAATGCCACGTCGCTGGCATC
The DNA here is from genome assembly GCF_030035605.1 of Silvimonas soli. Taxonomy (NCBI): domain Bacteria; kingdom Pseudomonadati; phylum Pseudomonadota; class Betaproteobacteria; order Neisseriales; family Chitinibacteraceae; genus Silvimonas; species Silvimonas soli. The sequence continues at coordinate 270,581 of NZ_CP106736.1, read as the reverse complement.
CATAATGCCGCTTTCGGTGACAACAATCCGGTTGCCATCAATGCGCGGCAGCAAATCCAGTGTGGTTTGCAGACTGACTTCAAAGGTGCGCAGGTTGCGATTATTGACGCCAACGAGTGGCGTTTTGAGTTCCAGAGCCAGATCCAGTTCATCACCGTTGTGTACTTCAACCAGAACGGCCATGCCGAGCGCATGCGCGGTGGCTTCCAGGTCTTTCATTTGCGCCAGACTCAATTCGGCTGCAATCAACAAAATGCAGTCGGCCCCCCAGGCGCGGGCTTCGAATACCTGGTATTCATCAATCATGAAATCTTTGCGCAGGGCAGGCAGTTCGCAGGCTGCGCGTGCGGCCTTGAGGTAATCGGCGCTACCTTGAAAATAATGGATATCAGTCAGCACTGACAGACAAGCTGCGCCATGTTCGGCGTAGCTTTCAGCAATCGCGGCGGGCACAAAATCAGCGCGGATAATGCCTTTGGATGGGCTGGCCTTTTTAACCTCCGCAATCACACCTGCTTTACCGGCTGCGTGTTTGGCGCGCAATGCACCGACGAAATCGCGCTGATCGGTGCTGGATTCGGCTTCTTCACGAATCGCATGCAAGGGGATTGCTTTACGCGCGGCGGCGACTTCGTCCACTTTGGTGGCAATGATTTTTTTCAGAATGTCAGACATGGCAAATCAACCCGGGAATTGCTTGGTAAATTGAATCAGTTCGGCCAGTTTGGCCTTGGCCTTGCCATTGGCGATGGTTTCACTAGCCAGCGCAAAACCATCGGCCAGGCTGTCCACGACATTGGCCGCATAAATTGCCGCGCCCGCGTTCAGCACCACGATATCGCGGCACGGGCCGCTTTCATCGTTCAGTACGGCCTCAACAATGGCTTTGGACTGCACAGCATCGCCCGCATGCAACTCGGAGATATGGCAGAGCTTGAAACCATGATCGCGCGGATCAAAATCGTATTCGCGGATTTCGCCGTCTTTCAATTCGGCAATCCGGGTTTGGTCACACAGGGTGATCTCATCCAACCCGTCTTTGCCATGCACGATCAGCACATGCTTTGAACCCAGTTGGCGTAACACGCGTGCTTGAATACCGACCAGATCCGGATGGAACACACCCATCAACTGGTTTTCGGCCTGAGCTGGATTGGTCAGCGGGCCCAGAATATTGAAAATGGTACGTACGCCCATTTCCTTGCGCACAGCGGCTACATGCTTCATCGAACTATGGTGGCTCGGTGCAAACATGAAACCGGCGCCCACATTATCGATACAGGCGGAGACTTGTTCTGCGGTCAAATCCAGCCGCAGACCCAGCGCTTCCAGCACATCGGCGCTGCCGCTACTGGAGGACACCGCGCGGTTGCCGTGCTTGGCTACGCGCCCGCCAGCAGCAGCAACCACGAACATCGCGGTGGTCGAGATATTGAAAGTGTGGGCCTTGTCGCCACCGGTGCCGACGATGTCTACCAGGTGGGTGCGGTCTGCGATGGCAACAGGCAGCGCAAACTCGCGCATGACGGTCGCGGCGGCGGCAATTTCAGAAACTGACTCTACCTTGGTGCGCAGCCCCATTAGCAGGGCCGCGATTTGCACCGCTGGCATCTGGCCAGTCATGATCTGCCGCATCAAAAACAGCATTTCATCGTAAAACAGTTCGTTCTGGTCGATTAGCCGATTCAGGGCATCCTGGACGGTAATGGTCATGCGGGTAACTCCTGGAGAATGGGAAAGCGCGAGCGGTATTGGCTGAGTCGGCGGCTCAGGCCCATTCCTTCAGGAAGTTATCCAGCATCTGATGACCGTGTTCGGTCAAAATGGATTCAGGGTGAAACTGCACGCCCTCGATCGGCAATGTTTTATGGCGCACGCCCATGATCTCGCCGTCTTCAGTCCAAGCCGTCACTTCCAGACAGTCGGGCAGGCTTTCGCGCTCGATCACCAAAGAGTGATAACGGGTGGCGGTAAACGGAGAGGGCAGGTCTTTGAACACGCCCTTGTTGGTATGGCTGACCGGCGAGGTCTTACCGTGCATCAGGGTTTGGGCGTGCACGATTTTGCCGCCATAAGCCTGACCGATGGATTGATGCCCGAGGCACACGCCCAAGATCGGCAGCTTGCCGGCAAAGTGTTCAATGGCAGCGACTGAAATACCGGCCTCAAGCGGAGTACATGGCCCGGGCGACACGACCAGGTATTTCGGCTGCAGCGCTTCGATCTGTTCGATGGTGATTTCGTCGTTGCGGTACACCACAACATCTTGTTTCAGTTCACCAAAATACTGCACGAGGTTATAGGTAAACGAGTCGTAGTTGTCGATCATCAACAGCATGGTGAGTTCTCCAGTATCCGGTAAGAGTCAGGCATCAAGGCCGCGTTGAACCAGCTCGGCAGCGCGCAATACGGCGCGGGCCTTGTTCAGCGTCTCTTGCCATTCGCTTTGCGGTACGGAGTCGGCCACGATCCCGGCGCCCGCCTGCATATAAAGCGTGTTGTTTTTTACTACGGCGGTCCGCAGCGCAATGGCCACGTCCATGTCGCCATTAAAGCCAAGATAACCCACTGCGCCGGAGTAAACCCCGCGCTTGCTTGGCTCCAGTTCGTCGATGATTTCCATGGCGCGCACTTTGGGCGCACCAGAAACCGTACCAGCCGGGAAGGTGGCCTTGAGCACGTCGATATTGGAAAGGCCCGGTTTAAGCTTGCCTTCCACACTGGAAACAATGTGCATCACGTGGGAGTACTTTTCCACGATCATGCGATCCAGCACTTTCACGCTGCCGATTTGCGCCACACGCCCGGTGTCGTTGCGACCCAGATCCATCAGCATGACGTGTTCAGCAATCTCTTTGGGATCGGCCAGTAGTTCTGCGGCCAACTCCTGATCTTCTTCCCGTGTTTTGCCGCGTGGGCGGGTGCCGGCAATCGGGCGCACCGTGATGGTTTCACCTTCCAGCCGCACCAGAATCTCTGGCGAGGCGCCGACGACGTGCATGTCACCAAAGTGGTAGAAGAACATGTACGGCGAAGGATTGAGCGAGCGCAGTGCACGATAAAGTGAGAGCGGCGACTCATGGAACGGCAATTGCATGCGTTGCGACAACACCACTTGCATGATGTCGCCATCCAGAATGTATTCCTTGGCCTTGCCAATCGCCTCTTTGAAACGCTCCTCGCCAAATTCCGAGTTCGGTGTGGTAACGCTTTCTGCCGGGCCTTGCAACGGCATCGGTGCGGGCTCGCGCAGCTTCATGCGTAGCTCCCACAAGCGCGCTTCGGCTTTGTCGTAGGCTTCGGGTTTGGCTGGGTCGGCGTAAACCACCAGATAGAGCTTGCCGGAGAGATTATCTACAACGGCCAGTTCTTCAGATAACAGCAATTGAATGTCTGGTGCACCAATCACATCCGGCTTTTGCACGTGCGCCAGTTTGCGCTCGATAAAACGGATGGTTTCGTAGCCAAAGTAGCCGACCAGCCCGCCAATAAAACGCGGCATATTGGCCGGGATGGAGGCTTTAAAGCGTTGCTGATAGCTATTGATGAAATCAAGCGGATTGCCATCAAAGCTTTCGATGATCCGGTCGTCGTGGATTACATCAACATGTTCGCCATTCACCGTCAGGCGAGTACGTGCAGGCAAACCGATGAAGGAATAACGACCAAAGCGCTCGCCACCGACGACGGATTCCAGCAAATAGGAATACGGACGATTGGCCAGCTTGAGATAAACAGAAAGAGGGGTGTCCAGATCGGCAAACAGCTCGAGGACAACGGGAATACGGTTATAGCCTTGTGCAGCGAGCGCTGCGAATTGTTCACGCGTCAGCATGACTTACTCCGAACGAATTATGGTTTGAGACAAAGCGAATAGGCTTGCGGCCGCTATCAGCAGCTACGCCATCGCCATTCAAGCCAGATATCGTTGGAGTGGAATGCCATATTGGTAATCAGGTCTGCGTAAACAATGAAGAGGAATTTCGGGATTCATCTTGCCGAACTTGCCGGAATTGGTCAACCCGCAGATGCACGCTGGCCGGAATGTGTGGTCCCGGCCAGCCTTTGGTGCTTGTTATCCACTCCAATCCGCCGACTACGGTTGCGGCGGTGGCGCTTCTTTAGGCCAGAGTAACCAGATGCGCCCTTGCTGTTTGGTATGGCCAGCCAATTCGCCAGCGGCGTCGCCAGTGCCCCAGAACAAGTCGGCGCGTACGGCGCCGGCAATGGCGCCGCCGGTATCTTGTGCCGCCAGCGGCCGGTTGATGGCCTTGTTGTTGTCCGGGCGGGTGCTAGAGAGCCAGATCAGGCTCCCCAGCGGCACCGCCTTGGGATCAATCGCCGCGCTATATTCGGCTGTTAGCGGTACACCCAACGCGCCTTGTGGGCCTTCATTGGAGGGCGGCAAGACGCGGAAAAAAACATAGCTCGGATTGCTGGCAAGTAATTCGGGAATCCGTTTCGGATTAGCCGTCGCCCATGCCCGGATCGCCTGCATGCTGACCTGGCCGGACTTCAACTGACCTTGTTCGACTAGCCAGCGGCCAATCGGCTTATAGGGTTGGCCATTCTGATCGGCGTAGGCCAGACGCATTTGACTGCCATCGGCCAAGCGCACCCGGCCAGAGCCCTGAATCTGCAGAAACTGCAAATCCATCGGGTCTTGCAACCAGGCCAAGACCGGCGCGGTTACGCCTTTGTCGCCAATGCTGGCTGCATCCGGGTAGGGCACCAGCTTGCGGCCCTGCAGCTTGCCGCGAACGCGCTTGCCTTTGAGTTCCGGATAAAGATCATCTAGCGCTACGATGATCAGATCATCCGGCACGCTGTAAACGGGCACTGTGGCTTTAGCGGTTTTGCTTTGGCTACCTGGATAAACCGGCTCGTAATAGCCGGTAATCAAGCCAGTCTGGCTGCCATCCGGATTTTGCAACGCGTAGGGCTGTAACCGGTTCTGCAAGAAGCTGCGCACCGCGCCGGCATCTTGCGGCACGTTGGCCGCATCCTTGCATGTTGCCGCCCACGTAGCATTGCGTGCCAGTTTGGGGCAGCCACTACGCCAGGCGTTGAACCCGTTGACCATCTCAACATCCGTGGTCGCTGGCACGTCGCTCCAGCTGACACTCTGGTATTTCACCGCGGCGGGCTGCGGAGTTGGCGTGGGTGTTGGAGTGGGGCCAGGTTGCTGCGTCGGCGGGGTGGTACACGCAGCCAGAATGGCAGCGCAGCACGCGATGAAGGCGCTGCGCCAGGAAAGGGCGTAGTTCTGGAACAGGTGGTCTTGTTTGTTCTGTTTTTGCTGCAATTTCATCCGCCATGGCCTCCGTCGGCTGGTTTGGGGTCGAGTCCCTGTCGCAGTGCGACCAGTCCGGCCTTTTGCAGTTCCAGCGTTTTGGCTGTCATTTGCAACATGCCCACTTGCACGGAAAGCCATTGCTCTACCGTTTTGAGTTCCGCCAGTTTGCGATCGATTTCTTCTTCGGTGAGTGGCGGCATGAATGGATTGGCGCCACTGGGCGGGTTTTTCCACATCTGGGTGAAAAAGCCGAACGGATCTGCAGGATTGAATTCGCTCATCTCATCTCCTTGTCGCCATCGTTGAATAAACCAATCACCAATCACCAATCACCAATTAGAACATTGGACTGACTGCACGGCCACTTTACAAAGCATAAGGGCGAAAACCGCATTTGCCGCGATTTTCGCCCTGTCCTGGCCAGCGAGCGGTGGTTACGTCCCCACTTGCTGAGGGTTTGCCAACTTAATCCACATGCAACTGGACGTCGTTGTCGTGTGTTGCAGCCTCAACCGAGGCCAGCGCCGTCATGTTCACCACGCGCCGGACCGATGCCGTTGGCGTGAGGATATGCGCGGTAGCCGGGATGCCCAGCAGGATTGGCCCCACCGTCAAGCCATCGCCCGCAGTCATTTTGAGCAGGTTGAACGAGATGTTCGCGGCATCCAGGTTCGGCATGATCAACAGATTGGCGTCGCCCTTGAGCGTGGAGTGCGGGAACACGCGCTGACGGATTTCCGCCGAAATGGCTGCGTCACCATGCATTTCTCCGTCGATTTCCAGTTCAGGTGCGCGTTCACGCACCAGCCGCAATGTGGCTTGCATCTTGCGGGCGGACGGGCTGTCCGACGTGCCGAAACTGGAGTGCGACAACAGCGCGACTTTGGGCGCGATGCCAAAATTGCGCACCGCTTCTGCCGCCATCAAGGTGATGTCGGCCAGTTGTTCCGCAGTCGGGTCCTGGTTGACGTAGGTATCAGCAATGAAAATGTTGCCGGTTGGCAGCAGCAGCGCATTCATCGCACCCGTGGTCGCCGCACCTTGCTTGGGGCAAAGTACATTGGTGACATAGAAATGATGCTGGTGATAGCGCCCGGTCAGGCCACAGATCAGCGCGTCGGCTTCACCGCGTTTTACCATCAATGCGCCAATCAGCGTCGGTTTGCCGCGCACTTCCAGTTGCGCCTGCTCTTCCGACACGCCCTTGCGCATCATTAGAGAGTGGTACAGCTTCCAGTACTCGCGATAGCGCGGATCGTGTTCGGGATTGCAGATTTCAAAATCCACGCCGTGCTTGATACGCAAACCCAGGTGCTCAATGCGCTTGAGGATGACTTTCGGGCGGCCAATCAGAATCGGCACACACAGCTTCATGTCCACGGCTTCTTGCACGGCATGCAGTACGCGCTGGTCTTCGCCCTCGCAATACACCACGCGTTCCTGCTTCTTGCGAGCGGCCGAGAACACCGGGCGCATAAACAGGTTGGACTTGTAGACGAACTGGGTCAGGTCTTCGATATACGCGTGCATATCGGTGATCGGCCGTTCGGCCACGCCGCTATCCATGGCCGCCTGCGCAACGGCAGGCGCGATCTTGATGATCAGGCGTGGGTCGAACGGTTTGGGAATCAGATATTCCGGGCCAAATTTCAGGCTCTGGCCACCATAAGCATCGGCCACCACGTCGGATTGTTCCGCGTGGGCCAGATCAGCGATGGCGGTTACTGCAGCGCGCTTCATTTCTTCATTGATCGTGGTGGCACCGACATCCAGCGCGCCACGGAAAATGAACGGGAAGCACAAAACATTATTAACCTGATTCGGATAATCCGAGCGGCCAGTACACACAATGGCGTCGGGGCGCACGGCCTTGGCAGCCGGCGGAGCAATCTCGGGGTCGGGGTTGGCCAGCGCCAGAATCAGCGGTTTGGCAGCCATGCGCGTGACCATTTCTTGAGTCACAACGCCAGGGCCAGACAAACCCAGGAAAATATCCGCGCCATCAATCGCGTCGCTCAGCGTGCGGGCAGGGGTGTCACGCACGTAGCGGGCTTTGGTCTCATCCAGGCGTTCGTCACGGCCGGTGTAGATCACGCCTTTGGAGTCGCAAACCAGTACGTTTTCGCGTTTCAGGCCCATGCCAACCAGCAAATCCAGACACGCAATCGCTGCCGCGCCAGCACCGGAACAGACCAGTTTGACGTTTTCGATCTTCTTTTCGACGTAACGCAAGCCGTTCTTTACCGCGGCGCCGGTAATGATGGCAGTGCCGTGTTGATCGTCGTGGAACACCGGGATATTCATGCGTTCACGCAGTTTGCGTTCAACGATGAAGCACTCCGGTGCCTTGATGTCTTCCAGGTTGATGCCGCCGAAAGTGGGTTCCAGCGATGCGATGATCTCAACCAGCTTGTCTGGGTCGTTTTCCGCGACTTCGATATCAAATACGTCGATACCTGCGAATTTCTTGAACAATACGCCTTTGCCTTCCATCACTGGCTTGCCCGCTAGCGGACCGATATTGCCCAGACCGAGTACGGCGGTGCCGTTGGAAATCACCGCGACCAAGTTGCCCCGTGCGGTCATGTTGCGGGCTTCCGCCGGGTCTTCGACGATGGCCATACATGCGGCAGCAACGCCCGGGGAGTAGGCCAGTGCCAGATCGCGCTGGCTGGCCAGAGCCTTGGTCGGTACGACCTGGATCTTGCCGGGCTTGGGAAAGCGATGATAATCCAGTGCTTTTTTATTCAGTTCTTCATCCATGTACGACTCCGATGCCTTTCAACTTTGTAGTAGTCAGTGGTGATTGAATGCTTGAATCAACTAAATGGCGGTTAGCGTGATGCTGGACGTCTGCCCGGCCGAAAACAAGTCAGGGTTTTGCCGAATAGGGAAAGCGTGATGACCTCTGGGCTGCGGGCGTTTGAAACGGAGCGCCGGAGCCGAAAAACAAACAAGGGGCGCGAGGCCCCTTGTTTGGTAGTGCTATGAGAAACGAATCGAAACGGCATCATTACCCAGCCACGTTTTCAGTGAACCCACCAGATCGTCATGCAAAGTAACGCGCCAGATATTGCCCAGAGCCAGCCGGCAACTGGCGTTGTCATTGTGATATTCGATTTCAACCTGGCAAGCACCGCCAGACCAGTTATCCAGCGCTTGTCGTAGTTTGGCCGGGTCGGCATTGCCGTTGAATTTGAGCGTAAGTGCCTGCGCAAACTGGCTGCGCGCTTCCGCGATGTCCATAACCCCGTCCGCAATCACACGCAGGCCGCCAGAGAAGCGATCTTCACTGATTTTGCCTGGGATGACCAGCAAGGCATCTTCAGTCAATTTGGTGCGATTGGCTTCAAATACCTCTGAATATACGGTGACGTCTTGTTTGGCAAAACCGTCATCCAGCGTCACAAACGCCATGCGCCCACGCTCGCCATTTTTGACGCGCACACCAATCACAATCCCGGCGACAAACTGAATGTCTTTACGCGGTTGCAAGCGATCCAGGCGGGTTTTGATAAAGGCTTTGACGTCTTTGGCATAGGCGTCAAACGGGTGACCGGACAGATAAAACCCGATTGCCGGTTTTTCTTCGGCCAGCCGGGTTTTGTCGTCCCACGCAGGAACGGTAATCCATTCCACCGTTGGCGCAGCAGAAGGCTCGAACACGTCAAACAGACTGCCTTGATTGGCGTTGGCAGCAGCGTGCTCGGCCAGACTCATGGCTTGCTCAACGTTGCCCAGCAGCTGCGCGCGATTGGGTTCAAGCGCATCAAACGCACCGCCGCGAATCAGCGCTTCCAGCACGCGTTTGTTGACTTCTTTCTTGTCGGTGCGCATGCAGAAGTCATAAAGATCGGTAAACGGACCGTTGGCTGCACGCTCGGCCACGATCATGTTAACCGCGCCTTCACCGACGCCCTTGATGGCGCCCAGTGCATAACGAATCTGCCGCTTACCCACTGGCACAAAGCGGTACATGCTGTGGTTCACGTCCGGCGGCAGCATTTCGAGTTTGTTTTTCTCAATGCAATCGTCGTAGAACACCTTCAGCTGGTCGGTGTTATCCAGTTCCGAACTCATGGTCGCGGCCATGAAAGCGGCGGTGTGGTGCGCCTTGAGCCATGCTGTGTGGTACGACACCACCGCGTAGGCGGCCGTGTGCGACTTGTTAAAGCCGTACTCGGCAAACTTGGTCATCAAGTCGAACAGGTTTTCTGCCAGCGCCGGGTTGTAGCCTTTTTGCGCCGCACCTTCGGCAATGGTTGCCCGGTGCTTGGCCATTTCTTCGGGCTTTTTCTTGCCCATGGCCCGGCGCAACATATCCGCGCCACCGAGCGTGTAGCCACCGATAATCTGCGAAATCTGCATCACCTGCTCTTGATACACGATCACGCCATAGGTTGGCTCCAGACACTTTTCCAGATCGGGGTGGAAGTAGTCCGGTTTCTCCAGACCTTTTTTCCGGTTGATAAACGTATCAACCATGCCGGAACCCAGCGGGCCCGGGCGGTAGAGTGCCAAGACCGCGATAATGTCTTCAAAACGGTCAGGCTGGAGTTTTTCCAGCAGCCGTTTCATGCCGTCCGATTCAACCTGAAATACCGCAGTTGTATTGGCATCGCGGAAAACCTGGTAGGCCGCTTGATCGCCAAAACCGAGACTCATCAAGTCGATGTATTCGCCGGTTTGCTCTTTGATATATTGCAGGGCCAGTTCGATAATCGTCAGATTTCGCAGGCCCAAAAAGTCGAACTTCACCAGCCCGACTTGCTCAACGTCATCTTTATCCAGCATGGAGACGGGTGACGAATCCACTCCGCTGGCTTGGTATACCGGGCAGAAGTCGGTGATCTGGCCCGGAGCAATCAATACGCCCCCGGCATGCATGCCGATGTTACGGGTGAGGCCTTCGAGCTTTTTGGCCAGTTCCCACAGTTCGGCGACTTCTTCTTCGTTTTGCACCCGTACGGCTAGTTCTGGCACCATTTCGGTGGCATCGTCCAGGCTGTATTGCTTGCCTGGCGCAGCTGGAATCAACTTGGACAGGCCATCGACAAACATATACGGTAAATCGAGCACACGACCCACGTCGCGCACCACCGCTTTGGCGGCCATGGTCCCGAAAGTGGCAATCTGGCTCACCGCTTCGGCGCCATATTTGCCGCGCACGTATTCAATGACACGCCACCGGTTGTCCTGGCAGAAGTCGATATCAAAGTCGGGCATGGAAACCCGTTCCGGGTTCAAAAAGCGCTCGAACAGCAGGGCGTAGGCGGTGGGATCGATGTCCGTAATACCCAGCGAATACGCCACCAATGAACCCGCGCCCGAACCCCGGCCTGGCCCCACCGGGCAGCCGTTTTGCTTGGCCCAGATAATAAAGTCGGCCACGATCAGGAAGTAGCCCGGAAAACCCATCTGGATGATGGTATCGGTCTCAAACTTCAGCCGTTCCTGGTAACGCGGGCGTTCGGCATCGCGCTGGGCCTGATCCGGATACAGCTGCGCCAGTCGCATCTCCAGGCCTTCTTTGGCCTGATGCACCAGGAAGTCATCCAGCGTCATGCCTTCCGGAGTAGGGAACAGCGGCAAGAAATTTTTGCCCAGCACGATATTGATATTGCAGCGCTGAGCGATGGTAATGGTGTTGGCCAGCGCTTCCGGAATATCGCTGAATAACTCCTGCATTTGAGCAGGTGTTTTGAAATACTGCTCTTCAGTAAAATTACGCGGGCGGCGTTTGTCGGAGACGACGTAGCCTTCCGCAATGCAAGTCCGGGCTTCGTGCGCCTTGAAATCGTCCGGTGCCATAAACTGGATGGCATGGGTTGCGACGACGGGCAAATCCAGTTCGGAGGCAAGATCAAGATGGCCTTGCACGGAGACTTCGCACTCTGGCTTGCCAGTGCGTTGCAGTTCCAGGTAAAACGCATTTGGAAAGCGAGCGTGCCACCATTGCGCCAACTCTCTGGCACCTTCCAGATTGCCATTCAGCAAGGCTTGGCCGATTTCGCCCTGATGGGCGCCAGACAGACACAGCAAACCGCTGTTGTCGCCTTCATCCAGCCACGCTTTTTTAAGCTCAGCCCGTCCGCGATACTGGTTTTCCAGATAGGCCCGCGTCAGCAACTCGCACAAGCGCCCGTAACCACCGCGATCGCGCGCAACGAACAGCACGCGGGTCGGTTTGTCGCGGTCTTCTTCGTTTTCGATCCATGTATCCAGCGCCACAATGGGCTTGAGACCGGCGCTGCGGCAGGACTTATACAACTTGACCATGCCAAACAGGTTCATCAGATCCGATACGGCAACAGCGGGCATGCCTAACGCTTTGGCATGACTTACCGCGTCGTCAATGCGCACGATGCCGTCGGTCACAGAGAATTCGGAGTGCAGGCGGAGATGGATAAATGCAGGGGTATTCATAGCGCCGATTCTATCACCCCTCGCCGTGCCAGGCATGCCCCGAGGAGTGCGCGTGTGGGATCCCTCTGGCTTGCTCGGTGGCCAAAGTTACGTTATGTTGTTGATATCAATGGGAGTGTTTTATGGATTCCGCATCTTCTGCATCAACGGCAAGCAGCTTGCTAAATTCTCTGGTTCTGCAACCCGCAGCGACCAACGTGGCTGTTGGCGTCGGGGTAATGAAAAAAGCCAACGACGCGCAGGCCTCGGCAGCGCTGAGCTTGCTGCAGGCATTACCGCCGGTGCCGCAATATAACAACCCGACTAATCTGGGCAACGCGGTAGATACCAAGGCGTAATGGGGAGTCTCCCCGCGCGTGAGTTGGTGGTTCAGCCACCGGATTAAAAATACGACCTGAGGGTCGTTTTTTTTCGTCTGAAGATTATTTTGTGCGCCGCACAAATATTGCATTGACATGTATCGGCGTTCTGCCACAATGCTTCCAGATGTTGCGTTGCACAAATCCTAAAGGAAAGATCATGACGTTTGGTTCCAACCGTTTTGCCGAAGAGTTTTCCCGCGCTCAACAAGTCGGGATCGAGCGGTCCTTGAATTACGCACAGACCTTTCTGGCCGGTGCGGAGCGTTTGTGGGGCGTGCAGCTGGGCTTTGCCAAGACTGTGGCTGCCGATAACGTTGAGGCGATCAAAGCCTTCTCGCAGACCAAAGATGTGCAGGGTGCTTTGGCATTACAGCGTGGCCTGGTCGAGCCGCTAATTGAAAAAGCCACTGCCGCATGGCGTGAATCCATTGGCATTGCGCAAGCAACCCAACAGGCCTTGAGCGAATTGGTCGAACAGCAAGTCAAAAAATCTGGCGATGAGGTGCTTTCCGGATTTGACGCATTCGCTGATCAAGCGCCCGCCGGTGCCGAAGGCATCAAAGTGTTGCGCAATGGCGTAGCGGCTTCGCTGGACGCTTATGGCACAACAGTAGCCGCTGCGCGCAAGCAGAGCGAAGAGTGGGTTGCCACTGTAGTACAGAATGTGACTAAAGCAGCGCCTGCGGCGAACGGTCGTCGCAAAGCTGCTTGAGCAAATGTTTTAACGTTTCAAAGCGCATATCTGCCGATTGCGATTATGGCCCTCTGACGAGGGCCATTTTTTTTGCCAACGCACCACCGATACTGGCTTAGCCTTGTGCTGTTGAAGTGTCAGGACGCGGTTGCGGCGGACGGGCTTGGGACGACTGGGAGTATCAGCAGCCACTGTGCTAGCTCCCTCGCCAGTGCATTAGAGCTACCTTGGAGCAAGAGGCCACTTTGCGCGGCGTGCCATGGAGTGAACGGCTCGGTGTCGAGGGCCAGGTAATCCCGCGCCTCTCGCTGCAGCTTCTCAAAACCGCCGTGAACCAGGTATTGCCAAGACTGCAGATCAAACGGCGTGCTGCCGGGTTGCTGCAACGCGCGCTGTAACCACAACCAGACCTCTCCAGACTGCATTAGGCAGGCACCGCTTGTGGTCTGCAAAAACGCGCCAGCCCCGGGGCCGCCTGCGTGAAGCCATGCGTTGGGCAGGGCTGGCGACAACGCTGCAATGATGGGTTCGGCTATTGCAAGGTCACTGTGCTTTGCACCGACAGCGAGCATCCAGCCGTAGATTTGCCCGAGGGGGTTTTGCAAGTTGCCGGCTATATCCAGCAGATGCCAGCCCTGTGCATCGGCTTGGCTTTTCCATGCCAGATATTCCGCGAGCCCTTGCGGGTTCACCAACACCAACGTGCTGTCGGGGGTGGGTGCAGGCGGCAAAGCAGTTGGAGTTTCTGCCGGAAATACCGGCACCCCCAATCCTGATCGCGCCAGGCGGCCAAGGATGGAGGATGCGAGCGCCGCTGGGGCAACCAGGCAAACTTGCGTGAGCATTGGAATCAGGCAGTCAATTGCTTTGACAGTTGTTCATCAATTGTTTCAAGCCTTCGGTGTCTTTCAGTTCGATGAGCCTGTTCTGTACTCGAATCAGACCATTGTCCTGGAAGCGCGATAAGGTTCTGCTTACCGTTTCCAGCTTCAGGCCGAGGTAGCTGCCGATTTCTTCGCGCGTCATGCGCAGATGAAAGCTGCTGTGCGAATAGCCACGTAAGGCAAAGCGCTGCGAGAGATTGAGCAAGAACGCAGCAATCCGTTCCTCTGCCTTCATATTGCCCAACAGCAGCATTACGCCATGATCGCGGACGATTTCGCGGCTCATCATCTTGTAAAGATGGCGTTGCAGGTTGGGAATACGGCGCGACATGGATTCGATTTCAGCAAAGGGCAGTTCGCATACTTCGCTATCTTCCAACGCAACTGCGTCACAAGTGTGATGGTCGGTGCTGATTGCATCCATGCCCATCAACTCACCATTCATGTGAAAACCGGTCACTTGTTCGCGACCATCTTCAGAAACGATGCTGGTTTTGAAGAAGCCGAGGCGCACTGCATAGAGTGCATGGAACGGCTCACCGGCACGGTAGAGTGCTTCGCCGCGCTTGATGGGGCGGCCCTGGCTGACCAATTGATCAACTTGTCGCATTTCTTCGGGCGACAAGCCAATGGGCAGACACAGTTCACGCAAACTGCAATTTGAGCAGGCGTGCCGCAGTTGCTTGAGGCCGGTTTCGCGTAACTGAATTGGTGACAGCATGATGTTGTTCCACTATGACTTGAAATTTTTACGCCATTGCAGCGGCACCCTTACACAATCCTGTGTGCCGCTTCATCGAATTCTGTGCCGCTTATTGAGCCAGGTCACGTATCCTCGCAGTAGATGCTAGCATCATGCGAGTCGTATTGATTTGGATCAAGTAACTATGTCCCAGATGTAGGCAAAATCTTTACCCTGTGTTTTAGGGGTAGGACAAATGCATACAACACCGTTGATCCAGCAGGTCGAATTCGATCGATCTCTTGTCGAGCGCTACGATGGCAAAGGCCCTCGCTACACGTCTTATCCCACCGCAGACCGATTTGCCGAGCTTGAAACTGCCGATTATCGCGAGATGCTGTTGCATTCGCGTGTAGGTGAGGCGGACAAGCCTGCTTCTTTATATTTTCATCTGCCGTTTTGCAATACGATTTGCTATTACTGCGCTTGCAATAAAGTGATTACCAAAGATGAATCACAGGCAGTTAAATATACAGAGTATCTACAAAAAGAAATACAGCTTCACGTAAATATATTGCCATACCGAATGAAGGTTGGCCAGATCCACTTTGGGGGTGGTACACCGACTTTTTTGCCGGAAACCCAACTAGCCACTTTAATGCGCGCAATTAATGATAATTTCGACATTCTGACGGATGGCGAATATTCAATCGAAATTGATCCGCGCAAACTTGAATTATCAAAAATAGCGTTGCTGGCTGAAACGGGTTTTAACCGGGTGAGTGTTGGCGTTCAGGACTTTGACGAGAAAGTGCAGCGCGCCGTTAACCGGATTCAGAGTGAAGAGCAGACCCGCAAGGTGATTGACGCCGCGCGCGCTTCCGGGTTTCGTTCAGTCAGTATCGACTTGATCTATGGCCTGCCGTTCCAGTCTGTAGCTAGTGTCATGCAAACCATCGACCGGGTGCTGGACATCCATCCAGACCGCATTGCGCTTTATAATTATGCCCATTTGCCTGAGCGCTTCAAGCCGCAACGACGCATTGATACGGCCGCATTGCCCGACTCATCGGCCAAGCTGGATATACTGCATGCAGCCATCGACAAATTGACTGCCGCTGGTTACGTTTATATCGGCATGGATCACTTTGCATTGCCGGATGATGATCTTTCCATTGCCCAGCGCCGTGGTACTTTGCAGCGTAATTTCCAGGGTTATTCAACTTACGCGGAATCTGATTTGCTGGCATTTGGTGTATCCGGAATTGGTAAGGTTGGGGCCGGGTATTTTCAGAATTCAAAAAATATCGATGAGTATTACGAGATGCTCGATCGTAATCAATTGCCAATTGAGCGCGGGTATATTTTGAATATGGATGACTTGCTGCGCCGTTCGGTAATTCACGGATTAATGTGTCGCTTTAACCTCAATTTTGGACAGATTGAAACCGCCTGGTTACTGGATTTCAAAACCTACTTCGCCCCCGAAATGGGGCGGCTGTCACAGATGGAGCAGGACGGCTTGTTGCAGTTGAGCGAAGAGGGCATTGAGGTCACGCCTAAAGGACGCATGCTGATCCGTTCCATTGCGATGGTGTTCGACCGTCATCTGCGCGAGAAGACCACCGCAGCGAGCTATTCGCGCCTGGTTTAAGGTAAGCTCAGACCGGCATGCGGCGTGCAACGCGCCGTGGCGGCTGGCCTTGAGGCCGCCGCAGATTGTTTTCTTTGCCAGGGTTCTGATTTGCACGATTTTGACCTTCTTGCTTTTTTCGTGGCCGGCCTGCTGGGCGGTGGTCACTGCTTTGGTATGTGCGGCGGGGTGGTTGCTGCATTCAGCCTGCAGTTGCCGCCAGGTCCGCGCTTGCGTTATCACCTCGGTTTTAATCTGGGCCGGATTGGCGGTTACGCGCTGATCGGGGCTTTGGTCGGTGCCATTGGTTCGTTGCCGGCGCTTGTTTCGCTGCAGTCGATCAAGGTAGTCCTGTTTGTACTGGCCAACCTGCTATTGATTGCGGTGGGCTTGTATCTGGCTGGATGGTCGACCTGGGTGACTCGGCTGGAAACCGTTGGTCGGCCCGTCTGGCGAAAAATTCAGCCCTTACTGGCGCGTCGCTTGCCTGTCAGGCACTGGCGAGACACGTTTATTATCGGTGGCCTATGGGGCTGGTTGCCTTGCGGCTTGGTCTACACCGCAAGCTTGTCAGCTTTGGCTAGCGGCAGTGTCGTTCGAGGGGCCCTGATAATGCTTGCCTTTGGGCTGGGAACACTGCCAAACCTGTTGTTGATTGGCCAGGCGGCGGGGCGTGCAAACCTTCTGTTGCGCAAGCCTTTGGTCAGGCTTGTGGCAGGATTGTTATTTGTGTCGTTTGGTATCTGGCGCCTGGTTTCACTGCTGCTATTTAGTCATATAGTCCTTTGACAGACTATTCAGTGCAACGTAACTGAACTAAAATCTGTCAGCTTATGCCTTTAGCATCGTTGAATAGGTCAAAACCCAGCATGCCCACGCCGATCCTCGTTGTCGACGATTCCACTATCGCACGCAAAATGCTGATCAAAGCGTTGCCGCCGCAATGGGATGTGGAAATCACCCAGGCCAGCAATGGTCTCGAAGCGCTTGAAGCTTACAAAAATGGAAAGGCTGATGTGATGTTTCTTGACCTGACCATGCCAGATCTGGATGGTTATGGCGTCCTGGAAACGCTGCAGAAAGAAGGCCTGAACTCTTTCGTGATCGTCGTTACCGCCGACGTACAGACCCTCGCTCGCGAGCGTGTACGGGCGCTGGGCGCGGCTGCTTTCGTGAAAAAGCCTGTCGATCCGGTTAGCATTGAGGCTGTTCTGCGCGAGTACGGGATCAACCTATGACTGCGATTGCTTTGAACGAAGACCAGCGCGATGCGCTGCAGGAAGTAACCAACATCGCCATGGGCAGGGCGGGAGCTTTGCTGGCACAAATCATGGGCGGGTTTGTGCATTTGTCGGTGCCGGGGATTTGCCTTGCGGATGCGAGCAATATCTCCGAAACCATTGCTAACACCGTCGGGCGTGAGCTGGCCGTTACCGCAGTGCGCCAGTCTTTCAGCGGCATGTTGCGTGGCGAAGCCGTGGTGATCTACGACGAGCGTGGCTGTCGCAACCTGGCTGATCTCATGGGCTACGAAGACGAGATCGGCGCCTCCACCGAACGTGAGTTGCTGCTTGATGTCGGCAATGTGCTGGTCGGCGCATGTTTGAACGGCATTGCCGATCTACTGTTGTCGCCACTTTCATATTCGCCACCTACGCTGATTGCCGAAAACGCCGAGGTTGACCGACTGATTAACCCCGAGCAATTGACGTGGGATTGCGCCTTGCTGATTCAGGTGCGCTTCACCCTGGAAATTCGCGATTTCACCTGCCATTTGCTCACGCTGATGCCGGAAGAATCCATCACCCAACTGAAAAAGGCGCTTGATGCGTTCATGGAAAGCATCTAATGCTGGAGACGTTGCGCAATTTCATTATCAGTGAAGTCGGTGTTGGCATTTTCGCGGTGGACAAGCAGTACCGGGTTTTACTGTGGAATCGCTTTATGGCAGACCACAGCGGCGTGAGCGCCGAGGCCGCGATTGGGCAGAATCTGTTTGAACTGTTCCCGGACCTGCCGCAAAAGTGGCTGGCCAAAAAGGTGGACGGCGTATTTACGCTGCACAACTTTGCCTTCACCTCGTGGGAGCAGCGCCCCTGGCTGTTTCCGTTCCGGCACAACCGGCCAATTACTGGCGGCATTGATTTCATGCAGCAAAACTGCACGTTCATGCCGGTACGTGAAGCCACAGGTGAAGTCAGCGCCGTAGCGGTCACGGTTTCGGATGTGACTGATGCGGCGGTTTACCAAAGCATGCTGAAGCAGGCGATGGCCAAGCTCGAAGAAAGCTCCAGTCGCGATGGTTTGACCGGGGTTTACAACCGCCGCTTTACTGAAGCGCGGTTGGTGGATGAAATCGCCAGGGTCGAGCGTTATCAGGCTGAAACCTTCAGTGTGATCCTGCTGGACCTGGATCATTTCAAGCAGATCAACGACACCCACGGCCACCTTGGCGGCGATGAAGTGCTGCGCGAGGTGGTGGAGCGCATTCGCCGGGTGCTACGCGATACCGACGTGTTCGGACGCTACGGTGGTGAAGAGTTCTTGCTAATGCTGCCGCAAACGGGTCGGGACGGCGCTATTGCCGCAGCTGAGCGCATTCGGCGCGCCATTGCCGAAAGCCCGATCAGCTACGACGAGGTGCCGATTGCCGTCACAGGCAGCCTGGGCGTGGCAGTTTACGAACCGGGCACACCCAAGGTTGATCGCGTAAAAGCCCAGGCCGATCTGGCCTTGTATTCGTCCAAACGGGCCGGGCGTAATCGCGTGACGTTCTACAGCGCGCAAATGGTTGACAAGGAACTGGGCGCGGATTGATTTGCGCTTGTTGCTTTTTTGCACAGTCATTTTTCTGCGCTATCCACGCACTCGATTTCTCCTTTCTGGCGGGTAATCTCCCGCCAATTCAAGCGCTTCGGCGCACTGCAGCACCGGCAAGCGCTTTTCTTGTAATTACTGTTACATTCTTCGCGATATTCTGAACTCATCTGCGGTAAGCCTCGTCTATAACAAAAAGCGAGGGGGCGCGATGCCACCTCGTTGTCCAGCGCCGCCCCTTGCTGCTTTGACTACCCGTTTCAAACCCCACCTGGCGACGCGTGGCAGCCGTATCCCAATCCACCGAAGCTGGAGATGCGTCATGGACGTGTTCAATCACTATGCCTCGAGATACGAGCGCACCCGCGAAGAAGAACTCACGCTAAAGGAATATCTGGAGTTGTGCCGGCAGGATCGCTCGGTTTACGCGACCGCTGCCGAACGCATGTTGATGGCGATTGGCGAGCCGGAGATGGTCGATACCCGCCTGGATTCGCGAGCGTCGCGCATCTTCCAGAACAAGGTGATGCGGCTGTACCCGGCGTTTCGCGAATTCTATGGCATGGAAGAAGTCATCGAACAGGTGGTGGCATATTTCCGCCACGCCGCGCAGGGGCTGGAAGAAAAGAAACAGATTCTTTATCTGTTGGGGCCAGTGGGTGGCGGCAAGTCGTCCATTGCGGAAAAGCTCAAAGAGCTGATGGAACGCGTGCCGTTCTATTGCCTGAAAGGCTCGCCGGTAAACGAGTCGCCGCTGGGCTTGTTCAATGCCGATGAGGATGGCGAAATCCTCAAGGAACAATACGGCATTCCGGATCGCTACCTCAAAACCATTCCGAGCCCGTGGGCGGTGAAGCGGCTGCATGAGTTCAACGGCGACATTAACCAGTTTCGTGTGGTGAAACGTCATCCTTCGGTACTGCGGCAAATCGCCATTTCCAAGACCGAACCGGGCGATGAAAACAACCAGGATATCTCCTCGCTGGTGGGCAAGGTGGATATCCGCAAGCTGGAAAAATACGCCCAGGATGACCCGGATGCGTATTCGTATTCCGGCGGTCTGTGCCTGGCCAATCAAGGCTTGCTTGAGTTTGTGGAAATGTTCAAAGCACCGATCAAGGTGTTGCACCCGTTGCTGACGGCTACCCAGGAAGGTAACTTCAAGGGTACGGAAGGTTTTGGGGCGATTCCGTTTGAAGGGGTGATTCTGGCTCACTCCAACGAATCGGAGTGGAAGCAGTTCCGCAACAACAAGAACAACGAGGCCTTCCTCGACCGGATCTACATCGTCAAAGTGCCGTACTGCCTGCGGGTGTCGGAAGAAACGCGCATCTACGACAAGCTACTGCGTAATTCATCTCTCTCGGCCGCGCCATGCGCGCCAGGTACGCTCAAGATGATGTCGCAGTTTGCGGTGCTGTCACGACTCAAGGAGCCGGAAAACTCCAGTCTGTATTCCAAGATGCTGGTGTACGACGGTGAGAACCTGAAGGACGTCGACCCGAAAGCCAAATCCATGCAGGAATACCGCGACTTTGCTGGCGTGGATGAAGGCATGAGCGGGTTGTCGACGCGCTTTGCCTTCAAGATTCTCTCGCGCGTGTTCAATTTTGATCACCAGGAAGTGGCAGCCAACCCCGTGCATTTGCTGTACGTGCTGGAACAACAAGTCGAGCGCGAGCAGTTCGCGCAAGAGCAGGAACAACGCTACATCGCCTATATCAAGGAGTTCCTGGCGCCCAAGTACGTCGAGTTTATCGGCAAGGAAATCCAGACCGCTTACCTGGAGAGTTACTCTGAATATGGTCAGAACATTTTTGATCGCTACGTGACCTTTGCCGATTACTGGATTCAGGATCAGGAATACCGCGATCCGGATACTGGCGAGAGCTTTGATCGCAACTCGCTCAACAATGAACTGGAGAAAATCGAGAAACCGGCCGGGATCTCCAACCCGAAAGACTTCCGCAACGAGATCGTCAACTTTGTACTGCGCGCGCGGGCCAGCAACGCCGGCAAAAACCCGGCGTGGACCAGCTATGAAAAGCTGCGCACGGTGATCGAAAAGAAGATGTTCTCCAACACGGAAGAATTGTTGCCGGTGATTTCGTTTAACGCCAAAGCCAGTGCGGAAGACCAGAAGAAGCACGAGGACTTTGTGAACCGCATGGTCACCAAGGGCTACACACCCAAACAGGTGCGCCTCTTGTGCGAATGGTATCTGCGAGTGCGCAAATCGTCGTGACGAGGCAGATCGATGAGGTGGCCGGGAGCACCAGCGCCGAGTAGCAGCGCGCTGGCGTTTCCGGCAAGGGTTAATCCCGCTCGGGGGCGTTATGCATCATCTGATAGACCGGCGTTTGAACGGCAAGAACAAATCGGCAGTCAACAGGGAGCGTTTTCTTAAACGGTTCAAAACCCAGATTCGCGATGCAGTGGCCCGCTCGGTCAAGGATCGGTCCATTACCGATATCGAACGCGGGGAGAAAGTGTCCATCCCCGTTCGGGACGTCAACGAACCCACGCTGGGTCACGCCGCTGGTGGCGTGTGGGAGCGGGTTTTTCCCGGTAATAAAGAGTATCTGCGCGGCGATCAGATCAGCCGACCCGAATCTGGCGGGGGCGGTGGCAGCGGTGGTTCCGGGCAGGGCGGCGGTGGCGAGGACGACTTCGTTTTTGATCTGTCGCGCGAGGAGTTTCTCAATTTCTTTTTTGATGAACTCGAACTACCCAATCTGATCAAGCGCCAACTCACACAAACCATCACCTTCAAATCGGTCCGCGCCGGGTTCACCAGCGACGGCACGCCGACCAATATTCACGTGTTGCGTAGCTTGCGCAGCGCGCTCGGGCGCCGGATTGCGTTATCCGCCGAGCCGATGCGCGAGCTGAATGAAGCGCAAGAAGACCTCGACCAGTTGCTGGAAACGCGTGGTGAGCACGATCCGGTGGTGAAAGCCGCGCTGGAGAAAATCCATCTGCTCAAGGCGCGGGTAGCGGCGATTCCGTTTATTGATCCGTTCGACCTTAAATACTCCAACCGCACGCGCAACCCGATGCCGACTACGCAAGCGGTGATGTTCTGCGTGATGGATGTTTCGGGCTCAATGGATGAAAACAAAAAGGATATCGCCAAGCGGTTCTTCATCCTCCTGTATCTATTCCTGACGCGCATTTACGAGAAAATTGAGGTGGTGTTCATCCGCCATCACACGCAGGCGTATGAGGTTAACGAGGATGAGTTTTTCCACGCCCGCGATACCGGCGGCACGGTGGTTTCCAGCGCGCTCAAACTCACGCGGCAGATTATCGAGGCGCGTTATCCGTCATCAGACTGGAATATCTACGTGGCGCAGGCCTCGGATGGCGATAACTGGGATTCCGACTCACCCCAGTGTCGCGAACTGCTGGTAAATACCTTGCTGCCGCTGCTGCAGTACTACGCCTATGTCGAAATAACCGAAGGGGAGCCGCAGAACCTCTGGTACGAATATGAAATGGTGGCCCAGACGCATAAAGAATTTGCCATGCGTCGAATCAGGGATGCGTCGGAGATCTGGCCCGTGTTCCGGGATCTCTTTCGCAAGCATCCGGAAAAAGCGGTGGCCTGACCGGCCAGTGCAACGGCAGAGGATTCACCATCATGACGACTACCCGCAGTCGCAAAAGCCGCAGCGAGCTCGAGGCCTCACCGCCCGCCCGCGAGCCGCTGTCCACCGGTTCGGAATGGACCTTTGAACTGATCGAAAAGTATTACAAGGAAATCACCCGCATCGCCGCCGAGTTCGGGCTGGATACTTATCCCAACCAACTGGAGATTATCTCTGCCGAGCAAATGATGGACGCGTATGCCTCGGTGGGTATGCCGGTGATGTACAACCACTGGAGCTTCGGCAAGCAGTTTCTCTCCACCAACAAGCATTACCAGCGCGGCATGATGGGGCTGGCGTACGAGATTGTCATCAACTCCAATCCCTGCATTGCCTATCTCATGGAAGAAAACACCATGACCATGCAGGCGCTGGTGATTGCCCACGCCAGCTTTGGGCACAACTCGTTCTTCAAAGGCAATTATCTGTTTCGGACCTGGACCGAGGCCGATGCCATTATCGATTACCTGGTCTTTGCCAAACGCTATATTGCCGAATGCGAAGCGCGCCACGGCGAAGACAAGGTCGAAGAACTGCTGGATTCCTGCCACGCGCTGATGAACTACGGTGTGGATCGCTACAAGCGTCCGCAAAAACTCTCGCTGGAAAAAGAACTGGCCCGCGTGGCGGAGCGTGATCAGTACCAGCAATCGCAAATCAACGATATCTGGCGCACCTTGCCGCGCCGTGCTGAAGAAGAACACGCCGAAGCGCCGTCGCGCTTTCCGGCAGAGCCGCAAGAAAACCTGCTGTATTTTGTCGAGAAATTCGCGCCACTGCTGGAGCCGTGGCAGCGCGAGATTGTCCGCATTATCCGCAAGGTGGCGCAGTATTTTTATCCGCAGCGGCAAACTCAGGTCATGAACGAAGGTTGGGCCACGTTCTGGCATTACACGCTGATGAACAAGTTGTACGACAACGGCTCGATTACCGATTCGGCCATGTTCGAATTTCTGCACAGCCACACCAACGTGATCATGCAGCCAGGCGTGGACAGCCCGTATTTCAACGGCATCAACCCGTATGCGTTGGGTTTTGCCATGTATCGCGATATCCAGCGCATCTGCCAGGAACCCACTGAAGAAGATCGCCGCTGGTTCCCGGATATGGCGGGCACGGACTGGCGCAAAACGCTGGACTTTGCCATGCGCAACTTCAAGGATGAGAGCTTTGTGGCGCAGTATCTATCGCCCAAACTGATCCGCGATTTCCGCCTGTTTGCCATTCTGGATGACGACGAAAACGCCACGCTGAAAGTCTCGGCCATCCACGACGATGCCGGGTATGCGGAAATCCGCACCATGCTGGCGGCGCAGTACAACCTGGCTTATCGCGAGCCCAATATCCAGGTGTACAACGTCAACACGCGCGGTGATCGCTCGCTGACCTTGCGCCATTACCAGTATCAACGCCGGCCGCTGGCCAATAGCGTGCACGAAGTCCTCAAACACATCGCCCGGCTGTGGGGATTCTCGGTCAAGCTGGAGAGCGTGGATGAAGAGGGCGAAGTGATCCTGACTTACGACTGCAAACTGGAAAAACGCGGCAGTGCGTTTTAACGATTGACTGTCGACGGGGTTGAAAATCGACCTCAACTAGACGGAACCCGGAGAGAAACTTTCTCCGGGTTCTTTGTTTTTGCCGATATGGCCCGGTTGTGTGCAGTGGCGCGCGGCTGGCACTAAGATGATCCGGTCATTCAAGCGCGAAGGTAGCAGGCAATGAAAATCATGAAGTCGGCAATGGGTGGACGGGCACTAGCATTGGCCGGTCTGTTAACAGGCATGTTGCTAAGCGGCGCGGCAACTGCGGCGGTGGAAGGGACTGCGTATGCCATTGATGGCACTTGCGAAGGTTTCCCGCGCCTGCCGCTGAAAACCGCTCCCGGTTTCTGCGTTGGCCTGGCTGCCACTGGCATGCCGATGCCGCGTGGCGTGTTGCCAATGGCCGATGGTTCGGTGCTCATCACCGATATGGGCGGCTGGGGTGCTGGTAAAGGCCAGTTGTTCCGCTTGGTACGCAAGCAGGGCGGTTTTGACCGGATCACACTACTGAGCGGCTTGAATCGCCCGCATGGCTTGCAACTGGGGCCGGATGGTCAGGTTTACCTTGGTGAAGACAACCGGATCAGTCGTTTTAATCCCGCCGACGCCAACCCCAAGCTGACCACGGTGCTGGATAACTTGCCCGGCGATGGCCGTCATCCGATCAAGACCTTCGTGTTTGCCAAAGATGGTTCGTTGTTTGTGAACTTCGGTTCGGCCACCGATAACTGCGAAGGCCAGATTGACGCCAGCAAGCCGGTATTGCAGTCGTGCAAGGATATGGAAACCCCGAATCCCCGTGCCTCCATCTGGCATTACACGCAGAAAGACGGCCAATGGCAGGGCGAGTTGTATGCACGCGGGCTGCGCAATTCCATGGCGCTGGCAATCAACCCGGATACCGGTGCGTTGTGGCAGGCCGAAAACAGCCGCGATTACATCAATCGCAAAATTCCGGGCATGACCAACGATGAAAACCTGCCGCACGAAGAGCTGAATCTGATCCAGCAGGGCGGCCATTATGGCTGGCCGTATTGCTACGATAACAATGTCGCCGCCCCGGAATTCGCCAAAGCCGACTGCAGCAAGCTCAGCAAACCCGTGCGATTGATTCCCGGGCATGCTGCGCCGCTAGGCATGGCCTTTTACGATGCACCGGGCGCATTGGCCACGTGGCGTGGCAGTTTGATCATGGGCTGGCATGGCTACCGCAATAACGGGCACCGGCTAGTGGCTTATCGCTTTGGCAAAGACGGCATGCCGCAAGGCGACTATCAGGAATTGATTTCTGATTGGGCTGACACGCCGGGTAAACACCCAATGGGCGCGCCAACCGATATCAAAGTTGATCGGGAAGGGACGATCTGGATCACCGAAGATCGCAACGGCACACTGCTGGTGCTGGCCCCGATCAAGATGCATTGAGTTGCCGACTGGTGGATTGTCGCTTTGCTCCGAATCCACCCTACGACGTGCATCAAGCAGGGTGGATTCGCCTTGGCAATCCACCAGGCAACTCAAGCGTTACGAATCACCTGCACCATGGCGTTCAGCCCGCTGGCGCGAGAACTGGAAAGAAACCGCTGCAAACCCAGTTCCTGCAACAGCGCGCCGAAATCCTGGTTGGCAATTTCTTCTCTGCTCAAGCCCTGATACGCCGCCCAAACCAGCGCCAGTAACCCTTTCACGATGCGTGAATCGCTATCTGCCCACATCTGTAAACGGCCTTCGTGCCAGCGCGTGAGTAGCCACACGTGCGCTTCACAACCACTAACACGGTTTTCATCAACTTTTAATTCGGTGGGCATGGCTGGTTGCTCGCGGGCCAGTTGCACCAACAGCCGGTTTTTGTTTTCCCAGCCTTGGGCCGCTTGCAGGCGTTCGGTTAGCGCGGAAAGCGCGAGCGCGGCGGGGAGTTCAGGCCAGTCGCTCATGCCAGCAACTCCAGTGTTTCGTTCAGTGTGCTCAGTAACAAATCAATCTGGGCGGCGGTGTTGTAAGCCGCAATCGATATCCGCAAGGTGCCGTTGTTCAAGCCCAGTGACTGCATCAACGGCCCCGCGCAATGATTGCCCACGCGCACGGCGATATCGCGTTCATCCAGAAACTGCGCCACGTCATACGGATGCGCGTGGCTGAACACTAGCGAGGCAATTGGGCCTTTGCCTGTTGGTGTGCCAAGTATCCGCACTCCATTGATTTGATCGATTCCGGCTGCCAGTTGCCGATAAAGCGCCGATTCATGCACGGCAATAGCTGGGCGATCCTGGCCCCTTAGCCAGTCCAG
Organism: Silvimonas soli; assembly: GCF_030035605.1. Taxonomy (NCBI): domain Bacteria; kingdom Pseudomonadati; phylum Pseudomonadota; class Betaproteobacteria; order Neisseriales; family Chitinibacteraceae; genus Silvimonas; species Silvimonas soli. Next base: position 244,306 of record NZ_CP106736.1, on the reverse strand, counting down.
CGCGGCGGCCAGCGCGATGGTCTGGGCGAAGGCGGGCGTACCGGCCTCAAAGCGGCGTGGTGCGGGCGCAAAGGTGGTGCCCGCAAACGACACCCGTTCGATCATCTCGCCACCGCCTTGCCATGGTGGCATCTGCTCCAGAATATCTGCGCGCGCCCACAACACACCAATGCCGGTCGGGCCAAAGACCTTGTGGCCCGAGAACACATAGAAGTCCGCGCCGAGCGCCTGGACGTCAATCTCTTGGTGAGCGATGGCTTGCGCGCCATCTACCAGTACACTCGCGCCCACAGCGTGGGCGGCGGGGATGATCTGCGCCAGCGGCGGGCAAACGCCCAGCGCGTTGGACATCTGGCTAATACCCACCAACCGCGTACGTGGTGACAGCAGCGCCTGATACGCCGCCATATCAATCTGGCCATCGTCCAGCAACGGAATTGCCCGGATCACCGCACCGGCGGTTTGTGCGATCAACTGCCACGGCACGATATTGGCGTGATGCTCCAGCGTGGACAGCAATATCTCGTCGCCAGGCTTGAGGGTGCTGCCGCCCCAGCTATACGCCACCAGGTTGATCGCCTCGGTCGCGCCCCGCGTGAACACGATCTCGCCTGCGCTGGCCGCGTTGATAAACCGAGCCACGGTGATGCGCGCCGCCTCATAGGCCTCAGTCGCGGCATGACCCAGCCGATGCCCGCCGCGATGCACATTGGCGTTCATTGTTTCGTAGAAACGGCGCTCGGCATCCAGCATGGCCAGCGGCTTTTGCGTGGTCGCGGCGTTATCCAGATAAACCAGTTCAGGATTGGCCTGCAGCAGGGGAAACTGCGCGCGCAGCGAATCGAGTGGAGATGTGGTCATGGGCTATGACAAAGGAAAGAGAAGCATCAAGGCCGCATTGTATAATGCGGCGATGACATACAAACAACCGATCTCCGTTCTCGTGGTCATCCACACGCCGGACCTCAAGGTGCTGCTGCTGGAGCGCAAGGATTTCGCCAATGCCTGGCAATCCGTTACCGGCAGCCGCGAAGCCGACGAAGCCTTGCCAGTCACCGCGCAGCGCGAAGTGATGGAAGAAACGGGCCTGGATACCGCCCGCTACGGTTTGAGTGACTGGCACTTCAGTACCGAATACGAAATCTACGAAGTGTGGCGCCATCGTTATGCGCCCGGCGTTACCGTCAACACCGAGCACGTGTTCAGTCTGCAAGTGCCGCATGAACTCGATGTCACGCTGGCTCCCGATGAACACACCCGCTATCAGTGGGTGGATTGGCAGCAAGCAGCGGAACTGGTGTTTTCTCCATCTAACGCGGAGGCGATCCGGACGTTGGCACACCGAACTGCTGCGTAGCCGGTACAAGTTCTCTCGCACGTATTTGAAACGTTATTTCCAGAAATGAGTCGTAGACTTACGCTACAACTATGAGTGGCGCCTGAGAGCGGCGGAGTGCGCTGGCCAACAAATCGATGATGTTTGAGCCAGATTTAGTGTATTTCACGGTGGTTTCAAGGCAATAAATAATGACGATAACTCATTGATTTTATGGAAAGACGCATCAAGGTTGCCTCATACAATATCCACAAAGGCCTTTCGCCGCTGAACCGGCGGCTGGTGGTGCATGACGTGCGTCAGGCGCTCAAAACGCTGGAACCGGATCTGGTTTTTCTGCAAGAAGTGCAGGGCGCCCACAGCACGCGGGCGCAGCGCTTTACCTATTGGCCAGCCACGCCGCAGCACGAATACCTGGCCGGTGATGAACTGGCATCCGCCTACGGCCGCAATGCCATTCACCGGCTGGGGCACCACGGCAATGCACTGTTGTCGCGCTTTCCGATCATGCGCTGGGGTAATCACGACATTACCCTCAATCGTTTTGAACAACGCGGCCTGTTGCATTGCGTGCTGGATATTCCAGGCTGGAACATCCCTTTGCACGCGTTCTGCGTGCATTTGAATCTGCTGGCGCGGGACCGGCGCAAGCAATTGACGTCCATGGTCGAGCAGATCCAGCGTGAAGTCCCCAAAAACGCGCCATTGGTAATCGCGGGCGATTTCAATGACTGGCGCCGCGAGGCCACGCGCTTTCTGGGCAATGAACTGCATGTCATCGAAGCCTTCGAAACCTTGCATGGTTCTCCGGCGCGCAGCTTTCCGGTACGCATGCCGGTGCTCTCGCTTGATCGCGTATATGTGCGCGGGTTTGGTATTGAAGTGGCAGATGTCCTGGGCGGGCGCCCCTGGTCCAACATGTCTGACCACGCGCCGCTCTATACCGTGTTGCGGCGGGGTTAGGCATGAACGGCTACCTGACTGGTAACCGGATCAAGCTTCTCAAAAATGGCGCTGATTACTTTCCGGAATTGATTGAGGCGATCTCTTGGGCTGAGCGCGAGATTTTTCTCGAAAGCTATTTGTTTGAGCTCGATATCGTCGGCATTGCAGTTTGCGAAGCATTAATGCTGGCGGCGCACCGCGGGGTCGAAGTCAAAATGCTGCTGGATGGCTTTGGCGCGCGCCGGTTTCCGGATGACTGGAAACTCAAACTGGCCGACGCTGGCGTGCAATTGCTGTTCTTTCGGCCCGAAGTCAAAGCGCTGTCGCTGAATCGCCAGCGTTTGCGCCGCATGCATCGGAAACTGGCCGTGATCGATGGCATGGTGGCCTTTGCCGGTGGTATCAATATCCTTTCTGATTTTACCGGCCAGCCCGGCCCGGAACCGCGTTACGACTACATGGTAGAAGTGCGCGGGCCGCTGCTGGCGGTCATGCACGAGGCCGCCGATCGCATGTGGCGGCAGACGGCGTGGGTGCAAGTGCAACCAGAGTGGGCCAAACCCAGCCGCGTCAAGTTGCCGGTGGAAGGCGCGGGCGGCGCTTTGGCGCGTTTTGATATCCGCGATAACTTGCGCAATCGCCACGGAATCGAACACGAATATCTCAGCGCAATTGATGAAGCCAAAGACGAAATCATCATTGCCAGCGCGTATTTTTTACCCGGCTATCGCTTTCGTCATGCCCTGATCAACGCAGCTGCGCGTGGCGTGAAAGTGGTGCTATTGCTGCAAGGCAAGCTGGATCATGCCTTGCTGCAATACGCCAGCCGCGCGTTCTACCGGCTGTTTCTTGACGCGGGCATCGAAATCTACGAGTACACCAGCGGTTTCATGCATGCCAAAGTGGCAGTAATCGACCGTCATTGGGCCACGGTGGGCTCATCCAATATTGATCCATTCAGCCTGTTGCTCGCACGTGAAGGCAACGTCTTTGTGCGGGATGACGAATTTGCCCGCGCTTTGGGTGACGATATCCACGTGATGATTTCAGCCGCGGCGTTACCAGTCGATTTAAAAGACTGGCGCAAAGCACCGTGGTACCAGCGGCTCCTGCCGTGGGTCAGTCATGGCGTGGTGCGGGTATTGATGGCCGTTTCGGGTTATGGCGGGGAGCGCTATCTGAAATAGGTGCCAATGGGGTTCGCACTGGCACCGGCGGCGATTTATTCCGGCTTGTCTGCCTCTGGCGTAGCTTGGGCGGGTGGCGTAACCCGCTCAAATTCTACGGCGGCTCGTAATACGCCGCGCAGCATATCCACTTCTTCCTGATCCAGCTGCGCCCGTTGCACAATCCGGCGCACGCGTGGCATCAGACGTTTGGGCGTTTTGGTGCGCAAAAAGCCGATGGTGATCAGCGTTTCTTCCAGGTGTTTGTAGAACAGTTCCATGTAGTCGTGGCTGGGTAGCTGGCGCTTTTCCGCCAGGTGGCTCACGTCATCCAGGATAGCGGCACGCAATTCATAGCACAGCACCTGCACGGCCTGAGCCAGGTTCAGACTGGAATAATCCGGATTGGTGGGGATCGTGACCAGCCGGTTACACAAGCGCACCTCATCAATGGTCATGCCATTGGTTTCGTTGCCAAACACCAGTGCGATGGTGCCGCCGCCGATGGCTTCGGTGACCAGTTCCGGTACCAACTGGCGCGGAGTATGCAGCGGTTGTACCAGCTCGCGGCGGCGCGCGGTCATGGCCACTTGCAGGGTGGTGCCAGCCAGCGCTTCTTCCAGGCTATTCACAACAATGGCGCGATCCAGCAAGTCATCCGCGCTACTGGCCAGCGAGCGGGCAACATCGGACGGAAACTCTTTTGGGTTCACCAGATACAAATGCTGCAATCCCATGGTTTTCATGGCGCGGGCGGCGGATCCAATGTTGCCAGGATGCGAGGTATGAGACAAAACCACACGAAATTGTGCGAGCGCGGTGTTGGCGGCAAGGCCGGCGGCGGGGAGGTCGTTGGATGGGGTCATTCGGGCTTTATAAAATGCTTTTTACAGGGCTTGTGACAAAAGGGCCGGAAATTCAGTACAATAGCGGCTATATTTATTTTCGATCTTTACAAGCTGACCGGGAAACGCGCAAGGCGTCCCCAACTTGGTTAGTGACAATTCGCATCGTCATGCATGGGCTACGTGCCACACCTCGCGCTTTTGGCGTTGAGGCGCAATTTGCGTTTCCTGTCAGCTTGTTCAATTCATGTCAGGGGTAAGTTCATGCATCCGATGCTCAATACGGCCGTTCGTGCCGCCCGCCGTGCCGCTTCCGTTATCCAGCGCGCTTCAAACAATCTCGATCTGATCACGCCAGAGAAAAAAGGTCACAACGACTTTGTGTCGGAAGTAGATCGTGCGGCCGAAAAAGCCATCATCGACACCATCCTGGAAGCCTACCCCAAGCACGCTATTCTAGCAGAGGAGTCGGGCCAGTCCGGTGATTCCGAATTCGAATGGATTATCGACCCGCTTGATGGCACCACCAACTTCCTGCACGGCTTTCCGCAATACGCGGTTTCCATCGCCCTGGCGCACAAAGGCGTGGTCACCCAGGCCGTGGTGTATGACCCCAATCGCAACGACATGTTTACCGCTACCCGTGGCGTAGGCGCGTTCCGTAACGACCGCCGTATCCGCGTTTCCAAGGTGCGTGAATTGTCTGATGCGCTGGTCGGCACCGGCTTTCCGTACACCGATTTCAAGCACCTGGATGCCTACCTGAGCATCTTCCGTGAAATGGCCCAAAAAGCCGCTGGCGTACGCCGTCCAGGCGCAGCCGCGCTGGATCTGGCCTACGTAGCTTGCGGCCAGTTTGACGGCTTCTTTGAGTTTGGCCTGAAAACGGTCGATATCGCCGCTGGCTCGCTGCTGGTGCAAGAAGCCGGTGGTCTGATTACCGACTTGAACGGTGAAGAAAACTACCTGCAAAGCGGCGATGTGCTGTGCGGCACACCCCGCGTATTCGGCCAGATGCTGCAACTGATCAAGTCGCACATCAAATAAGCCACGCAGTTATTTCATAAAGACGATGACCGTGGCCGCGCCCACGTTATCTGCAGCGAAGGCGGCATTTGAGGCCGCCTATCGCGCCACCCGTTACGTCGTCCCGGTCCTCGGGCTGACGTTGCGGGCGGATCAAAGCCATTCCGATCTAGATATAGTTTTAAACCAGCATGCCGTCAGCAGCTGGATGTTTATCTCCGCCTGTAATCCGTGGTCTGCCGCCGCATTGTGTCACTACGAAAATCTGGCACTACACCAAAATCTGCTGGATGCCATCCGCGCTGCCGGGCTCACGCTGTTTGAGGGTGCAGGCGAGGCTGATGATGGCCAATGGCAGGCTGAACCGTCCGCGCTGGTGCTGGGTGTGGACGAGGTCATTGCGCGAGCTTGGGGTGAGCGCTTCGCACAGAACGCCGTATTGTTCGGTCGGACAGACGAGAAGGCGCAATTGCTCTGGTGCCTGCCGGACGTTACCGCATAAGTTGGCTGCCTCGCATAGCGTATTTTCCGCACAAAACCGCAAATAACAGAATAAATTTGCAAAACCACATGCCGGGTTTTACTATTGCCTACATGTTTACCGAAGAACGTCATCAACGCATTCTCGATTGGCTCGCCGAAGCAGGGCGCGCCACTGTGGCCGATCTTGCGCTGCGCCTGCAGGTTTCCGACGACACCATTCGGCGCGATTTGCGCACGCTGGATGAGCAAGGTTATCTGCAAAAAACCCATGGCGGCGCTGTGTCCCTTGATGTGCCGCGCATGGCCCGCACGCAGCGCGCAGATGTGCTGCCCCAGATCAAAACGCAATTGGCGCAAGCCGCCGTCGCCCATATCTTGCCGCATCAAACTCTGCTGCTGGACGCCGGTCAGAGCGTATTGGCGGTGGCGCAGGCGTTGCCGGATATGCCACTTACCGTGATCACCCACGCGCTGGACGTGGCCGTGGTCTTGGGCGATAAAACCAATATCCGCTTGATTCTGGCGGGTGGTGTCTGGGATGCACGGCAGCGATTGTTTAGTGGCAGCGACACGCTACAACAGATTGCCGGGTATCGCGCCGACTGGGCGATTATGGGGGCTTGTGCCGTGCATGAACGCCTTGGTGTTACAGCGAGCGAAGCCGACGATGCCGCTGTGAAACGTGCCATGCTCAGTGGTAGCGCCAACGCGCTGTTGGTGGCAGATCACAGCAAGATCAATCGCAATGAGCCATTTTTCGTGGCCGATATTGCAAATTTCAAGCATTGGTTCACCGATCGCAATCCGGCCTGGCAAACTCAGCCCGCTGGCTTGCAGCTGCTGGTGCCGTCTCACACTCAGGAGAAAACCGCATGAATCGACTTAATGTCGCACTGATCGGCTATGGCTATGCCGGTAAAACTTTCCATGCTCCATTGATCGTCAGCATTCCTGGCTTGCGCCTGGCAACGGTGGTGTCCAGTGATGCTGCCAAGGTTCATGCGGACTGGCCGGAGACTCAAGTCGTTGCCGATGCCGCACAAGTGTTGGCGGACCCGGCAATTGATCTGGTGGTGATCGCCGCGCCCAATGACAAACATTATTCGCTGGCTAGCTCCGCGCTCGCGGCAGGCAAGCACGTGGTGGTCGACAAGCCATTTACTACCACTCTGGCTGAAGCGAATGCGTTGATCGCCCAAGCCGCAGCGGCGGGCAAAGTGCTGTCGGTATTTCATAATCGGCGCTGGGATGCCGACTTCCTCACGGTAAAACGCCTGCTGGCCAATGATGACTTGGGGCGCGTGGTGCACTTCGAATCGCACTTCGACCGCTTTCGCCCGGTGGTGCGTCAACGCTGGCGCGAATCCGCCGGTTTGGGTAACGGTCTGTGGTACGACTTGGGGCCGCACCTGGTTGATCAGGCATTGCAACTGTTTGGCGTGCCCGATGCGGTCTATGGTGATCTGGCGTGCCTGCGTGATGAGGCAGTGGCAACAGATTACTTTCACGTGATCCTGCGCTACGAAGGCTTGCGCGTGATACTGCATGGCAGCTGCCTGGTATCCGGCGGCCCGCGCTATGTAATGCACGGCACCAAAAGCAGCTTTATCAAGCAAGGGCTGGATACCCAGGAATCCCAACTAAAAGCGGGCGGGCAGCCGGGTGATGCACAGTGGGGCGTGGATACTCTGGATGGTTTGCGCATTGTCAGTGTGAATGACATCGAAGAAACTCACCCGGTACCGACGGCAATCGGCGATTATCGTCATTACTACGCGGGTATTCATGCCGCCATCGCTGAGGGTAAGCCCAACCCGGTGCCCGCGACAGAAGCCGCACAAGTCATGGCCATCATTGAACTGGTGCAGGTCTGTGCCAGCACGCAACGCGAAATGCCGTTTTCGGCTTAAGGGGAAGTGAATGCCCGATTTTGAACGCGATCTGGCGCAGATCGCCAAGCAGGAAGCCGCGCTGCAATTTACGGCGTTTGACGCCCACACCGCGTGGGAGTTGGGGTCGAAATTGCGCCAGGTAGCGGTAGAGCGCAAAGCGCCGGTGACAATTGAAATCACCATGAATGGCCAGCGTTTGTTCTATTCGTCCTTACCCGGCACCACGCCGGTCAATGATGATTGGGTTCGGCGCAAGCGTAATGTGGTCGAGCTTTATCACCGCAGTACCTACGGTGTGGGTCAGGGCAATCGCCAGCAGGGTATTACGCTAACCGAGAAAATCGGCGTGCCGCTGATTGATTACGCCACCAACGGCGGTGCCTTTCCGCTACTGGTGCGTGGGGCTGGATGTGTTGGCAGCGTCATCGTGTCTGGCTTGGCACAGCGTGAGGACCACAATCTGGTGGTGGAAGTACTGGCGGATTATCTTGGGGTGTCGCTGACGGAAATTGCGCTGGATTGAAGGGGTGAGGCGTCGCTTGCTCTGATCCTGTCGGGTGGATTTGGCGCATGGCGACAATCCACCTTAGCCCTTCGTGTCATACAGATGCGGTTGGTGGATTGCTACGCGAATCCACCCTACGAATCACGCCGGCATCGCCAATGCCTGCCGGGCGGACGCTTCATCCGTCACCAGCCCCGACAACCACTGCCCACGCAAGGCGGCATTGAGCGCTGCGTATTTGCTTTCACCGCCAGCAAAAGCAATCACCGGGCGATCTGCGGATGTGGGTAGTTGCAAGCTGGTGACGCGGTCCGTAATGGCCGATGAAACAGGGCGGCCGTTGTGATCCACCGCGTGGCCAATAATTTCGCCAGCTGCACCGTCGGTGACTAGTTGTGAAATTTCCTCCGCAGACAAAAAGCCATCTTCTTCCAGCGGGCAGCCCGGCCCGACTGAACCAATCCCGATAAAAGTGACATCGGCGTGGGCTGATAACTCGCTCACCACGCGATATACGCGATGGCTGCACCACTGGCGGCAGTCTTCTGCGCTGTCGGCAATCAACGGCGCGGGCAACATGAAATATTTGCTGCGGGTTTTCTCGGCTGTGCGTAACGCCACGTCATAACGGTTGGATGCGCCATCAGTCGCAATTGCGCCCACCATCGACACAATCCGGTGCTGCGGGCGGTCTATATCCGTCAGCTCATCAATCACCGCCTTGAGCGTCCGGCCCGATCCCAGATTCACTACGATTGGCGTTTCTGACTGCAAAAACTGCGTCATCACTTCGGCGCCAGCCACGGCCAGCATGCGCCGTAAACCTTCCGAGTCCCGATCCGTCGCCGGAACGACCCGGCACAAGCTCAAGCCAAAACGCGCTTTCATGGCCTCGGCCAGTGCCAGGCAATCGGTAATGCCGTGTTCGATGCGTACATGCACCAGACCTTGTTCCACCGCATACGCCACCAGCCGCTGTGCCATCTGTCGGGAAATCCCCAAGTGGTCGGCGATCTCGTTTTGCGTGTTGTTGGCCACGTAATACATCCACGCTGCCCGTGCGGCTTGATCCAGTTTTTCTTGCTGTCTTGACATCGCCTTTCCTCGAAATGCCCGGCCCGCTTTGGTTTGCGGTGGTTTTTGCTGTGCCGATTGTAACTGCAAGCGCTGAGATTGGGGTGGGGTGTGGCGGCGTCTTGGGGCTGGCGCCAATTGGGTGCATTTTAGTTGCATTTGCTCTAATTGTGGGCAAATGCTTGACATGGATTAAGTCCTGTCTGATTATTTGCTCGCGTAGTGATTAATTGCTCACTACGCGATGGCGATAAACGGTTCTGCCAAATAGCCAGTGGGCGCCATCGGTAGTACCAGGTTGCTAGCAAAATCAGCAAAAAATGCCGATTTTGCAGTGATCTGCAGGCTTAAAGAGGGAAGTGATTTTCTGCATGCCAGAAATCAAGCGATGTGCCTGTGTTTGATTGCGCCAACGGCGATACGGCCCGCGCAAATACCAAAGTCGAAAAGCGGTAAAGCTAAAAGCAGGAGAGCAGGTGTGGCGCACCAGAGCGGGGCGTGGTGATGCGGGTTCGCATTGCCAGTGTCGTCAGCAGCCAGCCGCTCAACGTTAAAACGTTTGGAGAGACAAGCATGAAACGCAATACCCTGATTTGCGCCCTGAGCGCCGCCACCTTTGCTGCCGCTGGCTTGGCTAGCGCCGCAACGGTGACGATTGCCACCATCAACAACCCTGACATGATCGAACTGCAAAAGCTCTCGAAGCAGTTTGAAGCCGCCAATCCGGACATCCAGCTCAAGTGGGTCACGCTGGAAGAAAACGTGCTGCGCCAGCGGGTTACCACCGATATTGCCACCGGTAGTGGCCAGTTTGATCTGATGACCATCGGCGCATATGAAACACCAATCTGGGCCAAGAAAAACTGGTTGTCCCCACTAAATCTGCCCGCAAGCTATGACGTAAATGACGTCATCAAACCGGTGCGCGATGGTCTTTCGCTCAACGGCAAGCTCTACGCCGTGCCGTTCTATGCCGAAAGTTCAATGACCTACTATCGCAAAGACTTGTTCGATGCCAAGGGTCTGAAAATGCCGGATCAACCCACCTGGACGGATATTAGCGGGTTTGCCGAAAAACTGACCGATAAAGCCAATGGCATGTATGGCATCTGCTTGCGTGGCCAGGCGGGTTGGGGCGAGAACATGGCGCTGGTCGGCACCATGGTGAATACCTTTGGTGGCCGCTGGTTTGATGAGAAGTGGAACCCGACTATTGATACGCCGCAGTGGAAAAAAGCCGTGACCACTTACGTGGATATCCTGAACAAATACGGCCCTCCGGGTGCCAGTGCCAACGGTTTCAATGAAAACCTGGTGCTGTTTGGTAGCGGCAAGTGTGCCATGTGGATTGACGCTACTGTAGCTGCTGGCATGTTGTACAACGGCAAAGAATCCAAAGTGTCTGACAAAGTTGCCTTCGCTCAGGCGCCAATTGGCACTTCACCGAAAGGCAATCACTGGCAGTGGATGTGGTCGCTGGCTATCCCGAAATCTTCCAGGAACCAGGATGCCGCCCAGAAATTTGCTGCCTGGGCGACCAGCAAGGAATACATCCAGCTCGTAGCGAAAGACCTGGGTTGGGCTTCGGTGCCGTCCGGTACGCGTGAATCCACTTACGCCTCGGCGGATTACCAAAAAGCTGCGCCATTTGCCGGGTTTGTTCTGAACGCCATCAAGACCGCCAACCCGACCGATGCCACGGTGCAGAAAGTGCCTTATATCGGGGTGCAGTTCGCCACCATTCCTGAGTTCCAGTCGATCGGTACGGTAGTGGGGCAGCAGGTTGCAGGCGCGCTAACCGGCAAGAGCACAGTGGACGCTGCACTCAAGGCAGCGCAAGCGTCGACTGAGCGGGCCATGCGTCAGGCGGGTTATCTGAAGTAAGCATCCCGTTCCTGGTTGGGGTGGATTGGGGATGCATGGAATGCATGCCTGATTCACCCCGGACGGACCTGCCTGATTTGAGCCTCAAAAGGTATTCCCATGACTCAACATGTCCTCAACGCGTTACCGGTGGATGCGCCGACCAAAGCCGCGCCGCTGCCACGCCGCCGCGCTAGCAACCCGCTGGCCAAGTTGCTGCTGACACCTTCGGTCGCCATCCTGTTTTTGTGGATGATCGTGCCGCTGGCCATGACGCTATATTTCTCGGTCATTCGTTACAACCTGTTAAGCCCGGACCAAACCGGCTTTGTCGGGCTGGATAACTACAAATATCTGCTGCAAGACCCCACGTTCTGGCCCTCGATAGGCCGCACCTTGCTGCTGATTGGCAGCGTATTGGGTATCTCCGTAGTCGGCGGCACGCTGGTGGCGGTGCTGTTTGACCAACCTTTTTTTGGCCGCGGTATTGCTCGACTCCTCGTTATCGCGCCTTTTTTTGTGATGCCCACGGTCAGCGCGCTGATCTGGAAGAACATGATCCTGCACCCGGTTTATGGCCTGTGGGCCTGGGTGTTCCGCCATCTGGGTCTGCAGCCGATCGACTGGCTGGCCGATTACCCGATGTGGTCGGTGATTGTGATGGTGGCGTGGCAATGGTTGCCGTTTGCCTTTTTGATTTTGCTCACGTCGTTGCAATCGCTCGACACAGAGCAACGTGAAGCCGCGCAACTGGATGGTGCCGGGCCGATTCGCATCTTCGTTTACATCACCCTGCCGCACCTGTCGCGCGCCATTGCCGTGGTGATCATGATCGAGACCATCTTCTTGCTGTCGATCTTTGCCGAAATCTTTACCTCCACCGCCGGTGGGCCGGGCACGGAAACCACCACGCTAACCTGGCTGATTTACTCGATTGGTTTGCAGCAATTTGATATCGGCATTGCCTCGGCAGGCGGGGTGATCGCGGTGGTGCTGGCCAATATCGTGTCGTTCTTCCTGGTGCGCATGCTCGCCAAAAATCTTAAAGGGGAGTACGCAAAATGAATGACTCCAAATCCCCGATCTGGGTGGGCGTGTTGGGCTGGGCTGTGGCGTTCGTGATCTTTCTGCCGATTCTGATCATCGCCGTCACCGCCTTTAAAACCGAACAAGATGCCTACACGCTGTCTTTGATCTTCACGCCAACGTTGTCGAGCTTTCACGAAGTGTTTGAGCGCAGCCACTATCTGAGCTTTGTCAGCAACTCGGTGATCGTCTCGTTTGGCTCCACCATTTTGTCGCTGATCATCGCCGTGCCCGCCGCGTATTCGCTGGCTTTCTTCCCCAGTGTGCGGGCACAAAAAACGCTGCTGTGGATGCTCTCCACCAAAATGATGCCCGCCGTGGGCGTGTTGATTCCGATCTATCTGCTGGCCAAATCTGCGGGCTTGCTCGATAGCGTGACTGGCCTGCTGATCATTTACACCCTGATCAATCTGCCGATTGCAGTGTGGATGGCATTTACCTACTTCAACGAAGTGCCCAAAGAAATCCTCGAAGCGGCGCGCATTGACGGCGCCAATGCCTGGCAGGAAATGCTGCATTTACTGCTGCCTACATCATTGCCTGGCTTGGCTTCGACGGCGCTACTTCTGGTGATCCTGTCATGGAATGAAGCGTTCTGGAGTCTGAACCTCTCCAGCTCCAGCGCCGCACCGCTCACCGTGTTCATTGCCTCGTATTCCAATCCGGAAGGGCTGTTCTGGGCCAAGTTGTCCGCAGCGTCTTTGCTGGCGGTGATGCCGATTCTCTGCCTGGGTTGGGTGGCGCAAAAACAACTGGTGCGCGGCATGACTTTCGGGGCCGTGAAATGACCCTGAAACACCTGATTTGCGATTGCGATGGCGTGCTGCTGGATAGTGAAAGCGTAGCACTGGCGGCGATTCTGGATGGTTTGTCTGACCGCGCCGACCGCGCCCAGCTGGATGCTTTTTTGCGACCACGCCTGGGCATGACCTTGAGCCATATCGCTGACGATCTCGCCCTGGAAATGGGGTTGGTGCTCAGTCGTGCCGAAACACTGCATCTGGAATCGGTGGTGGAGGCACGCTGCATTGCTGAAGCCCAGTCGATTCGGGGTGTACGCGATGCACTGGTTGCGGTGGGTTTGCCGTTGGCGGTGGCCAGCAACAGCAGCCAGTCTCGCGTCGAAGCGGGCCTGAAAAACGCCGGATTGTGGTCACTGTTTGCGGATCAGGTCTACACCCCAGGTCGCGGTTTGCGACCCAAGCCGGCGCCGGATTTATATCGTGCTGCTTGCGCTGGATTGGGGGCCGATCCGGCCAGCAGTCTGGTTCTGGAAGACAGTGTGGCTGGTGTAACTGCCGCCCGCGCTGCTGGCTTGGTGGTACTTGGCTTTGTCGGTGCCCGGCACGGCGAACCCGCCGCCGCCCAGCGCTTGCGCGATGCCGGAGCCAGCGATGTTTTTGATGACATGACCACATTGCCCGCTCGATTGGCGGCGTGGGGTAAATGAACAGCCTCGTAGCCCGGATGAAGCGCTAGCGAGAATCCGGGATGCCACATCGGAAAATTTCAATACAGGTGCGTATGGACACATTGCAACCCCGGATTCCCGCTCACGTTTATGCCGTGAAACGGCCTTCATCCGGACTACGAACTACTAATTTGGCATTTCTGGCAGAGGGCGGGTGTAACCCGCCGCTAGGTCAGTTTGATGTGAGTGATTGATTGGTCTGGCCCAGCCAGACCCCAGCCTGATTCAACAAGGAGCCCGATATGGCCAGCATGACCTTGCGAGACGTAAAAAAAAGTTATGACACCACCGAAGTGCTGCGCGACATCAATCTGGATATCGCCGATGGCGAATTTGTGGTGTTTGTTGGCCCGTCCGGCTGTGGTAAATCCACGCTATTGCGCATGATTGCCGGGCTGGAAGAAATCACCGGTGGTGAGTTGCGCATTGCCGATCAGCGCATGAACGAAGTCCCCGCCAGCAAACGCGGCATCGCAATGGTGTTTCAGAGCTATGCGTTGTATCCGCACATGACGTTGTACAACAACATGGCGTTCGGGCTGAAGATTGCCGGTAAATCCAAGGCTGAGATCGATGTCGCCGTGCAGCGCGCTGCCAAAATCCTGCACATTGATCATCTGCTGGATCGCAAGCCCAAGGCGTTGTCGGGCGGCCAGCGTCAGCGCGTGGCCATTGGCCGCGCCATTACGCGTGAGCCCTCGGTATTTCTGTTCGATGAGCCGCTATCCAATCTGGATGCGGCCTTGCGGGTGAAGATGCGGCTGGAGTTCGCCAAGCTGCATGACGATCTCAAAACCACCATGATCTACGTGACCCACGATCAAGTCGAAGCCATGACACTAGCCGACAAAATTGTGGTGCTGTCGGCTGGGCATATCGAACAAGTTGGTTCGCCGCACACGCTGTATCACCATCCCGCAAACAAGTTTGTCGCTGGGTTCATTGGCTCGCCCAAGATGAATTTCCTGGAAGGCGAGGTGGCCGCGCTGGAACACGATCTGGTTACGGTGAAGCTCAACGCCGGTGGCAGCCAGGTGACGGCCATTGATGGCAGCACGCTCAAAGTGGGCGACAAAGTCACGCTGGGTGTGCGACCGGAACATCTGCAGGTTGATCCATCCGGCCAGATTCTGGCCGCTGTGACCGCGCAGGAATTCCTTGGCGATCACGCTTTTGTGTACGCCACCAATCCTTCCGCGCCCGAAGGGCTGGTGCTGCGGGTGCCTGATGAAGACCGGTTTGACACCGGCAGCAGCATCAAGCTGAGCGCCGACCCGCAGCGCTGCCACCTGTTTAACGCCGAAGGGGCTGCCTTGCCCCGCGTACGCCTGCTGGCCGCCGCATGACCGAATAATCGACTAACGCGTTAACGCCTTCCCGGTTTGTTATCTATCCCCATCCAGCCAGCGTATTGCAGCGCCCGGCAAGGACCGGCTCGGCCGCAAGAATCATACAAAGGAGTTTCATCATGACGGCAAATACCAATCAGGCCGGGCGTTCCACCTGGCTACATATCGGTGCCGGATCGTTTCACCGTGCGCATCAGGCGTGGTATCTGCATCGCTTGCTGGAAAGTGGCGACCATAGCTGGACGCTGGCGCTTTCCAATATCCGGGAAGACATGTCGCCATTACTCCAGGCATTGGAGCGGCAAAAGGGCGAGTACGTGCTGGAAACCGTCGACCCGGCAGGCAAGCGAGAATACGAAACCGTGCGCTCCATCGGCCAGATTGTGCCGTGGGATGCGCAACTGGCCGCGCTAGTGGCAGTGGGCGCCGCAGCTGATACGCGGGTGATCTCGTTTACGGTGACTGAGGCCGGGTATTACCTGGATCATCATTTCAAACTGGACGTGGCCAATACGGATCTGGCGGCCGATCTGGCAGGTGAGAAGCGCACCATTTATGGTGCCATCCACGCCATTCTCAGCGCCCGGCGCAAGGCTAATCACGGCCCGGTCACGCTGCTCAACTGCGATAACCTGCGCCACAACGGCGAGCGCTTTCGTGATGGCTTGTTGCAGTTTCTGGCGCTGCGCGAAGAGGCTGATCTGGCCGCTTGGGTCACCATCAATACTGTGAGCCCGAATTGCATGGTGGATCGCATTACCCCGCGCCCGGTGCCCGCTGTGCGTGAGCGCGTGCTGGCCGCAACCGGTATCAATGACGAAGTGCCGGTGATGGGCGAGAGCTTTATCCAGTGGGTGGTGGAAGACCACTTTATTGCCGGACGGCCTGCACTGGAAAACGTCGGCGTGGAGATGGTTGGATCTGTCTTGCCGTATGAAGAAGCCAAAATCCGTATTCTGAACGCCACGCATAGTTGCATTGCGTGGGCCGGAACATTGATCGGACTGAAGTACATTCATGAAGGCACGACGGTGCCGTCGATCCGCCAGATGGCATATGCCTACGTGACTGAGGACGTGATTCCGTGCCTCTCGCCCAGCCCGCTTGATCTGGGCAAATACCGCGATGTGGTGCTGGACCGCTTTAGCAATCCGCATATTCAGGACAGCAACCAGCGCGTGGCGGCGGATGGTTTCTCCAAGATTCCTGGTTTCATCGCACCCACGCTCAACGAATGCTTTAAACGTGGTGTGACGCCGCAAGCTACCGCGATGCTGCCCGCCTTGTTCTTTGTGTTTCTGCAGCGTTGGGGCCAAGGGCAATTGCCATATGAATACCAGGACGGCATTCTGGATGAAGCCGCCACCCGGGCCATGCTTGCGGCGGCTGATCCGCTGGCCACTTTTTGCGCCGACCCGATGCTGTGGGGCGCCATTGCGGGCAAGCCGGAATTTGTGGCGCTGATGCGCGAATCGGTGCAACGGGTACAAGCCTGGCAAGTCAGCGTGCTGGCTTAGCGCGGTTGTCGGGCAGCTAATCCCGACTTGAACACATAAGGAAAAGCCATGTATCTGGGCATTGATCTGGGCACGTCGGAAGTCAAAGTGGTGTTGCTGGATAACCGCAACAACATGATTGCGACGTCTGGCGCGGCGTTGACGGTGAGCCGTCCGCATCCACGCTGGTCTGAACAAGACCCGGCGGCCTGGTGGACTGCCACGGTCGATGCCATCGATAACTTGCGTGCGGCCCATCCCAACCAGTTTGCCGAGATTCGCGCCATTGGCTTGTCGGGCCAGATGCATGGTGCAGTGGTGCTGGATGCGCAAGACAAAGTCATGCGCCCGGCCATTTTGTGGAATGACATGCGCAGCGCCGATGAATGCCGCGAACTGACCGAGCGCGCGCCCAATCTGCACGCGATTGCCGGGAATCTGGCCATGCCGGGTTTCACCGCTCCAAAACTATTATGGCTACGCAAGCACGAGCCTGACATCTACGCGCGCATCCGCACGGTGTTGCTACCCAAAGACTGGCTGCGCCTGCAACTGACCGGCGAAAAAGCCAGTGACCCGTCTGACGCCGCCGGTACGCTGTGGCTGGACGTCGCCAAACGGGATTGGTCCGACGAACTGCTCGCTGCCACCGGATTAAGCCGCGAACACATGCCCAAGCTGGTGGAAGGTGATGCGGTATCTGGCCATCTGCGCCCGGAACTGGCTCAACGCTGGGGCCTGCCCGCAGGCGTGATGGTGGCTGGTGGCGGTGGTGACAATGCGGCCAGCGCCGTGGGCATTGGTGCCACCGCGCCGGGTGATGGCTTTATCTCACTGGGCACCTCAGGCGTAATGTTTGTAGTGAACGACCGCTTTCGGCCCAATCCGGCGTCGGCAGTCCATGCGTTTTGCCACGCGCTACCCAATCGCTGGCATCAGATGAGTGTGGTGCTGTCTGCCGCCAGTTGTTTGCGCTGGTTGTGCAAGCTGACGGGCACCGATGAGGCCACGCTGCTGCCCGAGGTGGCCGCGCTGTCTGCCAGCATGCTCGACCAATCCCCCGTGTTCTTGCCATACCTGTCTGGGGAGCGCACACCGCACAACGATCCGTTCGCCCAAGGTGTATTTCACGGCATGACCCACGCCACAGATCGCGCGATGCTGGGATATTCGGTGCTGGAAGGCGTGACGTTTGCGCTCAAGGACGGGCTGGACGCGCTCAGTGCGGCAGGCACCAGCGTTGATATGCTGTCGCTCATGGGCGGCGGTGCGCGTAGCCCGTATTGGGCGCAATTGATTGCCGATGTGCTGGACATCCGCATCATTACTCACCACGGCGGCGAGGCGGGCGGGGCATTGGGTGCTGCTCGGCTGGGCTGGTTGTGCGCAGGTGGCAACGAGGCAGATATTTGCCAGAAACCACCAGTACGGGCGGAGTATTTGCCGCAAAGCCAACGGGCGGACGCTTTCGCCCACCGGCTGGAATTTTTCCGTGCGGTTTACCGGCAGCGACCGCTGCAGCAGTTAGTGCAGGGTTGATCTGCATCGGGTTGAAGAATTGTGGAATCGTTTGGTGTAGCGCAGTGTCGGGCGGGCGTCGCCCTTTTGTTGCATGAATCCCTCTCATATAAGCGCAGAAACGGGTTGAGTGCTGCCATTGCGGTCTGGTCTAATTGCTAGTTGATGCTACTTGACGTCAATCACGGCACCGCTGGCCACAAGCCCGCTCGACCACTTGAGAATGGATATCCCGCCCATGCAACGTACTGAATTCGCCAGCGACAATACCTCAGGCATTTGCCCCGAAGCGCTTGCTTCATTTATTGAAGCCAATCGCGACAATATGGCTTCTTATGGCAACGACGAATGGACTCGCCGCGCCTGTGATGCCATTCGTGATGTCTTTGAAACCGACTGTGATGTGTTCTTTGTATTTAATGGCACCGCGGCCAATTCGCTAGCGCTGGCCTCGCTGTGCCAGAGTTATCACAGCATTGTTTGCCACAAGCTCTCGCATGTAGAAACCGACGAATGCGGCGGCCCGGAGTTCTTCTCCAACGGCACCAAGCTGCTGCTGGCAGATGGCGAGCACGGCAAGCTGGATGTTGAAGGCATCGCCCGCTTGATCGCCGCCCGTACGGATATCCATTACCCGAAGCCCCGCGCCGTCACCATCACCCAATCCACCGAAGTCGGCACTGTTTATTCGCTGGAAGAAGTACAAGCCATCGGCCACGCCTGCCGCGAGATGGGCTTGTCGTTCCATATGGACGGCGCACGCTTTGCTAATGCAGTGGCGCATTTGGGTGTCAGTCCCGCCGATATCACTTGGCGTGCAGGCGTAGACGTACTCAGCTTCGGCGGCACCAAGATGGGCATGCCAGTGGGCGAGGCCGTGGTGTTCTTTAACCATCAACTGGCGCAAGACTTTGCTTATCGCTGCAAACAAGCCGGCCAACTGGCATCCAAAATGCGCTTCATGACAGCGCCATGGGTCGGCATGCTGGCAGAAAACGCCTGGCTAACCCGCGCCGCACACGCCAATGCCATGGCCACCCGCCTTGGAGACGCATTATCTCGCCTGCCTGGCGTGGGCCTGATGTTCCCCGTGCAAGCCAATGCCGTATTCGTGAGCCTGCCGCAAATGGCAGTGGATGGACTGAAGGACAAGGGCTGGGCGTTTTACAGCTTTATCGGTGCCGGTGGCGCCCGGTTTGTTTGTTCTTGGGCGACGACCGTGGAGCAGGTGGATGAGTTGGTGGGGGATGTGGAAGGCAGCCTTGCATCCTGAAAAGAGCGACGACAAATTGAGGACGCGCTGAGGCTAAAGAAATGGTGTCCTTAGCCTCAGCGGAGAAATACAGCTGGCACTTGCCAGCTTTTTTCATTTTGAGCTGTAGGTCGTTCAGCTAGTCCGTCTCACTCACGCTAAAATAGCGCCCAAGCCGCAGCGCCCCCGCTGCTTACAGAATATGCAATATGGCGGCATCAGGCCGCTTGAAGAGGAATAAATGGCTGTAGATCCAACCAAACCGAAGACCAAAAGTACCAAGGTGGATTCGTCCACTCATCACACACCGATGATGGCGCAATACCTGGCGCTCAAGGCAGATCATCCGGACAAGTTTGTTTTTTATCGCATGGGCGATTTTTACGAGCTGTTTTACGATGATGCGGTGAAGGCTTCGAAGTTGCTGGATATCACGCTAACCACTCGCGGGCAGTCGGCGGGGGAGCCGATCCGGATGGCGGGGGTACCGTACCACGCAGTGGAGCAATATCTGGCCAAGCTGGTCAAGTTTGGTGAGTCGGTGGCGATCTGCGAGCAGTTTGGTGATCCCGCTACGACTAAAGGTCCGGTGGAGCGTCGGGTGGTGCGTCTGGTAACGCCGGGCACCTTGTCTGATGCTGCCTTGCTGGATGACAAACAAGAGAACCGTATTCTGGCGCTGACGCTGGAGAAAGGCGCACTGGGCATGGCTTGGTTGTCGCTGGCTTCAGGTGATTTCGCCTTGATGGATACCACCGTCGAGAAGCTGATCTCCGAACTGGAGCGATTGCGTCCGGCTGAAATCTTGATTCCGGACGGCGCTGCGCTGGCTCTGTTTGATCAGATCAGTGCGCCGGTCCGGCGTTTATCGCCTTGGCAGTTTGATCGGGAAAGCGCCAGTCGTAATCTGGCGCGGCATTTCAATGTGCACGATCTGGCGGGGTTTGGCGTTACCGACACCACGTTGGCGCTGGGTCCGGCGGGGGCGCTGCTGGAATATGTACGCACCACGCAAGGTGGTACGGTGCCGCAGCTGGCGGGTCTGCGCGTGGAAAGCCATACCCAGTTTATCGAGCTGGATGCCGCCACCCGACGCAATCTGGAACTCACCGAGACGATCCGCGGCGAGGCCTCGCCCACGCTGTTCTCGTTGCTGGATTGTTGCGCTACCGGCATGGGGTCGCGGCTGCTGCGACACTGGCTGCATCACCCACTGCGTGGGCATGGGCAGATACTGGAGCGCCAAAGCGCGATTGGCTCATTGGTGGAAAGTGGCGCTTATATTGATATCCACCGTGCGCTCAACGAAGTCGCTGACATTGAACGTATCGCCAGCCGTATTGCGTTGCGCAGCGCTCGCCCGCGCGATCTTGCCAGTTTGCGCGATAGTCTGGGCGCCTTGACGGCTCTGCCTGACAGCTTGCCGCAAACCCCGTTTTTCAGCAGCCTGGCTTTGGCGTTGCAACCCGATCCGGCGCTACATGCTTTGCTCACAGCGGCCATCAAGCCTGAGCCAGCGGTCGTGTTGCGTGAGGGTGGGGTAGTGGCAGATGGCTATTCGGCCGATCTGGACGAACTGCGTACCATCCAGGTTGGTGGTGGCGAGTTTCTGGCGCAAATGGAAGCGCAAGAGCGCGAGCGTACCGGCATTGCCAATCTGCGCGTGGAGTACAACCGTGTGGCAGGCTTCTTTATTGAAGTCACCAATTCGTATCTGGACCAGGTGCCGCCCGAATATCGCCGCCGCCAGACGATGAAAAATTGCGAGCGCTTTATTACGCCAGAGCTTAAGCAATTTGAAGATAAAGCGCTGTCCGCTCAAGACCGGGCGCTGGCGTTGGAAAAACAGCTGTACGAAGACTTGCTTGAACAGTTGCAGCCACACCTGCCTGCACTGCGCTTGGCCGCTCATGCCGCTGCAACTGCCGATACGCTGGCGTGCCTGGCATCGCGCGCGGTTGAGTGTAATTATGTGGCGCCGGAATTTATCGATGACCCAGTCCTGAATATCGAATCCGGCCGGCATCCGGTGGTTGAAGCGCAGATCGACGATTTCATCCCCAATGGAGTGCAGTTTGATAACACACGCAAATTGCTGCTGATTACCGGGCCAAATATGGGTGGTAAGTCAACCTATATGCGCCAGGTCGCGTTAATCGTGCTTTTGGCGCACGTCGGCTCATGGGTCCCCGCAGACAAAGCGGTGATCGGCAAGGTGGATCGCATCTTCACCCGCATTGGTGCGTCAGATGATCTGGCGGGCGGGCGCTCAACCTTTATGGTGGAAATGACCGAAACAGCCAATATTCTGAACAATGCTTCCGAGCATTCGCTGGTGTTGATGGATGAAGTTGGTCGTGGCACCTCGACTTTTGATGGTCTGGCGCTGGCGTGGGCGATCGCCCGGGCGTTGATCGAAAAGAATCGTGCTTATACTTTGTTTGCCACACACTATTTTGAGCTGACCCGCTTGGCGCAAGATTATTTGCAGGTGGCCAACGTGCATCTGGATGCCGTTGAGCACAAAGACAAGATTGTGTTTTTGCATGCCGTACAAGAAGGCCCGGCGTCGCAAAGCTATGGCGTAGCGGTGGCCAGTCTGGCTGGGGTGCCGCGTGATGTGGTGCGCCAAGCGAGACGTAAACTGCTAGAGCTGGAGCAAAGTAGCATCTCTAATGGCCTCCAGGGCGACCTGTTTGCTGCGCCAACCGTAGAAGAGCCTGCGCCTGAGGCAGCGCCTGACGAGTTGGTTGAGGCTTTGACAAAAATCAACCCAGACGATCTTACCCCGCGAGAAGCGCTGCAAGCTTTGTATGCTTTAAAAGCGTTGCAAACCTCCCAGTAAGCGCATTTATTACATTCGTAAGCGCACCGATATAGGGCGTTTTGTGCATTGGACCGTCCGTCTATTTCCCCTATCGTTTATAGGGTCGTTTGCTACGATTCGATTCGTGCTACAGATAGCTGTTCCAGCAAAGACCAATAAAAACAGACTTTGAGGAGTAGATTGTGAACATTGCAAGTGAGCCGGTGAACCAATCGGCGGGTGGCGACGATGCACTGGATGTAGGAATTGCGCGGTTTCTTGGACTGACGGATACAGAAGAGGGCATCAAGCTCAACGATATTCGGTCCAAAGCAGCCTCTGAACTCAAGCGTTTTGGTGATGACGTGGGTGACCACTTGGCCCGGATAGGCCTGACGGTTCCACCGGCCATTCAGCTACGCAGTGATGAAGGTGGCAAGATTGTGGTGTTAGGTGACCATTTCGGTAAGGAAAAGATCGAATCGTTCATCAACGCCGATACCCGACTGCTGAAGTGGTTTAAAGAAGTAGAAGTGCTGCATGAAATCTTGCGCCGGGCTGAATTGCGCGGCACTGGCCAGACGACTGAGGGGCAGCATTTCAATCTGGGACTGACTAGTTTGGGCAGCATTGGTTTTTTTTCCGGCGAGTGATTCGGCCAGATTGGACCAGGTTTGGATAAAACAAAGACCGCCAGTTGGCGGTTTTTGTTTTTGCTGGCTCGCTAATCCTGCCTGCATTAAGAGTGCAAAAGCCCGGAGAAGGGCCGCAGCAGGATATAATCACTGATTGTCTTCAGGAAGCATCGCATGAAAACCACTCGCGCCCGCCGGCCGCAACCCGCTATTCGCGAACAAAAATCAGAGGGGAATCTGCAGGCCGCCACGCGCGCCAAGCGGGTTCGTAGCAAAGACGCCTCCGATAACTGGCACAGCGGGCCACGCGACGAGACGGCAGGCAGCAGCCGCACCACGGCCAAGACCGGTGCCAAGCCGGCGGGAGTGGGGCGTGCGCCCAAGTCGGGTGGTAGCCGTATTCAGGCCGGCATGCCAGCGACCGACAAGCCGGCGGCCAAGGCCGCAGGTGCCCGTATCCGCAATGCCACCACAGCGCGACCAGCGAACACCCGTCCGCCGACCGCCGCCGCAGCGGCCGGAACGACACCAGAGCAAGAAGGCATCAGCAAGCCACGCAAGCCACGGGGTACTGTGGCCAAGGCCAAGAAGCTGGCGGTACGCCACGGCTCGGCCAAGCAGGTTGAACAACAAAAGCAATTGCGCGCCAAACGCCTGACGCCGGATCAAGTGGGCGAAGAACGCCTGCAAAAAGCGCTGGCATTCAGCGGTTGGGGTTCACGTCGCGAAGCGGAAACCTGGGTTTCAGAAGGGCGCGTTTCGGTGAATGGCAAAATTGCTGAGCTGGGTACCAAGGTCAAGCAAGGCGACGATGTTCGCGTGGACGGCAAACGCGTCAGTCTGCGCTGGCCGGATCGCCTGCCGCGCATTGTGATGTACCACAAACAAGAAGGCGAACTGGTAACGCGTGATGACCCACAAGGTCGAGTCACCGTGTTCGAGCGCCTGCCCAAGCTGGCATCCAGCAAGTGGGTGGCCATTGGCCGTCTGGACTTCAACACCAGTGGTTTGCTGCTGTTTACAACTTCCGGTGATCTGGCCAACCGCATGACTCACCCCAGTTTTGAGGTGGAGCGTGAATATGCCGCGCGGGTGATGGGTGAACTGACCGGCGAGCAAATGAAAACCATGACCGCCGGGATCGAGCTCGATGACGGTCCGGCTCACTTTGACCATATCTCCGATTCTGGTGGTGAAGGTAAAAACCGCTGGTATCGTGTGGTGCTCAAAGAAGGGCGTAACCGCGAAGTCCGCCGCATGTTCGAGCACTTCGAGATCCCAGTCAGCCGTTTGATGCGTGTGCGCTTTGGCATGTTCGTGTTGCCAGCGCGTCTCAAACGCGGCCAGTTCTATGAACTGAACGAAACCGAAGTGTTGACGGCGCTCAAATGGGCCGACTTGCGTCTGAATGGTGTTGCCAAGGAATTCTAAGCCAGACGGTATGCCCGCCTGGCCTGGTTTGAAGGTCGCAATATGAACAAGGCATTTACCAAAGAATCCGATGACGATGATGATCTGCCGCCAGAGCTACAGGTTCCGGCGGGCAGCAAGAACTACATCACGCCCGGTGGCTGGAAAAACCTGCGCGAAGAGCTGCATCAGCTGGTGAACAAAGAGCGCCCGGAACTCACGCAAGTGGTGAACTGGGCGGCCAGTAACGGTGATCGCTCGGAAAACGGTGACTACTTGTATGGCAAACGGCGCTTGCGCGAGATTGATCGGCGCATCCGCTTTTTGACCAAGCGGCTGGAAAACGCCGAAGTGGTTGATCCGGAAACCCGCGAAGACACCGATCAGGTGTTCTTTGGGGCGACGGTGAGTTACGCGCGGGAAGATGGTCGAGAAGAAACCGTCAGCATTGTTGGCGTAGACGAAACCGATCTCAAACAGAACCACATTAGTTGGACTTCCCCGGTCGCCCGGGCCTTGCTCAAGGCGCGCGAAGGCGACGCCGTTTTGTTGCGTACGCCAGCCGGCGTGGAAGAACTGGAAATCCTGTCGGTGATGTATGTCGCGGTGGATACAGTTTTCCCTGACCGACAGCCGTAAGCTTTGCCCGGGTTGGGCTGGCTCTGTATGCTCTTGGCATGACAGGATCAGACCAACTTACATCTTCCTCCGCCAGCCTGTTTCGCCGCGTATTGCGCAATATGGCCTGCCGCATTGCGCTGGCATCGCTGATTCTTTCCGCCCTCGGTTATTACTACAGCTACACCCGTTATCAGGCCGAAGCGCTGGCCAATCTGGGCAAGTACATCGAGGCGCGCAGCCAGCTTGAGAGCAATTTGTTCTTGCAAGCGGAAACCAATACCAAACTGCTGCGTAACGAATTTGTGCGGCGTTACGCGTTGATGCAGAGCTACGATCCATCCCCCGAGTTCCACCGTCTAATCAAGCAAGATCGGGATGGCATGTGGCGAGTGCGCCCCGAGCTGGATGATTTCGAATATAAAGCCACCGTGGCGATTCTGCCGCGAGTTCAGCTCACTGACGATTTCATGCGCCAGACCTTGCTGGCGTACGAACTGGCTGGCCAGTTTGGTCAGGCCAATCGCAACCGTTATTACGACACCTACGTTGATTTGAATGTGTCAGACGGCAATATCATGTTTTTGCCCGATCTGAACTACGGCCGTAATGGTTCGGTGGCGGATTTTGCGGTGGATCTGGATGTTGAACTGGACGAAACCCCCGCGCGTAATCCGGACCGCAAAACATTCTGGAGCGGTATTTACTTCGACAAACAGGCAATGGAATGGATGGTGTCAGTGGTGACGCCCATCGACTACATGGGCCGCTACATTGGTGGTTCGGGCCAGGACGTGTTGCTGGATCAACTAATCCAGCGCACCAATAGCGTCAGCATTGCGGGCACTTACAATTTTATCGTCACCCGTGCGGGCTCGTTGATTGCCCATGCCGACCGCATGACGCAGATACACCAAGCACGAGGCCAATACGATCTGCGTACCGCTAATGATCCATCGTTACGCGATTTGTACTACGCCGCACTCAAGGCGACCACCACGCAGCCGTTTGTCGAATCCGCTGACGGGCGTTCGTGGCTGGGCGTGTCCAATATCTCCGGTGCCAACTGGATGTTTGTGGTGGTTTATCCCAAACGATTGTTGCAGGAAAAAGCGGCCATTGCCGCCAGCATGGTGTTGCTGCTGGGGCTAGTGGCCTTGCTGGTGGAGCTGGGCTTGCTGGCGTGGGTGCTCAAAGTCGACGTAGCGCGGCCGCTGGCCCGGTTGAAAACGGCTATCCAATCTCTGGCTCACGGGAATACAACTGATCAGCTGGATGTGCATCGGGATGATGAACTGGGTGAGCTGGCGCGCAGTTTTGATGCCATGGCACACAAAGTGGCCAATCACCGCCAACAGCTGGAAGACCAGGTAACCGAGCGCACGGCCGAACTGGCGCAGAGCAATCAGGAATTGCAAGGCGCTAACCGCCAATTGACCCATTTGAATGATGAAAAGAACGAATTGCTGGCCATTGCCGCGCATGACCTCAAAAACCCCGTCGCCAGTATTGGCGGCATGGCTGGGCTGGTTGCAGGCAAGCTGGGCGAGTGGCCAGCCGAGCGCGTAAAAGGGCGCTTGCTGGGCATTCAGAAGCTGGCCGAACGCTTGCAGCAGATTGTCGGCAATTTGCTGGATATCCATGCGCTGGAATCCGGGCAGTTTCGCATCGAGGTTGACCCGGTCGAGATTGACCCGCTGATGGCCGAGTTGCTGCAAAGCTGGGATGCGCGGCTGCAGGATAAATCGCAAACTGTGGCCTGGTTGCCTTGTGGCATGTCGGTGCTGGCAGATCGCCAGGCGCTGTGGCAGATCCTTGATAACTTGCTGTCGAATGCCTCCAAGTATTCACCCGCGCAGTCGTCCATTACCGTTACTGCTGTGCCGCGTGGCGACTGCGTGGAAATCCGTGTGTCGGATCAAGGTCCGGGGATCGCGCTGCATGAAATGGACAAACTGTTCCTTAAATTCAGCCGTCTTTCTGCCGTGCCAACGGGTGGTGAGCATGCCACTGGCTTGGGTTTATCCATCGTCAAACGCTTGGCCGAAGGTATGCAGGGCACCGTGCATTGCCAGAGCCAGTTAGGGCACGGCGCGACGTTCTCGGTTGCATTGCCGCTATCCAGTCAGGGGTGATTTAAGGGTAAAATGCCCGTCTTTGTGAATACCGTTTTCTCGTGGAGCTTTTGATTCATGCGCCAGTATCTCGACTTGCTGCAACACGTTCTTGACCATGGCGTAAAGAAAGAAGACCGCACCGGCACCGGCACCCTGAGCGTGTTTGGGCATCAGATGCGCTTTAATCTGGCGGAAGGTTTTCCGCTGGTCACCACCAAGAAAACCCATCTCAAATCGATTGCCTACGAACTGCTGTGGTTCTTGCGTGGCGACACCAATGTGCGCTGGCTGCAAGAGCATGGCGTGACCATCTGGAACGAGTGGGCGCGTGAAGATGGTGAGCTGGGCCCGGTATATGGCTCGCAATGGCGTAGTTGGCCAACCGCAGATGGTCGCCATATCGACCAGATCAGTCAGGTCGTCAAGCAACTGAAGACCAACCCGGATTCGCGGCGCATCATCGTGTCCGCCTGGAACGTGGGTGAGATCGAAAACATGGCCTTGCCGCCATGCCACGCGTTCTTCCAGTTTTATGTGGCTGACGGCAAATTGTCTTGCCAGTTGTATCAGCGCTCGGCAGATCTGTTCCTGGGCGTACCGTTCAATATTGCCTCGTACGCTTTGTTGGTGCTGATGATGGCTCAGGCCTGCGATCTGCAGCCGGGCGACTTTGTCTGGACTGGCGGGGATTGCCATATTTATTTGAACCACCTCGAACAAGTCAAAACCCAGTTGAGTCGCGATCCGCGCAACTTGCCGACCATGAAGCTCAATCCAGCCAAGCGCGATATTTTCGATTTTGAATACGAAGACTTCACGCTGGAAGGTTACGACCCGCATCCGGCGCTCAAAGGCGCTGTAGCCGTGTAATCGCTGACTTTCTCTGGCACAGGCCCGCCGTATGGCGGGCTTTTCATTTGGCACCCATAGCGCATTGTGTGACAGCCACGCTTTACAACTATCTTGATGGAAGTGCCGCCGGTTACATTGCTGATCGTTCCCCCAAATCCCGCCAGGTATCTGCGGCGAAAAATGGGAAATCAGCTTAGCCCTACGGTTGGCGTATCATTTTTTCTTTGTTGATTTGATCGTGTCGGTCCCGACTGACGACACAGGAGTTCTGGATGTCCAATATTGCCGCGCTAGCCTGCGCCTTGCCCAAAGCCGAGCTACATCTACACATCGAAGGCACGCTCGAACCCGAACTGGCTTTTCGTTTGGCCGAGCGTCATGGCGTGAAACTGGCCTGGCCCAATGTTGAGGCATTGCGCGCTGCCTATGATTTTTCGGATTTGCAGTCGTTTCTGGATCTGTATTACGCCGGTGCCAGCGTCTTGCTGACTGAAACCGATTTTTACGACCTGACCTGGGCTTATCTGGAACACGCGCACGCCGATAACTTGCGTCATGTTGAAATCTTTTTTGATCCGCAGACGCATACCGAACGCGGTGTGGCATTTGGTGACGTGATCGGTGGCATTCGCCGCGCCATGCTGCAGGCCGAGCGTGAGTGGGGCATCAGCTTTCGCATCATCATGTCGTTCTTGCGGCACTTGTCCGAGGCTGACGCACTGGCCACATTAGAGGAAGCCAAGCCGTTTTTGCACCGCATTGACGGCATTGGGCTCGATTCCAGCGAAATGGGTCATCCACCTTCCAAGTTCACTCGCGTGTTTGCGCTATGCCGAGAGCTAGGTTTGCCGGTGGTAGCGCATGCGGGCGAAGAAGGCCCACCCGCATACATCGAAGAAGCGCTGGATATCCTGCAGGTAACACGGATTGACCACGGCGTGCGGGCGATTGAAAGCGAAGCGTTGATGGCGCGGCTGGCGCAGGAACAAACGCCGCTGACGGTGTGCCCGCTGTCTAACGTCAAGCTCAAGGTCTACCAGGATATGCGCGAGCACAAGCTGCGCGAGATGCTGGCTCGCGGGCTGAAAGTCACCATCAATTCGGATGATCCGGCGTATTTTGGGGGCTACGTGAATGACAACTTCGTGGCGTGTGTCGGTGCACTGGGTTTGACCGCGCAAGAAGTAGTCAAGCTGGCTAGAAATAGCATTGAAGCCAGCTGGCTGGATTCGGCGCGTCGCGACGTATTGCTGGCAGAAATCGACGATGTATATCGGGATTGGCGCGGCGAGTAATCCAGCGCATTAGTGATTGCCTGAACCAACAAAAAACCGCCAAGGAATAACTGGCGGTTTTTTGTTGGTTGCCCACAAGACGAGCAAGCTCAAACTACATTAAGCACTTCGTAGCACGCACCCATGGTGTGGTAGTCCGTCTTGCCGGCGGGCGATTTCTCGTCATCCACTTTGGCGTTTTCTGGTGTCAAGATGCGATACCAGGCGCCATATTGGTGATCAACAAAATGCTCCCAGCTGTAGGCCCAGATGCGGTCGTACCACTGCCAATATTTGGCCTCACCTGTGCGCTGGGCCAGCAAGGCGGCCGCGGCGAACGATTCGGCCTGTACCCAGAAATACTTGTCGCCATCGTAGAGCTGGCCTTGCAGGTCGTAGCCATAGACCAGACCACCGTTCTTTTCGTCCCAGCCATGTTCCATGGCGCGATCAAACAGTTCTTTGGCGCGGTCCAGGTGCCATTCTGCCGGGGCGTGGCGATCCAGAATCAGCAGCAGCTTGGCCCATTCGGTCTGGTGCCCGGTCTGGAAACCCCACGGGCGGAAGATATTGGTGCGGTCGCCCTTGTTGTATTCCAGGTCAGGGGTCCAGTCGGTCCGGAAATGCTCCCAGACTTGCCCGCCGGTGCGCCCGGCTTGCACGATGGTGAAATTCTTGGCCAGGGTCTTGGCCCGTTCCAGGTAGCGCGCCTCGCCGGTGGCTTCAAATGCCGCCAGCATGGCTTCGCAGGCGTGCATGTTGTCGTTCTGACCGCGGTAATCAGTCAGCACCCAGTCGGCGCTGGCTTCGCTGCCGTACATGCCATGTTCTGGCAGCCAGAAATGCTGTTCCATCAGATCAAACGTTTCGGCCAGCCAGGCTTTGGCTTCGCTAAACCCGGCGCGCACGCCGCAGGCATAGGCCAGAATCACAAACGCCAGGCCGTAACATTGGTTAGTAGCATCCACCACTTTGCCGTCGCTCAGCACCCAGGCATAACCACCGGTTTGCGGATTGCGGTGTACATTGCGGATGAAGTCCAGACCGTGTTTGACGCGTTCTTGATATTCCGGCTTTTGAAATTGCAGCCATGCCATGGCGTTGTTGAAAACAAACCGGGTGGACGAGACCAGATGACGCGTCGATTTGTCGTAAATCGTGCCGTCATCTTTGTAGTAATGATAGAAGCCGCCGTTGGCATCAACCGAACGCGGGTCGTAGAACGACATCGTGTGACGGATATGGTCCAGCAAAAAAGGGCGGCTGCGAAAATCGGGTTGATCAATGCTCATTGCGTCTCCAGCCAAAAAATGGGGAAGAGGGGATACGGACGGCGGCGGAAACTGGGCGTCCATCGCGGCACGAGCCCGATGCACACGGTTGCCACCTATACTTGCGTCCGAGTTGAAATCAGCAGCAATTTTACGGTGGATGGTACACCCAGTCTGTACAGTATCCCCCCACGCTTGCCGTTAATCTGTAAGCGAGTTAGATTTCAATATGAGAATTAAACCAATAACTGTTGGGAGCAGGACTATGCGATATCTGTTGGCATTGGCCGTGTTGTGCGGATGCGCTGCACTGGCGCAGGCCCAGATTTACAAGTGGAAAGATGCGAACGGCAACACCCAGTATTCGGATACGCCACCGACTGCAGCCCAGGGTAAAGCCCAGGTGGTTAATGTTAAAAGCATGCCGGTGAGCGCTTTGCCTGCAAGCAAGTACCAGTCTCAGAGCAATACTGGTTCTGCTGCTGAAGCTTCTGCTCCGGCCAACGGCCAAGCTGCGTCGCAAAAAGACCCCAAAGCCTGCGATGCCGCTAGAACCCGGCTATCGTTCCTGCAGAATGCTACAAAACTTTCCTCTATCAATGAAAAAGGGGAAGTGGAGATGCTGGATTCCACCAGAAAGCAGGCGGAAATCGACAAGATGAACGATACGATCAAGAAGGTTTGCGAATAAGTCGGGCTTTCTTACCCAACAAAAAGCCCCCGAATTCGGGGGCTTTTCTGTTGGCGTGCGCCCGGCTGCATTAGCTGGCTGTCACCGCGTTAATCACTAACACAACGCGTCGATTCATCGCCCGACCAGCTTCGGTGGCATTGGTGGCGCGAGGCTCCGCGACGCCGCGACCTTCCGACGTCAACCGAACCGGATTGACCTGGCGACCAACCAGATAGTCGTTCACGGCTTGTGCGCGGCGTTGCGACAATGCCAGGTTGTAATCGGCCTTGCCGACGTTGTCGGTGTAGCCAATCACGGCAATGGTGGTCTTGCCGTATTGATTGACCACGCTGGAGATTTTATTCAGCGTTGGCGTGAAGCCCGATTTAACCGTGCTGGAATTGGTGTCAAAACCAGTGGCCGAAGTCATGGTTACAATCAACTGGCTATCACTTTGCTTTTGCAAAATGATATTGCCAGCTTGAATTTCCGGAGCCAGTTGTTTTTGCAAATCTTTGGCTTGTTTATCCATGTATGCGCCGACGGCGCCGCCAGCCAGACCACCGCCCACCGCACCAATCAGCGCACCTTTGCCGCGATGGTTCTTGTCGACCAGTGCGCCGATAGCGGCGCCACCCACGGCGCCAATCACGGCACCGCTTTCGGTATTGTTCATACTGCGTTTGTCGCCAAGGTCATTGGCGCAAGCAGACAGTAGCAAAGCGCTGATCAGCGCGGGAATAACAACTTTACGCATGCGGTTCTCCGTTTATAAGGGATGTTTTGAAGTGATGAATGAGCGGTGGTGCGGATTATCCCCCGTCGTTGCCAGATGCCCTATGTGGAGGATTTACCTGCCAGCAAGAGCGAAAAGTGGGGTGACTGACTTGACCTGTGCATATCTGCTTGAGTGACTTAAGCCCGGACGAATTTATGCGAGTCGTCATCTTGCTGGCAGATGCAGCGCTTGCTTAGCGGACGGACTCACCAATGCCGCGGAAGTCGCGGGCTGCGGGCCAGACAACGGCCTGCGCCACAATCACGCTGGTGCCATTGAAGGTGGCTGCGGGGGATCCATACAAGACATAGCCCAGCGCCAAGGCCTCACTTACTCGGCGGCAGAAGGCGGCGTCGTCCGGGCCGGTTAGCAAGCGATAAACCGGCAGATTGTCTGGCGGGAGCAGCGGACTCATTCTTCGCCGGTACCGCCGCCTTTTTTCATGACCTTGCCTTCTGCTGCGCGCTGGCGGCGCACTTCTTTAGGATCGGCAATTAGCGGGCGATAGATTTCTACCCGGTCTTTTTCGCGCAGCACGGTATCGGATTTCACCGCCTTGGCAAAAACCCCCAGCTTGTTCACGGCCAGATCAATTTCCGGAAACTCGGCCAGAATGCCGGAGCGACGTACGGCTTCTTCTGCGGTAGTGCCTTCAGGCACTTTGATACTGACCAGTTTTTGCTTGTCACGCGTGGCGTAGACCACTTCGACGCTAATGTCATGGCTCATGATGGCGCGTTCCTGAGTTACCTGATGGTATTAACCGTAGAGTCTGTCGGCGCGCTGGATAAACGCATCGACAAAAGTAGAAGTGATTTTACTGAACACCGGGCCAATCACGGCTTCAATCACGCGATTGGAGAACTCGTAATCCAGCGCAAATTCGATTTTGCAGGCATCTTCGTCCAGCGGCGTAAATGTCCACAGTCCGTGCAGCGTTTTGAACGGGCCGTCTACAAAATGCATGTCGATGGTATTGGTGGTTTTGATGTCACGGGTGCGAAAGAAGGTTTTGACCTTCATGAACTCTATCCGTACCGTGACATCCAGCACGGTATCGGTATGCTCGTGCACCTCCACACCGCCGCACCAGGGCAGAAATTTGGGGTAGTCTTCAACCCGTTCGACCAGATTGAACATGCGCTCGGCGCTATGCGGTACCAGCAGGGATTTTCGTATGCACTGCATCTGTATTGCGGCGTAAACTAACGGGCTTTTTACGAGAAGCGATCAACGCTGAAACGTATCATCGCATCAGGCCAGCCAGTTTTGTTTTTGCCTGGTGTCTGTAGTTGGAATCGAATGAAAAACCGCAAATCAGAGGAACGGCGATTTACAAAATGACCGAGCATCCTACCGCCCCACAGAATGACACGCAACTTGATAGCCTGCGCCTGCCGCCGCATTCGGTAGAAGCTGAGCAATCCGTGCTGGGTGGCCTGTTACTGGACAACCCGTCGTTTGACCGGATTGCCGACATTATCAACGAGCAGGACTTCTATCGCGACGACCATCGCCGCATCTGGCAACACATCGTCAAGATGATCGAACACAACCGTCCCGCCGACGTGATTACCGTGTCCGAGTCGCTGGACAACAATAACGAGCTTTCTTATATCGGCGGCCTGGCTTATCTGGGCGCGCTGGTACAAAACACACCTTCTGCCGCCAACATTCGCCGTTATGGTGAAATCGTGCGCGAAAAATCGGTGATGCGACAGCTCGCCAGCGTCGCCACTGAGATCGCCGATGCGGCCTACAATCCGGGTGGACGAGAAGCCTCAGCGTTGCTGGATGAAGCTGAATCACGCGTATTCCAGATCGCCGAGCAGTCGGCTAAAGGGCAGCAGGGCTTTATTGCCATGCCGCCGATCTTGAAAGAAATCGTCGAGAAGATCGACTACCTCTACAAACAAGACAACCTGTCTGAGGTCACCGGCGTGGCGACCGGTTTTTTTGATCTGGATAAAATGACTTCCGGTCTGCAACCGGGCGATCTGGTGATCGTGGCGGGTCGTCCATCCATGGGTAAAACCGCGTTCTCGGTCAACATAGCTGAACACGTAGGCACCGAATTGCGTTTGCCGGTGGCGATTTACTCCATGGAAATGGGCGCGGCGCAATTGGGCATGCGGATGGTGGGTTCGATCGGCAAGATCGACCTGCACAAGCTCAAGACCGGCAAGTTCGAGGATGAAGATTGGACCAAGCTGACCTACGCGATCAATCGCTTGTCCGAGGCGCCCATCTTCATTGAAGAAACCGGCGCTTTGACCGCGCTGGACATCCGCACCAAATCACGACGACTGGCGCGACAGCATGGTCAGTTGGGTTTGATCGTGATCGACTATTTGCAGTTGATGGCGGGCCGGGCAGGGGCCAAAGACCAGAACCGGGCAACCGAACTGGGCGAAATCTCACGCGGTTTGAAGTCACTGGCCAAAGAACTCAAATGTCCGATTATTGCGCTTTCGCAGTTGTCGCGCTCGGTGGAGCAACGTACCGACAAACGCCCCATGATGTCTGACTTGCGCGAATCCGGCGCAATTGAGCAGGATGCCGACATCATCATGTTTATGTATCGGGATGAGTACTACAACCCGGACTCGCAATTCAAAGGTCTGGCGGAATGTATCGTCGGCAAGCACCGGAATGGCCCGACCGGCAAGGTGCCGCTGGTATTTATCGGCAAGTATTCGCGCTTTGATAATGCGCTGGTGAAGCCGGATGGGTGGTCGGGGGATCTGGAGTAAGTGGGTTTGACGCAGTGGTTGTTCGAGTCTGGCGGGTAAGGCGGGAGCAACCCGCGTTCCCTCCGTCGGCCGGAGCTTGGGTCTCCGGCTCTTGGTCGGCGTGGTTTGCGGTGTGGAATGCCAGAGTTAGTTGCCCCAGCAACAGCAGAGCCGCCATGCACACCAATTACATCGTCCTTCCCGCGAAGGCGGGAATCCAGCGGCGACGTTCACCGTGGGCCGCCAAGGCTGGGAATGCGAAGAGCACGTAGCCCGGATGA
Organism: Silvimonas soli; assembly: GCF_030035605.1. Lineage (NCBI taxonomy): Bacteria > Pseudomonadati > Pseudomonadota > Betaproteobacteria > Neisseriales > Chitinibacteraceae > Silvimonas > Silvimonas soli. The sequence goes on along the minus strand of NZ_CP106736.1, from coordinate 209,552 downwards.
AGCGAAGCGAGAATCCGGGGTGGCAATGATGACCAAGCTAACCCGTATCTCCTCACTTCAGCCAGCAAGAGCGAGACAACCTCGCTCTCGCGCCATACTCTTCCACTCAATACGTATAAAACATCCGCTGAATCTCCTTGGTATCTTTGGTCTTGGTCAGCGCCAGCATCAGCAAGATGCGGGCTTTTTGCGGGCTGAGGGTGTCGGAGACGACGAAGTCAGTCTTGTCGTCATCGTTCTCGCCATTACGCAGGGTGGGGCCGTTGCCGACCCGGGATGAGCGCAGAATGTAAATGCCTTTCTGGCGCAATTCGGTCAGGCGGGCGCGTACGGGCGTGGACAGACTGCCGTCACCGGTACCGGCATAAACGATACCGACATCACCAGCGGCAACAAACGCATCAATTGCGATGGTATTGGCGTTGGCCGAACCATAGGCGATGTCGATGGCGGGCAGATGCTCCATCTTTGATACGTCAAACTCGGTTTCCCAAGTGTGCTTTTTGGTGGTGGCACGATAAAACTGCGGTTTGCCGGAAACGATATAGCCCAAGTCGCCCAGTTCCGGCGAGCGGAAGGTGTTGGCAAGCATGGTGTTGGTCTTGGTGACATCACGAGCGCCGAGGATTTCGTCGTTCATGGCCACCAGCACGCCACGATTGACCGAGTCCGGGCTGCCAGCAACGGCCACCGCGTTATACAGGTTGATCGGGCCGTCGGCGCTGATGGCAGTGGAAGGGCGCATGGAACCCACAATCACTACTGGCTTTTTGCTCTTCACGGTCAAATTGAGGAAATACGCCGTTTCTTCGATGGTGTCGGTGCCGTGAGTGATGACAATGCCATCCACGCTGCTTTGCTTGAGCAATTCGTTCACTCGCTTGGCCAGCACCAGCCAGTTCTCGTTGGTCATGTTCTCACTGGCAATCTGGAATACCTGCTCGCCAGAAACATTGGCCACTTGCTTTAATTCTGGCACCGCTTCGATCAGCTTTTCCACGCCGACCTTGGCTGCGGTATAACCCACCGTGGTCGTGCTGGTGGCGCCAGTCCCGGCGATGGTGCCACCAGTGGCAAGGATCACCACATTGGGCAGTTTGTCGGCGGCGTAAACCACAACAGAACTACACGTGATGGCGACAAATAGTGCGCGTTGCAGCATCTTGGTGAGCATGCGTATCTCCAGACATGGGTTTTCAGGTAGGGTGACGCTTTTGGTCAAACATCGATCAACTCAATAAACTGTCGGCGCTTGCGGCATGCTCAGCCAGGACTGCAGACCGTTGATAAAACATGGTGCAGCAAGGCACGTGGCAGTTTATATGGGTGATTAAAAGCATGATCCGTGCCCTTGGCTGACAACATTGTCGAAAGTACTGTCAGGGAAAACGTTAATACCAATTGCATATCCAGTGGTTGATTTCTGATCTAATTTTTTGATTAAAAAGGAATAATTGTGAAAGTCATCGCCTTCTCCCAGCAGTCGCCGCAAGCCATCGTTGATCATCCCCGGCCGGAGCGTCTGGTGTCTGGCAACCCACAGCGCACCACCTGGCTGCACTACGAAAATGCATCCAAAGAATTTTCGAGCGGAATCTGGGCGTCCGAGCCGGGTAGTTGGCGGATTGAGTTTGGCCCGAATGAAGAAGAGTTCTTCAGCATCATCGAAGGCCTGGCCCGCGTGCATGATGAAAACGGCGGGGTGGTGGAAGTGCGGGCGGGTGAGGCGCTGGTTATCCCGGCTGGCTTCAAAGGCCAGTTTGAAGTGGTCGAGCCGGTGAAAAAGTATTTTGTGGTGCTGGAACGTAACGCGGGCTAAACAGGCCAGGCGAAGTAGCAGCCAACAACAGAAAAGGCCCGGAAAACCGGGCCTTTTCGTTATCTGTACGCATGATGCGATGCATCAAACCGCTTAGTGGCGCTGCTCAACCACCAACGCGTTGTATGGCGCAAACAGATAGAACGGTGCGAACAGCAACTTCCAGCCATGCATATTGCTTTTGACAGTGAAATGCATTTCTTCGCCATCGGTATCAAATACCAGCGGCGGTGTTTTACCCCAATCCAGTTGCGCTTGCAGCGTATGGCGCCCGGGTGGCAGCGGGGCGCTCAGGCAATTGCCCGGCATGGTATGGCCGAGTGGATGTCCATCCAGCAACATGCGCGGCTGACGGCCCAGCGCGCCTTGACGATGAATCTTGATCGTTGGCATTGATCTCCCACCTTGTTGTTGTGCCAGTCGCGGAACCGGTTATTCATCTTTTCGATGAATACCCCCCTGGGTTCTGGATCGGTGCGACTGATCAGCGCAAAGCCTACACGCCGGTATGTTGCGGGGCTAGTCCCCGACTTGTTTGCCTTGGCAAGTAAATCGGCCAATTTGCTTGCTTTGCGAAAGTCGGGTTATCACCGTTCGTCAGCTGCGAAAGGCGATGGAGTGAAACTGTCATGTAACTGAAAAATTGCTGTGTTGCAGCATAAAGAAACAGCGCTGAAGGCTTTTCCTGGTGTAATCACAATGCTTGCAACAGGCTTGGCAGGCGCGCTTTTTTGCTGAAATAAAAGTATTTCTCAGAAAATCATAAGCTTGCAATGAAAAACGGGCCTCGCGGCCCGTTGTTGTGATGATAAGTAAATGACCAGGTTTACAGCGTTTCTGCCGCGTAATCCGCCAGGCGTGAACGCTCGCCGCGTTGCAAGGTGATATGCCCCGAGTGGGTCCAGATCTTGAAGCGATCCACCACGTAGGTCAGGCCCGATGAACCCTCGGTGAGGTAGGGCGTATCAATCTGGCTGATATTGCCCAGACACACCACCTTGGTGCCGGGACCGGCGCGGGTGATGAGCGTCTTCATCTGCTTGGGTGTCAGGTTTTGCGCCTCATCAATGATCAGGAACTTGTTGAGGAAAGTACGCCCGCGCATGAAGTTGAGTGATTTGACCTTGATACGGCTGCGAATCAGATCACGCGTAGCAGCACGGCCCCAGTCGCCTGCTTCGGCATCGGTCTGGTTGAGCACATCCAGGTTGTCTTCCAGCGCGCCCATCCACGGCTGCATCTTTTCTTCTTCGGTCCCGGGCAGAAAGCCAATGTCCTCGCCCACCGGTACGGTGACCCGGGTCATGATGATTTCAGAGTAAATCTTGGATTCCAGCGTTTGTACCAGACCTGCCGCCAGTGTCAGCAGCGTTTTACCGGTACCGGCCTGGCCTAGCAGCGAGACAAAATCCACGTCCGGATTCATTAGCATGTTCAGCGCAAAGTTTTGCTCCCGGTTGCGCGCTGTTACGCCCCAGATGGCATTTTTCTGGTGCGAGTAATCTTTGAGACTTTCAATCTTGGCGGTTTTGCCTTCCAGCTCAACCACGCGGGCGGCGAGCGGGCGCTCGCCTTGCTGGAACAACAACTGGTTGGGGTAAAGGTCGATGACATCCGGGCCTTTCAGGCGCCAGTAGCTGCGGCCGCCTTCTTGCCAGCTCTCCAGATCCTTACCGTTTTTCTCCCAGAACGACTGGTCGATCTCGCGCATGCCGGTGTACAGCAGGTCGGTATCTTCCAGCACTTTGTCGTTGAAATAGTCTTCGGCGGCCAGGCCCAGCGCACGCGCCTTGATGCGCATGTTGATGTCTTTGGACACCAGAATGACCTGACGCTTGGGCTGCATTTGCTGCAGGTGATGCACGACGCCCAGAATCTGGTTGTCGGCTTTGCCCATGGGCAATTGGGAGGGCAGCACGCTGGTGATGGCTTCGGTCTGCAAGAACAAACGACCGCTGGCCTGGCCTTTACTGGCATCGGCCAGCGATACACCGGCATGCAAATCTTCTTCTCGGCCCGCAATCAACTCTTCGATAAAACGACTGGTCTGACGGGCGTTGCGGGCCACTTCTGTCATGCCTTTCTTGTTCCCGTCCAGCTCTTCCAGCGTCATCATCGGTAGAAAGAGGTCATGCTCTTCAAAGCGAAAGATCGAGGTTGGATCGTGCATCATCACATTGGTGTCCAGCACGAACAACTTTGAATCCTCAGCTTTTTTCGACTTGCGAGCGGCCATAAGGCTCTCCTTGTAGACGGGCGAAATGAAAACCGGGTGATGCGGTACCAATAAAAAACGGCCCGTGCAGGCCGTTTCCCCTTATTTCAGGCCCTGCACAACGCTGAGCACTGCTTCCACATGGCCGGGTACCTTTACCCCGCGCCACTCGTGGGCGATTTTCCCCTCCTTGTTGATCACAAAGGTGCTGCGCTCGATACCGCGCACTTGCTTGCCGTACATATTCTTCATTTTCACCACGCCAAAGGCCGCGCAGGCGACTTCGTTCGGGTCTGAGATCAACTCGAACGGGAACGCCATTTTGGCTTTGAAGTTTTCGTGGGATTTGATGCTGTCGCGGCTGATGCCGAAGACTTTGGCGCCCGCTGCGGCAAACGCAGCGTGATGATCGCGGAAGTCGCCACCTTCAACGGTGCAACCAGGAGTGCTGTCCTTCGGATAGAAGTAGAGCACAAAGGCTTCGCCGAGCAGCGAGGCCGGATTGAATGTCGTACCACCCGTCATGGGCAATTCAAAAGACGGGCAGGTTTCATTGAGCATCGATAGTTCTCCGTTATTTTTCGGGATGCTTGCCCCTCTGACTTCATTCTGGTCAATGCAGTCATAAGCAGCAAGGAAGATAAATGAGTTTTGTAAAAATGCCGCATCGCCATCAAGCCATGCCATTGCCCGGGGGCAAACATTCGGGTGCCATCCGGACTTGATCTCACACGTCGGCCCCAAGCACAGTTACAATAACCACCATTTTGTGTAGATGGTGTGACAACGATGAGTATCAAGTCCGATAAGTGGATTCGCCGCATGGCCCAGGAGCACGGGATGATCGAGCCGTTCATTCCAGGTCAGGTCAAGGAAGTCAACGGCGAGCGCATCGTTTCGTATGGCACGTCCAGCTACGGCTACGACATCCGCTGTGCCGATGAATTCAAAGTGTTCACCAACCTGAACTCCACCATCGTTGATCCAAAAAACTTCGATGAAAACAGCTTTGTGGATGTCTCGGGCAAGGGTTACTGCATCATCCCGCCGAACTCGTTCGCGCTGGCCCGTACCGTGGAATACTTCCGCATTCCGCGTAATGCGCTGACGGTGTGTCTGGGTAAATCGACCTACGCCCGTTGCGGCATTATCGTGAACGTGACGCCGTTTGAGCCCGAATGGGAAGGCTACGTAACGCTGGAGTTCTCCAACACCACGCCGCTGCCCGCCAAGATTTACGCCAACGAAGGCGTGGCGCAGGTACTGTTCTTCGAAGCCGATGAAGATGACGTGTGCGAAACCAGTTACCGCGATCGCGGCGGCAAATACCAAGGCCAGATTGGCGTGACTTTGCCAAAAACCTGATCGCCCGATGGGTGTGATTGCATGACAGAAAAAGGCCGCTAAATGCGGCCTTTTCTTTATCCACCACCCGCTGCAAGTTGCCCGTGAGGCGCAGGGCACGAATCGCAATCCGGGCATAATTGGTGGCCAGATAATTGCATTTGCAAGCGATCCACATGCCATCATGCAGACCAACAGGGGCTGACGGCACTGCGCTGGGCAACGCTGAACTCGCGTGCACATATTGCAACATTCTGCACCCGCGGCTGTCTGTGCAGGCATAGCTTCAATTACCGACTTTTTTCCGGTTTCGTCCTTCAACATCACTCTGCGGAGTTCCTTGTCATGGCCTACGTTGCTGCTCAATCCCGTTACGATCAAATGGTTTACCGCACTTGCGGTAAAAGCGGCCTCAAACTGCCCGCGTTGTCGCTGGGTTTGTGGCACAACTTCGGCGGCACTACCGCGATTGAACGCCAGCGAGAGATGCTGCATACCGCGTTTGATCTGGGCATTACCCATTTCGATCTGGCCAACAACTATGGTCCACCGTACGGTAGTGCGGAGTCCAATTTCGGTCAGATATTCAAAGAGGATTTCCGGCCGTATCGCGATGAATTGATCATTTCCAGCAAAGCCGGTTGGGATATGTGGCCTGGGCCGTACGGGCAAGGTGGTGGTTCACGCAAATATGTGCTGGCCAGCCTGGATCAAAGCCTGCAGCGACTGGGCCTGGATTACGTGGATATCTTTTATTCGCACCGGTTTGATCCGGACACGCCACTAGAAGAAACCGCCGGTGCGCTCGCAACCGCCGTGCAGCAAGGCAAAGCCTTGTATGTGGGGATTTCCTCTTATTCGCCCAACAAAACCCAGGAAATGGCCGCTTTGCTGCGCGAATGGAAAATTCCGCTGCTGATTCACCAACCGTCCTACAACATGCTCAACCGCTGGGTAGAACATGGCTTGCTGAACGTATTGGCCGGCGAAGGTACCGGCTGTATTGCGTTTACACCGCTGGCGCAAGGCTTGCTGACCGACAAGTATCTCAACGGCATCCCTGAACACGCCCGCGTAAATAACGAAGGTGGTGGCTCGCTGCAAAAGTCGCATCTGAACGAAGAAAACATCGCCCGGGTGAAATCGCTGAACGAGATTGCCAAACGTCGTGGGCAAAGTCTGGCGCAAATGGCGCTGGCCTGGATTCTGCGTGATGCGCGGGTGACGACCGCGCTGATTGGCGCGAGCAGCCCGGAGCAAATCAAAGAGAACGTGGCCGCGTTGCAAAAGCTGGAGTTCACCATTGATGAACTCAACGAAATCGACAAATACGCAGTAGAAAGCGGCGTCAATCTGTGGGAAAAACCCTCGACTGATCAGCGCCCCTGAGCGTCTTGGCGCGCGGCGCAACTCCGCCGTAGTCCGGTGCATGGCGTGCTAAAATCCGCGCCATGCACTATCACCTTGTCATTCCTCACGGCATCTGGCCGGATGTCGACCTGCAATCGCAAATCATTGCGAATTTACAACTGCCGGCGCTCGCGACGCTGATTGCGCGCGGACAACGTCTGCCGGGCAAAAAACAGCAATGGCACGCCTGGTTGAGCGAGCGTTTTGGCTTGCGCTCATTACCGGTGGCACCGCTCACCTTGGGCGTGGATTTTCCGGGTGCCGAGCCTGGTTACTGGTTGCGTGCTGACCCGGTGCATTTGCATGTCGGGCGCGATCAATTGTCTTTGCAGGATGGCCGCAGTTTTGACATTACCCAAGCCGATGCCGATGCGTTGATCAGCAGTCTCAACGGGCTGTTCAAAGACGATGGTTACGAGTTTTTTGCGCCCACACCGCAGCGCTGGTACTTGCGTTTGCCGCTGGACCCGCAGTTGCGCTGCACGCCCATAGACGCGGTGATCGGACGCAATATTGATCCGTTCCTGCCCAAAGGGCCGGATGCCTTGCAATGGCATCGCGCGCTCAATGAAATCCAGATGCTGTTTTATACCAATCCGGTCAATGACCAGCGCGAAGCGCGTGGCGAGCCGTCGATTAACAGCATCTGGCTGTGGGGCGGCGGCGACTGGCCTTTGCCACGCAAGCCAGTAGTGCCGGAACAATGGGTGCTGGGCGACGATCCGGTATTACAAGCTTTGGTCAAAGCGGGGCAGGGCAAAACTGCGGCGTTGCCTGCACACGCCAGCGAGCTGCCCAGACACGACGCCATGGTGGTGCTGGATGTCTTGGGCGATGAATTGATCGCCAACGACCCGCACGGCTGGCGCACTACCTGGCAAAAACTGGAAAGCAACTGGTTTGCGCCGTTGCTGGAGCAATTGCGGGCAGGTCGGCTTGATTCGGTGGCGTTGAGCTTTCCAGAAATCGGTCTCGCGGTTGAAGCCAATCGCAGCCTGCGTTGGCGCTTTTGGCGACGCCCACGATTGCCGTGGTAAATCAGCACACATAACGGCCCATTCACGACCAACCCCAACTCAGAAAGCGATCAATCCAGCCATGCCCCGTATCCAGCCCCGTCCCATTCCGGCCGACCTTGAAACCACTTTGCGCGCCGACGGGTTTTCTACGCTGGAAGCGCGGCTGTACGCGGCACGCGGCATTCTGGGCAAAGCGGAACTGGAGCACGATCTTGCCCGCTTGCTGCCATTTACCTCACTCAAGGGGATAGTGGAAGCCGCCAAACGTCTGGCTGATGCCATTGCCAGCAGCGAGCGGATTCTGATCGTGGCCGACTACGATGCCGATGGCGCCACGGCTTGCGCCGTCGGCCTGAAAGGCTTGGGCATGCTCGGGGCGACCATCGATTTTGTGGTGCCCAATCGCTTTGAATATGGCTACGGATTGACGCCAGAAATTGTTGAGTTGGCAGCGCAAAAACTGCCCGATCTGATCCTGACTGTGGATAACGGCATCGCCAGCGTGGCTGGTGTGCTGGCCGCCAAGGCGCGCGGCATTGACGTGCTGATTACCGATCACCATTTGCCCGGCGATCATCTGCCCGATGCGCTGATTGTTAACCCCAATCAGCCGGGTTGCACATTCCCCTCCAAAAATCTGGCCGGTGTCGGCGTGATGTTCTACGTACTGATGGCGGTGCGGGCCGAGATGCGCCAGCGCGGCGTGTTTGGCGATCAACCGGAACCCAATCTGGGCCAATTGCTGGACCTGGTGGCACTGGGAACAGTGGCTGACGTGGTCAAACTGGATACCAACAACCGCATTCTGGTCGAACAAGGTTTGAAGCGCATGCGGGCCGGGCGGGCCTGCGCCGGTGTATTGGCGCTATTTACTGCCGCTGGGCGTGATCCGCGCCGAGCCACCTGTTTTGATCTGGGCTTTACGCTGGGGCCACGCTTGAATGCCGCCGGACGGCTGGACGACATGAGTCTGGGTATCGCTTGTTTGCTGGCTGGCAGCGAGAGCGGTGCGCTGCCGCTGGCACAAGAACTGGACCAGATGAACCGCGCCCGTCGCGATATCGAAGCCGGCATGCGTGACGAGGCCGAGGCGATCCTCACCACGGTCAACGTTGACGATGCCTGGAGCATTTCGCTGTATCAAGCCGATTGGCATCAAGGCGTGGTCGGCATTGTGGCTTCACGCGTGAAAGACCGGTTTCACCGGCCCACGCTGGTGTTCGCAGATGGCGGCGAAGGCGAGATCAAGGGCTCGGGGCGTTCCATTCCCGGTTTGCATTTGCGCGATGCGCTGGACCTGGTTTCCAAGCGCCACGAAGGATTGATTCTGAAATTCGGCGGCCACGCCATGGCCGCCGGTTTGAGCTTGCGCGCCGAGGATTTTGGCCGCTTCCAGCAGGCGTTTGAGGCCGTGTGTCGTGAACTGATGCCATCTTCGGCGCTGGAACGCATTATCGAAACCGATGGCGCTTTGCCCGAAGAAAGCTACAACATGGATATCGTGACCAAACTCGATAGCCAGGTGTGGGGGCAAGGTTTTCCGGCGCCACGTTTTCATGACGAGTTTCGTGTGCTGGAACAGCGCGTGGTGGGCGAACGACATCTCAAGGTCAAGCTGGCTACGCGGTTCGGTCTGGTGCTGGACGGCATCCGTTTTCAACATGCGGACCCGCTGCCTGCCACGGTCACCGCCGTGTTTTCGATCTCGATCAATGAGTTTCGTGGCGAACGGACTTTGCAACTACAACTGGATCACTGCGAATAAACCCGGTCAGCGCTGACGCTGACGCAAAGGAGATTGTGGATTTGCCCAAGCTTTCGCCGCTGCTTTCCGTTGTCCCTTTGGTCCTGGTGGCGCTGAGTGCCGCTCCAGCGCGGGCCGTGATCATGACGCCACAAGAGGCCGCCGCTGCGGGTGAGCGCGCCTGCAAGCCGGCCACTGGCGGCATGCTCGATTGCATTGACATAGACACCACGCCGGCAGCGCCCGCCAACGATCCATCCATTCAGCCATTGCCGACTATGCAGTATTCGGGCGACCAATACCCGGCAGCGTCGGTAGAGCCGCCAATCCGCCCGGCGCTGGATGAAGTCCCAGCGAGTTTGCCAGGTAATCGCGTCACGCTAGGCTGGGATATCAACTTCGGGACCACTGCCCAGTATTGGGAAGTCTGGGACAACGGCGAACTGCGCATGCGCAGCCAGACGTTTACCCAGCGCACGCTGCTCACCAGCAAGGACAGCGCGGCCAAGGCGATCTCTGTCCAAAGCGGCGTCTATACCCTTACCGATATGGCTACCGGGCGGCACGATCTGCTGGTGCGCTTATGCAATACCGGCCCTGACGGCGAGCCCGCTTGCACGCCACTTCATGCCAGTACCTGGGTTGGTGCCGAGAAAAAAGACGAAAAACCTTCGGCGCCCGCTATCGACTGGTTACCCGCTGTGACTACCGGTGAGCCGGTGAAAATTGACTGGCATCTGTGGTGGGGCACGCCTGGTCATTACTGGCAGGTGCTGGATCAGCGCAAAGTGCTGTATGAATCCGCATCGTTTACCGAAGACACCCCCAACAGTCAGTCCGCAAGCACCACGATCAGTGGTCTGGCACCGGGCAAGCACGTGTTGAGTGTGCGTTTGTGCAGCAAGTTGGCCTGCGCTTCGAGCGACCCGTACCCGCTGGAAGTGGTCAGTACTTCGCCATCGCCCACCATGCCGCAACTGGCTATTAACAGCGGCACGGCCGACTCCTACATCCTGGCTTGGTCGCTACCGCTCGCTGCCGCGACCAATGCACCGGTGAGCTGGCAATTGCTGGATGCCGATGCTAACGCGCCATTGGGCGGAGTGCAAAAGCAGGCGGCGATTTGCAATCAAGGCGTAGTGGAATCGCGGCAGAGCGTAGTCAGTACGCGCAGTTATTGCGGGCAGATTCGTATCTTGCGCGACCAGACTCCAGCTCGCGTGGCGGTTGAAGTGTGTTTTGCCGATGGCGATTGCCGCGCCAGCTCGCCGCTGGTTATGGCAACGGCGGATGTGCCGCCGGTGAGTCAGGTGCCGGTAACCGCGGATGACACTGCAGCTTCGCCGAAGGCTGCAGCTACGAGCACCTCGGCCACTTCTGCAGACACTGGCATGTCGTCGCAACCCGCCGTCAACGCTGACAAGACCACTGGCGCCTCGTCCACAAACAGCGACGATATGGACAACAAGCCGTTCGATCTACCCAGCAACCTCCCCGCCAAAAACCATGACAGATACTGAAGCAACATCCACCATCGCGGAAGCGGGTTATGTATTTGTCTATGGCACGCTCAAACAAGGCTGTCGCAATCATCACTGGATGCGCGGCACACCTTGCCTGGGGCAGGCGCAGACGGTGGCAAGTTATGCCCTTTATCTGGATCAGCGCATTCCGTTTCTGTACAAGAGCGAGCCGCGTTATCCGGTGCAAGGCGAGCTGTACCATGTCGATGCAGCCCAATTAGCGCATCTGGACGTACTGGAGCGCCATCCAGAGTGGTATATGCGCCAGCAGATTGCGGTGCAGAGAGGCGATGGCTCCGTGGTTCAGGCATGGGCCTATTTCTGCCCGGTACCGATTGGTACCTTGCTGGCGCAAGGGCTATATCAGGAAGTATTTGCCGATTAATTGTATTGGCAGCAACGGCAAGCGGATTTATTGGTCAGGCGGCATTATTCATTTGAGCCGGGATATTTAACGCTGGTTTTTATCATGTCCTGCAATACCACCATAATCATTGAGGCAGTCATGGCAAACATTAAAATGCCATTGCCGGCTTCAAGCGGGCCGAGCAATTTCCACTGTTTGCTCATGACATGATCGCCATATCCCAGCGAAGTGAAATTGACGCCCGAATGGAAAACGGCATCATACAGATCGGTGAATTCGCCCAACTGCACAAATAGTAATCCCCAGACAAATATCTGGAAAAAATTGCCAATCATCAGCAATATCATCAATACAAACAATGCCTTTAACCCGCCGCTCATTAATTGGGCCCTGCCTAGTCTGGCTACGTGTTGAAAGTAATAGCGCACGCAGAAACCCATTACGGCAACCTGCAATATCAGGCACAGCAACACCATTGGCAAACCGACCAGCAAATTCAGCAACATATCAAACTCCAGTGCGTTTTAATGTTGGACGAAGCCTCATTCGGCCTTGCTCCAGGACATAAATCGCGCCCCAGGCATACAGTGCAATTCCGGCAAATAGGGCCAGGCGTATCAATGCCGCAGTGAGCACATCCTTGCCATTAGCGCTGTCTTGCACGGCCGGACCCAAAAAAATGACCAGCGTAATCATCGTGTTCATCCAGAACGAGGGCGGATAACTGCTCGGATGGATGCGATATAGCCGCAAGCCCAACCAGCAAAAAGCCAGTGTCATCCACAGCGTATACATCCATAACGATGGCCACAGGCTCAAGCCGCACCAGACCAGCAAGGCCAGCAGCGCGCCAAGAAAAGTTGACCCAAGCAATTCTCGTCCGGCTTCTTTTGCGTGCAGCGATTCTGCCTGTTGCCCCAAGGTCGCCGTTTTCATAATCGCGGCCATATAAAGCGAAGGGTTTTGTAAAGCCAATATCAGCACCGGCAAAATGATGATTACGCCGCGCAACGCAAGCCATACCGCAGCCTCGACGTCGGGCTTCACCGGCTTGGGTGGCGCCAAAACGCGAAGGTTGGGTAGAACTACATGCATAAGCGTGCCAATGGCCGCGCCCAGAATTACGCCACCGGCCAATGCGTGAACCACCGCCAGGGCAAGCGCCTGTTCCTGTATTCCAGCAACCGGGATCAGCGTGAAAGTAACAATCAGCAAGCTCAATAAAGGATGCGACTTCCTGGTACCCACATAGAAAATGACAAACAGCCCCAGCGCAATCAACAACACTGCAGCAACGGCGTAGTGTTGCAGCAAGGGGACCAGCAAGACCCCCGAACCCATAAGCAGAATCAGCACACCGGCAAGGACGATACTCTTTACCGGCGAGAGAGCCGGGCCAGGTTTGCTGAGCAAGAGCATGGCGATCAGCAGCGATACGTGCGGCACCGCCAAGGCCATCCCGTACGCCGCTGCCAGGGCAAGCCCGCCGCCCAGGCCGAAGCGCAAGACGAAGCGACTGGGTTGATCAATGGCGAACCGCCGCATGGTCGAATCAATAAACATACGACAGCTTGCTCATCAGGCTAAGGTAGATTGAACCAAGGCCGCTCAATAGACCGCGCTCGCCGGTAAAGATCATTACGTCGGCTTGGCCGCCAACACGCATGCCATGAATCCGTTTTAATTCCTCAGGTAAGAACTCAATCGCGACGGGAAAGCGCTGCGCTTGTCGCAGCCAGTCGCGGTTGTTTTCTATGGTCGGCAAGCTTCCGGCTGGCGTCGATTTACCCGAACTGACACCGTTACCAATGCTGCGCACGCGGCCTTTCAAAACCTCTCCTGGCATTACATCAAGAACGATCCCAACCGCATCACCCACCTTGACATTCCCCAGGTTGTTTTCGGTCATTTCCGCGCTGATCCATAAATCATGAATGGCGATCAGCGTCATGGTTGCCGCGCCCGCCTGGGCGAACTGGCCCACGTCGGCACGCAAGTCCGTGACCAAACCGCGCGATGGGGCAAAGACCGTGGTTTGCTTCATGTCTAGTTCGGCTTTGGCGACGGCTGAACGCGCGCTGGCGATCTTGGCATTGACGCTTTCTTCACCACCCATGCTTTCCTGTGCCCGCACCACTTCGGCGGCTGCGGCAACGGTTTTGGCTCTGGCCTGTTCGCGTGCCGCCTGGGCTGTTTCCAGCCGACGGACCGAAATGGCGCCCGGATCTTCGGCGTATAAGGTTTCCTGGCGATGCGCGTCTTGCTCGGCCTGGAGCTGGTTGGCTTGCGCGGCCCGCAATGAGGCTTTGGCTGAGTCAACGCCCGCAGCGGCGGCGGAAACGCCTTTGCGCGCCGACTCGTAATCAGACTTGGCGCGATCCAGCGCGATTTGATATTCGCCCGGGTCAATTTCAAATAAGGGCTGATTTTTTTGTACGTCGTCGTTGTCTTTCACCAACACTTTTTTGACGATTCCGGCCACTTCAGGCGCCACCGGGATGACGAATGCCTGGACTCGCGCCTGCGATGAATAAGGCGTAATGCGGTCGGCCGCAAAATACCAAAGCAGACTCAAGATGATGAGCAGCAACAGTAATAGCGGAGCAAGACGTGCGGCGCGCCCGGGTTTTGCCACTTCAATTACCGGTGGCGCTGGGGCTGCAGGCGCGGTGTCTTGTGAAGGACTTGAGTCACTCATCATTTTCTCGTCATGGGATCTGCGTCAGTGGCAGGCAAGGGCACATCCAGCAAGTCGCCCCAGTTAGTCCGCTCTTTCATGGTCTTTTTCGTCGCATCGTCCAGGAACGGCTCTGGTCTGGCGACTTGCCACGCACCGCCCATTGCCTTGTAAACCGCAATCAGATTACCGACGACATCGCCCCGGTTGGTCACGACGCGTTCTTGCTGACTAAACAAGGCGCGCTGGGCATCCAGCACGCGTTCAAAATCCGCCATGCCTTCGCGATATTGAATATTGGCGATAGCCAGCGCGCGCTTGGCCGCCACTTCGCCTTGGTCCAGCAGGCTGACTTGCTCCAGGCTTTTGGCATAAGAAACGGCGGCGTTATCCACTTCGCCTGCGGCTTGTAACACGCTGTCCTGGTACAGTTCGGCCAGTTCCTGGAAACGCGCGTCCTGCACCCGGACGTTATTCCGGATGCGGCCATAGTCAAAGATATTCCAGGTAAAGCTTGGACCCGCACTCAAAGCTGCAGTGGTGGGTGATCCTGAAATCGAAGCGGCAGAAACACCCAATGACCCGAGCAGAGTGAGTGACGGATACAAATCGGCTTGTGCCACGCCAATCAATGCAGATTGCGCCATCAATTGCATTTCAGCCGTCCGTACATCCGGGCGGCGGCGCAGCAAATCGGCGGGCAGGTCAGCCACCATCAAAAGGTTTGCTTGCGGAATGACGCCCACACCGCTCGCCATTTCAGGTAACGGGCCCGGCGGCCTGGCCAAAATGACGGCCAAGGCATTTTGCGTGGTGCGCAAAGACGCTTCGAGCGCCGGAATACTGGCAACCGTGCTCAAGTATTGGGTTTTGGCTTGTTGCAGATCGAGTTCGGATTCATTGCCGCTTTTAAAAAGATGCTCGGTAATCTCCAGGCTGCGTCTTTGAATATCGGCATTGCCATGCACGATATTCAGACGTGATTCCAGGGTACGAATCGCCGCATAGATCGTTGCGGTTTGCGTTACCAGCAAAATCTGCGCATCGTCGTAGCTATCCAGCGAAGCCAGATAATTGGCATCTGCCGCTTCAATACCGCGTTGAAAGCGCCCCCAGAAATCCAGCTCCCAGCCAATATTCACGCCAGCGCTGTAATTCCATTGGCTTGAGGTCACGCCACCAGACGGGCGCCGCGCCGCATAGAGCGCACTGCCGGTAGCTTGCTGTAGTTGCGGGTAAAGGTTGCTCCCGGCGATTTCCAATTGGGCGCGTGCTTCCATGACTCGTAAAGCCGCAATTTTGGCGGAATGGTTTTTGCGTAATGCTTCGTCGATCAAGCCATTGAGGACCGGGTCGTTGAAGTGCTTCCACCATTGCGCCATGTCGCCCGTTTGTTTTGGCACGGGCACCATGCTGCTGCTCTGCCAGTCCGGGGCAATATCGCTAGCGGGGCGTACGTAGTTCGGCCCCACCACTGTACAGGCCGAGACGCTGAACGCGACCAGCAGGCTGGCGCAGCGCCGGGCAAGTGGCTTGGCCGTTGCGCTCACAATTTCAGCCACCTTATTCTTGTCCGGCCGCTTTTACCTCAACGACCACCGGCACCACCAGTTCAGCCGGGGTATCTGGCTGCATGGCCACCCAGTCCATAAATATCTGATAACCCAGCGCCAGCAGCACCGCGCCAACGAACATCCCCAGAATCCCCGCAGCGACCATGCCACCCAAAGCCCCCATCAACACCACCGGCATGGGCGCATCGACCCCTCGCCCGAGCATCAAGGGTTTGAGCACGTTATCGACAGCGCCCGCCACAATCAGCAAAATGGAATAGATAATGGCGGGCACCGTTGAATAATTGCCGCTCATCCAGATATAAGCAATTGCGGGAATGCTGATCAGCAAAGCCGGTAATTGAGCGATACCCAGTACCAAAGCAATAATGGCCAGCACGCCAGCAAAAGGGACGTGCGCAATCATCAAAATCACGCCGAGCAATGTCGCCTGGATGAACGCGATACCGATTACGCCTTGTGCCACCGCACGTATCGTTGCTGTTGATAAAATTGCAAATGATTCGCCTTTTTCAGGCCCAACAAAACGGCGGCTAATGGCTCGCGCGGTTTTGTGGCCTTCACGTCCAAACGCCATGATCACGCCGGCGATAATGAATGAAGCAAGGAATTTCAGCAGGCCGCCACCTATGCCCGCGACAAAACCCAACCCGGCTTTGGCCAGATCGCCAATTTTGGGCTGAAATGACTGGATCAAGCCTGGAAGATCGGTTGCTGCGGCGTTCCATAGCCCGTATACCTTTTTACCAATGATTGGCCATCCCGCAACTGAATCCGGCGGCACCGGAATAGTTACCGTGTTTTCTTTGAGTGTTTGAATGGAATTGGTAATTGCATCGGCCAGAGAATTGGCAAGCAGGACCATGGGCACAAAAATCAGCAAAATGCCCAAAATCACGATAATCGTGGCAGCTCGACCTTGGTTGCCTCCCAGTTTATTGGCCAGTTTCTGGTGCAACGGAAATAGCGTTACTGCCAGAATGACCGCCCACAACATCAAGGTCATGAAAGGGCCAAAAATTTGATAGCAGACTGCAACCAGGGCAGCGATCAAGCCCGCTTGAATGAATACATCGAGCAAGCGCCGCGATAATACTTTTTGCAAATTGATATTATTTAGCATGCTGGATACTCCAAAAGATCATTGCAATGCAGGCTACGATGCAGCTGATATGGAATCATCGTGGCCAACCTGGTCGACCGGTGTTTGCGACGCACTTGCCGTCTGGCTACAAGAAATCACAGCCTTTAGACTAGAAGGGGATCGCCAGGTAATCCAGTCTACAACCAGATTTTTCGAAGCTTGCTGTCAGTTTTTCTGGATGATTTTGTCAATAAATGATGGTTTCTTCCTGAGGTGATCCTTTCTGCTTCAGCCTTTACGTGTTTTTGTCGGGATGGGTTGCCCCGCAAAATGGAGTTGGTCGCTGATTCAGTTTCAGACAAATGGAAAACCTGACCGGGCTTGATTGGTGGAATTTCTGCCCATCTGAGTCTGCCGGATTAGCTCGATAGCATTCGGCCCAAGCCCGAGACCTGCAGATTTTTCCGACCATGCTGGAGGCGTCAATGCCCAGCTTACCGCTGCGCTGGGCGGCGCTGCAAGACACTGGCGTTTACAAACTCCTGCAGGAAGTCTAAGTTGCCACGATTAAATTAGTGCCCGCCCAAGGCGGCAATATCACCTCAGTAATCTTCTGTGGAATCTCAGTAATGCCAACATCGCAAAACCCGCATGATTTCATTCTGTTTGATCTGGATGGCACCTTAAGTGACCCGCTGGAAGGCATCGGCAATTGCCTGAACTACGCGCTCGCGCATTTTGGTTATCCCACCAAACCGCTGGCCGAACTCGCTCGCTATATCGGGCCGCCGCTGGACCAAAGCTTTATTGCCGAAACGGGTTCGAGCGATAGCGCGCATATTCATGCGCTGGTGGCCAAGTACCGCGAGCGCTACGGCGATGTTGGCTATGCCGAGAACATGCTTTATCCAGAGATTCCCGCTGCGTTGGCGGCATTGCAAGCGGCCGGGATACCCATGGCGGTGTGCACCTCGAAACGCGGCGATTTTGCCGAGATGATTGTGCAGCGTTTTGGTTTGAGCGATTTCTTCCGCTTTGTGAACGGCGCAGAAATCGGCACGCATAAATGGCAGCAAATTGCCGCTTTGCGCGAGCAGGGCATCGTCACCGAGCGTTCGGCCATGGTGGGCGACCGCGGGGTCGATCTGATCGCGGCCAATCGCAACGGTCTAACAGGCGTTGGCGTGCTTTGGGGTTATGGTTCGCGCGCCGAACTGGCCGCCGAACAACCCCGACATATCTTCGAGACGCCCATGCAACTGCTGCAATTAGCGGCCCCCGAGCACCTTCACGCTTAATGACAAGACGGGATATCCGCGCGCGCATGTTCCCGTCGCGGCTGAAGCAATAACGCCACCAAACCGCTCCAGCCGGTTTGGTGGGCCGCGCCCAGGCCGCTGCCGTTGTCGCCATGGTAATACTCATGGAACAGTATTCGTCCGGATTGCGCCGGATCTGCATAGAGCGCCGGATACGCCGCCATCACCGGGCGGCGTCCACTCTGGTCGCGCAGCGTTAAGCCTGCCAACCGTTGCGAGAGCAAGTCGGCGATCTGGCGCAATGTCAGCATCTGGCCGGAGCGGGTGGGGCATTCCACTTTGAAGTCTTCACCGTAATAGCGGTGATATTCGTAGAGGGATTCCACCAGCAGATAATTGAGTGACATCCACACCGGCCCGCGCCAGTTGGAATTGCCGCCAAACAGCCGCGAATCGGATTCGGCGGGCAGATAGCGCAATTCCAGTTGCTTGCCGCCAAAGTTGAACTGGAACGGTTGCGTCAGATACTGGCGCGAAACCGAACGAATGCCGTGGTCCGACAAAAACTCGCTCTCATCGAGGATACGGCGCAGCAGACACTTGGTGCGGTGGCCGCGCAGCAATGACAACAGGCGGAATTCCTTGCCGTTGGGTTCGGTCCAGCGCGAAATCAGATTGGTCAGATCGGGGCGCTGCTTGAGAAACCAGTCCAGCCGCTCGGCAAATTCCGGCAGTTTTTGCAGTACGTCTGACTCCAGGATATGCACTGCAAACAACGGCACAATGCCGACGAATGATCGCACTTTCAATGGTTTAGCGCTGCCATCTGGCAGATGCAGCAGATCGTAAAAGAACCCGTCTTCTTCGTTCCACAAATCATGATCGTTATCGCCGCGGGCGGACATGGCGGCAGCGATATACAAGAAATGCTCGAAGAATTTCACTGCCATATCGATATACGCGCGGTTGCCGCAAGCCAGTTCCAGCGCAATGCGCATCATGGTCAGCGCGTAGGAGGCCATCCAGCCGGTGGCATCGGGTTGGTCCAGCGCCGCACCATCAGGCAGCGGTGCGGAACGGTCAAAAATCTCGATGTTATCCAGCCCCAAAAAGCCGCCCTGGAACACATTGCGACCTTGAGCATCTTTGCGGTTTACCCACCAGGTGAAGTTGAGCAGCAGCTTGTGAAAGATGCGCTCCAGAAACAGATGGTCTGGCTGGCCGGTGAGCGCGGTGTCCATCTGAAACACCCGCCACGTCGCCCATGCCTGAACCGGCGGATTGACGTCACCGTAAGACCACTCATAGGCCGGAATCTGCCCATTGGGATGCATATAGCGTTCCTGCACCAGCGCCAGCAGTTGTGATTTGGCAAAAGCCGGATCAACCAGCGCAAAGGTCACTGCATGAAAAGCCAGGTCCCACGCAGCAAACCATGGGTATTCCCACGTATCAGGCATCGACAGAATGTCGGCACAGCTCAGGTGCTGCCAGTCTTTATTGCGTCCCTGCCAGCGGGCGGGCGGTGGCGTGTCTTCGCTGTCGCCCTGCAACCAGCGGCGCACGTCAAACAGATAAAACTGCTTGGACCAAAGCATCCCCGCCAACGCCTGGCGTTGCACCAGCCGCGCATCCTCGTCGGCGATACCACGCTGCAGAACCGCGTAGAACTCATCCGCTTCGTTTTGCCGGGAGGTGATGATCTGGCCGAAATCAGCAAAGGGCGGATTGGTGGCCTGGGCGGGGCGCCAGCGCAAGCGCAGTGTAACGTCGCCACCAGTTGGGATATCCAGGTGATATCGCGCCGCGCATTTGCTGCCTTGATCGGAGCGAATGGCATCGGCTGCACTATGGACCACAAAGTCGTTGATGCCATCTTTGTAGATGCCGGGGACTGGCTTGTTGAACAGGGCTGGATTGGTTTCGTTTTCGCAAAACAGCCATTGCGGCTGACCTTCGGCATTGAGCTGCATGGCTGGCAATTCGGCGTGGGTAGCGACAACGCCGTTCTCGCCCAGCTGCAAACCAGGTTTGGCCCCGTTGGGCTCGTCCCAGGACCAGGTGTTGCGCGCCCAAAGCTGCGGCAGCACATCCAGTGTCGCTGGCACATCCGCAGCGTTGTGGATGGTGATGTTCAGTAGCACATCGTCCGGGCCGGCTTTGGCGTATTCGATGGTGATATCAAAATAGCGGTTCTCGGCAAAGATGCCGGTATCCAGCAGGTCGAACTCGGCTTGACTGGCATCGCGCCGGGCGTTTTCTGCTATCAGTTGCTGATAAGGGAACGCGCGCTGCGGATAGCGGTAGAGCATGCGCATATAGGCATGCGATGGCGTGCCATCCTCATGAAAATAGAGTTCTTTGACGTCTTCGCCGTGGTTGCCTTGTGGATTGGATAACCCGAACAAGCGCTCTTTGATGATTTCGTCCTGACCGTTCCAGAACGCTACCGACAGGCACCAGCGCATTTGTTCATCGCAAAAACCGCCAATGCCGTCTTCGCCCCAGCGATAAGCGCGGCTGCGTGCTTGTTCGTGCGGGAAGTAACGCCAGGCATCGCCATCGGCACTGTAGTCCTCGCGCACCGTACCCCATTGCCGCTCGGCCAGATAGGGCCCCCAACGTCGCCATGCGGCTTCGTCACCGGCGAGTCGTTGCCCTTCGGCAGTGGTCAAAATATTGGGGTTTGCGTCGGTGGTCATGGTTCATGCCTGCACAATAAAAAGAGTCTGGCAGCCGCATGGCTGTGCTCATACCGTAGCAGACTCGCTGATGACTTGTGGCATGTATGCGCGGGGTAGAGCAGGCGAAGCCATTAAAAAAGGCCACCTTGCGGTGACCTTTTTAGTTGGACGATGAAGGTGCGCGGCCCTTGGCTGTAGCTCACGCGCTGAGCAAACTCTGCCCCAGAAAATCGCCTGATTTCTTTACCCCGGGCAATACAAAGAAATACCCGCCACCAATCGGTTTGATGTATTCCTCCAGCGGTTCGCCATTGAGACGATTTTGCACAGTGATAAACCCGGCCGCCAGATCGGCCTGGTAGGCCACAAACAGCAAACCCATATCGAACTGGCCCGATTTGGTAATCCCGCGCGAATAGTTATAACCGCGGCGCAAAATCAGGTTGCGCTGGGTGGCTTCAGTGCGTGGGTTGGCCAGGCGGATATGCGCGTCCATCGGCACCTGCGCACTGTGCGGGTTGGCAGCGAAATCCGGCACATCATGCTCTTTGTCCATGCCCAGTGGCGCGCCGGTGGCTTTGTCACGGCCGATGATCTGCTGCTGTTCTTTCAGCGGCGTGCGATCCCACTGTTCGACCAGATTGCGCACCACGCGCACTACCTGATAACTGCCACCCACAGCCCATGCCGGTTCTTTGCTATTACTACTCACCCACACCAGTTCATTCATCAATTGCTGGTTCTGCGCATCCACGTTGGCAGTGCCATCTTTAAAGCCCAGCAGATTGCGCACGGATTCTTTGCCGATCTTGCGCAGGGTATGCGGCGGCAAAAATCCGTCCATTTTCCAGCGCACGGCCAGCAGGTCTGGCGTGTGTTTCACAATGTCACGCAGCGCGTGGATGTTGGTCTCTGCGGTGTTGGAGCAAATCTGCAGCAGCAAATCGCCATGACACAGTTCGTTGTCGAGCTGGTCATTGGGAAATTGATCCATTTCGACCAGATGCAGCGGCTTGTGTGCAGTCAGGCCAAAGCGCTGATCGAACACCGCTGCGCCCAGCGACACAGTCATGGTGAGGTTGTCGGGGAAAATATCCGGCCCCAATAAACCGCTATCGGGCGGCGGCAGGCGCGGGTCCAGTTCCGGGGCGGGGCCGCCGCGCGCGAGAAAATCCACCCGGTCAGTCAACAGGCGCAGCAATCGTTCCAGTTCAGCTTTATTGCGCGCCAGAATATCGAATGACACCACCAATGCTGCCGCCGGTTGCGGCGTGATGATCCCTGCCTGATGCTCGCCAAAGAACGGCTGGTGTTCGTTGGTTGTTTCCGGTTGTTTCCGGTTCAACGTTACCGCAGCCCCTGCAAGCCCACCCAGCGCCGCTGCGCCGCCACCTGCGCCAAGACCAAACAGCAGTCGGCGACGGGAAGGTGACGCCGGTTTGGCGTCGGCAGCGGCAATGGCGTCTGGCGGGAGGGGTTTCTGGTCATTCATGATCGTGCATCTCGTGTTTCAGGTGATTCTAAAGCAGGCCGCTAGACAAGCCTGGAACGGCACAAACCCGGCGATATTTTGCCGTTTTTTCCGTGAGCGGAAAGCGAGGCAAAACGGGCCGGGCAGGGCGGGCCGCCGAAACGGCCCGGGTCATATCAATAACTGGCGATCAATCCAGACCGAGCGTGCCGCGCAGCTTGGAGAGGTCTTCAGCCAAAGCGGTAATCGGGCCTTTGAGTGCTGTGCGGTCGGCTTCGCTGACCTTTTCGTAGCTCTCGAAACCGTCACCTTTACGGTACTTGGCCAGCAAATCGTCCACCTGCTTGAAGTTGTCGTCGATTTTAGGCGACAGTGACGGGTCTGCCTTGTCGACCAATGGGCGCAGCAGGTCATAAATCTTCTTCGCGCCGTCTACATTGGCCTGGAAGTCCCACAGATCAGTATGGCTGTAACGATCCTCTTCACCGCTGATCTTGGTCTTGGCGACTTCTTCGATCAGTTCTGCCGCGCCACCCACCAGCTTCTTGGGCGGGAAGGCCAGCGTTTCAACACGCTTTTGCAGTTCCTGGGTGTCGGCCAGCAGTTTGTCGGCAATCGGTTTCAGGTCTTTGGTCGATTTTTTCTCGAACAGTGTGTATTCAATACGGTGGAAACCCGTAAAGCCTGGATCAGCTTCTTTTTGCTTGTAATCGTCAGCACGCGAATCCATGGATTTATCCAGATCGCTGAACAGTTCGGCAATCGGTTCGATACGCTCGTAATGGGCGCGGGTCGGTGCATACAGCGCCTGGGCTTCTTTCAGCTTGCCAGCGTTAACTGCGGCCACGAACTTGGTCGTGGCTTCGGTCAGCGCCGTGACTTCGGCAGTTACATACGCTTTGTAGTCAGCAAGCGGACCAGCCAGCTGATCTACCGACGGGTGCGTGGTGGATGCGGCCTGGGTGCCGTTTGGTGTTACGGTCAGCTTGCCCTTGGGGTTAGTCAACAAGCCGCAAGTGATGTCGTAATCACCGGCTTCCAGATCGCCCGTCAAGCTTTGGGTAAAGCCTGGTGCAATGTTCTCGCGCTCTTCCACCACCATCACGCCCTTGAGGATTTCCCACTCAACGGCTTGCTTGCTGTTATTGATAATCTTGAATGTGCTTTTGCCAGCAGGCACAGTCAGGTTGGCGGGATCGCAGCCTGCATCGGTAATCGTTACCGTAATTTCAGCTGGTTTGGCAGGCGCTGCGGCCACTGCCGATGCTGGGGCAGACGCCTCGGCAGCAGGCGCAGGGGTTTCGGTTTTCTGGCAGGCAGTCAGAGCTGCGGCAACGAGCAACATGCACAGCGCAGACGGTTTAAGAGCGGAACGGGCATTCATGCTGATTTCCTTCGCGAGTTTATTTTGTTTTGATATTGATACTTAATGACTGCTAACGATTTATTGCCAAATTACAGCCGCTGGCACCGGGCTCAGGCCGGACGCGCTGCGGTTTTTGGCTGCCTGTTGCCAGCCAGGAAGAAATACAAAGCGGGAACCAGAAACAGTACCCAAGCCAGCAGTTCGCCTACCGCCGGTGCATCCTGATAACCAAAAACGCCACCCAGAATCACCCCTAGCGTGCTGCCCGAAGGCAGAATGGCGGTCAGATTAAATGCCGTGTCTTGCAGGCCATTCCACAAACCCGCTTCGTGAAAAGCCTTGACCGCTCCGGATAACAAACCCGCCGCTACAAAAATGATGAAGATGCCGGTCCAGCGGAAAAACTTGCGCAGATCCAGCCGGATGCCGCCCTGGTAAAGGGCTACTCCCAAGCCAATGGCGACAGCCAGCCCCAGCAAGGCGCCGATGGGTGCCGCGATGCCGACATCCTGCTGAAATGCCGCCAGCAAAAAGAAGACAGATTCGAGGCCTTCACGTGCGACGGCAAAGAACACCATGCCGATCAGCGCCCACGCCTGGCCGTTACCTTTGTTCAGCGCGGCATCAATGGAGTCATGCAAGTGCGCTTTGATGGAGCGCGCCGCTTGTTTCATCCAGAACACCATAGAGGTGAGGATGCCCACGGCAATCACGGCGACAATGGCTTCGAACAGCTCTTGCTGTTTTTGCGGAAATTCGCCTTCAGCGGCGTTGATGGCAAAGCCCACGCCCAGGCAAAGCACGGATGCCAGACCCACGCCGGCCCACACCATAGACATCCACCGGCCGCGCCCGGACTGCTTGAGATAACTGGCAATGATGCCGACGATCAGTGCGGCTTCCATGCCTTCGCGCAGCATGATGAGAAAAGGGACCAGCATCGAGCAATATTCCGCAAGGGAGTAATAATCGCGAAATATTATTCAGAATATTTTAAAAATGCAAATCATTCTCATTACATTTTCAGGTGTGTGGTGGCGGGCGCAAAAAAAGGGCAACCAAAGCCAGTTTGGTTGCCCTTTTTTGTGTGCCATCAGTCAGATCGACATTTAAAACGCAGGCTGCGTAACTAGTGCTGGTGCGACATATCCGTTGCCGCTGCGCCCATCGCTTGAACGACTACATCAACGCTGATCGCTCCTGCCTTGGCAAACTGCAAGGTCAGGGCAAAGTGACTACCTTCTTTAAGCGGCGCTTTAAGTCCGTTGAGCATCACGTGATATCCCTGCGGGCTGAAACTGATGTTTCCCTGGGCGGGCAGGGGCAACTGCGGTACGGCCCGCATTTGCATCATGCCATTGGCCATTTTCATTTCATGCACACTGGCTGTGGCGGCCACCGGGCTACTGGCGCCGATGAGGGTGTCGGCGGTTTTGCTGTTATTGGTGATCTCGAAGTAGGCCGCTCCGATAGCGGCGCCAGGTGGTGTGGCGCGAGACCAGGCGTGTTCGACCTGGATTGCATTTGTAGCAGCGGGTTGTGCAGCGGTGGCCGCGAAAGACGCGCAAAGCGCGGTGCTGAGTAGCAGCGGGCGCAGAATTTGTCTGACGAAGTTCAACATGGGTCGATTCCAGTTTGAGATGCCGGCGGGGATCAAGGTCACGGCTAGGCATCACGATATGTGTCAGGTCTCCGCATCTGCTGCGGTAGTCGGCAATCAGCAAAGCCAATCCATGAAAACGGGTGATGGCTGAGCGTGCCACTCTGGGCAATCAGTTCTGCGCTGGCGGCCCGCGCGCTGGTGGCAAGGCAATGATGGATACTTGCGGCGCATTGGATACGGTCGGCTGCGCCAGCACCAGCGCTTGCAGGCTCAAAACAGGCCACTGCCAGATCATGGGCAACAAACCCGGCCCCAATTGCAATGCGCATAGCGGGCAAGGCTTGCTCAACAGCTGTAGCAGATTCAGTGCCCGGCCACGCTGAGTGAGTTGAACCGCCCGGGTGCTATCGACACTGCAAATGGTCAGCGTCGCGGCCAGGTCTGGCTGGCGCGCTGCGTGTAGCTGGCTGAAGGTTGGGCCAACGGCATTGAGCAAAATCGCGAACAGCGCTAGCCGGATGGCGTAGAGCCACCGCGAAGGAGCGTGCCAGCGAGCGGAGTGCTGCATGAGATGAATTCTGCGAATGCCAACGGTGTTGCGGATTCTAGACGGACCTGCATTTGCGGGATAGTGGTGCAGACGGTGGCGGCGCATACTGGACGCCTTTTTTCCGGAATTTGCGGTATGTCTGTAAAAGACTGGCTATCGGCGCTGGTGGTGGTGTTTGTGTGGGGCATCAACTTTGTGATCATCAAAGTGGGCCTGCACGGCGTGCCGCCGATGCTGCTGGGCGGCTTGCGCTTTACGCTGGTGGCTTTCCCCGCCGTATTGTTTATTCCGCGCCCGCAGATTCCGTGGTCCCGCCTGGTGGCTTATGGCGCGACCATTAGCCTGGGACAGTTTGTATTTCTGTTTTCAGCGCTGTATGTCGGCATGCCCGCTGGCTTGGCTTCGCTGGTTTTGCAGGCACAGGCGTTTTTTACCGTGCTGCTGGCGGCAGTGATCTTCAGCGAGCCCGTGCGCTGGCATAACCTGTTGGGCATGATCGTTGCAGCAGTGGGGCTGGCGTTGATCGGGCTGGGCGGTGTGGCGGGAAGTGTATCCGTGTTTGGCTTTGTGCTGACGCTATTGGCAGCATTGTCCTGGGCTGGCGGCAATCTGGTGATCAAGGGGATTGGTCAGGTTAATCCGCTCAGCTTGGTGGTGTGGGGCGCACTGGTGCCGCCGATTCCGTTCTTTGTGTTGTCGCTGTGTCTGGAAGGCCCCGCACGCATCTCTGCCAGCTTGGCCAATCCTGGCTTGAGTAGCGTGCTGGCAATTTTTTATCTCGCCTATGTTGCCACCTGCATGGGTTACGGCTTGTGGGGCAAATTGCTGGCGCATCACCCGGTGCGGCAGATTGCACCATTAACCCTGCTGGTGCCGGTGATCGGCGTGATCTCGGCTGCCGTGGCGTTGGGAGAACATCTGGCGCCGATGCAATGGCTCGGCGGTGCGGTGGTCATGCTCGGTTTGCTGGTCAACGTCTTTGGCCCGCGCTTGCGGGGCATGGCCGTTTAACCGCCAGCGCGCTTGGCGGCCAAGCCCTGTTTCTTGAGCAGCGCCAACACCTGATCGCAATGATCGCCCTGAATTTCAATTACGCCGTCTTTAACGGTGCCACCTGAGCCGCAGACTGTTTTCAGTTGCTTGGCCAATTGGGTGAGTGCCGCTTCGTCCAGCACCGCGCCTTTGACCAGCGTCACGCCTTTGCCTTTACGGCCCTTGGTTTCCCGCGACACGCGTATCACGCCATCAGCAAAACCAGTGGGTGTGGCTTTGCCGCAGCTGCACTGCGCTAGGGGTTGGCGGCAGTCCGGACACATGCTGCCGTGTTCGGTCGAATAAACCAGGCCGCTGGATGAGGGTGTTTTCATCAAAAGCTCGTTTGTGCTGTGTTGTTCAGATGGCGCAATGCCAGCGTGCGCATGATACGTCGCCCTGCGGCTTGAGGCCATCTTGCGCCGCAATGGTACCTGTGAAGTTTGGCAGGTAAGCCCTCCAGCCATTCCGCAGTCATGCCGGGCAAGCGCAAAAGGTACCGACCTTTATCGAACCTCAAGGGTATTGGCACTGCTCCCGGAGGCTGCATTTTCCAGGCAGGGAGGCCCGCGGCTGGCTATGAATGTAAGGGGCGTGGGAAACCGGTATTTATCTGGTTTGCTGTGGACGCGTCCGTTTCGATGCGCAGGCACATTTTGAGAAACCCAGGTTCATGCTGAAATTGTCGACTCCGGGCGGATTACGCCACTCCTTTGTAGTTCTGGTGATATTGGGCGCGATTGCCGTGGCCATTGTGCCGGTAGCTATTGCGACATTGGTGGCAGAGCAGCGAGCCGAGCAAAAAGAATACGACGCGCTCAATCTTTATGCCCAGCGCGGCCTGGCGCGCGTGGAGGTGGTTTTCGACAACGCACGCAAGGCACTGGTGCAAATGGATGGGCTCACCTCCGAGCCTTGCAGTGATGAATACCTCTTTGATATGCGGCGAATTGCCATTAACCATCGCTACGTTCGGGACATCATGGACCTGGACAAAAAGCGCGGAGTTGAATGCAGCGCCATGCTGGGGCACCTGCAACACGAGGTTATTCTTGGGCCGGAAACCTGGAAAGGCACCCGTTACCGGGTTTGGCTGCAAGCCAAAGATCTGGAGCGCACCGGCAACCCGATGATGGTCGTGGCGACCGAAAAAACCGCGATCCTGATCGACCCGGAATCTTTGGTAGACGTGATCAGCGACTATGCCGATTTATCGCTCGGCGTGGTCAATCGGGATGGCACAGAGGTGGTAGCGGCGTGGCGCAATGCCAATCACGTCTATCTGCTGCGGGCGTTTAGCCATCCCTCTACGAATCTGGAGGACGGTAACTACTACGTCGTGGCGAAGTCCTCCGTGTTGCCGATTGCCGTCGTGGCTGGCGAACCCTCGGTTAACCTGCTGCGGCACTGGTATGGCACGTTGACAATCTGGTTGCCGGTTGGCGTGGCGTGCGGCCTGTTGGCGGCAGCCATTTTGCTGTGGATCGTGCGCAGGCGATTCTCGTTGCCTGGGCAGTTGCGCGATGCAATCCGGCGCAAGCAACTACAAGTGCATTATCAGCCCATCATTGAACTGGGCACTGGCCGTTGCATCGGCGCAGAGGCATTGGTGCGCTGGCGCCAGGCGGGCGGCAATCTGGTACGCCCGGACTTGTTTGTACCGGTCGCTGAGGAGTCTGGCCTGATCCAGCCGATGACCGATGAAATTCTGGAGATCATCTGCGCCGAGATGGCCACCTTGCTGCAGACCCGCACTGACTTGTATATCTCGATCAATCTGGCCGCCATTGATCTGGCATCCACCCGGTTTCTGAAGCTATTGACCCCAAAACTTGCTGCATTTGAAATCGGCCCGGCGCAGATTTGCATCGAGGCAACCGAGCGCGGGTTTATGCATGCAGAAACGGCTCGTTCTGTTATTCAGGCCTTTCGGGATGCTGGCCACCAGGTATTCATTGATGACTTTGGCACCGGTTACTCCGGGTTGTCTTATCTGCAGAGTTTTCAGGTGGATGCGCTGAAGATTGATAAATCGTTCATCGATACGGTGGGGACTGAGGCGGTTTCCGCCAGCGTGGCGCCGCACATCGTCGAGATTGGCCGCAGTTTGAATTTGAAACTGGTGGCTGAAGGCATCGAAACCCAGGCGCAGGCGGACTGGCTGGCTCTGCGCGGTGTGCAATACGGGCAGGGCTGGTTATTTGCCAGAGCGCTGCCCGCAACCGAATTTCTGGCTTTTCTGGGTAGAGAAAAGACGATGGCCACACCCGGCGATGTGCGCGTCACACCTGAGACTTAGAACCCAAGCGGTGAGGTTAATCAGCTGCAATGAAAAAAGCACCGACAACGCGGTGCTTTTTTCGGACCATATCGACTACAGGCGAGCCATCAAATGTCCGGCCATCACAAGAAATAATTAAGTACGCCGTCCAGCCCGACATGGTTAATGCAGTACGGCGCTTCGGCCTGGACTTTCGGCTTGGCATGGCATGCCACCCCAAAACCCGCTGCGTGCAGCATCTGCAAATCGTTGGCACCGTCGCCCATGGCCACAACCTGGTCGGCCCGCAAACCGAGTTCATCGCGCATGCGGATCAACTCGGTTTTTTTGCGCTCGGCGTCGACAATGTCACCGAGCACGCGGCCAGTGAGCTTGCCATCGACAATTTCCAGCTCGTTGGCAATGGTCTGGGTGAGCTTCAGCCGGGCTTGCAGTTTTTCGGTGAAAAACGTGAAGCCACCGGAGATCAACAAGGTCTTGGCGCCAGCGGCCTGAAAACCCTTAAGCATGGCCTCGGCTCCAGCCATGAGCTTGAGGCGCTCATCGTAAACGCGCTGCAAGGCGCTGGCGTCCAGCCCGGCCAGCAAAGCCACGCGGCGAGTGAGGCTTTCGCGGAAATCAATTTCGCCACGCATGGCGGCGGCGGTGATCTCCGAAACCTGTGGCTTGATGCCGACCATATCGGCGATCTCATCAATACATTCGATGGTGATCAGCGTCGAATCCATATCCATCACCACCAGACCAATATCGCGTACGCCATGGTCTTCCGGAATAAACGCCCAATCGTATTGAGCGGATTCGCAGAAATCGGCGACGGCTTCTTCGTTGGCGATATCGGCACCGATCAGCCGGAAAGCCTGCTGATGGATAGCCTGGATTTCACCTGCGCCAGAGAGGCGAGCCAGTTGCTTGAGGTTGGGGGTGTCGACTTCTGGAGCCTGAATCACGAGACGGTACATGGGCAGCCGGTCTGAAAAAGTAGGATGGAAAAGTTTGGATTACCGATAAAACAGATGCGTACTTTGCGTCATGCGCAGCCCCGACGAGTCATCGCCGGGGCGCAGGCCGACACCAATCAGGCGCCGTGACACTTTTTGAATTTCTTGCCGCTACCGCAAGGGCAAGGGTCGTTACGACCCACCTTGGCGTCATCACGTTTGACGGTTTCTACCTTGCCAAACTTCTTTTCCAGCCACAGGAACATCAGTTCTTCGACCAGCCAAGGCAGTTCATCCAGCCGTTCTTCGCGCTGTTTGATGGTGAATTTTTCGTCTTCGTTATCCGGGTCATGGCCCAGTTCGACCACCAGGATTTTAGCGATGAGATCATAGAAATCATCGCTTTCGTCCATCAAGGCTTGCCAAGGCTCTTCGCGCACGGCGATCCCGGCGTGAAAACCTGCAGCCCAATACTGGCCAACGGTGTCTTGCCACTTTTCGTCCATCCCTTCGTCGTTCAGGATCAACGGGTAGTACAGCGGCTCTTCGCCCATATTGCTGCGGCTTTTCACCGAGTACGCCTGACGAATTGTGGCAGCGTGGCGGCGGATCAGATCCAGAATGTCGTCGGCTTCAATCTGATCCGAAAACTCGGGTACATGGCCGTCAAATACCGCGGGCAGCCATTCATCCTCGGGGACTTCTTCCGGCCCGATGGTCAGCGCCACCAGGAAACCGTCCAGCATTTCCAGATCCATGGTGGCTTCTGGCGTGCGCGGGCACATCAAAAAGGTATCGAGGCGGTCGAATTCGGTATCGTCAAGCGGTTGCAGCGTCATCACAAACATCCAGGAAGCTCATTCAATCCGCCATTGTACCAGCGCCAATGGCAGTTTCCGCGTTGCGGGCGCGTTTTCAGCCCAGCGCTACGGCTTCGGGCTCTGGTGTGACTGGCGACTGCGCTTGTTCGCGCGCATATCGCGCTGGCGACAGGCCGACGTGGCGGGTGAAAGCAACGCTGAATGTGCTGGCGGAGCTATAACCCACGCGGTCGGCGATTTCGGCAATGGCGAGTTGTTGGCGCCAAAGCAGATTTTTGGCCATGGCCATGCGCCAGGAGAGCAGGTAATCCATCGGTGTGACCCCCACGGTGTGGCTGAAGCGCTCAAAAAAGGCAGAGCGCGAGAGCGCGGCCTCATTGGCCAGTTGGGCAACGGTCCATGCCTGGGCAGGGCTTTCGTGCATATGCCGGATCGCAACTGCCAGGCGTTCGTCGGCCAGCCCACGCAGCAGTCCGGGCGATGCGGCCGTGCCCGCTGTGGAGCGTAGTGCTTCCATAAACAGCACCTCCAGCAGGCGGGACAGAATGACATCCCGTGCTGGTCTTTGCGCGCGGGATTCTTCGCCCACCAGTTGCACCAAGGTCGTTAGCCGACTCTCGCCCCGAACATGCACCAGCTGCGGAAGCAGCGATACCAGCAAGGCTGCATCTGGCGAACCAAAAACACAGTGACCCACCAGTAATTGCACATCTGGCCTGGCATCGGGCGGGCCAAGTCTGAACCTGCCGTCGGCCAAGGCAACGGGTGCAGCTTGCGCGTCTTCAGCGGTCACGGGCTCAAGGCTGGACATGGTGAAGTCGTACGCCGCCGGGATCAGCACAAAGTCGTTTGCCTGCAGGGCGAGAGGTTCACTGCCATCAAACGCAAGGCGGCAAGACCCTTCAAGAATGACGAAGTAGAACGGTTGGCCGGATTCCGTGCGCCGGACCCGCCAGCGTCCGCTGCCGCTGACCATTTTTGCTGCGGTTGCGGCTGGTTGCAGTAGCGCAACGACTTGGGTGAGAGGATCAACCATGATTGGACTCTTGCAAATGAAATCTGGATTTATGAGTGTAGCAAGTCCGGTTGCTGCGATCTATCGTGTTGGTGCTGCCAACCACTCTCTGGAATCCCCCATGAAAACCATTCTGATCTCCGGATGTTCATCCGGCTTTGGCCTTGAAACCGCTCGCTACTTTCTGGACCGCAACTGGACCGTTATCGCCACCATGCGTACGCCACGCACAGACCTGTTGCCAGCCAGCGCGAACCTGCGGGTAATCGCCCTTGATGTCAGCGACCCGCAAAGCATTCGCCATGCCGTTGAAGCAGCCGGACCAATTGATGTGCTGGTCAATAACGCCGGGATCGGGGTGTTAGGCGCGCTTGAGGGCATCGCCATGCAAACCGCTCGTGAGGTGTTCGAAACAAATACCCTGGGTACGATAGCAATGACGCAGGCCGTGCTGCCGCAGTTCAGGCAACGCAAGGCCGGCGTGATCGTCAATGTGACGTCGAGCGTGACATTGCTGCCACTGCCGCTGCTTGCGGTTTATACCGCCAGCAAGGCCGCGGTAAATGCGTTTACTGAGTCGCTGGCGCTGGAACTGCAGCCATTCAATATCCGGGTTGGCCTGGTGCTTCCTGGTCGGGCTCCGGAAACGCGATTTGGTGAAAACGCTCAATCACGGATGAAGGATGGCATCCCGCAGGCCTACGCCGAGCTGGCACAGCAGGTGTTTGCCCAATGGGCGCAGTCATCGGCAGTGACGCGCGCGCAGGATGTGGCGAAAGCGATATGGCGGGCAGCGACTGATCCGGCCAGCCCGATGCGGATCGCGGCGGGCGCAGATGCCTTGGCATTGGCCGGGTAAGCTCAAAACCGCAGTGCCCTTGGGCTGGGTGGTGCGGTTTAAAAAAGGGCAGAGCGTTGCCGTGAGCGGCGGCTTCCCCCAAAATGCCGCCTTGTCTGTGAGAACCGCATTGCCTGCCCGGAGCTGTATATGAGCCACAAGCCAGAAGTTGCATTGATCGCCGCGCTGGGCACCAATGGTGTCATCGGCATTGAAAACCGCCTGCCATGGCGCTTGCCGGATGATCTCAAACGGTTCAAGGCATTGACATTGGGTCGCCCGATTCTGATGGGCCGTAAAACCTGGGATTCACTGGGTCGCCCGCTGCCGGGGCGTCGCAATCTGGTGGTAACGCGCCAGACGGATTGGCAAGCTGCGGGCGCTGAAGCCTACCCCAGCATCGAAGCGGCCCTGGCGGCGTGCCCTGACGTTGAAAGCGTATTTGTGATTGGCGGTGGCGAAATCTACCGCCAAGCCTTGGCGATAGCGGACGTGCTGTATCTGACCGAGGTCGCACTGGCCCCGCAAGGCGATGCGTTTTTCCCGGAGTTCGACCGTGCCGTGTGGCAGCCGACGCAGCGTGAAGAGGGCGTGGATGAGGCTAGCGGCGTGACCTACGCGTGGGTGGATTACCGGCGCAAAGGCTGACGCCTCGTCATTGGCAAGTCGATACGCTGGATATTAAAAAAGCACCGTTAAATCGGTGCTTTTTGTTTTTGCAGCCCGCGCCGGTGGCTTAATCCACAAATTCCAGCAGATCGGCAAAATGATGGATCACCCGATCCGCGCCCAGATCGTCCAGATTGCTGCCATAGCCATAGCTCACGGCAACTACGGGGCAACCAGCGGCGTGTGCGGCCAGGACGTCGTTTTTGGAATCCCCGACCATTAACATTTCTTCCGGGCTGATATTGAGCGCCTGCGCCACATGCAGCAGCGGCATGGCCGAAGGTTTTTTTTCGGTCAGCGTGTCGCCCGCAACCACCACCTCAAACCGTTCGCTCACGCCCAGCTCACGTAGCAGCGGTAGCGTATAGCGCTCAGGTTTGTTGGTAACAATGGCCAGCGGAAATCCCAGCTCATGCAACCGTGACAACGTCATCTGCACTTGCGGGTAGAACGTGGTGTCGATCGACAAGCCTTGTTTGTAGTGGCGATCAAACAGTGCCATGGCTTCTTTTTGCAGCGCGGTGCCGGTGTACTCGGCGGCATGACTGTCGGCCAGCGTGCGGGCAACCAGAGAACTGGCACCATCGCCGACATAACTGGCCACTGTGGCTTGCGCCAGCGGTGCCAACGCCATATCGGCGCGGGCAGCGTTGGCAGCGCGCGCGAGGTCGGCAATCGAATCGACCAGCGTGCCGTCCAGATCAAATGCAAAGGCTTTGATGTCCATACCAGAACCTTTACTGCTTACTTGCCGACGTGGCGGTTAATCTCGCCATGCATGGCGGCGATGATGGCTTTGTAATCCGGGTGGCCAAAAATGGCCGAGCCCGCTACAAAGGTATCGACGCCCGCAGCAGCAATCTCGCCAATATTGTCGACCTTCACGCCACCGTCGATCTCCAGATGGATGTGGCGACCGGTTTTATCTTTGTAGCGATCCAGCTTGGCGCGCGCCTGGCGGGCTTTTTCCAGCATTTCCGGAATAAACGCCTGACCGCCAAAGCCCGGGTTTACCGACATCAGCAACACCATATCGACCTTGTCCAGCACGTAATCCAGATGATCAAGCGAGGTGGCCGGATTAAACACCAGACCGGACTGGCAGCCGTGCTCGCGAATCAGTCCGAGCGAGCGGTCAACATGATCGGAGGCTTCCGGGTGGAAAGTGATGATATTGGCACCGGCTTTCGCAAAATCAGGAATGATGCGGTCAACCGGACGCACCATCAGATGCACATCAATGGGCAGATTGGTATGCGGGCGAATGGCTTCACACACCATCGGGCCAATGGTGAGGTTGGGGACGTAATGGTTGTCCATGACATCGAAGTGGATCAGGCTGGCGCCAGCTTCCGACACGTTACGCACCTCTTCACCCAGTCGGGCAAAGTCGGCGGATAGAATGCTGGGGGCAATGCGGTATTCGGCCATGAAGAACTCCGTGAGATTTATGAGACTATGGCCCGGATTGTATCTCATTCGGCATGCCGTCCGTTGGGCCAGGCTGCTAAGATGTGCCTGAATAAGAACTCAACTGCAGGCTGGACCCATGAGCGAAAAGCCAGAATTTGTCATTGAAATAGTCCCCAACGCGTCTTACGTGGCCGAGCAATCGGACGAAGCGGAAGACCACTACGTGTTTGCCTACCGCATTGCCATCACCAATCGCAGCACAGCCACTGTCCAGTTGATTTCACGTCACTGGATCATCCGTGACATGGAAGGGCGCGAGCAGGAAGTGAGCGGCTTGGGCGTTATCGGTGAACAGCCGGTGCTGGAACCGGGGCAATCCTTTGAATATATGAGCGGTACCACGCTGGAGTCGCCGGTGGGCACCATGCGCGGCACTTATCAGATGCGCACCGCCGACGGCACCTTGTTTGATGCGCAGATCCCCGAGTTTTTGCTGTCGGTGCCACGCACGCTGCATTAATCAACTATCACCCCACAATCAGCCAGCCCGCAGCGCAGGTAAACCACGTGCTACGCGGGCCAGTCACTGCAGATTATCTGCTGCACATTTGTGCAATATCTATCCGTTTTGGCCTGTAATGCATGCTGGCGATTTCCGGTAAAGCCGGAATACGCAACGCTCATGCCTGCGCTGCTTCGCCGTAACGTCCCATGCAGCTAGAATACGGCGCAGTGGAGGCCGCATGCGCATATTAGTGTCCAACGACGATGGTTATTTCGCCACCGGTATCGCAGCTCTGGCTGCGGCGCTGGCGGACGAGCACGAGGTAATGGTTTGCGCACCCGAGCGTGACCGCAGTGGTTCGAGTAATTCGCTCACGCTGGATAGACCGCTGAATGTTCGGCGGGCGCCTAACGGGTTCTTTTACGTGAATGGCACCCCGACCGATTGCGTGCATCTGGCGGCAACCGGCCTGATGGATCAACTGCCCGATCTGGTGGTGTCCGGTATTAACCACGGCGCCAATATGGGCGACGACACTGTTTATTCCGGCACGGTCGCCGCGGCCACTGAAGGTTATCTGCTGGGTGTGCCGGCCATTGCGTTTTCGCTGGCGTCACGCAATCCACAACATTTCGAGATCGCCGCGCAAGTGGCCAGCGAACTGATCGCCCATACTCTGGCGCACCCGTTTGAGACACCGGCGTTATTGAACGTCAATATCCCCGATTTGCCATACGACCGCATTCTGGGCCGCAAAGTAACCCGGTTGGGTCGTCGCCATCGGGCCGCATCGGTCATCAAGGACCAGAACCCGCGCGGCGACCCGATCTGGTGGGTCGGGCCGGTGGGCAGTGCGGCGGTGGCGGGGGAAGGCACCGATTTTCACGCTGTGGCCAATGGTTATGTCTCGATTACGCCGCTTTCTGTTGATCTCACTGCATATTCGGAACTGGATACGGTATCGAAATGGCTATGCGCATGAATTTCAGTAATGTCCCTGGCATGGGCATGACCTCTGCCCGCACGCGCACCCGCATGATCGAGCGGCTGAAAAGCCAGGGGATTGTCAGTAGCGAAGTGCTGGGCATCATGGGCGAGGTGCCGCGGCATGCCTTTGTGGATGAAGCGATTTCACACAAAGCGTATGACGATATGTCGCTTCCTATCGGTCATGGCCAGACCATCTCCCAGCCATATATTGTGGCGCGCATGACCGAATTGGCGATTGGCGTGGCACAGCGCGAACGTGTGCTCGAAATTGGTACGGGTTGCGGTTATCAGACCACGGTGCTGGCGCAGTTCTTTAAAACAGTCTATTCGATTGAACGTATTGGCGGCCTGGCCAAACAGGCTCGGGAACGTTTATCCACTTTGGGTGTTCTCAATACACGTCTAAGGCATGGCGATGGCAGCCGGGGCCTGCCGGATGGCGCTCCCTACGACGTCATCATGCTCACGGCCGCCGCGCCGGTCGTCCCTGAAGCGTTGATCGCGCAATTGAAACCCGGCGGGCGCATGATTTTCCCGGTTGGGGGCGAAATTCAGGAATTGCGTATGATCGAACTCACGACCGACGGTCCGGTGGAGCAACGGCTGGAGAAAGTCCGCTTTGTGCCGCTCTTGCCTGGTATGGCGTGAATTAGCACGCCTGCGCCACATTGCCGGGAGCCGTCCCGGATGTTACATAACTACACAAAATCAGAAAGTCCAAGGAGAAATTAGTGAACTGGCAGCGCCTCATCGTCCCCGCCGCATTGCTGTTGCTGACTGCATGTGCCAATCAGCCGAACCAACCGGCGCCGATTGTTGATCGCTATCAACAGGGCAGCACCGCACCAACCCCGGCCCCGACTGCGCCTGCTGGTAACCACGGCCCGATCGTGGCCTCGGGTGCGACAGGTGATACCTATGTTGTCCAGAAAGGGGATGGCTTGTACCGGATCGCCATGGATCATGGCGTGGCATATCGTGATCTGGCAGCCTGGAATAATCTGGATGACGTGAATTCGATCAAGGTCGGCCAGGTATTGCGGCTGACCGCACCGGGTTCTACACCCGCCGCCGCAGCGGATGCAGGTGGCGTAGAAGTGCGACCCTTGAAAGATGCCGCACCTGCAGCCACCGCGGCAACGCCTGCCACCGCACCGGTGGTGGCAGCGAACAAAAGCTATCCCAAAGCCATGAAGTTGCCATATAGCGCGCAAAACGCCAGCGGGATCGCGGCACTGGCAGAAGGCCCGGCAGTTGTATCAAAACCACAGCAGGACATTGCGAGACCGGCCAAGGCTGCGACAGCTTCGGAAATGGCCGCAACTGCCGATGCCGTTACAAAAAGTAACGATAAATCAGCCTCGCAACCGGTATCTGAGGCCGCTTCTGCTGCGGCAAGTGAGGTGGACTGGATGTGGCCAACCACGGGCCAACCGACAAAACCTTTCACTGATGAAAGTAGAGGTATTGATATTGTCGGAAAAATGGGGCAGTCTGTTATTGCGTCAGCGTCTGGTAAGGTCGTTTACGCGGGCAGTGGCTTACGTGGCTACGGCAAAATGATCATCATCAAGCACAGTAACGAATTCCTGAGCGCATACGCGCATAACAGCAAATTGCTGGTCAAGGAGGGCGACATCGTCAAGAAGGGTGAAAAGATCGCGGAGATGGGCAACACCGATGCCGACCAGGTCAAACTGCACTTTGAAATTCGCAGATTTGGTAAACCAGTCGATCCAGCCAAATACATCCACTCAGATAAATCATGAACGATCAAATCGATATCCTGGAAGACGAAGCGTTACTCGAGGAAGAAGAACTCGAGTCAATTGATAACGAAGCAGAAGGGGAAACCGAGACAGAAGCTGCGGCTGCAGAAGAGGCCGACGCGCCTGTCTATGAGAGCACTGGCGACGTTACCCAGATTTATCTAAATGAAATCGGTCACAGCCCGCTACTTACTCCGGATGAAGAACGGGCACTGGCACGGCGCGTGGTTCAAGGCGATTTTCCTGCCCGCCAGAAAATGATCGAGCACAACCTGCGTTTGGTGGTGAACATCGCCAAGCACTACATCAACCGCGGTATGACCTTGCTTGATCTGATCGAGGAAGGAAATATCGGCCTGATGCATGCACTGGAAAAGTTTGATCCAGAGCGTGGATTCCGTTTTTCGACTTATGCCACGTGGTGGATTCGCCAAAGCATCGAGCGCGCCATCATGAATCAGTCGCGCACCATTCGACTGCCTGTGCACATCATCAAAGAACTCAATGTGTATCTGCGTGCGCAACGCCATCTGGAAGCGCGCATGGGGCACGAGCCAACGGTAGAAGAAATTGCCGCGCTGGTGGGCAAACCAGTGGAAGATGTACGCCGGATCATGGGTCTGAACGAGCGAGTTGCTTCGCTGGACGCGCCGCTGGATATCGATCCAATGTTGACCATCGGTGAGTCCATCCCCGATGACCAGCATGATGGTCCGGAAACGCTGTTGCAGAACATGGAAATCGAACGCTATGTGCGCGACTGGCTCAAGCAACTGAACGACAAGCAACGCATGGTAATCGAGCGCCGTTATGGCTTGAATGGTTATGAAATCTGCACGCTGGAAGACTTGGCGGCGAGCCTGAATCTGACCCGCGAAAGAGTACGGCAGATCCAGATTGAAGCACTGGAACAACTGCGCCGCATCTTGCGTCGCTACGGGGTAACCCGCGATGTGGTGCTTTAACGAGTCTGGGTTAAATTTCGTCGGCCATTACCGACAATAAAAAACGGCTAAATGATCAATCTCATTTAGCCGTTTTTTATTGGCACTACGCATGACTACTTGCCTGGGGGTGCCACGCTGCGATGAATTCACCGCCGCGTGGCACCACCATTGACGCTACGCTATGACTATTTGCTGCTGATCTTGTGATCGGGCACCACGATAAAGCTGTAGGTCTTGTTGGCGACCAGATAATGGCGCGCCAGTGAGTCCAGGTCGGCCTTGCTGATGCTCTGATAGTCGCTGGCCCGCGAACGCGCCCAATCTAGCCGGGCTGGTACTTCTTGCGAACCATTCATGACAGTGCCCAGCCAGTAGCCGTTAGTGCGCTCGGAGTCGCGAATCCCGGTGAGGATCGGTGCTTTGGCGCGTTCCAGTTCATCGTCGGTAATGCCTTTGCTTTGCAGGTCAGCAGCAATCTTGCGCACTGCATTGGCCACCTTGTCGGCTTGTTCCGGTTCCACCGTAATCAATACGCCAATCGAGCCGTAATTGGTGAACACCTCGCTCAGCTGCGAGAAGGCCTGCGGGCTGTACGAACTGCCCATCTGCATGCGGATGGTGTCCCACAAGCGGTTCTTCAGGACTTCGGCCAGCAGATTGAAACGGCGAGTCAGATGAATGTCTTTGCCATCGGTGGCTGGCCACACAATAAACACCAACCCGCGATTGATCTCGGTGGCCACCGTGTACCGCTGGTTCACCGCTTGAGCCGGGAAGTTGACGACGCGTTGCGCGGTGTAATCCGGCTTGGCATC
Organism: Silvimonas soli; assembly: GCF_030035605.1. NCBI lineage: Bacteria > Pseudomonadati > Pseudomonadota > Betaproteobacteria > Neisseriales > Chitinibacteraceae > Silvimonas > Silvimonas soli. The sequence continues at coordinate 169,807 of NZ_CP106736.1, read as the reverse complement.
GCGTTGTGGCAGGGCACCCAGCGTTTGCGATACCGCAGCTATGGTTTGCGGGATGTCGATATCACCGACAATCGATACTTCCAGCGGTCCGCTGCTCAGTTGCGGTTGCAGCCACGTTTTCAGTTCGTCCAGATTGCGCGACAAAGCCACTTTCTGATCGGGAATGCCAAAGCGCGGATCGTGGTCGGCCAGCTCGCTGGCAATGCGCGTCTGCAACAAGCCTTCCGGCGTATGCGCCAGCTCCGTCTGGTTCTCTACGATGGCTTTGCGGGCCATAGACAGCGCTTCTGGCCGGTAGCCAGGATGTGCTAGATAAGCGGCCAGCAATTGCAATTGCAGCTGCAGATTGTCCTGGTTGGTATTGGCCGAGAAGGTCAGGGCATCGCTGCCGACACCAAAGTTGAGCCCGACTTGCTTGCCAGCCAATGCGGTTTGCAGGTCATCAATGCCCAGCTTGTCCAACCCGCCGGTTTTGAATCCAAGATTGGCCAGGTAGGCCAAACCAGGTTGAGTGGCTGCAGGTTCGGTCAGCAAGCCGCTGCCCACGCGCAAAATCACGCTCACGGTGTTGGCCTGAAACGGGGTTTTCTTCAGATTCAGGCGGACGCCATTGGCAAACTGCACTTGGGTGATCCCCAAATCATCAATCTGCTTCTGTTTGGCTACCGCGCCAGCAGGGCCAAAATCCTTGTATGGAAACTCGGTCGTTTTATCAGCATCCGGGGCTTTTACGGCCTGAGTCTGGCCTTGCTGATAAGCCGCTAGGATTTGTGTTTGCGGCTGATCCAGTTTGACGTTACCGGCAACAAACACTTTTCGGCCACCCGACCAGGCTTTGCGCAGTGCGTCCAGGCAATCTTGTGGCGTGACTTTATCCAGCAACGGGCCGAGCAGGGCGAGATCTTGCTGCGGCGACGTAAATACATTGTCGTCATTGAGCGAGTCGGCTATCGAACCCGCCAAGCGATCAGAACGGCGCGTTGCGGCGCTGGATACTGATTGCTGCAAATCCGTGCGCATATTGGCGGTGGCGACCTTGAGTTCGGCAGCAGTAAAACCGTGTTCCAGTGCGCCGCGCAATTGTTGCTCGACCAAGCCCAAGGCCGTTTGCCATTGTTCCGGCTTGGCCGAAGCGCCGATGGTGCTGATACGCACTTGCTTGAACATGTCGTAGACACCGGTATACGCGCCATTGAGCGGCGAATTTTCCTGGTGTGCCAGCATGTCCAGCCGCCGCGACAACATATCCAGCGCCAGTTGCAACGTTTGGTCGCTCAGGCGGATTTGCGCTTTGTCTTCTCCAGGGAAAGGCTGCAGCGTTTGAATGCTGATATTGGTATTCGGGGCGTCGGCCTCGTAGTGATATCCCACCTGCACGTCTTTTACTGTCGACTGAATCCGCAGATCGGGCGCAGCGCGTTCTGGCGCGCGAGCGGTTAATCCGCCGAATTCCTTGTTAATCAGCGCGACGGTTTTGACAACATTCAAGTCACCCACCGCAATGATGGTCAGGCGGTCCGGCCGATACCAGGTGTTGTAAAGGTCAGCAAAGCGATCACGATTGGCCGCATTGATGACACTTTCCTGGCCAATGGGCATGCGCTGAGCAGGCAATGAGCCGGGCAGCAGGAAGTTGATTTCCGCTACGTAGTTGCGGAAGGCTACCGAATCACGGGCGCGTTTTTCGCTGAGGATAACGCCGCGTTCACTGTTGATTTGATCTTGTTGCAGCAGCAATCCGCCCGAGAAATCAGCGAACACCTGCAGGCCTTCAGTCAACGTATGTTCTTTGGTGTCAGGCAGCTCCAGCTGGTACACCGTGCGATCCTGACCGGTGTTGGCGTTGGCGTCGCTGCCCATGCCCATACCCAGGCGCTGGAAGTAGTTCACCAGCGTATCCGGCTTGTAATGCGTACTGCCCTTGAACGCCATGTGCTCCAGAAAGTGGGCCAGGCCTTGTTGGTCATCGGTTTCGTTCAACGAACCGGCTTTGACCAGCAAGCGCAGGCTGGCACGACCTTTAGGCTCGCTATTGGGCAGAACGACATAGCGCACGCCGTTATCGAGCACACCCCATGTGGCGGCGGGATCGGGCTTGATGTCACTTTGGTCTTGCGGGAAACCGGGTTTGGCCTGAGCAGCTGTGGCGAGCAAGCCCACAGACAACAGTGAGGCAACAAGAAGCTTGCGGATAAGGGGCATGAATTGACACCGAGTCTTTAGAGTGACGATGACAACGGTGCTCTGGCGACCTATCCGCGACACGGCATGCCATTTGTTGGCATGCCAGCCCAAGGTGCACCAGAACGCAATTGCCAGCCACTCTTGTTATTGGGGTATTCAAATAACGAGCGGGGACCGGTTTTGTGCACCGCGCGCCAGGAAAGGCGCACAAAGCGGGCCATGACGCCGGCCGGGGCGTGAATATCCCGGCCGGCTCAGGCAGATTTGAATCAGATGCCGCGCAGAAGTTCGTTAATGCCGACCTTGCCGCGAGTCTTGGCATCGACCTTCTTCACGATTACAGCGCAGTACAGGCTGTAGGAGCCATCTTTGGAAGGCAGATTGCCCGATACCACCACCGAACCGGCCGGGATGCGGCCATAAGTCACTTCGCCGGTTTCGCGGTCATAGATCTTGGTGGATTGGCCGATGTAAACGCCCATCGAAATCACCGAGCCTTCTTCCACGATCACGCCTTCAACCACTTCCGAGCGCGCACCGATAAAGCAGTTGTCTTCAATGATGGTCGGGCCGGCTTGCAGCGGCTCCAATACACCACCAATACCCACGCCGCCGGACAAGTGAACGTTCTTGCCAATCTGCGCGCAAGAACCGACGGTGGCCCAAGTGTCGACCATAGTGCCTTCATCAACATAAGCACCGATGTTGACGTACGAAGGCATCAGCACCACGTTCTTGCCAATAAACGAGCCGCGACGCGCCACGGCGTTGGGCACAACACGGAAACCACCAGCGCGGAAGTCAGCCTCGCTGTAGTCGGCAAACTTGCTAGGGACTTTGTCGAAGTACTGAGTGCAACCGCCATCCAGCAAGACGTTGTCGTTAATGCGGAACGACAGCAGAACGGCTTTCTTGAGCCACTGATTGGTTTGCCATTGGCCGTCCACTTTTTCAGCGACGCGCCACAGACCTTTATCCAGACCGTTGATGGTTTCGTTGATGGCATCACGCAGTTCGGCGGTTACGTTGCCTGGGTTGATCTCGGCGCGATTTTCAAATGCGGTTTCGATAACGGCTTGCAGGTTGCTCATGGCGGTTCCTGTTCAGGTTGATATGGCTTGCTGATTAATCGGATAAATTCAAATGTAGACGCTTGGGCTTAAAACCCGATTAAAGCGTCTGGCAGAAATGAACGATGCGTTTGGCGGCGGCAATGCAATCTTCCAGCGGTGCCACCAGCGCAATCCGCACGCGATTCGCTCCCGGATTCACGCCGTGCGCATCGCGCGCCAGATAGGAGCCCGGCAAAACGGTAACGTGCTGTTCGGCATACAGGCGTCGGGCAAATTCGGTGTCGGCAATGGGCGTGCTGGCCCACAGATAGAACGAGGCATCGGGCATGGCCACGTCCAGCACTGTCGCCAGTTCTGGTGTCACAGCGGCAAATTTGGCGCCATAAAGACTGCGGTTCTCGACAACATGAGCCTCATCGTTCCAGCCGGCAATACTGGCCGCCTGAATGGAAGGGCTCATGGCGCAGCCGTGGTAAGTCCGGTACAGCAAAAATTTTGCCAGAATAGCCGCGTCGCCAGCGACAAAGCCCGAACGCAAGCCTGGCACGTTAGAGCGTTTGGACAGCGACGAAAACACCACCAGCCCGCGATAATCGCGCCCCAGCTTGTGGGCTGCTTCGAGCCCACCCAGCGGCTTGGCATCGTCAAAGTAAATCTCGGAATAACATTCATCGCTGGCAATAACAAAGCCGTAGCGATCTGCCAGCGCAAACAGTTTTTTCCAGTCATCCAGCGAGGCTACCGCACCGGTCGGATTGCCGGGCGAGCATACAAACACCAGCTGGGTGCGTTGCCAGACATCTTCCGGCACGCTATCCCAATCGGGTTGAAAGCGGTTCTGCGCCAGGCAGTTCACATAAAACGGTTCAGCCCCGGCCAGCAGCGCGGCGCCTTCATAAATCTGATAAAACGGATTAGGGGAGATCACCACCGGCTTGTTGCCGGTTTCGGTGTTGATCACGGCTTGGGCGAACGAAAACAACGCCTCGCGGCTGCCGTTGACCGGGATGATTTCGGTGGCCGGATTGGGCGCAGGTAGATCGTAACGACGAGCAAGCCAATGACTGATCGACTCACGCAGTGCTTCCGAGCCCAGCGTGGCCGGATATGCAGCCAGACCGTCCAGATTGTTGACGAGCGCGGCTTTGATCAGCTCCGGCGTGGCGTGCTTGGGCTCCCCGATCGACAAGTTGATGTGCTTGAACACCGGGTTGGGCGTAACACCGGCAAACAGCGATTTCAACTTCTGGAACGGGTAGGGATGCAGGTCGTCGAGCCGGGGTGACATGTCGCAGCTGGGCCTTAGGGAAAACGGCGATTATACCGGCGTTGGCATCATGCTAACACCCGCTGATTAACGCGAATGTCAGGCCAAATGAAAAACGCGATGCCGCCCGATAAAGGCAGGCATCGCGTTAACGGTCACAAATGACTGGTTTTACAGGCTTTCTTTGGCTTGCTGCGGAAAGTATTTCAGCAGCTTGTGCACTTTGGAGGCCACTACCAACGAGCAATACGGCTGTTCGCCATGCTGATTGAAGTAGTTGTTGTGGTAGTCCTCAGCTGGCCAGAACTCCTGCGCAGGCGTCAGTTTGGTAACGATTGGGTCCGGATAGGTTCCCGCTGCGCTCAACTCCGCAATTTTGGTGCGGGCAACAGACTCTTGTTCGCCATTCAGATAAAAGATTTCCGAGCGATATTGGGTGCCAATGTCATCGCCTTGGCGATTCAACGTCGTTGGGTCGTGAATCGTGAAATATACATCCAGCACATCTTCGTAGCTGATTTCATCCGTATTGAAGGAAATCTTCAGAATTTCGGCGTGGCCGGTTTCTCCGGTGCACACGGCCTTGTAGGTTGGGTGCTGCACATGACCGCCCATATAGCCCGATTGCACAGCGGTAATACCGCGCAGGCGTTGAAAAACCGCTTCCATGCACCAGAAACATCCACCAGCCAGGATCGCAACTTCAGTGGTCATTGATTTCTCCTTGTGGGATTTGTGATTTGGCGCGTTCACGCCTTGTTGTGGGCCAGCAGATCAGGCTTACTGTCGCGCCGTCCGGATATTGGTCGGCTGCGGGCCGCTGAAATTACAACGGTAAGGATTGATGTCCAGACCACCACGACGCGTATAGCGCGCGTAGACGGCCAGTTTCATGGGTTTGCAGTCACGCATGATGTCGACAAAAATGCGCTCGACGCACTGCTCGTGAAACTCGTTGTGGTTGCGAAACGAGATCAGATAACGTAGGAGGCTTTCGCGATTGATCGGCGCGCCGACATAACGAATCTGTACGCTGGCCCAGTCTGGCTGGCCGGTAACGAGGCAGTTGGACTTCAACAGATTGGAAGTCAGCACTTCATCGACCGGGCTATCCAGTTGGTCACAACGCAACAGACCCGGTGTGGGTTCGTAGTTGTCGACTTCGATATCCAGATTGTCGATGCAATAGCCGGCCAGATCGGCCATTTTCTGCGCTGCAAAAGCTTCAGGCTCAAACAGCTGCACGATTACTGGCGCGCCAGCAGCGGCGGAAATATCGGCTTGCAATAACGATTGCAATGCTTCGATGTCAGCCAGACGGGTTTGGTTGAAACTGTTCAGGTAGAGCTTGAATGATTTGGACTCAACAATATTCGGGCTTTCGGCCGGAATATGAAACGTTGCCATCGCCACTTGCGGCTTGCCGCGGGCATTGAGCCAGCTCAGTTCAAAGGCGTTCCAGATATCGACACCCATAAATGGCAGCGTGCCGGTTACACCGATTTCATCACGCTTGCCTTGGCGGGGAATCGGAAACAGCAATGATGGATCGTATTCAGTCTTGTAGCTCACCGCTTTGCCAAGGGGTGAGAATTCAGCTTCGCTCATGCGTGTTCCAGGAGGCGTGGACTAGATGGTCGGGAAGGTTGAATAGATGCGCCCAATCCGCGCACCTTCAAGCCCTTGCCGGGTATATGGGACGATATTCTGCGGCAAAGCGTCCAGCGGATACCAGCCCAACGCGTCTTGTTTGTCTGGCCAGAGGGGCACGCGGCCAACGGCGCCAGCCCGAAACCAACCGTTAGCGGTACTTGCGCACCAGCCCCACCATCACGCCGTAAATCTCCAATCCTTCTTGCGGGCGGATTGGCGAGAACTCCGGGTTACGCGGCAACAACATGAAACCTTGCTTGTCGCGCCCAAGTTCTTTGAGCGTGTATTCGTCATCTATGATGGCCACGACAATATCGCCAACGCTGGCGGCAGGGCGTTTTTCGACGATGGCGATATCACCATCATGAATGCCAGCCTCAATCATCGACTCGCCGCGAACGCGCACCATGATGGTGGCAGAGGGGCGATTGACCAGATAGTCGTCAATAGAGAGCGCTTCGCTCATGGCGTCGTTCGCGGCGGCGGGCAAACCCGCTGGCACCGGAAAGTCCGCCAACTCACGTTCAAAGAAGCGTTTGGTGGGCGCCAGGCGTTTATCGGGCGTCATTTCGATATAACCGGCCAGCATCAGGCGCTTGACCAGCGCTGAAACGGCAGACTTGGATGCCATACCCAGCATTTCGCCGATGACGGCATAGGACGGCAAACTGCGGTAGTTAGAATAATAATCCTGAAGTTTGCCCAGGTACTCGGTATCGCGATTGGGGTTGCCCATGATGCGCTCACAGAACATTCGTTCAACATAGGGTATGTGAACGAACGTTCTGTTGTCAAATGCATAGGACCTCGACTGTTGCCAGCCTGGCGGCCTTAAGCAAACAAGCCGGGCCAGGGTACAATGGCGGCTGTTATTTTGACTGGCTACCGGCTTTGCGTATTTATCTGGCCCCGATGGAAGGGCTGCTTGATCACGTTTTGCGCGATGTTTTGACTCGTGCAGGTGGTGTTGATCTTTGTGTCAGCGAATTCATTCGGGTTTCTGGCTCGTTGCTGCCCAAACGCATCTTCTATCGTTTCGTCCCTGAGCTGCTGAATGGCGGGAAAACGCCAGCGGGTGTGCCAGTGCGCGTTCAGTTGCTGGGATCAGACCCCGCCTGCATGGCCGAAAACGCGGAACGTCTGGCATCGCTCAGTCCCCCTGGTATCGATCTGAACTTTGGTTGTCCGGCTAAAACCGTCAACCGACATGGCGGCGGGGCGTTATTGCTCAAGACGCCAGAAGTGATCCATGAGGTTGTTAGCGCGGTGCGGCGAGCGGTGCCGGCACATATTCCTGTAACCACCAAGATGCGCTTGGGTTACGAAGACCAAAGTCTGACGCTGGAATGCGCGCACGCCATGCAAGACGGGGGCTCGGCCGAACTGGTCGTACATGCGCGAACCAAGACAGACGGTTATCGCCCGCCCGCCTATTGGGAAAAACTCCCGGCCATTCGTGAGGCACTTTCGATTCCGGTAATTGCCAATGGCGAAATCTGGACTGCTGCGGACTTTCATCGCTGCCGCGAAGTATCCGGCTGCGAAGATGTCATGATCGGGCGCGGCATGGTGGCCAACCCCGGCTTGGCATTGCAAGCGCTCGGCCACGCTGGTTTGGCCTGGTCCGATCTGGCCCCGTTGGTGCAGCTGTTTTGGCATAACGTGGAATCGCGCATTCTTCCCAAATACCAGGCCGGCCGCGCCAAGCAGTGGCTGGGTTATTTGCGCCGTACATATCCGCAAGCTGATGCTGTTTTTATCGAGGGCAGGGCGTTGCAAGAAGGCAAAGATCTCGTGGCGTTAATGCTTGCCTCCATGCAGGCTGAAGCCGCTGTTTTGGTCTGAGATTGGCCTACCCGCGACGAGTTGTCATGATTTGCGGTTATCAACAAATATAATTTGACGTTCAAGGAGACGCCTTTATGGCGCTGCAGCTGGAAAGTATTCTTTTTGCCGTAATGCAAGGTGTGAGCGAGTTGTTTCCGGTGAGTAGTCTGGGGCACGGCGTCATTGTCCCCGATTTGCTGCATTGGCAACTGGACCCGCGTTCCCCGCAATTTCTGCCGTTCATGGTGGTTTTGCATTTAGGCACTGCACTGGCTTTGCTGCTGTATTTCCGTAAAGACTGGATCTCGTTGATTGCCGACTTCTTTCGCGGCGGCTGTATGCCGGGTAATTCCGCAGCGCGACCACTGTGGCTGGTCGTCGCTGGTACCATTCCCGCCGGCTTGCTGGGTTTGTTGCTGGAAAAGAAAATCCGCATGCTGTTTGCCAGCAGCACCATCGTATTGGCGTTTCTGATCGTGAATGGCGTCATGCTGATTGCCGGAGACCGCTTTGCCCGTCGCCGCTCTAGTGGCCGCAAGCTGGAAAGCCTGACCTTTTTTGAGGCAATCAAAATCGGCTTTGCGCAAAGCCTGGCGCTGATTCCCGGTATTTCCCGTTCGGGCAGCACCTTGCTGGGCGGCTTGTCGCAGGGCCTGGATTACGAAGCATCCGCGCGTTTTTCGTTTCTGCTGGCAACGCCGATCATCTTGGCGGCGGGCATTCTGGAATTGCCTAAAGCCATACACGAAGCCGGTCCACTGCCATTGTCACTCATGCTTATTTGCGGCGTGATCGCCGGTGTCTGCGCTTATCTGAGCACATGGCTGCTGATGCGATACTTCAAAACGCATGAAATCAAAGCCTTGCGACCCTTTGGCTGGTACTGCATTGCCGTGGGTATCCTGGGTCTGGCAGTGAAATTGGCATAAGGAACAAACATGGTATCCACGACTGAAAACAATCACAGCCGCAAACCCTGGTACAAAGAGCCCGGGCCGTGGCTGGTGATGGCGGGTCCAGCGGTGGTGGTTGTAGGCAGCTTGTTCTGCGTCTACCTGGCATTCTCGCGTGAAGACGATCTGGTTACGCAGAATTATTATCAGGCTGGCCAGGCCATAAACCAGCGCATGCACGAGGACGAACAAGCCAAGTTGCTCGGGCTGGATGGCAAGCTGACGCTGGACGTGGTGCGCGGTCACGTTGAGTTGTTGTTGGACAATCCCAAAAATCAGCAATTACCGCCAGTATTACAGATGGATCTGGCACACCCGACACAAGAAAAGCTGGATCAGCATGTGTTGCTAAGCAAGGTGGATGGCGGTCATTACCTGGCCAATATCGAGCCGACCAAAGCTACACGCTGGCATATCTCGATTCAGAATCAGGAATTGTGGCGCATGGAAGGCGAATGGGATGCGGCAAAAACCGGTGATACCGTGGGTGTCAAACCCACGGTGCAAACCGTCGCGCCGGCGGAAAACTGATCTGGTTTGATTCTGGCTTGTGCTGCGGCATCTGAATGAATCCGATAGCCGCTGCACCAGTCAAAAAACATAAAGCCCTGCGATATCAGGGCTTTATGTTTTTGGTGCCAAGAACGGATATTTTGGCGCTATTGGCCCGCCGGGCGCAGTGGCGCAGACAGCGATTGCTCTGGCTTGAAGCTACCCTGCAAACGCCACTGGTTGGCATTGTCAGCTAGATCCAGCCCCCATCGTGCATTGCCAAGAGAGCCAGGCAATTTGCCGATAAAGTCAGTAGCAGACTGCGCTTTTAGCTGAACTTTCTGGTCCAGTTCAGAACGGGTAGGGTGGACGAACTGCAGGCGCAGTACATCACCGACCGGCTTGTTCAGAACGAGATGAATGGTCTGCCGATCGGCATCCATCGTGAAATGAGCGTTCAAGCCCAAGCGCGCTGCCGCCTGATCACGCGCCACGACTTTGGTGACCTCTTCGCCTTGCTTGGCATAATCGTCAACCACCGTGCCATCGTTGGATTTGGCGGCGATCCAGATCATGTTGATGCAACCCAGAATGGCGGCTATCGGAAACATCAGGATGAACCATGCCCACGGCGATTTGTACCAAGGCTTCTTTTGTTGCTGCATACGTGCGGTCTTTACTTTGCTCGATAAATAGATAGATATATAAAGTAAATCAAAAGCATTGGGCCAGCAGACGAAATACCCGAATCCGCTGGCCCAGCTTGTGTCGTCGTGGATTACTGGTTTTGCCCGATAAAGCTCGACTTCTCGCGCACTTGAATCTTCGGGTTATCCACTGCCTGAATGATAAAGACAATGGGGTGACTGCCTGCTTTCGCATTCGCGGCATCAACATGCACACGCACGCCGACGTCTTCCTGGTCAGTTGATTTCACCAGAACCTTATTCCCACCGTCGACCAGAATCTTCATGCCCGGCAAACCTTCGACCCCGATCGAGTAGCTATGGTTCTGTTCGTCAGCGTTTTCGATTTGCAGGCGATAACTGTTTTCCAGCATGCCGTCTTCTGCTTCACGTACCAGCGCAACTCGATCCCGGGCTATGTTCACCTTGACCGGTTGATGCTGAACCAGCGAAACAATGGTTACGGCAGCCACAATGAACAGGACGACACCGTACATCAAGACGCGGGGACGCTTCAGTCGGGACCAGAATTGCGACTCTGGATAAACGTGATTGAGTGCGTTTTCCGTGGTGTAGCGAATCAGGCCACGCGGATAGCTCATTTTATCCATGACCTCATCGCAGGCGTCGATACATGCCGCGCAACCGATACATTCGTATTGCAACCCGTCCCGGATATCAATGCCGACGGGGCATACCTGCACGCACATCTTGCAGTCAATGCAGTCACCCAGGCCATCTGCCTTGTAATCACTGCCTTTTTTGCGGCTACCGCGTTGCTCGCCTCGCTCCGGGTCGTACGAAACAATGAGCGTGTCGGCATCAAACATGGCGCTCTGAAAGCGTGCATACGGGCACATATACTTGCAGACCTGCTCGCGTAGCCAACCAGCGTTGCCATAAGTTGCAAAACCGTAGAACAGCACCCAGAACAGCTCAAGAGTACCCAATGTCAGCGTGGTCAATTCCATCCACAGTTCGCGAATGGGCATGAAATAGCCAACAAAAGTAAAACCGGTCCACAACGCAAACAGGATCCAGATCGCATGCTTGGTTAGCTTCAGGCGTAATTTGCGCACATTCAGCGGGCCGTTATCCAGCTTCAGGCGCGCCATGCGATCACCTTCCACCCATTTTTCTATCCACAAGAAAATTTCGGTGTAGACCGTTTGCGGACAGGAGTAGCCGCACCAGATGCGCCCGGCAATGGTGGTCCAGGCAAACAGGCCGAAGGCGCAAAGCAGCAGCAGGGCGGTCAGGTAGATAAAGTCTTGCGGCAGGAAAACAATGTTAAAAATAAAGAATTTGCGATTAGCCAGATCAAACAGAAGCGCTTGCCGATCATTGATGTTGATCCACGGCATACCGTAGAAAAACAACTGCGTGGCCACCACAAAGAAAATTCGCCATTTATTGAAGACGCCATTGATCCAGCGCGGATAGATCTTTTTGTGCTTGGCATAGAGCCTGACTTCTTCATACTCACCTTGATCGTTAACCTCGACGACGGTGACGGGAATATCTTGCAGTTTCTTGCTCATGATCGGGAATCCTGTTGCTGCCACGCTTGCACGCAAATGCGGGTGGTAGATTTCGCTCATTCAAGGGCGAAATGAAAAACGGGCGGAATAAGCCGCCCGTTTTTTTTTCGCTTTTAACAGCTTTCAAGCATGACGCACCGGGTTACTGGGCGTTCTGCGAGTTGTGCGACAAACCGTATACATAACCTGCCAGCACATGCACCTTGGCATCGCCCAGGAAGTCTTTCCATGCCGGCATCTGGTTGTTACGGCCGTTAGTAACGGTTTCGATGATGGTGGATTCAGACTTGCCATACAGCCAAACGCCGCTTGGATGGGTCAGATTCGGGGCACCAACATCAATATTACCGTGACCATCCGGGCCATGACAGGCTGCGCAAACTTGCTTGAAGGTGGCTTCGCCTCGACCGGCGCGTTCATCATCAAACTTGTTGCCGGAAATCTTCAGCACATAGTTGGCAACGTCACGCACTTTTTCTTCACCAAATGCAGCACCGAACGCCGGCATCTGGCCGTGACGACCAAAGCTGATGGTTTGCACGATACGATCCGGTGTACCGCCGTACATCCAGTCATGATGAACCAGATTCGGGAAGCCCTTCGCACCGCGAGCATCCGCACCGTGACACTGCAGACAGTAGGTCAGGAACAGACGCTTGCCCATTTCTTGCGCTTGTGGATTCTGCGCAACTTGCTCAACTGGCATCTTCAGGAACTGATCATACAGCGGACCGTACTTGGCATCAGCTTTGGCGGTTTCTTCTTTGTACTGGCCAGTTGCGCTCCAGTGCTTGAGGTTACCAATGGCCACACCGGGGTAAAGCGCCAGATAGCCAACAGCAAAGCAAAGGGTCAGCACAAACAGACCGACCCACCAACCCGGCAGCGGATTGTTATATTCCTGCAAGTCGCCGTCCCAGACGTGATCCAGGGTCTGGACTTTTTCGCCCTTCTTGACCTTGATCACGCTTTGGCTCTTGAGCAGATAGCCCAAGCCGATCAGCGAAACGATGACGATTACGGTGATGTAAACGCCCCAAAAACTACTATAAAAATCAGTCATTTATGACTCCGCGCGGTGAACTGCTTTTATTTTTGCCCAGACGAAGACGCAGGCAGGTCATCGTCGAGAAGGGGCGCGCGGCCCGCTTCCTCCATTTCATCCTTTGTGCCCTTGCTGAATGCCCAGATAATCAGGGCAACAAAGCACAGGAAACCCAGAACGGTGACGCTGATGCGCAACAAATCCTGCCAAGCCATGTCTGTTACCTCTTGTTTTTCAGCGCCAGACCCAAGCCTTGCAGATAGGCAATGACAGCTTCCATTTCGGATTTGCCTTCAGCATCTTTGGTCGCGTTAGCGATGTCTTGATCGGTGTATGGCACACCAACACGACGCAGGGCGCGCATTTTGGCAGGCAGGCTTTCTGCATCCACCTTGTTTGCGGCCAGCCACGGGAACGCTGGCATGATCGACTCAGGCACCACATCACGCGGATTGGTCAAGTGGGCGCGATGCCACTCATCCGAGTAACGACCGCCAACACGAGCCAGGTCCGGACCAGTACGCTTGGAGCCCCACAGGAACGGGTGATCGTAAACCGACTCGCCGCCCACCGAATAATGGCCGTAGCGTTCGGTTTCTGCGCGGAACGGGCGAATCATTTGCGAGTGGCAGTTGTAACAGCCTTCGCGCAGATAAATATCACGACCAGCCAGTTGCAGCGCGGTGTAGGGTTTGACGCCTTCAATTGGCTGCGTGGTGGACTTGGAGAACGCCAGTGGCAGGATTTCCACCATCATCGCGACGCTAATGGTCAGGATGGTCAGCAAAATCAGCCAGAAGACGTTCTGTTCGATCAGTTTTTGAATTCTTTCCATTTAATCTCTTCTCCGTCTTCGGCAATCAGGCGTGTGCGTGCACTGCTGGGATTTGCGCATTGACCGGAGTGCCGGAGAAAGCGGTACGCAGCGTGTTGTAAAGCATCAGCACCATGCCGGAGAGGAACAATACGCCACCCAGGAAGCGGATGATGTAGTACGGGTGGGTTGCTTTTACCGCATCAATAAATGCGTAGGTCAGCGTGCCATCCGGATTCACCGCACGCCACATCAGGCCTTCGGTTACGCCGGCAATCCACATGGAAGCGATATACAGCACGGTACCCAGCGTCGCGACCCAGAAGTGAACCTCAATCAGCTTCACCGACCACATTTCTTCTTTGTTGAACAGGCGCGGGATCAGGTAGTAGATCGAGCCGATCGTGATCATCGCCACCCAGCCCAGAGCGCCGGAGTGCACGTGACCGATGGTCCAGTCGGTGTAGTGCGAAAGCGCATTTACCGTCTTGATGGCCATCATCGGGCCTTCGAAGGTGGACATACCGTAGAACGACAGGGCTGTGATCAGGAACTTCAGGATAGGATCAGTACGCAGTTTGTGCCACGCACCGGACAGCGTCATGATGCCGTTGATCATGCCACCCCAGCTTGGCGCCAGCAGAATCAGCGAGAACACCATACCCAGCGACTGGGTCCAGTCTGGCAGAGCGGTGTAATGCAGATGGTGAGGGCCAGCCCACATATAGGTGAAGATCAGCGCCCAGAAGTGAACCACTGACAGGCGATACGAGTAGATCGGGCGACCGGCTTGTTTAGGCACAAAGTAATACATCATGCCCAGGAAGCCTGCGGTCAGGAAAAAGCCCACGGCGTTGTGGCCGTACCACCATTGCACCATGGCATCCACAGCACCGGCGTACACCGAGTAGGACTTCCACATGCTGACCGGTACAAACGCGCTATTCACAATGTGCAGCAGCGCTACGGCCAGAATGAAGCCACCGTAGAACCAGTTTGCCACGTAAATATGCTTGACCTTGCGCTTGGCCAGTGTGCCGAAGAACACCACGGCATAGGTAACCCAGACCACGGCGATCAACAGCTTGATAGGCCATTCCATCTCGGCATATTCCTTGTTGAAAGTAATGCCGAGCGGGTAGGTGATGGCACAAGCCACGATGACGACTTGCCAGCCCCAGAAAGTAAAGGCGGCCAGCTTGTCGCTGAACAGCCGCACGTTACAGGTGCGCTGAACCACGTAATACGAAGTAGCAAAAAGGCCACTGCCGCCAAACGCGAAAATCACCGCGCTGGTGTGGAGCGCTCGCAAGCGCCCGAAGTGGAAGTAAGGACCGAAATTCAACTCCGGCCATGCAAGCTGAGATGCAATGACGACACCTACCAACATACCGACGATACCCCACACGACGGTCATGATGGCAAATTGCCGCACCACTTTGTAATTGTATGTGGCTTGGTTTTCCATAAAGCGCTCCGAGAAAGCTCCAAAACAGCAAAGGTAAATCTTTGAATGCGTGCCCATGAAAGCAGGGCGAACAGGTTAAAACCTGTTTTATGCATTATGCGTATTAGTAGTGATTCTGAAATGTAGCTGGCGGGATGTATACGCAGCATTGACGCGTATCAAACCCAGCCTTGGTCGGGCGGTATTTTAGCGCGCCGCCAGTCAATCAGTCAGTTGTTTTTTTGGTTTTCAACCTTATTTTGCGGCGATGCGGCATCCGGGCTGTCGTCATCTTGCAAAATACGGTGTGCTGGACCTTCCAGATCATCAAACTGGCCATTGCGCATGCACCACCAAAACAGAATGCCGATCAAGAACACCAGTACAACGGAAAGCGGGATTAACAGATACAGGCTTTCCATTAGTTAATTCCCTGGTTTGAAACCCGTTTCTTGTTGCGCTGCAAAGAGAAAGGTGCGGCCAGTCGAATCGCGTTGGCCACCACCAGCAATGAACTGAGCGCCATTCCCAAGCTGGCCAGCCAAGGCGTTACCAAGCCGCAAATCGCCAGCGGTAAAGCCACAACGTTATAAACCAGTGCCCAAGTCAGATTCTGCCGGATGATGCTGCGCGTTTTCAGCGCCAGCGACAAGGCGAATGGCAGGTGATCAAGTCGGCAATCATAAAGAACGGCATCGCCGGTAGCTTGGGCCACATCAACGCCGGACCCCATTGCGACTGAAACATTGGCTAGCGCTAGAACCGGCGCATCGTTTACGCCATCGCCCACCATCAAAACCTTGCGACCTTGTTGTTGCAGATCACGGATATAAGTCAATTTGTCTTCGGGCGAGGCATTTGCTCGCCATTGCATAATAGACAATTCGCCGGCCAAGCGGCCCGCAGCGACTTCGTTGTCGCCACTCAATAGATGTAGCTGATAGCCGCGGGCGAGCAAAGACTTGATGGTGTCGGCGGCCTCAGCGCGTGCACTATCGGCCAACTCAAAACGCGCCAACCAGGCTTGTTCGCTGACTAGCCAGATTTCAGTTCCGCGCCCTGGATTGCCGGCAGGCGAGGGAGGCACTGCGTTGCATTGGGTTGCAGCAAATTCCCGATTGCCGATCGCATACCGGATGCCCTCGATATTGCCGGTCAAACCGCCGCCGGGATGATTGGCGACATTGGTGGCGTGAAGGGGGGTAGCAGCGATAAGGGCGCGGGCCAGCGGGTGTTCGGATTGGGCTTCCAGCGCTGCTGCAATGTGTTGAGCCGAAACTGCGTCGCCGGAGTAAGCCTCCATTGCCACCACCTTGGGTTGGCCGAGCGTCAGCGTGCCGGTTTTATCAAACACGATATCAGTGATGCCCACCATCGCCTCCAGCGTGTGACCACGGGTGATCAGCAGGCCGCGCCGCGCTAGATGGCCGGTCGTTGCCGTCAAGGCCGCTGGCGTTGCCAGGGATAGTGCACAGGGGCAAGAGATAACCAGTACGGCAATGGCGATGGGCAGGGCATGTACCGGATCATGTACGTGCCAATACCACCAGGCACCCAACGCAGCCAGCAGCAGCAGCGTCACAAAAATACCCGCAACGCGGTCGGCTATGCGGGCAACTCGGGGTTTTTCGGCTAGCGCGCGATCAAGCAGGCGGACGATTCCCGCTAGCCTGGTACCTTCCCCGACGCGGGTTGCTTCGATGAGCAGAGGGGAAGTCAGGTTAACGGTACCGGCAGTGACCATTTGCGCCGGTGCTTTGCCAATGGGCGCGCTTTCGCCAGTCAGTAGCGACTCGTTTACATCGCTGCGCCCATCCAGTACCACCCCGTCAGCCGGAATGGTTTCGCCCGGCTTAACCAGAATACGGTCACCCGCACGCACGTGAACTACGGCGACCTCTTCGAGCTGCGTATAACCCGGTGCGACCTGGCGATGAGCAAAGGCCGGCAACATGCCCGCAAGCTCATCCAGCGCGGCGCTGGCGCGACTGCGCGCACGGCTTTCCAGGTAACGCCCAGTCAGCAGCAAGAACACAAACATCGACACTGAATCAAAATAGACATCGCCGCGCCTGGTCAACAGCGCGAGCGTACTTGCGGCAAAGGCAGCCAGCACGCCGATGGTAATGGGCAAATCCATCCCCGCGCGACCACGGCGCAGATCGCGCCAACTTGATACGTAAAACGGCCAGCTGGAATACAGCACAACCGGCATTGTCATCAGAAACTCGGCCCAATACAGCAGCGATAACCATTGCGGCGCTATATCGGCAGTGCCGTTGATGTACACCGGCACGGTAAACATCATGACCTGCATCATAGAGAGGCCCGCCACCCAGAGCCGGAACAGGGCCGATTTGCGCGCCTTGTCAGCAGCGGCTTCCTGGCGGGAGCGATCATATGGCTGGGCGCGATAGCCTATCCCGGCAACAGCTTGAAGAATCTGCGAGAGCTTGACCTTGCTGTTATCCCAAGTCACTCGGGCACGGTGGGTGGTGTAGTTGATGGCAACATCTTGTACGCCGGGCAGCTTGCCGATCTGCCGTTCGTTGAGCCAGACGCAGGCGGCACAGGTGATGCCGTCGATCAGCAGGGAAGCCTCACGGATTTCGCCCGGCTGGTTGATGACAAAGCCATGTTGCAGATCCGGATCGTCATATAGCCGCAGGCGTTCCTGCATTTCGGTCGGCAGAGGCTGGGCGCGATCGGCGGGTTTTTCACGTTGTTCGTAATAGTCACCCAAGCCGGCGTCGATAATGCTTTGCGCGACAGCCTGGCAGCCAGCGCAACAGGCGGGGCGCGGGATTTCCCGATAGAGAATGGGTAGATCCAGATTACGGGGAACGGGCTCGCCGCAATGAAAGCAGGGCGCGCTGGCAATATCATTCATGGTGGCGGCAATTGTACCGATTCGGGCTCGAAAACGCCCGGTTTCTTACAAATGAAAATAGGCCCGCCTGGCTAGCCAACAAAAAAACGCCGGGTGAGCGGCGTTTTTCTGGATTATGGTGAGCGCCAGCCTGTGTCAGGCCAAACCTTTGGGTAGCGAGAAGACGATGTTTTCTTCCAGTCCGTCCATGGGCACGACCGACTCAGCGCCAAATGCCTGGATGCGACTGACCACTTGCTGCACCAACACCTCCGGTGCCGATGCCCCAGCGGTCAAACCCACGCGAGTCTTGTTGTCGAACCATTCTTGTTTGAGTTCGCTTTCGTTGTCGACCATGTAGGCATCAATGCCCAATGTGGTGCCAACTTCGCGCAAGCGGTTGGAGTTCGAACTATTGGGCGAGCCAACCACGATCAGCACATCCACATCCCGCGCCAGTTGCTTGACTGCATCCTGGCGGTTTTGCGTGGCGTAACAGATGTCGTCTTTCTTCGGGCCGACGATCTGCGGGAAGCGTGTGCGCAGGGCGTTGATGACCACTTGCGCGTCATCCACCGACAGCGTGGTCTGGGTGACGTAGGCCAGTTTTTCCGGAGCAGCCACCTGCAACTCGGCCACGTCTTGCGGATCTTCCACCAGATACATGCCGCCGCCGGATTGGCCCATGGTGCCTTCCACTTCCGGGTGACCTTTGTGGCCGATCATGACGATTTCATAGTCCTGCTCGCGCAGGCGTTTGACCTCCAGATGGACCTTGGTCACCAGCGGGCAGGTGGCGTCGTACACGTTCAAGCCGCGGCTTTCCGCCTCGCGGCGCACGGCCTGCGAAACGCCGTGAGCCGAGAAGATCACCGTGTTGCCCGAAGGTACTTCGGCCAGTTCTTCAACAAAAATCGCGCCTTTCTTTTTCAGGTCTTCAATGACGTATTTGTTGTGAACCACTTCGTGCCGCACGTAAATCGGCGCGCCGTATTTCTCCAGCGCTCGTTCGACAATGGCAATGGCCCGGTCCACACCCGCACAAAACCCGCGCGGATTGGCAAGAATGATTTGCATGGTCATAGCGGCTTTTCCCTGGAGGTTTGCGGGCGCGCAATCGAATCGAGCACCAGCAATACTGCGCCAATGCAAATCGCAGAATCGGCGATATTGAAAGCTGGGTAATACCAGTTCTTCCAGTAAACCAGAATAAAATCAATTACATGGCCATAAGACACGCGATCAATCACGTTGCCCAGTGCGCCACCCAGAATCAGCGCCAGTGCCATTGAAAAACGCGTTTGCTGATGATGTTTTTTCAGTGTGACGATAATGAATACCGACACAGCCAGCGCCAGCACGGTAAAGAAATGCCGTTGCCAGCCGCCAGCATTAGCCAGAAACGAAAACGCCGCGCCCATGTTATAGGTCAGTGTAAAGCTGAAACAGCCAGGAATAAGCGAGACCATCTCGCCAAATTGCAGATGCGACTGAATGAGCAATTTGGTGATCTGGTCCAGCACGATGACCGCTAGCGCGATCAGAAGCCACTTACGCATGTGCGCGAACCTCGCCATTGCCAAACAGATTATCTACGCAACGTGCGCACAGGCCTGGATGCTCAGCATGGCTGCCGGTGGTTGGGGTGTAATGCCAGCAGCGCTCGCATTTCTGTTCGTTTGAGCTGCCGACCACGATGCCGGCTTCTGCACCGCGAACCAGCGTGGCTTTTGACACGATCAGCACAAACTTCAGATCGTCACCCAGGTCATTCAAGGCACTGAATGTATCGCCATCAACGGTGACTGTGACCTCAGCCTGCAATGAGGAGCCCAGTTTGCCTTCAGCACGCTGCACTTCGATTTCTTTTTGCACTTGGGTACGCATCTCGCGGATCAGGGCAAAGCGAGTTTCCAGTGCGTCAGCGTCGGCAGCTTGTGGCGCCTGATAAAGCGTGGCGAAGAATACGTTTTCTTCGTTACCCAGCACTTCCCAGACTTCATGCGAAGTGAACGACAGAATTGGCGCCAGTAAACGCACCAGACCTTGCGTGATATGCCACAACGCGGTTTGGGCGGAGCGGCGACCGGCACTGTCGGCCTTCATGGTGTACAGGCGGTCTTTCAGGATATCCAGATAGAACGAACCGAGTTCTTCCGAGCAATAACCGTGGATTTCCTGCACGGCAGAGTGGAACTCGTAGCGATCGTACAAGCCGGTGACCTTGCTCTGGAACGCGTTATAACGCGCCAGGGCGTAACGATCCAGCTCGATCAAATCGCCCACTGGCAATACGTCGACGGCGGTGAAGTCCGAGATATTGGCCAGCAAGAACCGCAAGGTGTTACGGATGCGGCGATAGGCATCTGACGTGCGCTTGAGAATTTCTTGCGACAGCGACATTTCGCCAGAATAATCGGCACTGGCAATCCACAGGCGCAGCATATCCGCGCCCAGCGTGTTGAAGATTTCTTGCGGCTCGATGCCGTTGCCCATGGACTTGGACATCTTGCGGCCATGCTCGTCCACTGTGAAACCGTGGGTGAGCAATTGCTTGTACGGGGCTTGACCTTCAGTCGCGCAGCCGGTCAGCAGGGACGACTGGAACCAGCCACGGTGTTGGTCCGAGCCTTCCAGATACAGGTCGGCTGGCCACGCCAGTTCTTCACGCTGACGCAGCACGGCGTAGTGGGTAGAACCGGAGTCAAACCATACGTCCAGCGTATCGCGCAGCTTGTTGTAGTGCGCGGCATCGGCGCCTAATAGCTCAGCCGGGTCCAGCTTGAACCAGGCTTCAATGCCTTCTTGTTCGATACGCTTGGCCGCTTCTTCCAGCAATTCCAGAGAATTCGGGTGCAGTTCGCCGGTTTCTTTGTGCACAAAGAACGTCATCGGCACGCCCCAGTTGCGCTGACGCGAAATACACCAGTCCGGGCGATTGCCAATCATGGATTCCAGCCGTGCGCGACCCCAGGCCGGGAAGAACTCGGTGGCTTCGACTGCTGCGTTGGCTTTGGCGCGCAAAGTAGTGCCGTCCACGCCCGCTTTTTCCATGGCGATAAACCATTGGGCAGTGGCGCGGAAAATGATTGGGGTTTTGTGACGCCAGCAATGCGGGTAGCTGTGCAGCAGCTTTTCGCTGGCTAGCAACGCGCCTTTTCCGCCCAGTAGTTCAACGATCAGCGGATTGGCTTCCCACACTGTTTTGCCGGCAAACAGCGCCACGGTGGATTTGTAACGACCATCGTCGCCGACCGGGTTTTCTTTGGACAAGTCGTACTTCAGGCCGACTTGCCAGTCTTCAAGGCCGTGCGCCGGTGCGGTGTGTACCAGGCCAGTACCCGCGTCGGTAGTGACGTGATCACCCAGAATGATCTGGCCCTGACGCTCAGCGTAGAAAGGGTGCTGGAGCTGCAATCCTTCCAGTGCCGCGCCCTTGGCGTGACCAATCGACTTGCTGCCTTCTGCGCCATAACGCTTGAGCGCGCTTTCAGCCAGTTCGCGCACCAGAATCAGCAAACCCTTGGGCGTGTCGAACAGGTCGTAATTGAGTTCTGGGTGCACTGCCACCGCTTGGTTGGCAGGCAGCGTCCACGGTGTAGTAGTCCAGATGACGGCGTAGGCGTCTTTGCCATTCAACGATGGCAGATCGAATGCTTTGGCCACGGCGGCGCCATCGAGCACCTTGAAGGCGACGTCGATAGCTGGCGAGGTTTTGTCTTCGTATTCAACTTCAGCTTCAGCCAGCGCGGAGCCACAGTCGACACACCAATGCACTGGCTTCTGGCCTTTGACCATATAACCGTTGGCGTGGATCTTGCCCAGTGTGCGCACGATATCGGCTTCGGTTTTGAAGTCCATGGTGCGATATGGGTGATCCCAGTCGCCCATCACGCCCAGGCGGATAAAGTCGGCCTTCTGGATTTCGATCTGCGCGGCAGCATAAGCGCGGCACAACTCGCGGATAAACGCCGGTGGCAAGTCATAAGACTTTGGGTCCAGCCCGTTGTCTTTGCGGAACTGCACAATGCGCGCGTGGATGTCCGGATTGGCCTGAATGGCTTTTTTGTCGCCCTTGGCCAGTTTTTCGATCTGATGCTCAATCGGCAAGCCGTGGCAATCCCAGCCCGGCACGTAGGGCGCGTCAAAACCCGCCAGTGATTTGGACTTGACGATGATGTCTTTCAGAATCTTGTTGACCGCATGACCCAAGTGAATCTTGGCGTTCGCGTAGGGCGGGCCATCATGCAGGATGAATTTAGGCCGACCTTGCGCTTTGGATTTCTCACGCAGCTTTTTATAGAGCTGCTGATCCTGCCAGGCTTTCAGAAAGCCCGGTTCGCGCTTGGCCAGATCGCCACGCATCGGGAACGGTGTGTCGAGCAGGTTGACGGGGTACTTGTTCGACGGCTTGTCACTCATGGTTGCAATCTCTTGGGTCGTGATTCTGTAATGGGGCGATCAACGTGATCAATCTATATGGGGGCGAAGGCCGCCGTGCTCAACGATGAATGGCAAACCATTCGCGCGCGTTGTCACAATCTTTCTGAATCTGGGCAATCAATGCATCCAGCCCGGTAAATTTGGCTTCATCGCGTAGTTTGGCGAGAAAGTTGATACGTAAATGCTCGCCGTAAATCTCGCGCTTGAAGTCAAAAATGAACACCTCAAGCACCGGCGCCGCGCCCGCGCCTTTGACCGTAGGGCGCACGCCCAGACTGGCCACGCCTTGGTAGACCCGATCCAGCCCCGCGATCTCGACCACGAAAATCCCCATGGTCGGCGGACGATTGTGGCGGATGCGGATATTGGCGGTGGGAAATCCCAGCTCACGACCAAGTTTGTCGCCACCCACAACGCGCCCAGAAATCGAATACGGCCTGCCAAGCAAGCGCTCGGCCAATTGCATATCGCCTGCGGCCAAAGCGTTGCGCACGGAAGTGGACGAAATACGCTGCTCATCCAGCATCACCGCGGGCATGGAACGCACTGTGAGTTGCGGATTTTGCTGCAACAACTCGAAATCACCTGCGCGCTGTTTGCCGAAGCGAAAATCATGGCCAATCAGCATGAACCGCGCATTCAGCTTGCCGGCAATGATGTCATCCCGAAACGCCGTGGCGTCAATACCGGAAAAACGGCGGTTGAAACGCTGCAGGATCACGTAATCCAGCCCCTCGGCCGCCAGAAATTCCAGCTTCTCGCGCAGGCTGGTTAAACGGGTCGGCGCGGTCTCGGGTGTAAACAGTTCGCGCGGATGCGGCTCAAACGTGAGCAGGGCACTGGCCAGCCCGCGCTGCGCGGCTTCCTGACGTAGCTCCGCCAGCATGGCGCGATGGCCCAGATGCAGGCCGTCGAAGTTGCCAATTGTAAGGGCCGTCGGGGGAAGGGCGGCAGCGTGTACGCCGCGAATTATGCGCATTGGTCGCAGTATGGCATTCAAAAACCAACAATTTTACCGGCTGGGCGCCAGTTTGTCAGGACATCTGGATAGTGAAAGATCGCGCTGCAGCATTACACCAACTGCAGGCACCGTAAATACGGGCTGGCGCGACTGGCTTAGTCAGTCACTTCGACTACGCCGCCACTGCGGGCAACGCCTTGCACAATCGTGTTGTTACCCACGCGTACTCGCACGTTCTGGCCTTCGGCGGCGTTGTTCAGCGCAAAGCCGTCATTACTGACTTCGACCCCACCGGCGCGCATAACCACCCGCACCTTCTGCCCTTGCTGCACCACCATTGGCGCCCGCAACATTTCCGACCGGACTGCACCGCCAGCAGCCACCGCACTGCTCAGCGTGCGACCCAAGGCGTCGTTCGGATCAAGAATCACGCTACCTTGCAGTTGCCCCAGATCGCCTTGCTGCGGAATCAGGTCGCCATCCGCCAGTACATGGCCCGATGGGAGTGGTCTTGCGGCAACGTAATAGGTGGCCTGCACACTGATTTTAACGGGCAGGTTGACGGCCCAGGTCGCGCCATCGGCACAACGCACCCGCAGCATGCTGTTGCCAGCCAGTCGATATCCCGGTGCAGCCTGCACATCCATGGCGTTGCAGGGCTCCAGGCGCAAGCGATTATCCAGCTTGCCGAAGGTATAACTGCTGCCGCCTTGATATTGGGCCAGTTGCTGATCCAGCCACGAGGCTGCGGCGCGTTGAATGGTAGCGAGATCGGTTTGCCCGGCCGCAGCGGCGGGCAGACAGACCAATAAAATGAGAGAAGCCAGAAAGGTGCGCATCGCAAGATTATAACGTGCGATGTACGGCGCGTGTCCGCTGTCGCTGGTGATGCCGTTGTGACACGCCTACAATCCGTTCACTTGATGTTCTGTTTATGGGTAAGTCCGGTAATGATCGATCTTCTGTTTGGCGTAACAACTTTGGTGGCCTTGTTGGCCGGTGTACTGGTCGTGATCAAGTTGCAGCAACTGGCGCGAACGCAAGAGCAAATGATGGAGGCGCTGGCGTCGGAACTGCATGCCAGCCAGAAGGAAGTAGTCCACCAGGTCCAGAGCGGCTTCGCCCGTCAGAACGAAGCGTCACACAATGCCTTTGCCCAGCACGGCGCCTTGTTGAACGATGCCATCGGCCGCTCCAGCGAGCAATTACGGGGCAGCATGAGTGAGGCGTTTGACCGGCTGCGTGCAGGTGTTTCTACCGAACTGAACCAGACCCGTGCGGTACTGGAAAAACTGCAAATTTCCCAGTCCGAATCTTTATCCGCATTGCGCCTGTCTTTGACCGAATCACTGAGTGAAAGCCGCCAGCAGATGATGACCCAACTGGGCGAGATTTCTGCCGCACTGCAAACCAAACAAGACACCTTGCGTGAAGAAGTGCTGGTCAAGCTCTCGCAAATGCTGGCCGAGCAATCCAGGCGCGAGATGGAACAACTGCGCGACGCGCTGGCCACTACCAGCATGCAACTGACGCAATCGGTCGCGCAATTGACGCAGACTGCTGACAACAAATTATCCGAAATCTCCGGCAAGGTCAGCGAGCGGCTGGATGAAGGCTTCAAGAAAACGAACGAAACCTTCGCCAACGTCATGGCGCGCCTGGCAACCATTGATGAAGCCCAGAAGAAAATAGATGGCCTGACCACCAACGTGGTCAGCTTGCAAGAACTGCTGGGCGATAAACGCTCCCGCGGCGCCTTCGGCGAAGTACAACTGGAAAGTCTGGTGCGTAATGTCTTGCCAGCGCAGGTTTACGAGATGCAGGCCACGCTTTCCAACGGTACACGAGCTGATTGCTTGCTGAAATTGCCAGAGCCCACGGGCATGGTGGCCGTCGATGCCAAGTTCCCGCTGGAAAACTATCACCGTATGTTTGAAGCGGGTGAAGACCGCACCGTCGCCCAACGCGCCTTCCGCGCCGATATCAAAAAGCATATCGACGATATTTCCAGCAAATACATCATCCCCAACGAAACCGCCGATGGCGCTGTGATGTTCATCCCGGCTGAAGCCGTGTTTGCCGAAATCCACGCATACCATGGCGAGTTGGTGAACTACGCCATGAAACAACGGGTGTGGATTGTTTCGCCGACCACCTTGATGGCCGTACTCAACACCGCCCGCGCCGTGATTAAGGATGTAGAAACGCGCAAGCAGGTACACATCATCAAAGAAGCGCTGGGCCGCCTCGGCTCCGAGTTCGCCCGCTTTGACGATCGCATGAAGAAACTAGCCACGCATATCCGCCAGGCGCATGAAGACGCACAGAATGTTGCGATCACCAGCGAAAAAATTTCCCGCCGCTTTGAAGAGATTGAACAGGTGCGGCTGGAAGAGCCATCATCAGAACAGCCTGTGCCGCTGGCGGTGGCTGGCACGCTACTGCCAGAGGAAGAGATGTGAGCCCTTCCATCACACGGAGGGAATGCCGCTGGCTCGGGCCATTTCCTACTTTACTGCAAGGGTTGACCAAATTCGCCAAATACCGAATTCTGGCCCGAACCGTACGCTGGCACCTGCCAACCGGGCTTTGCGGCGGAAAAGCTGGGCTAGCCCATGTTAGCGATAACGACTCAATCGAACCTGACCTTCTGGCGAGAACCAGGTACCAAAGCGCACTAGCCCGGCCCGTCGCAGATGGCACACCAGCGTATAACTCAGGATTGCTTCTTCATCCATCGGCTGCAATTCAATTTCAATACTGCGCAAACGCGGTTCGTACTTGATCAAAGTTGCTTCGATGGTTCGCTTCAACTTGTGCGCGCTGGCGGGAAGCTCCCGGTAAATGGTGGTCAAGTCAGGCAGCCCGTAGTCGGGCAAATGGGACAGACTGCCCGCGCGGCTATTCAAAATGCGCTGCATGCTGTCCATGACACTGATGATGGTTTGGGTTTTTTCGTCAAAAGCGTCAATTGCAGTGCCGTCTGCAAAATGTCCGGTAAGCAATTCGTAGAGTGCGGGACCAGTCATCGGGCTAGCCTTTGGCCGGAACAGCAAGTTTGAGTTCGGAACCGATGACTTCGATCTTTAGCGCATGATCATCCGAAAGAGCGTCGCGTGGCACCACGATTTGCCAGCGTCTTTCCCTGCTTTCAGTGCGGAAAAATGCGGCAACCCCGACCGCTTTGGCATTTTTCTCTAATGGCTCGTCAAGGCTGATGCTGGCGCCCGGGCGTAAAACCAGGTCTTTGCGCTGTAGCAAATCGTCTTTGATGATGCTGGTATCGTTATCCAGCATGCTGGTGTAAGCACCCGCAGCGAAGGTTTTGGCATCTTTGAGTTGATAAATACGGATTACCACCGGCGTTGCCTGATCTTTATCGTCGGCGTTCATGCCTTCACGCGCCAATAAATCGATTTTGAGCGTCAGTGTGTCTGCGATAAAGATCGCCTTGGTGGTATTGATGGTGGCCTCTTTGACGGTTTGCATTGCACCGCATCCGGCCAAGTGAACCATCAAAAATGTGAGCAAACCCAAGCCGGCCAGTCGGGTGCTGTTTTGTTTCAAGAATAAGATAGACATGATCATGGCTTTATGAAAAATGGATGAAATCTGACCGGATCAGTGAATTGCTGATGCGCGGGCAGGGCTGTCATGCGCCTGTTCCAGTTCCAGACCGCAATAACGACCAAGGCGGATATCAACCGGCGTATTCTGGTTTTCGCCACCCAGCAGGCTGGTCAACCCCAGGAATGCGGGGCTGCTACCAAGCTGCAACGGGGGCAGTTGTTCACGCGAGATACGCAGGGTCAATTCGGCGTCCAGCTTGTAACCCAGGTAGATCTTGAGCATCTGTAGTAAATCGTGATGATCCCGACCACCGGGCAAGAGCGCCCGCAATCGCTCGCTGGCCGGGAGGGAGATGATCACTCGCACCGTGCTGTTCCGATCCATCACCGTTTGCCCCAACACCAGCGAACCGGCTCTCAATGCCACGGGCTGTTGCCCAAGTGCTGCCGGATTTTCCAGGTGTCGCAATACCGGGAAAAACTCCTCAACCTTAATACTTGCCTGCGGCAGAAGCAGCTTGATGACCGCCACCAGACCTTCGGCCGGGCGGGTGCGCTGACCGCCCAACCCCAGAAACGCCATGAAACGGGCAGTGGGCAACTGCGTGCGCTGCGCGACATTGCCAATACCCAACCCGGCGAGACATAACAAGGATTGGGAAACCCGGTCTGTCGCACCCGCCCGGAAAGTGACCGGATAGCGATATTTCTGCCAGATGCGGTAATACAGCGTGACGATGCGATGATTGAAAATATCCAGAAACGCTGCAAGCGACTCATGGCCATCCCGGCGCGTGGCAATGTCATCGAGCACATGCCACGGCATGCGCGCATCAACGCCGTACAGCCCCAGAAACGTGGTACGGATGGTAGGGGGAAGGTTTTCGTCTTCTGTGTCTAGTTCCACTCGCGCCAGTTCGCCACCAGGAAAACCCAGCGACGCAATGGGCCGAAAGCGAACGGGCTCTTGTGCTGGCGAATTTTGCGTAGCTAAACCCGGGACGTCAGGCCTGGTGGCATCGAGTAACGCGCAGAACTGATAGAAATTGAACTGAGGGGCTCGCCGGAAAATATCCCGCATCAAGCCTTTGCCGGCGTTGATCTGCTCCCGATTGAAGGCGGGTCCAGCAAGTGGTGCTTCTGAGGGGGGCGCTGCGGGCTGGCTCATAGTGTCGCCTGAGTGGATTTGCTGGCCTGCCAATTCAGCTTGCGCCCGATTGGCTGCACAATCACAACCAATTGGGTAAACAGATTCATGTCGGCATAGGCGGTGAAGAAGCGATGCAGCAACTCGCCAAACAGAAAAATATCGCCATCGCCTGCAAAGCGCTGGCTATCGAGCGTGACGGAAATCTCCACCCCGCGCATCACGCAGCCTTGTTCCATTCGCGACAGCGGACGATGGGAAACCTGCTGAATGCCCTGCAAGCGCCGCTGATTCAGCTCATCTTCGGTCCAGTCGTACAACGCCAGGGTGCCGCGCAACACCTCGGCATCCATCAGTGACAGATAGTTGGGTGACAGGTGCGATAACACGCGCCAATGAAAGCGATCTTCCATTGGCGGATAGACCGGTAGCGTCGGCGCAGTCACATTTTTGACGTTGGCCACACACGGATACCCGGAAATCATCTCCAGAATCTGCGCCTCGCGCAGACCTTTGCGCGGCAACAAACCGTTTGTGCCAGTCACCCGTAACGAAAGGGTTTCCAGCGGTAAATCATCGCGGTCTGCCCATGCATGGCCACCGAGTACCAGCCACGTCTCAAACAGCCCTGAAGCACCGCGCCGCATGCGGGTATGGAAGTAACGTTCTGGCGCGTCGTGACGCAGCATGCCGCCGCGATGCCGGAAGGTAGAGAAGGGTAAATATTGGTGGCGACTGCTATTGCCGTGCTCAAACGCCACGACTTCATCCACCGAATAAGCCTCCACCTGCATGCCTTGATGCAGCATCGGTACAACCCGATATTCCGGCTCCAGATGGTCGACCCGGATTGGTTCTGCCTCCAGGTTAAACAAGTTGATTGCGGGCGAACAATGCAGCCGGACGTTGTCGGCGGAAAACGGCATGTCAGCGGGATAGCGCTGGTCCAACACTACGTCGATTTCAAACCATGGCGTGGTTTCGGGCAGGGCGTTGATATCCAGCCCGCATAGATCCACAAACATGAATTTATCGCGGAACGTGAAGTATTCCAGCAGCATTTGATAACCACCGAAAGCATTGTCCGCTTTGGGCCAGAGCCGATCTGTTGCAGAAAAACCAACCTGGTCAAAATGCAGCTTCGCTGCGGGCACTAACGTTGGCGCACTGGTTTCACCACTGGGTGTGCGTACTTCAATCTGCAACACTTGCCGAGTCAGTGCTAGATGCAAAGCCGAGGCGACGGGTGTATCTGCATTGATAAACAGCCGGATCTGTGAAAAATCCAGTTGCTGGCGTTTGACTTGGGTTTCGATATGAAAACGCAAGCGGATCGCAGAGCGGCCATCGTTACGAACAGGCGCAGAGGCCTCGACCAGCCGTAGCGGTAATAGCGGCACCGCCTGTGTCGTGCGATACAAGCAGCGAGCTTGTTCGGGGCCAATCGGGCTGCTGCGCAGTACCAGCCCGGCAGGAACGGCTTCGGCATGCTGTAGTGCGTCCATTTGCGGCGTGAGTTCGACGATGGTAAGCGACGGAATCATGCGCAGGTAGTGAGGCCAGAGCAGACTCATCAATCCTTCCGTTAGCTCGGGCAGATCGTCGTCCAGTTTTTGCCGCAAACGACCGGTGAGAAAGGCAAACCCCTCAAACAGTCTTTCAACATAAGGGTCGCGATCGCCAACCCGATCAAGATTCAACAACGCTGCGCGATCGGGATGGGCTTGGGCAAATTCTTTACCGGCCTCTCGCAGATAGCGCATTTCTGCTTCGTAATATTTGAGAACCTGGTCATCCATAAAAAGCCCTGTGCTCCAGCGGTGTAGGTTGTTGAAAGTGTCTAGAGGTGTTCATTTCTGATGCCATCACAGGGAAGAGCAAGAAGCATCCGGGATGGAGAAGGAACGGGATAAAGTGTCCATTCATGAAGGCGCACTCAAAGCTAATGTGCGCAATGGGTCCAGCGCGGTCATACTTTCAACTAGACCATCCATACGGCTCGCAAGAGTGATTTTGTCTACATCCTTGCGTTGATATCGCTGCCGCAACAGGCGTAACTGACGCACCTTGATTTCGAAGGCCAGGCCAGGCTCCCAGCGGCCTAGCTGGTAAACGTCGATATCCCGATCCAGTGTGACCAGCAGGTGCATTGCCATATCCGCACGACCATGGTTTTCGGCCAGGCTGGCCAGCAACAACTGACGCATGAGCCGGTTACGTTCGCCCGGTATGACGGGTAAATCGCGTAGCCATTGAAAGGCATTTTCCAGACCCGCACTGGCTGCCAGTTCTATCGCTTGCCGCTCGGTTTCCTGCCAGTCGACATCGCCACCGCTCGGCGTTGGGGCAAGTACGGTTTCGCCCGCATCCAGGTTACGGATCACGGCATGGGTGGCGATCCACTCCAGAGTGGCATCTTGTGCAAATGGCGTGCCGTCGCTGAAACAAAGTCGCTCCAGACCAGTCAGCCGATCCAGCATTTGTGCAAAGTCGGTCAATAACATGTCGCGGCAGGCCAGATATTCAGGCCCTGCCTGGCCCTGGGCTTGCCAAGCGTAGTATTGCAAATCCAGCCAGAAGTGATTCGCACCTTCGGCAAACGCCAGTTCGACACGTTCCAGTAGTTCGTGCCATTGCTGTTGTAAAACCAGACGTTTCAAGTGTTGGTGCAACTCGCTGCGCGGCGGCGGAAGGCGGGTTTTGCCTTGGGGATCATGCGGCGGCGCGTTGGTTACGGTATCCCAGCGGATACAACGCAACAGCCGGTACGCCGGCAGGTAACCGGCAGCCTGGCGTCGCAAATGCACCGCCATTTCCCGTGCCCGATCCAGCAGTTCACGCGCTGAGGCTATTTCACCACGCGTGGGCACCAAAGTGGACGTACCAGAGGTCTGCTCCTGGCTATTTGCAGTACCCAAGCGGTTGCTTGAGCCGGGTTGCTCGCTGGCGTCATTGGCTTCGATCAACGCTTCGAAGCGATGAATGAGAGGTTGAACAGAAGGCCGGAAGGCGGCATCCCACTCTCCTACCAACTGTTCAATCAGGGCCAGCGCCGAACAGGCGCGTTCCAGATCGGTACGAGCACCGCTACTACGCTCCAGAAAAACCTGGAATCGCTCGCCATTGAGCCATTCCAGCGCCGCTTTACGGCTTTCCGGGCGATGGGGAAGGATGGTTTCCGGGTAGCGGACCAGCAGGGCGGCAATGAGCTCCAGACCATCGGCCAGGCCCGCAGCGCCGTCCGTGCGCAGACGAGAAAACGCGTAATACCCGGCAGGACGCAAGTCTTTGCAATGATTGCGCAGCAGCGCCTCACTGGTGTTCAGGATCAGCGCATCATCCAGACCGCCCAGCTTGGCCACCTCTTCGCGCAGCGCAAGAAAGTCATCGTCGTAACCTGGGTCGTCTCCGACCTCGGATGCCCCAGGAATAGGGCTCAACCAATCTTGCCACGTAGCCAGCCGGTTACGCGCCAGGTCTGCGGGTTCGGACTGACCAAACAGTTTTTTGAGAAACGAGGGCAGGGACATACGGTCTCTTTGGGTTAACTCAGAATCAGGAGTAATGGGCATCAGGACGGTTTCGCTGCGGGGCTCTTGATCCCCGTTGGCGCGCTCTCAGGTTTGGGGGCGGCAATTTCTCGTCCCGTCACAAATACCCGCTCTGGCAACTTGAACCCCTTAAGCTGCAACAATTCCAGCGGCCCGGCTCCAGCCTGAGTGCGCACTGCGTAACGCAGGCGGATATCGTCATCCAGCGTCCACTCAACCCGGTAGCTGGCCCGATCAATTTGTTCAACTTTGGCTTTGGCCAACAGCCGCACAAAGCCCCATACGCTGTTGAAATCCTCTTTTTTCTGCAGGCCGGCTTGCAACGTACTCCAGGTCAGGTGGGCTCCCGCTTTTTCTGGCGTACCAGGCCAGGTGAAGTGTTCCCACTGCTGTTTCTGATTGAAGTAATCCAGCGACTGGCCGTCGATGGACAACACACTGTCTATGAGTTTTGGATGGCCCATGGCCATGATGTCGAAACGGTAGCGGGTATCGCCTTCGGCATACATGCGGCTGGCCAGACGCGACAGCTGGTTAAGCCCGTTAAGAAACTCGGTATCAAACTTGAGCGATTGGGCATAGCGCGGATTGGGCACCCACTGATCGCCCTGCAACACCAGGATGCCACCGAGCTGGGTCTTGGCAAATTGAGGGACAATCCCTTGCGGCGAAATGAACCTGGCCAGCTCCGGCAGACCGACTTCGTTGTCGGTATCGTTGAACGGAAAGCGTCCACCCACCGCACTGTTGAAAGGCAGCCAGACGCGGGTGGTCCACAGGCTGTTCAGGCTGGCCGAAGCCGGTTGCATGAGCGTGCGCCAGGACTGATCGAACGGCTTGAGGAACAGATTCTGGCCCATACCCGCATAACCGCTGCCCAAGCTGGCGGCCACCAGTTCGGCATAATTGCGCGCATCGACCAGATCATTCGCCTGCCCCTGGAACAGCGACTGAGCCAGTTGCAGGGCAAATGCATCCGGGTCTGCTGCGGCATTGACTTGATCCAGCTTGAGGCGGGTAACGCTGACGCGATCCAGATAACGTTGCAAACTAAGCGTGGTATCGGCACTGGCGCCGCCTGAGGCAGCCCCGCTGGCGGCATTGCTACTCCCATCCGCATTGTCAACCAGCCGTAACAGCGGGCCGAAAGCCTCGGCGAGCGGGGCGCCGGATTTTGGGCTGTCCTGCGGAGTAGCGGTAGTTGCCGGATACCCATCCTTACCCTTGAACACGTTCTGGGCTTTTTCCACCAGTGAATCGGCCAAGCTGTGTTGCTGGGCACCCGCCTGGGCTTGCCAGGCAATGGTTTTCATCAAAGCCGAAAGCGGCGATTGCTGGGCATCGGCATAAACACGCAATTGTTCTGCTGTACCAGACAAATTGGCCTCTGGCACCCAGTTCAGCCGGTTGAGGAAGTTCTGCCAAGCGTAACCGAAGTCCGTGAAATATCGTTTGGTCAGGCTGGCCTGCAAGTCTTCCGGTTTGACCGCGTTTGGGGTGGACTGCTGGCCCAGTACCCAATCGCCATTGGTGACCGCCTGCCTGGACATCTGCGCGATGGCATCACGCACGTAGCCTTCATAAGCCTGACGGGTGAACGTACCCGGCAAGCGCCCCTGCACGGACCACAGCCCGCGGGAATCCCGTCCTCCCAGTAACATACCCATGGTCGGATCGGGATAGCGGGATTTTGTATTGTCGAGCAATTGGCGATACAGCGTGTCGTCTGCCTGCTTGAGGTCGATCAAGCCGGAAAGCGTCTGCCGAGCGGCAAACAGCACGTCATCATTTTCGGCCAGCTTCCATTCCGGGTGGTCGGCAAGGTGGTTAGCGTAGAACTTTGTTACCTGTTCAACACCATCCACACTGAGTGACGGCCATACGGCTTTGCCGGTTTGCGCCAGACGCGGAGCCAGGAACGGAGCATCGGTGTGTTTGGGTTGTGACAACATCAACCAGGTTTTAAGGGTGTCATACCCCATCTGGCCGATGGCGTCCCGGGATGTCGCACCCGAGTTTGTGTCGTTACCGGTACCTTCATTTTCGTCATCATTTCTGGCCGCATCCATGCCATCTAGCGGCACGGCATTGAGTACTTTAAGGTGCGAGGCCAGTTGTGTCTGCACCGGCCGCATTAGCCATTTGTTGGCGGCGAGCCCATAAGGTTGCCACGTGGCTGCCAGCAGCTCAGCGTTATGGTTTAGCCCGAAACGGGTAGTCCATGGCGCGCCGTTTTTCTCCCGCGCCTCTAGCAACGCCATGTCGTTCTGTACCGCCAACAGGGCAGGGAAGGCCTGCTTCAGTTTTGGGGCGGATTGCAGCGTTGCGATGTCAGCGCGGATTTCCTCCGCCAAGGCTCGATTTTGCAGGTACGACACCACGGTACCGGCACACCACAGCCCTACACAAACAGCGAGCACACTCCAGAACCAGTCAAAGCCGCTGAAATGCAGTTTGGGTTTGCGTGCGCGGCGGAAGGCCTGCAGCCATGGGCCTGGCAAGGTGATGTTATCACCTGCCACTTGGGCCAGCTCCACATGGGCGGCATCATCGGCCCCAGTCAAGGCTTGCGGGTCACTGACCAAAGCTGGGGCAGGTGTGAACCATATACCTGCCAGCACCTGCCGTCGCTGCAGGTTTCTGGCCAACTGGCCAATCCATTTGCCTAATGTGTCGTGACGTTGCTCCAGAAAAGCGGACAATCCGGCGTCGAAATATGCCTTCCGATTTTTGAGCAAAGCCCAAAGGCCGGTTTGCGAGAGCGGATCCACCAATTGCTGTAGAGCTGCACTGATCTGACCTGTGTCATTTGCCACTTTGTGATGTGTTTGGAGCAATATAGCTGGACTTTCCTCTCCGCGTTCGCCGGGTACTGCGGGCGACAGCACGAGCTGGACTGGTAAGGCGTAGCCGCAGTCGCGGGTCAGATTGGCCAGGACAGAGCCTTGCTGCGATGCTCCATCGGTTACCAGTACGACTCCGTCAGCAGGTTTACGCAAGCGCCCACGCAAGTAGCGCCAGCCTTTGGCAGGGGCGGTAACACCGTCACCTGCCCACACCAGCACAGCCCGTGGTGTATCCAGCCACTTCTGATCAAGCAGACCCGGGAAATGGGGCCTGACCAGCGACTCTGCGCCGGTGACCAGCAGCCATGGCTTGAAACGGCGTTCGAACCAGCCATAGCGGCTTTTTTGGTCATCATGCAAAAGGTCGAACGGCGTTTTAACCTCGGGGGCAGGTGTCTTGTTGATGGTCACCACCGCAGCACTGCCCACGTCCTTGTCCGCCTCTTTTTCTTTCTTGCGCCGGACGAAGGCTAACCAGATCACCAGGCTCAACAAGTACAGCAGCGCGATACCAGCTACGGCAAGCCAGCGTTGTTCCGGTGTGGCCAGACCCAATCCGGCACCTTTGTTCAGAACGTAGAGGGAGATACTTGCAAAGACCACAAGCAGTGCGGCAAGACGGAAGTTGATACGGTTAAACATAAGGCAGGGAATCCGTAAAGATCAGGCGTGCGGCGCGACAATGGCCAGCGTCATATGGTCTGGAGTGGAAAGGCTGAGTAACTGTTTGCGGGTGGTGCTGCCGGCATGGTCAGCTGCAAGGGCAACTGCCAGCCATTGCGAAGCGATACCGCTCTGGCCCACCGCTTGATCAATATCGTGCTGACCCGCCAGTTCGGGCGTATTCATGATTTCAACTTTTTGATCTTCGAAGCTGCTGACCAGTGCACGCTGCAGGGGCGACTGAGCACCGCCGGTGAGCCACTGGCTCGCGATATCTGCACCTTTGGCGTGGCCCCACAGCAAGGTCTGGTACAGCCCATGCGACAGATCGGCCTCGGACGGTGTTTCGGGCCGGTGCAGATAGGCCATGGGCACAACCTGGTGTGTCTGCGCCATGGCAAAGGGCAGCAACAATACAGCGACCCCGGCTTCTGCCGAGCCTTCAGCGGGGGCGGCGTCCAGCAGTGCATTGAGCTGCACCACGCACAACAATGTGGCGCCATCCGTGGCAAGCTGGCCTTTGCCGTCCAGCCACAGGTCAACCTCTGCCAGTTCTGGCGGTTTCGGTTCAATCACCGGTTTGGCGGTATCGCGCAGCCCCTGCGCTTGCCAGGCTTTTTGCCACTCTGCCTCGACCCACGCTGTTTCAAAAACGGGAGAGGTGGCCAACGTGATGTGCAACGGAATATGCGCCGGCAGTTGCTCGACTGCACCTGCCACAGGCTGGATCAGATGTGCGAACACCCAACTGAGCAGGTCTTTTTGCCGGGCGATATCCGCCTCGGCATCTCGACCGGGGTAGACCCGCTCCGGGTGTTCCAGCCAGCGGGCTTTGATCTCGGCGCGGTCTTCGGGAACACGCTGCCTTGGTACCAGGCGCAATGTCCGTCCAACCACTGCCGCAGCAGTGTTCTCCTCCGGCTGGCAGGAGAACACAAACGCGCTAGCCAGCACTGGCAACGAACGGCCACCTTCAGCACAGGTCGTTGCTAGTTTCTGTTGGCGGGCACGATTGCGGTCCCGCGCCTTGTCTTGAGCATTTTGTTGTACGCCCAGATCCAGCAGCACCAGGGCAAGCCACGCCATGACCGGGAACACCACCACCCGGGTCCAGAACCAGTCGGTTTGGGTTGGTTCGCCTTTGGGCCACAGGTAAATGGCCAGCGCCGCACCGCCACCGACAATAAGCAAAAACAGCACGACATACCACACCCACGCGGGCTTGATGGCGGGGATGGTGTATTCGGGCTTGATCTGCCGGACATCAAACGCCATCAGTGCACCCCGGCCCCTGTCCCGCTGGCAATCAACGTGCAGCCGCAGGCCGTTTTATGGCCGTGCAATGCCACCGGCACACCGTCATCAGTCAGCGTAGGAGAACCCTCAATAATCGGATTGGTGCCGTGGCCCTCTTTGGGGCAGGACACCATGTCGCCCTTGCGGGCCACCGGACGACCATCGATGCTCATCCGGTTTGAGCCATTCAGCACTTTACCGCCGTGGCTGGTGCCATCACCGACGCAGATTACGTATTGCATTGCTTCCTCCTTGAAGTTGGATAAAAAATGGTCGCACCAACAGCTACCATCTAGCGTTGAATAAAGCATTCATATCAACAACTGGAGGGGTATAAATATCTGCAGTGGGTGGAGCGGGTGGTGGTTTTGGCGGGGAAGGTGGCATGACGATCTTGCGGGACACTTGTGTGGCTTGGCCGCTTGCCACTTTACGGCCAAGATATTCCACCCGGGTATCGCTGCCGATATAGAACGCACGTGGCCAGCCGTAGCCGCCCGGGGTGGGTTCGTGGAAAGTGGGGGTACGGAACCATGCACGTGAGTCATGCATGTAATCATCGAAGAGCGTGCACGCGGCTTCGTTCGCCTTCATGGCCTGCCATGCTGTTTTGCTGGTGCACTCTTTCAAAAACGGCACAAAGTCTGGCTCCGGCATCACGATGCCGTCTAATGCCATTGCTTCGAGGCCGGATTGCGTCATGATCAGTAACTTGGCACTGGCAGGGGGCACGTTGTCGGGGTGAAGTGGATCAGCATGCCGGATGCTCCATCTTTCAATGGTCTGGGCCATTTTCGTGGGGGTCAGATCTACCCTGATTGTCTCCGTCGTAGTGGAGTGGATGACGCCCAAACCCGGCTGCTGTTCGGGATACAGATAGCCAAGCAACAGCTGGAATTCTTCGTTGCCCTCAAGCAGATCCTTTTTATCCTGGGGAAGGATATCGCCGACGTCCCCGCCAGGGGGCATGCTGCCTTCGGGCTTTCCTGCGACACCGTCCATCACTTTGGCGCGCCCGTCGGGGGTTTGCAGGAGATTGGTCAGCTTGTCCAGTTCTGCCCGGGTTTGTGAACGTTGTGCCCAGATCTCTTTGCCACTTTGAGTGCTTTGGTCCACAAACACGCCACCCATCTGATTCTGGGCCTGTTGACTCAGCTTCACCTGCTGCTTTTCCAGCGACCGGATTTTGTCCTCGTACTGTTTCTGGAGCACGGGTCGCTGAGCACCAGATTCCGGTGCGTTTTTGTAAAAATCCTTCCCGGTGATGTAATCAGACTTCTGTGCCCGCAAGGTGTGCCAGGCCATGCTTTGTTTGAAGCCATATGTCAGGGCAGCTTCAATATCTGAAAAGTCAGGGGTCTGACTAATCCAGTCGTTTACTGCTTTTACCAGGTTCTCGTCCACCCGGAAGTCCGCCTGCAATTCGGCGGACATCTGTTCTTTAAGGCGCAACGGCACGCCCGCCTCCAGCGCGGCTTTATACATGTAATGCAAGGGGATCTGCCCCATCTTCAGACTCAGGTTCCTCCCCAGGGGAGAGTTCGGCGCGCCAGTTGAAAGTAGGGATTTGCGGGCTTTGCCCTGGTCACCGGGCGGATACCCGCCGCCGACATCCGAGTGCACACCGGGGCAGCCAATTTCCTGATGCTTGGCGGCATATTCCTTGCCCATACGGATGGTATCGAGCGGAAAACTGCGGCGTTGCTCATTGATCGCCACCATATGCAGACAAGGGACATTTGGCGGTACATTCAGAGCCCCCTTGTTGCACCACGCCCAATGACCATCGAACCCTTCTGCACCCAGTACCGTGCGCAGACCATCTACCCCGCCAACCGACGCAACGGTGTCAAAAATGCCCAGAAAACTCACCTCATAGTCGATCACTCCGGCAAGTTTCTGGCTTGTGCCCCACTCTTTCATCAGCTGTGACACAAATACCCGAGCCCCAGCCGCCCCGCGGGAAAAACCAAACGCGCTGATCCACACCTTGCCAACCTGCTTGTTTTTGGGCGCTTGCTGCTGGGTCTTGGCCAGCTTGGCCAGCTTGTCTGCAATCAGGTTACGGCCTGCCGCATAGTCATAGGCAATCAAGAGCGGGCCACTCAAGGCCCGGCGTACCGACATGCCGGTGCGCTGCACATCCCACCAGGTGGCCGCAGTTCTGGCCTCATCATTGCTGAACAACGGGTTGGTACTGCGGGTAATGGCGTGATAGACCGCATTGAGCACCCGGGAGTACGCCCAGCCCACCCGCATGCCAAAGCCCACCGCAGTGCCCTTGCCCAGGGTGGAGTACGCGTCTTCTCCCAGCTCCCGAAACTGCGTGCCTACCCCCTGCAGATAGAACTTGTAGCGGCGTTCCTCACCTGTCAGCGCCGCACTTGCATTTTGTTCAGCCAGAGCTGCGCCTGGAGACAACCCCTCACTGGCCTCGAACAACCGAGCCACATTGGTATACGAGCCACCTCGCCGATCAAAGCTGCGATGGTTTGCCGTGCCGTCAAAAAACAGATTGACGAAAATCATCTGCGGGCAGGTGTCACAAACCTTCGGCTCTTTCTGGTTGCTGGATTTGAAACCATTGGCATGAGGAAAGAAGCCTTCTCCATTGGTATTCGTAGGGAACTTCCCCATTCGCTTAAATTTGCTCATGACCAACACCTATTCAGTAGTAGCGTATATCGCAAGGGCCTTCCGGAACGTCAGCCCCAGCACCTATCAATTTTTTGCATTGGGCTGCGGCAGCTTCGCAAAGCTTCTCTGCCTTTGATTGATCAATGCCGCGCTCATGCAGTGGCTGCATACAATTGCTAATGACCTTCTTTGCTTTATCCGATATGTCCCACCGTTCTTCCCTATCGCTATCTGCTTCATCCCTGGCTTTGCGCTGAGCTGGAGTCAAAGCGGCTTCCGCAGCTGCAGCCGAGGCATCTGCCGCCTGGGCTGCATCAAAGTCTTTTTGCCGCTCCGCCGTTGCCGCCTTGTCCAGTTCGCCCTGACCGGTAAAACCATCCTCCTTGTCGGTCAGGCCGGGTGTTTTCCAGTGTTTCTCCCCGTATTTCTTGTTCATGTCGTCAATAAAAATTTCGCTATTGACATAAACGCGCACCCGATCGTCAGGCAGGAAGGTCACGACCAAATCATAGGTACCACCGCCATATTCAGGAATCGGCACTTCTGCCCGGTACACATTCACCCCGCAGCTATTGGGCTTGGCATACATGGCACAGCGTTCCCGTTCCCAGTGGATGATGAACTTCAGGCCGGGCGTCCAGTTTCGGGGGAAGCGGATACAGCATTCCCCGCCGGTGCCGGTATAACGTTTGCCCGCTTCACTTTCGTAAACGCCGTTCATGCCACCCAGTTCACCCAGGTGGACGTCATAGCTGTTGTTGATCTGCACCCAGTTGACCGGGTACTGGGTGTAGTTGACTCCGGTGGCGTCACCCCCATCCGTATCGGAACCGGAGTGGGCGTCGCAGGCAGTGAGGCCAAGGATGCATAGAAGGATCATCAGAACGTTACGCATGACAGTCTTTCCTTGACGGCTGAGGCAACACGGTTTGTCAGTAGGCTGGAAATGATCTTTTGGAAGGGAATCATTTCAAAACCACCGTGGATGGATTTTTTGACTCCAGCAGTTTTTTTACTTGTACATAAAATTGCTCACGGCTTGATTGATCCTGATCGTGGGGATCGGTTTTTTCGAGCAGATTCCATATGGTTTTTCCATTTTTACTGCGTATTGCCGGATCTGCGCCAAACTGCAACAATGCCTGTATGCACTTCAACGTTTCCATATCGGTTTTATCTTTTTCTCTTTGAAAAGCTATTGCCGCATGTAATCCCGTATATCCTTCTCCATTTTGTTGATTGACATTTCCACCTTTTCCTATAAATAACTTGACTGTCTTTTGGCTAGGACACTCAAACAAGAGAGATTGATGCCAATCATCAACTACATCTGCGCGAGCCCCATGCAACAAAGCGTTTTTTACAGAATCATTGCGCGACTCCTGCCTGAAATAGGAGCCCCAATAAGCCGTCATTACCGTAGGGGATGTCATGGAATGGCTTTTGCAATAGGAATGAGTATCTTCAAACGTTGCCGGCAAATTTTTTCTGTTATTGGCTATCCATACTCCATCGATGGTTATTCCCGCAGAAGCCAAAGCATCCACGTGTTTCCAGTCACCCCAAAACGCATATTTATTAACAATAATCTGTTTGGCCTTAAGAACCATGTCGGCAGATATCGTTTGACTGGATATTTCAGATGCCTGTTCTAGGGTTTTTATTTTTCCAAGTTCTTTTTCAAAATCGCGATCCACCTGCGTATCTGCAGGAGATTTGTATCCAATAAAATCGTTGTAGTAGTCTGTCCGGTCACAAAAAATAGTGAGTATGTTTAGACTTTTATTTGAATCCAGGAGGCTTATCAATTCATCTGGATTTTGAGATTCAAGCGCCTCTTCAATGCTATTTTCTGCAGTAGATTTCAGCTGATTTTCTTGTTCAAGTATTTTTTCTTCTTTTGCGCTTTTATTTTCATAATGCCAATGCATTAGCAATGGATAGCCATAATTCAAGACAAAGAAGAAGGCAACGACACCGGTAATCCACGATTTCTTTTTCAGAGAAACACGAAGAAGTCTTTTGTAAAAAAAATATCCACCAAAAATAAAGCCAATTACCGCTGAAATTGGCGGTATAACAAACATTGCAGGTATGCCTATATACATGAGTAGCCAAGCAGTTTGTGAATTTGAGCTGGACATGTAGTTAACGGCAGCAAAAGCAACAACCGCGCATGCCGATACAGCAAGGAGGACACCAAGCAAGCCGCCAAACAGGCTAAACCCCTTCTTTTCTACTTCCAGACGGGGAAGGGCAGATTCTTTTTCATTTTTTGTCATGTCTAATGTCACTCCAACAATCCAGTGATTGCCAGATAAGGAGGCAGGTTCAGTACAATCAGACCAGGAAGTGCTTTAAGCGAGGTTTGCTCAGCCAGCAGGCTGTGCAAGACGGCCGTCGTTTCGGGCGTCCGGTCAAAGTCCTCACCATTGCAGCAGCAATATCTGCAGAAAATTTCAACGTCCCGCGTATTGCTGAATCCCCATGCGCGAGCACGTTTCGCATAGCGTTCCAGTTGTGCATGGCGCTGTGCGTAAGGTAGGCGGGCATCGATAAAGCCGCCTTTGGCAAAGCGATAAAGCATGTCTGCCGGTTGGGCATGCTCTATCAACTGGTCTTCCTGCGCTTGTGTGAGCGTGATTCGGGGCAGGAACGGCTGGCGCGGCCGGTTATAGCCCACGATTTGTTGCCACTCGCTTTCATGGGTCCGGTAATGCAGGTCGGCGAGCGGGGACAGGAAAGCCTCCCGAATGCCAGCCGGGGCCGAAAGCAGGATTGCGGCATCCTGCAGCGCTTTCAGCACCGAATCCATCTGCGTTTGCTGTGTGGACACGTCCAGCAAGTCCGCTTCTGCGACGCCATTGGCTTCCGACAGGGCCTGGGCCTGTTGCAATGC
The DNA here is from genome assembly GCF_030035605.1 of Silvimonas soli. Lineage (NCBI taxonomy): Bacteria > Pseudomonadati > Pseudomonadota > Betaproteobacteria > Neisseriales > Chitinibacteraceae > Silvimonas > Silvimonas soli. Next base: position 127,944 of record NZ_CP106736.1, on the reverse strand, counting down.
CCGTTGCAACTGCTCTAGGGCGGGCTGCATGTCCAGTTGCTTGCCGCCGGCACGACCTTGCTCATCGGCACTTAGAAACAGCCCCTTGCCGGACCGGACAGCACCCCAGCCAACAGCCGTATCAATGCCCGCTTGCCATATATCTTCTTGTTGTCGCGCCTGGCGCATTACCTCAAGTTGATCCAGCGCGAAAACATCGGCACCACCAAAGACCGTCGCGTGCTGGAGCTTGAACTCAACACCTGGATCAAGACTTTGGTTACCGAAATGACCGACCCGGGCGACGAGCTACAGGCGTCGCACCCGTTGCGCGAAGCCCGCGTAATGGTGGAAGACATTGAGGACAACCCCGGCTTCTTCCGCGTCAAGTTGTTCGTGGTGCCGCACTTCCAGATCGAAGGGTTGGATATCAACCTGTCGCTGGTTTCACAAATGCCCAAAGCCAAAAACTGATGCACCCGCCGGCCCGGTCCATGCCGGGTCGGCTTGATCATGTCTGGCATTTCCCGGTACGCCTGTAACCCACTCAGGCGCATGTTTTCCTGTCACTGCGTGCCAACAGCGGCTCTGGTTAAGGTTATTTAAAGGTTAAAGATGTCTACGCCCTTCTTGCCCTCTGCAGCAACACACCAAGCCTATGTGCTGGATGTTCCTGTAGTTAAGTCCGCGTTATCTGTTAAATCCTTTGAGCTCACAGAATCGCTAGGTAGGCCCTATAAAGCGGTGATCCGTCTTACCAGCCCGGACGAAGCGTTACCGCTGCTCAAGCTGCTGGATCAACCTGCCAGTTTTTCCATAACACCGCTAGACCCGGATAACAGCCTCTCCGCGTTGGCCGCAACCAAGCCAACAAGGCAATGGCATGGCGTTATTACCGGTAGTGCCCGGCTTTCCAGCTCCATTGATGAAACCGTCTACGAGTTCACGCTAGAGCCACGGCTCGCCCGCTTGAAAAACCATGTCGATACGGTGTTACACCAGAACCTGGATTTGCCCGGCGTTATCGAAGCCACGCTGCGTAGCGATGCCGGCTTGATAGGCAATGACTTCGTCTTCCAGCTCACCGGCACTTACCCGGTTAAAGAACACGTCACCCGCTACCGCGAAGATGGGCTGACCTTTATTCGCCGACTGTGTGAAGAATGTGGCTTGTTCTATTTTTTTCGCCAAACCGAAGATCGCGAGATCATCATTTTTGGTGACGACCATCATCGGTGTCCCGGAAGCTCTTCCATTTGATGTATTCGGCGCGGTCAAAATAGTTTCCGATATCCTGGATGGCGGCGACTTCTTCCATCGAATCTTTGCCAAAGAAAGCCGCTCCAATAGCCCCCACGAAAGGCATGTGAGCGGCAGCGGAGACTTTGGATATGTTGCGCAGCAGGGCAATATCCTGGGCGCTGCGGTCGAACTCGTAGTTGGAGATGATGGAGCCGATTGGCTCGCCGCCAGGAGTGTCGTATTCCTGGATATAAGTATGGCGGTACAAACCACTCTGAATGACTTCGGGTGTGTCTTCGAAATCCTGGCGTAGTGCGTCTTTGGCTACGTCCAGAATTTCAATTTTCACGTTTTTGCGAAAATCGGTGCGGTCTACCAGGAATTTCAGACCACGCCATGCGCCTTCAATTTGCTGGAAGGTTTCGTGGTGCATGACTGCATCCAGTTGACGGCTGATTTTTTCATCAATGGCAGCGATGTGAAAATCCAGCAGGCTTTTGTCGAGCCGGTCAACTTGCTGTGACGAGGCCTGGATCATCTTCAGGAACACGTTCACTGCCACCGCAACGCGTTCATCAATTGATGACTCGGACAAGGCATCGTTGCTCTGGAAAGTTTCAAACGGTTGCGTGTGAGTAACCGGCGTCAGTTTGATCTTGGCGCACAATGTCTCGTACACATTTGACGGCCCGTCTGGCGCGTCCACTGTGCGGGTCTGTGTTGCATTGCTAGCCTGGGTTTCTTGCATCGACATATTCACTTCTCCGGGTTCAGACAGCGTCGCTATCTACGGGGGCAACTTTTTCCAGTTCTGTGCGCAAGTTGGCGGACAGCGACGGGTCTTTGAGGATTTTTTCGAGCTCACGACGGAATGAAGCGTTGTCGAGCAAATTTGATTTGAGGTCGCGCAACAAATTGCGCATGGCCAGCAGTGCGCGTAGTTGCGGGATATTCTTGGCCACCTGTTCGGGGTGAAAGTCCTTCATGGATTTGAAGTCAAGATCAACCAGCACCTCTTCCGCGTCACCTCCGAGCAAGTTCGGGGCCGCGATCCGGGCCGACGGATTGAGTTCAGCCAGAACGGAATCAAAGTTGTTCTTGTTGATGGATACCTTGGGGCGTTCTGCTACTGGGCGGGTGTCTTGGCCATTGCTGAAATCGCCCATCACCATCAGCTTGAGCGGTAGCTCTACCTTCTTCTGTGCGCCCCCTGTGTGCAGGTCAAGCTTGATGTTGATCCGGGCCGCCGGGACTTCGTTCTGAAAACTGTCTGCCACTTTTAATTGCTCCTTGAGATTAACGGAATTGCAATTTCCGTTTTGCATAAAACCAGGTTTCTTGCTCCGTACCGATTGAACTGTGTGTAATTTCTGTATTTTCCGTAGGAAAACTCTTAAAGCCAAATATCCAGATATCAATTACTTATTATTCTAATAATGAGAAATTGAATGACGATTATTTGTGGATTGAGTTGCGCTGAATAGTACTGTAATATTTTTGAACTGCGCAACACCAGCATGGCAATTCTGCTACGGAACAAGTTGGAAGCGCCAATTCTTGTAATTATCATAATTCTTGCCAGTCTTTTGAATTGCTCAATGCATGGCTTTTGCTGGATGGCAAGTTAACCGGTCTGTATATAACGCATGAAAATCTTCAAGCCTTTATGGTCAGAGGGCGCATTGCTGCTGCCTCAGCACTTCCAGCAGCAAGGGCTGTTTCATCAAGCTCAGACCGCTGCTGCCGCCAAACTCGCCACTATCCATAACTGGGGCATTCAACGCATCGCATGGGATGAATCAATTCTCGATTTAAATAAAATAAAATTACGAGAAATTGATATGCGTTTGGCGGATGGAACGATTATTGACGCCAGACTGGGTGAATGGCTGCCCGCTGCTCGGGATTTGACCGATATCCCCGCCGATATCCAGCTGATAGTGGTTTCGGTTGCATTGCCGCTTTACGATGTAAATGGCAGTAATTGCGTTAATGAATCGCGACAAAATGCACGTGCCAGAAGGTTTCGCACTGAATATGCTCAAGTGAATGATTTGTTTGGTGATGCTGTTGCTGAAATGGGCGTGGAGCGACTTAATTTATTTTTGGTCTTTGATTTTGAAATTCACTCAGATCTAATTAGTTGCCCAGTCGCCCGTCTCAAACGAGATACGGGAGGGCGCTTTCGCCTGGATGCTGACTGGATTCCACCGTGCCTGACTTTAAGTGCCAGTCCCTGCCTGACAGGACTAGTTGAACGTTTGACCGATATCTTGCGGGCACGCGGCGGCCAACTGGCTGCCCGCCGCGGTGAGCGTAACCAGAACGTAGCGGATTATTCAGTCTCTGATGTCTCTCTGTTCTGGCTACTGAATTGTATTAACACGACGTGGCCCGAGTTGATGCACCTGAGTACCCATCCCGATCAGCATCCTGAGCAACTATGGCTGGCGCTGGCGCGACTTGCGGGCTCGCTAAGTGCATTCTCGCTGGAAAACGATCTGGACCGTATCCCGGCCTATCGGCATGACCAGTTACAACTGGTGTTCGGGCAACTTGAGCAATTGATTCGGGATTTGCTGGATACAGTTATTCCGTCGCCAGTTATTCCAATTGCACTTGAACGTGTGCGACCCACATTGTGGCGCGCGCATCTTAACGACGAGCGCCTGCTGGCGGATGCTGATTTCTTTCTGTCCATCCACGCCACCATCCCCGGCCATCAGTTGCAGCAGCAACTGCCGATGGTTTGCAAGTTGGGCGCACCGGAAGAAGTGGAACGCATCCTTAACTCTGCAGTTGCCGGGGTGCCACTCACGGCGCTGCAGCGGGTGCCGTCTGCCGTACCGTTGCGGCTGGAAAACCAATATTTCTCGCTGGATGGCCGCGATCCCGCATTTGCCCGGATGTTGCAGACGCGTTCTTGCAGTATTTACATCCCGGCTTCCATTCCTGAAGTCACTGTCGAACTCTTTGCAGTCCTGCGTACATGATGCCCACTCCCTCAGCCTCTCTGATCCGTCCTTTGTTTCGCGATACTGCTTTACAGGTATCTTTGCTCGCCGAGAAGCCAGACATTCCCGATCCTGGTCGTTGGCGTGCCCGTTGCATTGAACTTGCGCAAACCATGCGGTTGCAGCTGCAGGATGCTGGGCTTTCATCCGCAGTTATAGAAGAGATTAGCCACGCCCAGTGCGCACTGCTGGATGAAAGTGCATTGCGCTCATTGCCGGAAGAAATGCGCAGCGAATGGGAAGCGGAACCGCTACAAGTCCGCTTTTTCAATAGTTATAACGCTGGCGAGACGGTTTATGAGCAGATTAATGCCTTGCTCAGGCAGAGTGTTCCAGATACTACCCTGATCGAAACCTATGTGATCGTGCTTGGCCTTGGCTTTTGCGGGCGTTACCCCAGCGAAACTGATCCAGCGCGTATGAATACCTTTAACGCGTTGAAAAGCCTGGATCAGAGCAACCAGCCAACCCCGTCTCTGTTGGTCAAGGCCGGGCAGGGGGCGTGGCTAAGTAACTGGCGTGGTCTCTCGCCCTTGATGTGGTTGTTGTTGATTAGTGCGCTGACCGTGATATTGGGCCTGATGTTGATGCATCTGCTTGATGCCCAGGTAGCCGCGCTAACGACTTCGGTCAAAGGCTAGCCATCGTGTTTCGTCGCTATCCTTTTATTCCTGTGACCCTCTGGCTGGGTTACCTGTTACTCGCATTGTGCCAGTTCAGCTTGCCGTTCAGTCCCGCTTGGAAATGGGGTACCAGTGCCGCGGTTCTTGTCGGGATTTGCATTGTCCTGGTTTATCGGCAGCGCCGCTGCCGGCAACAACAGACCCAGCAAATCCAGTTTGCATCTGGCCCGGTCTTGCAGGATTTACCTCGAGATCTGCGTGACGACACACCGGTAATTCTGGTATGCCGAGCCGGTGGCAACCGGGGACATCAGCCAACTACCGTACATGATGGCAACGCGGTCTGGATTGATGTGCCGGAATCGTCAATGTTGCTTCCCGTCTCCCAACGGTTGCAGTACTGGCGTTCGCGAGCACCCGATGCGGTCGTACTTGGTGTGGCCCCGGAGCAAAGTACTGATCTTGCCAGGTTGCAAGGCGATCTCGTGGGCTGGCGTTATGCCATAGCCGGATTGCAACGCCGCGTTGCGCAACGCATTCCGGCTTATCTCACCTTATTTGCACGGTTGGATGAAGGAACTGGCACCCAGCTGGATTGGCGCGGCACTCTGATTTCCGCGCTGGGCCGGCCGCAACCTGCGGCGACTCAAATCCCGGCACTCCTGCAGCGACTGGATACCTGCTCGCTGGACAGTGTCTGCGGAGCGCCTTCGCTGGTGCACCGTTACAACGCGCGAACCCAGGCTCTCCTGGCATGGACACAAGAGCAGGCACTGCCAATGCTGGGTACAACCGTCAATGGATTAGCGCCCTTGAAACTGCAGGGTGTATTGGTGAGCAACACTTTGGAGGCCAGCGTACCGCAACATCTGTGGGCGCAATGGCTCAAAGATCGTGCCGCACTGGTGCCAGCCTCGCACGCTGGCCTGCCGGCAGGCGCTCCTCTGCCGTTGCCCATCGTGCCACATTTGCCTCACTCCTGGCGTTGCGCAGGCTGGTTGCGTGGGCTGTTGGATGCGATGAGCTTCACGGCGTTAGCGGTCGCCGCAGCCATGGCGGCATCGTACTTGGGTAACGAACGCCTGATCCAGCAGATTCGTGACGACATTGGCAGCTATCGGTTGACAGGTTATCAGATGCCGGGCGCCAAGCTTGGCGCGCTGAGGCAACTTCAAGCTGACCGCGATCAGTTGCTGTCATTTGCTCGTACAGGCGTCCCTTGGCGTCTGAGCTGGGGAATGTATCGCGGTGAGGGCCTTTTGCCTTTGCTTGAGCGCGAAATCCGCGGATACGCGCCGCCTCCACCTCCACCAGCCATGATTAGCCTGGATAGCTTGTCGTTATTTGACAGCGGCAAGGCAACCCTTAAGCCGGACGCAAACCGCGTTTTGATGACCGCCCTGATGAGCATCACCGCCAATCCGGAAAAACAAGCCCTGATTGCAGGGCATACCGATAACACCGGCAACCCTGCTATCAACCAGAAATTATCCGAGGCCCGCGCCATTGCCGTACGGGACTGGTTCATCAATATGTCCAGCCTGCCACCTTCGCACTTTGCCGTTAAAGGTTTTGGTGGCAGCACGCCGCTTGCGCCAAATGACAGCGTCGCCAACAAGGCACGCAACCGGCGCGTCGAAATTACGCTTGTGCCGGATATCCCGGCGCATTGATGTAACCCGCGCTGCCTGCAAGGCAGCATCAACTACCCCAAGGAGAAATGACTCATGGCAATTCCAGCATATATGTGGCTAAAGGATGACGGCGGCGCCGACATCAAGGGCTCCGTGACTGTACAAGGGCGTGAAGGCAGCGTTGAAGTCGTCGAGTTCACGCACGGCGTGCGTATTCCTACCGACGGCAATACCGGCAAACTGACCGGCACTCGCGTGCATGAGCCGCTGGTGTTCTTCAAGGAAACCGATGCATCTTCGCCGTACCTGTACAAGGCTGTGACCAGCGGTCAGACCCTGAAAAGCGTCGAAATCAAGTGGTACAAGATTGATGATGCCGGTAACGAAGTGGAGTACTTCAATACCAAACTGGATAACGTCAAGGTCGTAGGCGTTTCCCCGGTAATGCATAACATCAAAGAGCCGGGCAAAGAGAAATACAACCATCCGGAAAAGGTCGAAATGCGCTACGAGAAAATCACGTGGGCGTACAAAGATGGCAACATCATCCACTCCGATAGCTGGACTGAAGGCCGCTAAGGCGGTTTTAACCAAGTCTGCTATTGCTCGGCCCGTCGTCCGGCGGGCCGGTTCATGTTTTATCTCTCCCCCTGCTTTTTGCTACCAGGCCACGCCACCATGTCACTTCGCGATCCTGCCCAATTGCTGCGCCGCCTCAATGATTATTGCACCCGTGCGCTGGAGGCCGCTGCCGGTCTTGCCCAAACACGCGCCCACACTGACATTACTCCCGAGCATTGGCTCGTGAAATTGCTGGAGCCCGGGGACGGAGATATTCCGGTAATTGTCCGTCGTTACGAGCTGGATATGGATGTCATCTGGCAGGGTCTGCTAACCGCACTTGAGCGAAGCCCGCACGATTTACGGGGCAAACCTGGTCTATCCCGCTCGCTGGGGGAGTGGCTGGAAAGTGCGTGGCTGATCGCCTCGCTGGAACAAAACAGCGAGCAAATACGTTCGGCTCACTTATTGCAGGCGCTGCAGGACAACCCCCATTTATTGCGTGCTCACGAAGCCTGGCCGCTGTTGAGTCTTTCGGCATCACAAATTCGGCGGTTGTTGCCAGAGCTTGATCCCGTTTCCGCAGAAGCTCCCGCTCCTGCTGCATCGACAAGTCCAGTATTTAGCGCAAAAGAGGCTGATACCTCCGGAGCACCTCAAAGCACGGTTACAAAGGCCGTCTCGCCGCAGCTGCAAGCCCGGCCTGAAGCACTACAGCGCTTTACCATTGATCTGACTGAAAAAGCCCGGGCTGGCCAGATCGACCCGGTTTTTGGGCGCGATATTGAAATTCGCCAGATGATTGACATCCTGGCGCGTCGCCGCAAGAACAATCCCATTCTGGTTGGCGATCCGGGCGTTGGTAAAACGGCGTTGGTAGAAGGGCTGGCGCTGAAAATAGCCGAAGGCGACGTACCGGAGAACTTGAAGCCGGTGCTGGTTCTGGTACTTGATCTCGGGTTGCTGCAGGCGGGGGCAGGGGTAAAAGGCGAGTTTGAGCAGCGCCTTAAAAATGTGATCGATGCGGTGCAGTCGTCCCCTGCACCCATCCTGCTGTTCATCGACGAGGCGCACACCCTGATTGGCGCGGGGAATAGCGCCGGTGAGGCTGATGCCGCCAACTTGCTCAAGCCTGCACTTGCCCGCGGAGAGTTGCGTACCATTGCCGCCACCACCTGGTCTGAATACAAGCAATACTTTGAGCGTGATGCAGCGCTGGAGCGGCGCTTCCAGATGGTCAAGGTAGACGAACCTGATGATGCCGCCGCTTGCCTGATGCTGCGCGGCTTGCAGTCTCGCTATGCCGTCCACCACGGCGTGCATATCAGGGATGAAGCAGTGACCGCCGCCGTCCAGTTATCTCGCCGATATCTCACCGGCCGCCAGTTGCCCGACAAAGCTGTCGATCTGATTGACACCGCGGCTGCACGGGTGCGCATGAGTCTTGACGCTACACCGGCTGAGCTGGAACGTCTGATGGCGCGGCTGACCGCTTTGCAAACCGAGATGCACGCACTGCAAGAGGATGCCCACGCTGGCCATGCTGATGGCACTGCTCGCTTGGTGGAGCTAGAGCATGAGATATCCGAAGCAGATCGCCAGCTCATGGCGTTACGGCAAACGCACGAGCAAGCACTGTCCCTGGTCAGGCAATTGCATGAGGCCTTAAAGTCGGATGTAAAAGCCCCAGATACCGAAACCGCCAAGCTTGTACAGACGCTTCGCACACAACTAAGTGCCTTGCAGCAGAACCAATCCGTGCTAGTCCATACCGAGGTCGATGCTGCTGTCGTCGCTGCGGTGATTGCAGACTGGACTGGTATCCCATTGGCCAGCTTGCTCAAAAATGAACAAGCCAGCCTGTTGGCTTTGGAAAACCAATTGTCTTGCCGTGTAGTTGGGCAACCGGATGCGCTATCGAGTATTGCCAGCAGTCTGCGGGCTGCAAAAACGGGCATGAAAACCAGTGACGGCCCGCTGGGCGTATTTCTGCTGGTTGGTCCGTCCGGCATTGGCAAAACTGAGACAGCCCTGGCGCTGTCTGATGCGTTGTTCGGGGGCGAGCGTGCGGTGGTCACCATTAACCTGTCTGAGTACCAGGAAGCTCATACGGTTTCTCAGCTCAAAGGATCGCCGCCCGGATATGTGGGCTACGGCCAGGGTGGTGTGTTGACCGAGGCTGTGCGGCAACGCCCGTACTCTATTGTCCTGCTGGATGAGGTCGAAAAAGCACATCGGGATGTGCTTAATCTGTTCTATCAAGTATTTGATCGCGGTTTTATGCGCGATGGAGAAGGGCGGGAAATTGATTTTCGCAATACCGTGATTTTGATGACTTCGAATCTGGGTAGTGCTGAACTCATGGCGTTGCATGACATCAATGCCGATTGTGAGCTTGCTGCGGCCCACGAAGCGATCCGCCCTCTGTTGGTCGAACATTTCCAGCCAGCGCTACTGGCTCGCTTTCAAACGGTGATTTACCGCCCCTTGGACATCACCGCCATCCGTACCATCGTGCAGATGAAGCTGACCAAGGTTGCTCAGCGGATGGCACAGCATTATCGCTCGGCGCTGTCGTTTGATGAGTCACTCTCTGATTTCATTGCACAAAGCTGCCTTTTGCCTGATACGGGCGCCCGTAATATCGATCATTTGCTGAATCAGCAAATTCTGCCGGTGGTTTCGCAATCATTGCTGCAATGGCAGGTAGCAAATGGGGCTGCGCCTGCAGAAGTGCTAATGCACTGGGGTGAGCACGATGGATTGACCATGCAGATGAAATAATTCGCGCGAAAATACCGCCAGATTGGCGTACGGAAACGGCAAGCGAGGCTTGCCCTTTTGTTTTTGGCAAATAAATTGAAATTTGTCGCTCACATCCGGGGGCTTGCTTTTGGCTTTACTATCTACATTTGCATCTGAACACCCCACCCGTACCCGGGCTGCCTTGGCTGTCATGCCTGTGGCGCCAATGAATGATGACCTGGAAAGATCTTCTATAACCGGCCTGGTTCATCGAAAAATCGAAAAGGAATCCATCCATGCGTATCCGCTTTCTGCGGCACAGTGACTTTCATGCTCTGCTGGATTTGGCCAACAAGGCCGGTGTGGGGGTGACCACTTTGCAGCCCAATGCCGAACGCTTGCAGGCGCGCATTACCTCCAGTGTGGCGGCGGTTTCCAGAGAGCGGGAGCTGGGGGATGCCAGTTATTTCTTTGTACTGGAAGATGAAACGACAGGGCAACTGGTAGGGACGTCTGGCATTGAGGCTGCGGTGGGCATGAACGATACCTGGTACAACTATCGGGTGGGGCTGGCTGTGCATACGTCGCGTGAGCTGGATATCTATAAAAAACTCACCACGCTGTTTTTAAGTTCGGATCTAACCGGATCATCAGAATTGTGTTCGCTTTTCTTGCTGCCTGATCAGCGTGGTTCCGGCAACGGTGGCTTGCTGTCGAGGTCGCGGTTTTTGTTTATGGCGGAGTTTCCGCAGCGTTTTTCCGAAAAGGTCATTGCCGAGATGCGTGGCGTTTCGGATGAGAATGGACGCTCGCCATTCTGGGAAAGCCTGGGGCGGCATTTCTTTAAAATGGATTTTGCGCGGGCCGACTTTCTTTCATATGTCGGCAACAAGTCGTTTATTGCCGAGCTGATGCCCAGTTACCCGATCTACACCTGTTTATTGTCGGAAGAGGCACAAGCCGCAGTCGCCGAGGTTCATCCGGCGACGCGACCTGCGCGCAAGTTGCTGGAGGCTGAAGGTTTTCGCTATCGAGGCTACGTTGACATTTTCGACGCTGGGCCGAGCCTGGAATGCGCGTTGACTGATATCCGCGCCGTTCGGGATAGCCGCGTGTTTAATGCTCTGGCGGTTGCTGCGGAAGTACAAGATGGCGAATCGTGGTTGATCAGCAATCGCAAGCTGGCCGACTTCCGTTGTACCCTGGCAATGACTCACCCACTGGAAGGCAGCTTGCCGTTACGCGCTGCCGTACTGCAGCGACTGGAGATTGCCGACGGGGATAGCGTACGTGCCGTCAAACTGGCGCCGTGAGGTTGACTGATCGCAACGACCAAAAGCCCGGCCAGAACCAGCAGAAACGACAACGCCCGCACACGCGGGCGTTGCTTATAGTGCGATTAAAACGACTGACTAGTGAGTTGTTTTCTTTTTGGTGGTCTTCGCCGGGGCCTTTTTGGCACTGCTTTTGGTCGCAGTTTTGGCAGAAGTCTTGCTGTCCGCTTTCGTTTTGGTCGTTTTGGGTTTGCTGCACACGGTTTCTACGTGTTTATGGCGGCCCTTGCCTTTGGTCACCTTACGGCAGCTTCTGGCACCTTGTTGCGCATCGCCCGAGTCATTTTGGCCCGAAGCGGCTGCAGATTCAGCTTTATTGTTTTCGCGGGATGAACCTGCCATTGCCAGCAGGCTGGCAATATTGGGCGCCTGATCACCAACTTCGGTGACCCGACGAGCGCCATCAAAGCGGCTGGTCCAGTAGCTTTGCGACATGTTGGCGACTTCAATATCGCGTCCGGTTCGTGGCGCATGTACAAAACGGTTATCGCCCAGATAAATACCGACGTGCGAAAAGCGCCGGCGCAGCGTGTTGAAGAACACCAGATCGCCGGGTTTCAATTCGCTCTTGTCGACGTCTTGCCCCGCCTGGCTCATGGCCAGTGCGTTGTGGGGCAGGGTGATGTTGAGCGAATTCTGGAATACGTAACGCACGAAGCCACTGCAATCCAGACCGGATTCAGGGGTTTTGCCGCCCCATTTGTATTTAACACCAATCAGGCTCATGGCCTGTAGCAGCAATTGCTGGGCAGGCTGAGCCGGGTCTGGGCCGGGATCAGCCTCAGTTGACTGGTCGGTAGGTGTCTTCGTAGTGCGATCTGTACTGGACGCGCGCGCTGGCTTGGCGCTTTTGCTGCTGGAACCACCGGAAAACCAGCTGGAACTCGCTGGCGCCGAGGCCGCGTTGGTACCAGCATTGGGAAGGTCGTCCGCCTGCGCCCCGTACATCGTAAAGCCCACCAGGAGGGCAAGAATCAACCGTTCACATTTCATGGGGGCAAACTGTAACGATGAGTCCTGATGCTGTAAAGCCAAAACTTCGCCCGAAAGCGGTAGCTTTGACAACGTTTGCAACTGGCTCACACAGGGTTGACGAAATCGTACGAATCACTGGAAAAACAGTCAGGAAACACACACGGGACGCGGTTCGAGGCTGGCAAGGTCAATTGGTTCCTGCGCATATGAAAATATTACATGCGGGTAAAACAGGCCGCGTACAAACGCTGAATCCGGGCGTGAAATGGGTTATCTTGCACGGTGCATCCAGAACAGCGAGAACATCAGGCCAAGTATGCTCAAGGAAACGTTTACCGTAATGCGCGACCTGCCGCGCGTGCGCGAAATCATCGCCGTCTTGATGCGGCATGGGTTGGGTAATCTGGTCCAGCGGCTCGGCTTGGCCAAGGGGCTGGAGAGGGCTAGTGATTTGCTGCGCCTGCCGGGCGATCACGGCATTGAGCAACTCGATCCACCGGTACGGGTGCGGCGTGCGCTGGAAGAATTGGGGCCAACGTTTATCAAGCTCGGCCAGGTGCTGGCGACGCGGGTAGACGTATTTCCGCCGGAGTGGATTACCGAGTTTGAAAAGCTGCAGTCGCACGTGCCACCTGTGCCGTTCGAAGACTTGCTGCCTGAACTCACTTTGATTCTAGGGCGTGATCCGCACGAGGTGTTCCTTGAGCTTGATCCGATGCCTGTGGGTTCGGCATCGATTGCTCAGGTCCATCGCGCCAGGTTGGTGACGGGCGAAGAAGTGGTGCTGAAAATTCGCCGCCCCGGGATTGCGGCCAAAATTGACTCTGATCTGCGCATCTTGCGGCAGATTGGCGTGCTGATGGAGTTTGAATTTCCGGAATCGCGCCGCTATCAGCCGGTCAAAATTGTTGAAGAATTTTCCAAATCATTGCGCCGCGAACTGAATTTATCGGCGGAAGCGCGCAACCTGGAACGCTTTGCCCAGAACTTTGTTGATCACGCCGAAATTGAAATTCCGAAGATTCATTGGGAACACACCAACGAATTCATCAACGTGCAGAGCTGGGTTGGGGGCATTGCTGGCAATGATCTGAACGCGTTAAGTGAAGGCGGTTACGACCGGAAAATCCTGGCGGCGCGTGGTGCGGATGCAGTACTGAAGATGGTGCTGATTGATGGTTATTTTCATGCTGATCCGCATCCGGGCAACGTTAAATATCTGCCAGGTAACCGGATAGCCTTTCTCGACTTCGGCATGGTCGGCCGCCTGCCGCATCAGCGCCGTGACCAGATTGTGGATTTGCTGGCCGCGCTGGCTCGCCGTGATGAACACGGCATCATGGATGTGCTAATGGAGTGGACCGGCGAAACGGTGGTGGACGAAGAAGCGCTATCCAGCGACATTGCCGGGTTTATCTTCAACTACGAGAACCTGCCGCTCAAAGACATTCAGTTCGGCACTTTGCTCAGCGAGGTGGCGGTGATCATGCGTGAGCACGAAATTACGCTACCTGCCGATCTGACTCTGCTATTCAAGGCATTGATCACACTGGAAGGCTTGGGGCGGCAGTTGAATCCGGATTTTCAGATGATCGAGCAGCTGACGCCGTTTGTGCGTGAGGTGCTGGTGCAGCGCTACAAGCCGCAGGCGGTGTTCAAGCGCGGCAAAGAAGGGCTGGCCGACGCGTTTGACCTGATCTCCGGCTTGCCGCGGGACATTGCCAAACTGGTGCGCCAGGCGCGGCGTGGCAATTTCCGGGTGGATCTGGATCTCAAGCGGCTGGATCGCTTTGGCACACAACTGGCCCGCAGCGCCAATCGGCTTACGATGGGCATCGTCACCGGCTGTTTGATTATTGGTTCGTCGATTGTGATGACCGTAAAGGCTGGACCGATGTTGTTCGGCTTACCGGCATTTGGTTTTCTGGGTTTTCTGATCGCGTTTTTCAACACTTTGTGGCTGATTTTCTCGATCTGGGTTTCGGGCAAAGAAGAGCAGTAAGCGGCACGACTCTGAGAGCGGTGCCGCGCCGCTGCTTAGTGCAGATGTCGTGGCACTTCAGCTTGGGTTTCTTCTTCGGGTGGCTCGGCGTGCAATAGCTCGCTATCTGGCGTTGGATAGAGCGGGGCGCCGCAGTCGTCACAGTAGTCGAGCGGGAAGTCATGCTCATGCACCAGGATGTCGACGATCCCGATATCTTTAAGCACGGCTTCCATTTCTGCCACGCTGTCGGCGTGCTCATCCTCGCCATCCAGTAGCGGCCAGACCACACCTTGAATGATTTTGTCGCCGCCGCGACGCAAAAAGCCAACCCGGTATTCTTCGAGTCGTTTGCCCTGGAAAGGGCCAATCACTGCTTGCAGGTCACGCGCGGTGATATTGAGGGTGAGGAGAAGGAAAGAGACAGTGGCTCGCAATGCGTAGGCGCGCGAGGCACGATCCGCCTCACGCCAGGTGGCGTGATATGCGCCAGGCAGCAGTGCCTCGGACGCAGCGCCTGGTAGCAGCGGATGCAATGCCGCGCCGCCTTGTCGTTGCCACTGCGTAGTCGCCTCTTCGCGATCGCCATCATCTTCTTGCCAGCGAAAGACGGCGTGTCCGGTCGGAATGGCAACCGCCCCAATGACGTAGCGTGTGTCGGATAAAAATGCGCGGGTTTCCGGCAAGGCTTGCGCATCCACTTTCAACACGCCGTTGCCGAAAGCTGCCTGGGTTAACTCTTGCAGCAATTCGAGTGTCGGCACAAAACCACGCGGCAACTGGTCCGGACTGAACAGAAAGTCAGCCAGGCCCATCTTGGCGTGCTTGGCAAAGACATGCGCTTTGAGTTGCGTTTGAGTGTTGCGCAAGGTTTCGGCCGGGATGTTGCCGGAGGCAATGTGCCAGCGTGACCACGTGAGTAGCGGTGCAATGAACAACAGGGTGTCCCAGCGCTTGCCATCCACTTCCAGGGTGAATGACTCACAGTTGCTCTCGATACTGTCGGCGAGAGCGTTGTAGGCTTCTACGTCGCTCTCGCTGAGCTGATCGAGTGCGCTATTGACGGTGTCTTCGTCGCGATCCTGCAACAGCTTTTCGACCAGCGTGAATAGCCGCTGCTGCCAGAACAGGTCTTCCAGCCGACTGGTAGATGCGGCCATGCCCTCAGCCAGACGTATCAGTTCAACTTCATCGGCCGGGCTGCGGCCACGGCGGGAGGGGCGATTGCGCTTCATCATTCAGAAAAGACTCCGGGAGGGCGTATCGGCCATTCTAGCGCTTTGTCTCAAACCCGGTGATGCCCTTACGCCAGGGGTTGCTGAATCACCTCAAGTACTCGCAGTCTTAATTGGCGACCACCTGGCCCGGGCCAGTCGATGGCTTGCCCGGGCGTTAACCCCAACAGCGCCGAGCCGACTGGCGCCAGGATCGAAACTTTACCGGCGCCAATGTCAGCATCCTGCGGATAAACCAGCGTGTACTGGTGCTCCGTGCCGCTGGCTTCGTCTACAAACCGCGCTGTGCTATTCATGGTGATCACATTGGCTGGCACCTGAGCGGCGTCAACTACGTCGGCGCGGGCCAGTTCGCCCTCTAGCGCGGACAGATCGGCATCGCTGCGTTCGATCAATTTTTCCAGGCGAGCCAGATCAAGATGAGACAAAACAATGTTCGGCGAATTGGACATGGTGAGCTCCGGGCAAAAGCAAAAGTAGCAAAGCCAGGTTTGCACCTGGCTTTGCTTGAATATATGTGAAGTCGGTTGTTTGCTAACCGTCGCCTCAGTATAGGTGGCCGACATGAACCAGCCTTGGGCATTATTTGGCTGGAAAATTGTGCAAGACCATTATTGCTGCGCTATCGCCATAACCAGGCGCGGTGGCCACTGGATGAAAACCCCAGCGCTGCCAGAAGGGCGCGGCACCAGAGATCGCCACCAGTCGGCTGCACTTGAGTCCACGTCGACGACCCCAGTTCAGGGCGGTTTCGATGAGTCGGGGCGCTACACCTGCGCCGCGAGCTTGAGGGTGCACCGCCAGGTCATGCAAAAAGTGGGTATCTGCCGCATCAGGGAGCTGTTGCAATGGCTCGCCCAACGGTGGTGGTTCATCGCCCGCCCACGGATGCGTGAAGAAATAGCCGACCACCTCATTTTCATGCTCGGCCAGCCAGCTCGAGTCCGGTGAAAGGTGCAATTTGGCGGCAAAGGCTTCGAGTGACTCGTGCAAATCCGGCGCATAGCAAGCGCGCTGGATGCGATCAATTGCGGGCAAGTCGGAGTGCCGAATCGGGCGAATATGCAGCTGGGCCGCAGTCGTCGGATGCTTGAACATGGGTGATTGTTATTGGGTTGTTGAGTGCGGGTCTGGTGCGAGCGGTTTGATGCGAGGCCTGGTCTGGCGACAACGGGCGGCCATCCGGTCAATCAGGCTGACAGTTTGGCAGCAGGCAAACAAGCCGCAATATTGCCGCTTGCTCTAGCTGTTTGAATTGTTTGCCGAGGTTTACCCATAAAAAATGCCTCCCGAGGGAGGCATTTTTACGAGACGTAAACCAGTGTTGGTTTATTCGCCCGAACGATCACCACGCGGAGCGAAGTTGCTACGCGGACGACGTGGTTCGCTACCGAAACGGTCGTCACGACGTTGGCCACCGAAGCCGCCTTCCTTGCGAGCGCCATCACGTGGAGCAGCGCCAGCTGGGCGTGGTGCATTGTTGAACTCACGCTTTTCGCCAGAGAAACCGCCTTCACGTTTCTGACCAGCATAACCACCACGATTGTTGTCGCGGTTGTAGCCACCTTCACGCGGAGCGGAGTCACGGTTGAAACCGCCTTCGCGCGGTGCGGAATCACGGTTGAAACCACCTTCACGCGGGGCATTCGAGTTGCCACGATAGCCGCCTTCAGCACTGCGTGGACGACCTTCGTAACCGCCACGATCCGGGCGTGGAGCAAAGCTGTTGTCACGCGGAGCATGTTCGCGAGCATCACCGAAACGGGCGCCGGCTTCGCGTGGCTTGTTGCCAGCGTAACCTGGGCGATCACCGCCGCCGTGGCGCGGACGATCACCGTGCGGACGACCAGCACCACCACCAGCAGGACGACGCTCATCAGTGCGGCGAGCGCCCGGCTGGAAGCGAGCTTCCAGGCCTTCCATGACCATGGTGCCGAAATCGATCTGATAACGCTTTTTGATGCGAGTCAGCAGAACGAAGTCGTTACGGGTAACCAGCGACACAGCGCGGCCACTACGACCGGCACGACCGGTACGGCCAATGCGGTGGATGTAGTCTTCCGAGAAACGTGGCAGATCAAAGTTGATCACCTGGCCGATACCGGCAACGTCAATACCGCGAGCGGCAACGTCGGTGGCAACCAGCAGGTCAATTTCGCCGCGGTGCAGACGATCCAGCACTTTACGACGGCTGCGTTGCGGCAGATCGCCGTGCATTGCATCAGCGCGCAGACCAGCAATGCGCAACCAGTCAGCGATGCCATCGGCGTCTGCTTTGGTAGCAGTAAAGACAATGGATTGCGAACCAGCCAGCGATTCAGCCAGTGCAGCGGTCAGCTTGAGCTTGTGCTCGTAGCCGTCAGCGTAATGCACGGATTGTTCGACGTTGGCAGTCGGCAGACCTTGCGGTGCCAGTTCAATCTTGCGTGGGTCACGCAGCATTGGACGAGCGAAGTCTTGCACTGTTTCCGACAAAGTAGCGGAGAACAGGGCGGTCTGACGTTCTGGAGGCAGTTCAGCAACGATGGTTTCGATATCGTCAATGAAGCCCATGTCCAGCATACGGTCGGCTTCGTCCAGTACCAGCATTTCCAGGCGACGGAAGTCGATACGACCACTGCGCATCAGATCCATCAGGCGACCTGGGGTAGCCACGACGATTTCAACCGGCTGAGCCAGTTGTTTGTGTTGCAGCGGGTAAGGAACACCACCCACCAGGCTAACTACTTTGCAACGCGGAATGCGGCGAGCAAAAGCGGTAGCAACCTTGGAAACTTGTTCTGCCAGTTCACGAGTAGGGGTCAGCACCAGAACGCGTGGGCCTTTACCGTGATGTTTTGGCGGACGTGCCAGACGATTCAATGCTGGCAGCAAGAAAGCTGCGGTCTTGCCGGTACCAGTCTGGGCGGATGCCATCAAATCGTGGCCTTCCAGCAAAACAGGAATGGCGGAAGCTTGAACTGGAGTCGGTGCGGTCAGGCCTTGAGCGGTCAGTTCCTGAACGATTTCAGTGGCGAGTCCGAGCGACGAGAAAGAGAGGTCCTGATCCTGAGCCGGATCATGGGCTGCGTGCGACATGATTATTTCCTGGTTACGGTTGGCCAGCTACAAAACTGTGCTGGCGGGCATCGACCTAACCAAAGAGACAACCGCAATCAAAATCGAACGCAGGGCGGCAAACAGGTCAGGGGGCGATGAAATATTTCAAAGGGCTGGCCGTGCCATCCCTGGGCGAAGGGCCGGAATATACCTATAAACGACTGATGATGCAAGGTAAATTGGGAAAAATCTTATAAATGGGTGAAATGCGCGCCAGGCATGTCAGTACACCCGCTGTTCTTCAAGCCTTGTTGACTCTGGGTTTGTCTGCGCTTTTGCGGGTTGGCAGACTTTCATCGGGAGTGATGGGTAAAGGCGACATATGCCGTAAAAAGTCTCGCAAAATTGCTTGTTCAATACGGGCGCGCTGCCCCAATGGCACCGGCAATTGCAATTGCAGGTTGATTGCCTCGCGGTCATCCAGCGACACGCGCACGCGTGGTTCGGTAGGCGGCGTGTCGACGGCGTAGTTGCGTTCCAGTTCGCGGACATGGTTAGCCAGATCGGGCGCGTAGTCGGCAATGGCGTGCGCGCCAGCTTGCAACAAGGCCGCCTCCGCCTGCGCCCAGTCTTGTTCGCGGTTGATGGCGACATGCACGGTTTGCAGCACATAGGCGCCCAGCATGGTTTCGTTGTAAACGGCCTGCGACAAAAACAGCGAATTGGGAATGACCACGCCACGACCAACTGTGCCTTTGTGCGGAACGGCGGCGCTAGACTCAATCACCGTGGTGTTCAGCAGATTCATATCTATTACCCGGCCGCGAATGCCGCCGATCTCGATGCGGTCACCCACTTCAAACGCGCGACTGGTGGTGCGGTAGATCGAGCCCAGGATACACATGATGATTTCTTTGGTGCCGATCACAATGGCTGCCGCAATGGCGACCAGCGAAACGGCAAAGGCTTCGATCTCGTGCCCCCAGATCACCACCGTACCCAACACAAACAGCACCAGCGCCGCATTGCGGGAGTAAACCATCAATCGGCGCTTGTCTTCGGGGCGAAGTTTGTCACGACCCAGAATGGCGCGGCGGATCATGGAGTGCGCCAGGAACAGCACGGCAATCAATACTAGCGAGATGATCAAATCACGCAAGAAAGCGACGTCGGTGGTAGCGTTGAGTAAATCTTTGATCATATTCAGTCAGAGGCAAGGCAATCAGGCCATTGTAGCAGGCCATCCAGATGACCTTGTCGCGCACCTTGGCGGTGCTTGTATTTGATATACGTCAAGCCAAAAGCTGACAACCACAAAACTTGACGGACAGGGGCCAGCTTGCTGGAATGGCCGGTCGCACCGCATGACAAGGAAATAACGCGATGAATTGGGGCTGGCTTGCCATTGCCATTGTGGCCGAAGTGATTGCCACCTCCGCGCTGAAGGCGGCAGAGGGATTCACCCGGCTGTGGCCGTCCATCATTGTGGTGATCGGCTACGTGATCGCGTTTTATTGCCTGTCGCTCACTTTGCGCAGCATTCCGGTCGGTCTGGTCTACGCCATCTGGTCAGGCGTGGGCATCGTGCTGATCTCGGTGGTTGGGTATTTCGCTTATCGGCAAAGTCTGGATTGGCCTGCAATATTGGGCCTGACTTTGATTATTGCAGGTGTGGTCGTCATTAACGTGTTTTCAAAATCGATCGCTCATTGACGCCTGGTTGATGATGTGCGGTGCCGCAAGTAGTCGCCAAACCCGGTATTAGCGCCGATTTAGAGCACACCAACAACCCGCACGTTGCGCAGCGAACTGCAACGATACGCATTTGCTTGTTACATACGGCTGGCACGACCTCTGCCAGACTATCCAGAATAAGGAGTTCCGGTGCCCGCGCCGGAGGAGGCCATTGATGTCCATTGCTAAACTATTACTCACTGCCGTTCTGCTTACCTGTCTACCACTGGCTGCATTTGCAGCGTCGGGTCGGGTTGCCGCTCTGGGCGGGCTGGTTACAGCCGCCGGCAGCAGCGGCCAGACCGTCGTTTTACACAAGGGGGACGCGGTCAACAAAGGGGATGTCATTACCACAGACGCCAATAGCTGGGTGGTCTTGAGCATGGAAGACGGCGCGAGCCTGACCTTGCGCCCCAAGGCCAAGCTGCGGATCGTCGATTATGTGTATGATCCGGACAATCCTCAAAATGGCCGCAGCTGGCTCACCTTGTTGCAAGGCGCATTGCGCTCAGTGACCGGGGCGATCGGCAAGCTCAATCACGCCAGCTACCAACTCACCACCCCTACGGCCACTATCGGAATACGGGGCACCGATTACGATGTTGACGTCGTTCCGGCCGGCAATAGCGAAGGCTTTGCGCCCGGCACCTATCACACGGTACATGCCGGCGGCACGGTGTTCAAAGGCCAGGATGGCCAGTCCATCAACGTCAAGCCGAGTCAGGATGTATTTACCGGTAGCGGCTCTCCCCACCCGCGCCGCATGCAGGCCCGCCAGCGCAGCGTCTGGACCGACATTGGCAACTTCGATTTTAAAGAGAAGATTTCCGGTGTGCTCGATGACCTGCATCAGCGCATCAACGGCGGCTACACGCTGAATCTGCAAAAACTCAATCGTGGTCGTGACCAGGTCCAGCGTTATCTTGATCGCCATCCGGATGAGGCCGCGCGTCGTGGCCTGTTGCAATCTGCCGGGCGCCAGGCAGCACCCGAGTCCGCCATGCAGTCACGGCTACAGCACGGAAAATGGCATCCAGGCGAGCCGTATTTTGCGCCAGGCTCGCCTGAAAGCGGCAATCCCAACAAGCATCACGGGACGAGCCAGCAGCAACACTATAAAGAGCCGCGTGAAAGCGAAAAGCACGGGTCCGGCAATAAGTAAACCAAACCATAAAGGCCAGAGCCTGTTGGAGATGCGCAGTCACGCTCCGTCAGCGGAAGGCCACAAAACAACCAGAAGGGCAGCGGCCACAACATGAAGCAAATTAATCGGCAAAAACTCAGCGAACTGGCATCCACCGCCGCGGCCTCACCGCGTCTGCGTGCCAATTTCAATCTGCACCCAGAACTTGCTGATCCGATTCAGCGTCTGGCCATTGCCATGGAACCGGGCACCTACGTGCGCCCGCATCGCCACCCGCACACCTGGGAATTATTGTTTCCGCTGCAAGGGCGTTTTCTGGTGCTGCATTTTGATGAAGCGGGAAAGGTGATTGATCGCGCCATCCTGGGCGAAGGCGCTGCCATTCTGGAAACGCCAGCCGGGCAGTGGCATGCGGTGTTGTCGCTGGATGAGGGCGGGGTGATCTTTGAGGTCAAGCACGGCCCGTATCAAGCCATTGCTGAGCAGGACTATACATCCTGGTCGCCAGCCGAAGGCGAGCCTGGCGTAGTGGCGCTGATGGCCTGGTATGCCACGGCCCAGATTGGCGACCGTTACGGCAACTAATCGCGCGCCTTAATCGGGCGGCGGATTAGCCAAGCTCGCGAAAGCCTTCGCTGTTGGCTGGCGTCGAGTGCGCCACTTGCCCGTAAACGCTGGACGGAGAGGCAACAGGCGAACCCTGTGCGCCACCGCCAGAACGATTGGCAATGCGGTTTTCCACCTTCATTTGCCGCAGCCAGTCTTGGGTGGAGCGCTCGGGCAGCGCCAGCAGCAAAGGTTCAGGCGCTGCTGCTGGCAGACCATTGGCTGGATCCTCTGCATTGGCCGCGTCACTGCTGCGGGCATAGTTTGCTTTAGAGCCCGACGAATTCAGTCGCGCTTGCGGTGTGTTGGTTTTGGCGTGAACAGCTGCCGAGCCCACGATGGCAGCCGCGATGCCGCTGCCACGTAGTTCGATCATGGGAGCGCTCCGGTTGTGTAACGTCAATTATCGGAGCTTTCTCCTTGATTTTTCTGTAAATTCTTGCGCATCATCAATAGTAAATATTGATGATGTTGCGGGGTTTCTGCACGCAACTCACCGCGCCCGACGCAGGGGGCACCAAAAATAGCCTTCCACCCCAAAGTGTGCCGCCAGCCCTGCTAATCAGCACATCTCGGCGGAGCGGCGAGCCAGTTCTTCCGGCGAAACATCTTCCACATGCGTGGATATATGCCAGGAATAGCCATCCGGATCTTCCACCGAGCCAGAGCGGTCGCCGTAAAACTGGTTCGCCACCGCGCGCTGTAATTTGGCCCCGGCCTGCGTCGCCTGAGCCACCCTGGCATCCACATCCGTCACATACAGCACCATGCTCACCGGTGAGCCGCCGATGGTTTTCGGGCTGCGCGCATTCCATTGCGGGTTTTCACTGGTCAACATGAACACTGCACCGTCGATTTCTATTTCCGCATGCATGATCTTGCCGTCCTTGCCATGCACGCGCAGGCGTTCAACTGCGCCAAATGCATTTTTATAAAACTCGATTGCCGCAGAGGCATCACCGCTGATGAGGTAAGGCGTAATGGCTTGATAGCCATCGGGGATGGGTTTGACCGTAGACATATTGAATCTCCTGATTGGAAAGGACTGGAAAGATATCCGTCATTCGGGATTGGCACGTGCACCAATAAATGACATGGACATGATCTATTGCACCAAAATAACGCTAGTCAAATTTGTGGCTTGCATGAGGTTTTCTTCGTGAACGGCAAGTCGGCTCATTAAAAAATAGAAACAAAAACAGCAGGTTGGATGGTTATTTTTAGAGTCCGACATCTGGCAGGCTCGGTCAGGCATGCCCTTTGCATAGATAACAGCACGAGAGGTGCGACACGTTCGCATCGTCTTACAGGAAAGCTAGGGTTCCGGTCCCGTTTACGGGATGAACAAGAATTGCCAACCCATACTGCGGCGCATATGTCGCAAGGCTGTTGGTAGTTCCAACTGGTCCGAGAGCGTTCCGGCCTCCATCGTTTGGGGGCTCCACGGCGGGACAAAAGCCCGGGAGGTCGCGACAGATACAGCTGTTCTGTTGAACGGTGTCTGCCCGCCTCTCGTGCGCAAAATTTGTCCACCAGGAGCCTTGCCATGTCAGTACGTCACGTATCTCGTCGCATCCTCTGTAGCATCGCTGCTGTTTCGTTCACGCTGTTTTCTGCGTGGTCACCGCTGGCACGCGCCGAAGTCAAAGTCGGTGTTTCCGACTGGCCGGGCTGGGTGGCTTGGTATGTGGCCGAGCAAAACGGCTACTTCAAGAAATATGGCGCCGACGTCAAACTGGTCTGGTTTGCCAACTACACCGACTCTATTTCCGCGCTGTCGAGCGGGCAGCTCGATGCCAACTCGCAAACCTGGTCCGACACCATGGCGCCGCTAGCCAAGGGCGTACCAGTCAAAGCCGTGCTGGTTAACGACAACTCGTTTGGCAACGATGCCTTGATGGTCAACGCCAAGATCAAGACGTTTGCTGATCTGAAGGGCAAAACCATCGCGCTGGAACAGTTCAGCATCTCGCACTTTGTGCTGGTGACTGCGCTGGAAAAACACGGCATGTCGCTCAAAGATGTGAAGATCACCAACCTGGCTGCCGGTGATGCCGCAGCCGCCTTTATGGCGGGCCGGGTCGATGCCGCCGTGGTGTGGAATCCGTGGGTTAACAGCATCGAAACCTCCGGCACCGGCCATGCGCTGTTCACTTCCAAAGACATGCCTGGTTTGATCCCCGATTTGCTGGTGGCGCAAGACAAAGCCATTGCCAGCAAGCGCAAAGACCTGGTTGGCATGATAAAGGCCTGGTACGACGCGCAGGCCTATATCGCGGCACATCCGGATGAGTCGGCCAAGATCATGTCCAAAGTCGTCAGCATGAAACCGGCTGAATACAAATCCTTCCTGCCTGGTACGCGTTTCTTTAACGCCAAAGACAATGCAGATGCGTTCAACCCGGCCAGCCCGACTTCGCTGATGGCCGTTGCACCAACCATTAACAAGTTCCTGCTGGAAAACAAGCTGGTCGATGGCAAGCCAGACTTTGCCAAAGGTCTGGATGGCTCGCTGGTGAAAGAGGCCACTCGCTAAGCCGGTGCCATCTTGTGCCGACTGGCTAAGGCTGGTCGGCGGTGACACCTGAACCCGAGCGAGTCGAACTGCACTTCAGCAAACAAGGAAATTTCATGTCTGCCCCTGAAACCATACCGCCCGGCAAACTTGCCACACCATTGCGCCGCCGCAGTCGCTTCTGGGTCATTCGCGGCCAGCTAAACCGCCATGAATACGCCGCCATTGCCTTGATTGGCCTGCTGTTGCCGCTGCTGGTCTGGTGGGGAATGTCTGCCGCAGAGCTGGTCTCTCCTGTGTTTTTGCCGACGCCGCTCAAGGTATTGCAACGGCTGGTGCAGTGGTGGACTGAAGACGATCTGGCCGCCGACATGAGCATTAGCGCGTGGCGGGTCATTGGCGGCTGGGCGCTGTCGCTGGTGTTTGCGCTGCCAATTGGCTTGCTGATTGGCACGTTCCGCCCGGTGCAAGCCTTGCTGGAGCCGCTCACCGACTTTATTCGCTACATGCCTGCCGTGGCATTTGTGCCACTGGTGATGCTGTGGGTGGGGATTGATGAAGGTGCCAAAGTGGCGGTGATCTTTATCGGTACGTTTTTCCAGATGGTACTGATGGTGGCCGAAGACGTCCGCCGTGTGCCAGACACCCAGATCGAGGCCGCCCAAACCATGGGCGCAACTCGTGGCGAGATCATCAAACTGGTGATCGTGCCTTCGGCCAAACCGGCTTTGCTGGACACCCTGCGCATCACCATGGGCTGGGCGTGGACGTATCTGGTAGTGGCTGAGCTGGTTGCGGCCAACTCCGGCGTGGGTTTCTCCATTCTGAAAGCGCAGCGCTTTTTGCAGACCGACAAGATTTTTGCCGGGATTTTGCTAATCGGCGCGATGGGGCTGGTGATTGATCAAGCCTTCCGCCTGTTACACCGCAAAGCCTTTCCGTGGCTGGCCAAGAGGTAATTTGCCATGACTGAAAAAATCGCAATTCGCGGAGTGAGCAAGGTGTTTGGCGAGGGCACCCACGCGGTGCAAGCCTTGCAAAATGCCAATCTGGATATCGCCAGTAACGAGTTCATCACCTTTGTGGGGGCGTCGGGCTGTGGCAAATCCACGCTATTGCGCATGCTGGGTGGACTGGAAACACAAACCAGCGGTGACATCCTGGTCGATGGCGCCAGTATTGACGGCCCCGGCGCGGATCGGGCCATGGTGTTTCAGCACTACAGCCTGTATCCGTGGCTGAACGTGGTCGACAACATCAAGTTTAGCCGCCAACTCAGCATCAACCACCGCGATCGCACCTCGGCGGATGTGGAACAAGCCAGTGGCCGCGCCGATGCCTTGTTGAGCCTGATGGGCCTGACCGCCGCTGCGAAAAAATATCCGGCGCAATTGTCTGGCGGCATGCAGCAACGCGTGGCCATCGCCCGCGCCTTGATGAGCAAACCACGCATTCTGCTGATGGATGAACCGTTTGGCGCGCTGGATGCGCAAACCCGTGAAGTGATGCATGACCTGATCTGCCACGTGCGGCGACTCGAAGACGTCACCATCGTATTTGTGACGCACGACGTGGAAGAAGCCATTTATCTGGGTGACCGGGTAGTGCTGATGGCGCCGCGCCCTGGCCGTATCGACACCATTTACGACGTGCCGTTGCCCGCCGCGCGCAATCAGGACATGAAACTCGCGCCGGAATTCACGCAGCTCAAGCGCGAAATCCTCAACCGGATTCGTGATACCTCTGGCATGAAAACCGACCTGGAGCAGCTGCAAAAGCTGTCGGGTCTGGTTGCCTGAGCTTCTGATTTTTGATGATTGATTTGCAGTAAGAAGGAGCGCCTGCATGGAACACTTTCTGGATACGCCAGCCAACCCGCCAGCGACTGATCCGGTCGATGCCCCGGCTTTCTGGGCGCGTTTCGCACCAGATTTACCCGCCGATCAAGTGTTGTGGTCAGAGATCATGCCCGGTGGTGCGCATTGGTCTTGCATCATGCCGCGCGGCAGCAGCCTGCGCATTGTGGATCTGGAAGGCGGCGCGAATCTGTCGCTGGTGTTGTACAGCGCCCGCGAGAAACTGGAACGCTACAGCATGCCCGATTCGCTCAAAGCCCAGCACACCGCGCATTACAGTCGTGGCCATGTACTGATGAGCGATATGGGCCGTTCGCTGGCGTCTTTCACCGCAGATTCGGTCGGCTGGCATGACCCGATGGGTGCATTACTGGATGCCGCCACTTGCGCGCGCAAATATGGTCAGCGCAATTTTGAAGCGGCCCGCAACGCCATGTATCGCAACGGCAAAGACGGCTTGTTGATTGAGATTGGTAAATACGGCCTTACCAAACGCGACCTGATCGCGCCGGTCAATTTGTTCAGCAAAGTCGCCGTGGATGAAGAAGGGCGCTTTGCCTTCGCCCATAACCATAGTGCTGCCGGGGATTTCGTCGAGTTGCGCTTTGATATGGACACGCTGATTGCGTACTCCAGCGCGCCGCATCCGCTAGACCCGAACCCCGAATATGCGCCCAGGAAAATTGGTCTGGCTGCATGGCGCTCCGGCGTCGCCGCCAAAGACGATTTCTGCCGCCAGTTCCGCCCGGAAAACGCCCGTGCGCTGCATAACGCCGACATGCAATACCTGGCTTGATCGAGGAAACCCAAGATGACCGCTGCCGCCATCCGCATTTTTGAAAGCTCGCTACAACCCGCTGCCGCCACGCTGGATCACTACCAGCCCGCTGGCGAGCCGTGGCTGCATGAAGTCAAAAAAGGCCAGACCCTGCGCATTGTTGATCTGGAAGGCAACCAGGCCGCCGATGTTATCTTCTACAACAGCCAGGATGTGAGCGAGCACTACAGCGCCAGCAACACTATGCTGCAACAGGGCGGCATCTACCTGACCACTGGCACGGTGCTGTACTCCAACGATGGCAATGCCATGCTGACCATCGTCGCCGATACCTGCGGTCGCCATGACACTTTGGGCGGTGCTTGCGCGGCGGAAAGCAACACCGTGCGTTATGCGCTGCAAAAGAAGTTCATGCACTCCTGCCGCGATAACTATTTGCTGGCCATTCAGCATGCCGATGTCGGCATCACCAAGCGTGATCTGGTGCCCAACATCAACTTCTTCATGAACGTGCCGGTCACTGCCGACGGCGGCCTGAGCTTTGCCGATGGCGTGTCCGCTCCGGGCAAATACGTGGAACTGCGCGCCGAAATGGATGTTTGGGTGTTGATCTCCAATTGCCCGCAGCTGAACAATCCCTGCAACGCCTACAATCCGACGCCGGTGCGATTGCTGGTGTGGAACTGATCTGAACGCGTTCGCACGCGGTGCGTGCAAACCCTACGCTCTGCAAAATAGTGCATAGCACGTCAGGACGACCTGGCGCTGCCCAGAACAAAAGCGGGACGACCCGCACGCCGTAAAAGGCCACCCATATGTTCAAGAAAGTCTTGATCGCCAATCGCGGAGAAATCGCCTGCCGCGTAATCCGCACCCTAAAAAAACTCGGTATCGCCTCCGTCGCGGTGTATTCCGAAGCCGATCGCCATGCGCAACATGTGCAAATGGCCGACGAAGCGATTTGTGTCGGCCCGGCCCCGGCCGCGCAGAGTTATTTGCTGGTCGATACCATTCTGGCTGCCGCCAAACAATGCGGCGCCGAGGCCATCCATCCTGGCTATGGTTTCTTGTCTGAAAACGCCGCATTTGCTGAAGCCTGCGCCGTCGCTGGCATCGTCTTCATTGGCCCCAAGCCCGAACACATGCGCGCCTTCGGGCTGAAGCACACCGCCCGCGAACTGGCCGAACAAAATGGCGTGCCACTGCTACCGGGTACTGGCCTGTTGTCTGGTGCAGATGAAGCAATCCGGCGCGCGCTAGAGATTGGTTATCCAGTCATGCTCAAAAGTACAGCCGGTGGCGGCGGCATTGGCATGCAGTTGTGTCGCGACGAAACGCAACTGGCGGATGCCTGGCAAACGGTGGAACGGCTTTCTAAAAACAACTTCAAAGATGGCGGCATTTATCTGGAGAAGTTTGTTGAACATGCTCGCCATATTGAAGTGCAAATCTTTGGCGACAGCGCTGGCAATGTCATCCACTTGGGTGAGCGCGATTGCTCCACCCAGCGCCGCAATCAGAAAGTCATCGAAGAAACGCCCGCGCCGCATCTGAGCGATGCGCAACGGCAAAACCTGTGCGACACCGCCGTGCAACTGGTGGGCGCCGTGGGTTATCAATCTGCGGGAACAGTCGAGTTTGTTTACGACACGCAATCGGGCCAGTTTTATTTTCTGGAGGTCAACACCCGGCTGCAGGTAGAGCACGGCGTTACCGAACTGGTTACTGGCGTCGATCTGATCGAGTGGATGCTGCTCACCGCCGCTGGCGAAGGCCCGGATCTGGCCGCGTATCGCCATCAGCCACAAGGCGCGGCGATGCAGGTGCGTGTGTACGCCGAGGATGCCAACAAGCAATTCCAGCCTTCATCCGGCTTGCTGACTGAGGTGGTTTTCCCCACCCAGGCCCGCGTCGATAGCTGGGTGGAGCGGGGCACAGATGTCCCGGCGTTTTATGACCCGCTGGTCGCCAAGATACTTACCCACGGCGCAGATCGCGCTGCGGCTTTGGGCCAAATGCAAAGCGCACTGGCCGCCACGCGGCTGGACGGCATTGAAACCAATCTGGATTATTTGCGGCAGATTCTGGCTGACGACGTTTTTGCCCAAGGTCGGCAAATCACCCGTTATCTGGCTAGCTTTGTTTACGCACCTGCCACGGTGGATGTGCTGGAAGCAGGCGTGCAAAGCAGCATTCAGGACTTCCCTGGCCGCACCGGCTACTGGGGCATCGGCGTACCGCCGTCTGGGCCGATGGATAGCCTGGCGATGCGTCTGGCCAATCAACTGGTCGGTAACGTAGCCTCTGCCGCTGCGCTGGAATTGACCATCGCCGGGCCGACGCTCAAGTTCAATTGCGCCACAACGATCGCGCTGACCGGCGCGGCCATGCGGGCGACGCTGGATGGTGAAAAGCTGCCACTGTGGCAAGCGGTGGAAGTAGCTGCAGGCAGCATCCTGCAAATCGGCGTGATTGATGGCGCGGGCTGCCGCAGTTATCTGGCCATCGCTGGCGGTTTCGATGTGCCCGATTACCTGGGCAGCAAAGCCACGTTTACCTTGGGCCAATTCGGCGGTCATGGCGGGCGTACCTTGCGGGCAGGCGATGTGCTGCATCTCGGGGCAACCCATGGCGCGCCCTTGCGGCTGGCAGCCGAAGCCATCCCCCAATATCCGCAGCAATGGGAAATCGCCGTGCTATACGGCCCGCACGGCGCACCTGATTTCTTTACCGACGCGGATGTCGAGATGTTCTTCGCCACCGATTGGGAGGTGCATTACAACTCCAGCCGCACCGGTGTGCGCTTGATCGGCCCCAAACCTGAGTGGGCCCGCACCGATGGCGGCGAGGCGGGCCTGCACCCATCCAACATCCACGACAACGCCTACGCCATTGGCGCGATTGATTTCACGGGCGACATGCCGGTGATTCTTGGCCCAGATGGCCCGAGTCTGGGCGGTTTCGTTTGCCCGGCGGTGATTGTGAATGCCGAGTTATGGAAGATGGGCCAATTACGCCCCGGCAATACCGTGCGCTTCAAACGGGTGAGTCAGGCCGATGCTGCCGCACTGGAAGTTGCCACCGAACAGTTGATCGCCACCATGGCCGCGCCGCTCCCGGTGACACTGTCTGGCGGCTTTGAAACATCGCCGGTAGTGCATCGCATCGCCGCGCGCGCCGATTGCCCGCCGATTGTGTGCCGCCAGGCTGGCGACAAATATCTGTTGGCCGAATATGGCCCGCTGGAACTGGATTTGAATCTGCGCTTGCGGGTGCAGGCGCTGTACAACTGGTTCGAAGCCGCGCAAGTGCCGGGGATGATTGATCTGACGCCGGGCATTCGCTCGCTGCAGTTCCACTACGAAAGCCGCGTGTTGCCGCTGGCGCGGTTGCTGGCGCTACTGGAACAAGCCGAAACCGAATTGCCGCCGATTGACGAGATGGAAGTGCCATCACGCATCGTGCATTTGCCCTTGAGTTGGGACGATGCCGCCACGCGGCTGGCGATTGAAAAGTATATGCAGTCGGTACGTCCGGATGCACCGTGGTGCCCAAGTAATATCGAATTCATCCGTCGTATCAATGGCTTGAAAGACATTGATGAAGTAAAACGTATCGTGTTCGACGCCAGCTATCTGGTCATGGGTCTGGGCGACGTTTACCTCGGTGCGCCGGTGGCGACGCCGCTGGACCCACGGCATCGGCTGGTGACCACTAAATACAACCCCGCCCGCACCTGGACACCGGAAAACGCCGTCGGCATCGGCGGTGCCTATATGTGCGTTTACGGCATGGAAGGTCCGGGCGGCTACCAGTTTGTTGGCCGCACCATCCAGATGTGGAATCGCCACAAAACCACGCAGGATTTTGTCGCGGGCAAACCGTGGTTACTGCGCTTTTTCGACCAGATCCGGTTTTATCCGGTTGGCGAGGCCGAGCTGCTGCAAATGCGCGAAGACTTTTTGCAAGGGCGCTTTGCCCTCAAGGTGGAACACACCACATTCAAGCTCGGTGACTACAACCGCTTTTTGCAAGAACACGCTGAATCCATTGCGCAATTCAAGGGTGTCCAGCAAGCCGCGTTTGATGCAGAGCGGGCGCATTGGGAGGCGACCGGCGCCAATGTCTACAGCCTTGAGCAAAGCGCAGCGCATGACGCAGCCGACGAACCTGCAGAACTGCCGGAAGGCGCGCGCCATGTTCCCAGCCAGGTGGCCGGGAACGTCTGGCAGGTGCCGGTGGCGGAGGGCGATCTGGTGCAAGCGGGCGATGTGATTGTGGTCGTCGAATCCATGAAAATGGAGATCAGCGTCACAGCCCCAGCCAGTGGCCGGATACTGAAGGTGCTATGCCAGTCCGGCACCGCAGTGGCGGCAGGGCAAAACCTGCTGGTGCTGCAGGCAGAAGAAGCGTTGGTGGTCTGATATCACTAGTTCAAGCCGCATCTGGCTGCGCTGCGGGCGCAGCCAGCCGGAAGGCTTCAAGTTCTGTGCAATGCTCGTAAATGGCCCGAATGCGCGGCAGGTTGGCCAGTGAACCACCAAAACGCAGGGCGTTGAATACTTGCGGGATCAAAAAGCAGTCGGCCAGAGTTGGTGTTTCGCCATGACAAAACAGGTCATTGGATGAATCCGCCAACATGGCTTCGACGGCTGTTAATCCCGCGTCAACCCAATGCCGATACCACTCCTGCCGCGCTTGTTCGCTGAGCCCAAGTGGCCCGGTTAGATACTGCAATACGCGCAGATTGTTGAGTGGATGAATCTCACAGCCGATAGTCAGTGCCAGCGCCCTGATTTTGGCTCTATCCATCGCAGTGCCGGGCAGTAGCGTAGGTTTGGGGGCGGTTTCTTCCAGATATTCGATAATCGCCAGCGACTGGGTCAGCACCACATGGTCGGCCACCAGCGCCGGCACCAGTCCGGTCGGATTTACGGCCAGGTATCCGGGGGAATGCTGTTCACCACCGTTATTGACCAGGTGGATCGGAACTGTGCGGTAATCCAGCCCTTTCAAATTGAGCGCAATGCGCACGCGATACGCCGCCGAGCTGCGAAAGTAGCTGTAAAGCACCAAGGGCTGTGGTGTGGCTCGGGACATGGTTTTCTCCTTGTTGATCCTTGCTGGCTGGATCAGTACTAACCACACATCAGCCTAGAGGCAGCGCAGGCAGGATTTGTCCGCTGCATTCACCAAAGCCGATGCGAACCGTGCCGGGTTTGGCGCACCAGGCGCGCAGGATGACTTCATCGCCGTCTTGCAGAAAAGTACGCGTTTCGCCATTGGCCAAAGTAATTGGCGCTTTGCCGCCCTGGGTCATTTCCAGTAGCGATCCGGCCTCATGTGATGATGGCCCGGACTGCGTGCCCGTACCCAGCAAATCGCCCGGCTGCAGATTGCAGCCATTAACGGTGTGATGCGCAATCATCTGCGCCACGCTCCAGTAGGCATAGCCAAAGTTGCTCAGGCCCAGCCGCTCGGGTGACGAGCCCGCATCACGCATGGCAGGAGTACAAATCAACGCTTCCATGGCGATATCATATGCACCTTGAGCGCGGTGAGCGGGCGAATCAAGATAAGGCAGCGGCTGCGGATCATCCACCGGGCGCGACCAGGCTTGGCGATACGGCACCAGCGCTTGGGTGGTGATAACCCATGGCGAAATGGTGCTGGCAAAGTTCTTGGCCAGAAACGGCCCCAACGGCTGGTATTCCCACGCTTGCAGATCACGCGCTGACCAGTCGTTGAGCAGGCACAGGCCAAATGCCTGACTTTCGGCCTCATCTAGCGCAATGCGTTGGCCCAAACCGTTACCGGTACCAATAAAAACGCCTAATTCCAGCTCAAAATCCATGCGCTTCGCCGGGCCGAAATCCGGTGCGACCGCGCCCGGCGCCAGCGTCTGACCCGTTGGCCGGGCAAAGCGCTGCCCGGAAACGCCAATCGATGATGCCCGTCCGTGATAGCCAATGGGCACCCATTTGTAATTGGGCATCAGTGGCTGATCTGGCCGGAATAACTTGCCGACGTTGGTGGCGTGATGAATCGACGTATAAAAGTCGGTGTAATCGCCAATGCGCGCGGGCAGGGCGAACTCAACCTGAAGTTGTGGGATGAGCATTGCCGCAAGTTGCTGCGCAACGGGCGATCCAACCCGCAGTGCGCGCGACAATACCAGCCGCAACGCAGACCACGCCGTGTGATCGAGCGCCATCAACGCATTCAGATTGGTCGATTGGCAGGCAGAACGTAACGCCGTTGGAGCGTTTTTTTCTTCGGCAGGTAAAACCAGATCAAGCGCGGCGGATAAATCCAGTACTTGATCGCCAATCGCCACACCAATTCGCAGCACTTCGGCCGTCGCCGCACGCCGGAACACCGCAAACGGCAGATTCTGGATCGGAAAGTCCGTTGCGCCGTCGTTGGCGCTGGCAACCCAACTGCGCTGTGCCGGATCATGGGTTTCATTCAATACGTACATGGCAAAGCCTCAATCGTTTGGTCTGGCGGGTTCATGCTTGTGGTTTGAAACGCTTGGCAATGCTGGACCAGCAATCCGCGTAATCGCGCTGGCGTTCTGGGCTTTGCAGCGCCGCTACGCTGGGGCGCATGGGCAAACGGCTTTCAAACATGAACGCCATGGTGTTCTGTAGATAATCTGCTTTGTGCGTATCGGCCTGCAATGCGCGCTCCACCGTGGCGGCATCCGGTCCGTGGCCAGTCATGCTCGGGTGCAGGCTGGCGCCGCCAGGCAAAAAGCCATCGGCTTTGGCGTCATACGCGCCATGAATGAGACCCATGAATTCACTGGCGACATTGCGGTGAAACCACGGCGGGCGAAAAGTGTCTTGCATGACCAGTACGCGCGGCGGAAAAACCACGAAGTCCAGGTTGTCCACGCCCGGTGTTTCCGAGATCGACTGCAGCACCAGAAATATGGATGGATCCGGATGGTCAAAACTCACTGATCCCAGTGTGTTAAAGCGGCGTAAGTCGTATTTATACGGTGCGTAATTGCCATGCCACGCCACCACATCAAACGGCGAGTGATCCAGCACGCCAGCCCACAAGTGACCCAGATATTTGCTGACCAGCTGAGTGGGAACGTCCCGATCTTCAAACCACGCCTGCGGGTAGAGAAAGTCTCGTGCTGCAGCGAGCCCATTGGAGCCGATCACTCCGAGATCAGGCAGGCGAAATGGCGTGCCAAAGTTCTCGCACACATACCCACGTGCCGATTCATCCAGAAGTTGCACGCTGAGGCGCACACCACGCGGTATCACCACTATCTCTTGCGGTTCAACTTCCAGAATGCCCAATTCGGTGACCAGTTGCAGCCGTCCTGCTTGCGGCACGATCAGCATTTCGCCATCGGCATTGCAGAAAGTTCGATCAACCATGCTGCGGTTGGCCGCATAGAGATAGATGCCAAAACCAGCATGCAAAGCGGGGTCGCCGTTGCCTACGTAAAGCTGCAAACCGTCAATAAAGTCGGTGGGTGCATCCGGCACGCCGAGCGGGCTCCAGCGCAAGGGTTCAGGCGCGGGGGCGGATTCCAGTTGCGCCGGAAAACCAGGGTGCTCCAGTCGCTGGTTGGTGACTTGCCCGGCGGTGGGTCGCAGCCGATACAACCAGCTACGTCGATTACTGGCCCGCGGCGCGGTAAAAGCGGTGCCGGAAATTTGTTCGGCGTAGAGGTCGTATGGGCAATGCTGCGGCGAATTGCGCCCTTGCGGCAACGCGCCTGGAAGCGCCTCGGAGGCGAATTCATTGCCAAAGCCGGATTGATAAATCAACTTGCCAGCAGCATGCATGATGCGATCTCGTGTAGGGTTTGCACCCGGAAGGTGCGAACGCGTTCAAGCCGTTTACGGGCGCGCGCCAGTGCGCACCCTACGTCCGTGCCACGCAATGCAACCCCGGACTCTCACTACGTTTCATCCGGGCTACAGAGTAGTTACAGCACGCCGCGTCGGCGCTGGTCTTCTTCAATGGAATCAAATAGCGCCTTGAAATTACCTTCGCCAAAGCCCTCGTTACCTTTGCGCTGGATGATTTCAAAGAACAGCGGACCGATGACCGTATCCGTGAAGATTTGCAGCAGCAGGTCTTCTTTGCCGGTTTTATCTTGTGGCTCGCCATCGACCAGAATGCGGTTACGCTGCAGGCGCGCCATGTCCTGATGGTGATCGGGCAGGCGCTTTGGCAGTTGTTCGTAATAGGTGTCGGGCGTATCCAGAAAATGGATCTCGTTGCGGCGCAAGGCCTCTACGGCACCGTAAATGTCCGCGGTAGCCAGCGCGATGTGCTGAATGCCTTCGCCGTGATGAATGCGCAGGTATTCGGCAATCTGGCTTTTGTCGTCGGCGGATTCATTGATGGGGATGCGGATCTTGCCACAGGGGCTAGTCATGGCCCGGGAGAATAATCCTGTGGATTTGCCCTTGATATCGAAGTAACGAATCTCGCGGAAATTGAAGAAATCCGTGTAGAAGTTCGCCCACAAATCCATGTGGCCGCGTTCGACATTGTGGGTCAGGTGATCGATATAACTTAGTCCCACGCCCGCAGGGTGCTGATCCACGCCGGGAATAGGGCGGAAGTCCACGTCATAAATACTCTGCTGGCCGTAGCGATCCACCAGATACACCAACGCGCCGCCAATGCCCTCAATGGCTGGAATCTGCAATTCCATCGGGCCCGCGCCAGATTCGACCAGTTTGGCGCCTTTCTTTTTCAGCTCTTCGACGGCAAACGCGGCATCTTTCACGCGCAAGGCAAAGGCATTGGCGCTCGGGCCATGCGTGGCGGTGAACTGTGCGGCCTGGCTGTTGGGTTCGGCATTCAGAATGAAATTGATATCACCCTGGCGATACAACGTGACGTTTTTGCGGCGGTGGCGGGCAATCGCCACAAAACCCAGTCGCTCAAACAGCGCGGCCAGTTCGGCCGGATTGGCAGACGAATACTCAACAAACTCAAAACCATCGGTACCCAGCGGGTTGTCCCACATCGCAAACGCCTCCTTGGTGGTCTGTTCTCCGGCCGGGCGCGCGCCTGCAAGCTTGTGGCTCGCGGCGGCTGTCCTTATTTGATCGGCCAGCAGTGGATGCTTCGCATTTCAACCTTTTCGCGCCTATCATTCAAACGAATAATTTCAATCCATTATCAAGAAAAACTCATGAATATCACTTTGCGGCAATTGCGGGCGTTTCTGGCAGTGGCGCGGGGCGGCGGTTTTACTGAGGCCGCACGCGAACTCAACCTGACGCAATCAGCGCTAAGTTTGCTGGTAAAAGACCTGGAGGCTGAAATCGGCTTCAGATTGTTTGATCGCACCACCCGCCGGGTAGTTCTGTCGCAGCCAGGCGCGGAGTTTTTGCCTGCTGCGCGGCAGATTTTTGATGACCTGCAAAGCGCGGTGCGCAGCGCGTCAGACCTGGCGACATTGGAAAAAGGGCGCGTGCGCATCTGTGCGCCGCAAATGCTGGCTTGCACCCTGGTTGCGCCAGCCATGGCGCGCTATCACGCCGACCACCCCAAAGTGGAACTCAAACTGGTCGATACGCTTCTGGGGAATATGCTCGATGCGGTAGTGGCGGGTGAGGTGGATTTTGCCGTCGGCCCCGATCGCAAAAATGACGCTCATCTCTTGCGCACGCCGTTGTTTCAGAGCCCGTTTGCGCTGTGGTGCCGGTCGGATCACCCGCTGGCCAGTTGCGCAAGCGTGGCGTGGTCACAACTGGCTGCGCATTCAATCATCATCATGGAAAGCGATTTCAGCACACGGCTGTTGCCCGAGCTACAAACGCAAGACCCGACTTTGACGCTGACTCCGTCATATACGGTCGGTTTTGTCAGCACCGGACTCGGGATGGCTGGCGCTGGCTTAGGTGCGGTGATCGCTCCGACTTATGTCGCGCCGATGGCGCAGGCGTTTAATTTGCGCTGCGTGCGACTCACCGGCCCGCAATTAAGCCGGGAAGTTTCGGTATATCGCCGCCCGGACCGGTCACTGTCGCCAGCGGCGGCAAAGTTTCTGGAAGTACTGAAAGAAACTGCCGGATAGATCTCCCGGTTGCTGTAAACAACACACCCGGATTGCTGCGAACGAGCTGGCCATGCCTGAAAGAGGGCGATCACTATAAGCTAGCGCGGTTGCTCACAAGCCATCGTTCAAGGATTCGCAATGCTGCGCCGATTTGTCCGTTTATTGCTTGCCACTACCGTGTATTTATCGGCCGCGCCGTTCACCCATGCTGCGGATCTGATGAGCTTTTGGGAAACGCCACAATATGGCGGCAACAGCTTTAATCGCCTGCCGCCCACCAAGCCCTACTTCGACGCACTGCATGCCTATGGCGCCACGTGGGTGCGGCTAGCTTATGACAAATGGCAGGGCCAGCAGCATGACTTCCTGATCGGCAATGCTGGCGATTATCGCGGCCTGCAACCAACTGATCTGGCCACACTTAAAGCCACGCTGGATCGAGCCCAGGCTGCAGGTTTGAAAGTGGTGATTGCGCCGCTGTCTTTGCCGGGCGCTCGCTGGAGACAAAACAATCGTGGCCAGCTGGATGACCGGCTTTGGCACGATCCCAAATATGCGCAACAAGCAGCGGCTTTCTGGCGCGATCTGGCGCGCGAATTGAAAGATCATCCCGCCGTGGCTGCCTACAACCTGCTGAACGAACCGGTTCCCGAACAAAACGGTGGTCTGGCCGGGCATGCCGACATTGCCGCCCAACAAGCCTGGTATCAACAGCAACGCGGCGGCCCGCGTGATTTGCCCGCGTTTTATAACGCGGTCATCAAGGCCATTCGTGAGGTCGACCCGCTCACGCCAATCATGGTGGATTCAGGCTGGTATGGCGCCGCCGATATGTTTAGCTATTGGCCTGGTGCGCTGGCCGATTCACGCGTGCTGTACAGCTTTCACATGTATGAGCCGTATGAAGCCACCAGCCCGGACAATCTCACACGTCAGCCGCAATACACCTATCCTAGCGACGTGCCGGTGGCGGGCAAGACCCTGCATTGGGATGCACAGCAGGTTGCGCGCTGGATGCAGGTGCCGCTGGACTGGGCCAAAGCACGCAATATTCCGCCGCAACGGATGGTGGCGGGTGAGTTTGGCTGCATGCGTATGTGGTCGGGTTGCGCCGCGTATTTGCAGGATGTATTGAGCGCGCTGGATCAGGCAAAAATCCACTGGGCGTTTTACAGTTTCCGGGAAGATGTCTGGGATGGCATGGATTACGAGCTAGGTCATTTCAAAGTACCTGACGTGTATTGGACCGCCATCAAACTGAACGCACCAGACCCGGTGATTCGCCGCAGCAACTCGATGTTTGAGCCGATTCATCAACGTCTGCAGCACATCACTGCATCTGCCACTGCGGCGGCGAAGCAATAAAAAGTGGCTCGCCAAAGCGAGCCACTGGACACCCCAAAAACGTATTTCTCAGCAAAACAATGTTTGAATTTTGTTTATAAAAATCATGATGTTATTGGTTTTTCTTAAAGCTTTTTGCCATTACTGGCAATGACATCGCGATACCAGTAAAAACTGTCTTTCGGAATTCGTCGTAAATTTTTTTCGTGCGTTTCATCGCGATCGACATACACAAAGCCATAGCGTTTTTGATAACCGTTCAGCCAGCTCAAGATGTCGGTAAACGACCAGGCGCAATACCCCAGCAGCTGCACGCCGTCGCTAATCGCTTGCTGGCAGGCTTCAAGGTGACCTTTCAGATAAGCAATGCGATAGGCATCGTGAATGGTGTCGTCTGCTTGTAGCGTATCGAACTCGCCCAGACCATTTTCGGTGATCATCATCGGCAACGCGTAACGACTGGAGATGCGGCGCAAAGCGATGCGCAAACCAGTCGGATCGATTGCCCAGTCCCAGTTGGATGTTTCCAGATTGGGATTGGCCGCGGTGCGATACAGGCCGGGCACGCCACTGGATGGCGTGGTGCCTTTCTGGCCGGTGGTGTTGATGCGTTTCATGCCCACGCCATCCAGCGGGTTTTCGGTAAAGGTGGTGGTGTAGTAGTAGTTCACGCCCACAAAATCAGGCAGGCCGCGCTGGAAGATTTCCAGATCGCCCGGCTCAATCTGCGGTGCTTCGCCGGTTTGCTGCAAATAATGCAGCGCCGCTTGCGGATAGCGACCAAAGCAATAGACGTCCAGCCACCAGTAATTGGTGAATTCATCGGCGTTTTCAAAGGCCAGGATGTCAGCGGGTGCGCTGGATGCCGGGTAGGCGGGTGAATAGGCAAAGCTCGGGCCAATCTGACCGGTGGGCACGTGCTTGCGGAATGCGGCAATGACCGTGGCATTAGCCAGAAAAGCCAGGTGATTGGCGGCAAAGAAGCGCTTGCGGTCTTCTACGCCAGGTGGATGTGTGCCCAATTGAAAAGCGTTGGTGAAGTTGAAGTTCTGCTCGTTCAGAGAAACCCAATATTTAACCTTGCCGCCAAAGCGCTGAAACAAGGTGACGCAATAGCGTTCGAAATCCGCAATGATCTCGCGGCTTTCCCAGCCGCCGTATTCGTCCTGCAAGGCTTGGGGCAAATCCCAGTGATACAGCGTGAGCACGGGTTCAATGCCGTGAGCGATCAACTCATCGATCAGGCGTTCGTAAAAGGCCAGGCCAGCCTCGTTAACCGCGCCGCGCCCTTGCGGATAAATGCGTGGCCAGCTCACCGAGAAGCGATACGCCTTCATGCCCATTTGCGCCATGAGCGCGACATCTTCAGCAAAGCGGTGATAGTGATCGACCGCCACATCGCCATTGCTACCCTGAAATGTCTTGCCAGGAATCTTGGTAAAAGAATCCCAAACCGACGGACCTTTGCCGTCAACATTCCAGGCGCCTTCTACCTGGTAAGCCGCCGAGGCAGCGCCCCACAAGAAACCTTCGGGAAAGTCTTTCAACTTGCGATGAAACATGTTGCGCTCCTGGGTGTGAGTTGGATCCACCTTAGCGGCGATATCAATGGCAGGACAGAGGCATATTTACCTTGCTGGCTGAGCGGCTTGCTCGACCCGACATCTCAAGACGACCGCTCGGCAAAACAGGGTTGGGTAGAGCCATCCAGCCAGGGTTGATCTTGACTGGTCCAGATATGCCCAAGCGGGCGCAGACCTGGATCAGTATCGAGGGTGGCGACCCGCAAAATCACGTGGGTTTGCCCGTCTCTTGCGGCGAACAAATGCGATCCACACACGGAGCAAAAGTAACGGCGCTTGCCCGGAGACGATTCAAACGCCGTGAGCTTTTCTTCGCCGCACAACAGACGGAAATGACTGCGTTGCACACCGGCCGTAGCGACTTCACGGGCGGCATTAGCTTTGCGGCAAGTTTGGCAGTGGCAAATCCAGATGGGCATATCCAGTTGCGTTAGCTCATAAACAACGGCCTGGCACAGGCAACTTCCTTTCAGTGTGTCTTTGGAATTTTCATTATTATTTATCATAATATTCATGTTGTTATGGATTGTTTTTGATGTTATTTGAGAGGGTTTTAATCGCACTGCTGCACGCTATGTTTTCGTGACATCACCCATTTTGTGACTAGTCGCAAATATTTATTGCAGTTCGTAGCCCGGATGAAGCGAAGCGGGGGTCCGGGATCGCAACATATCAATACGCCGCTTGTATTTGAACCAGCCAACACGGCATCCCGGATTCCCGCCCCGCGGGCTTCATCCGGGCTGCAGATATTTCTCTCCCCTGGATATGCAATCCGAACCCGCTACTGCAGTAGTCCGCGCAATACAAACGGCAAGATGCCGCCATGCTTGAAGTAGTCCACCTCAATTGGCGTGTCGATCCGGCACAGCACTGTTACGTTCTGCTTGCTGCCGTCAGTGCGAGTAATCACCAGCGTTAAATCCTGTTGCGGTTTCAGATTTTCATCTACGCCCAGCACATCAAATGTTTCATCTCCCTTTAGTCCCAGGCTGACTGCGCTGTCGCTACCTTTGAACTGCAGCGGCAACACGCCCATGCCCACCAGATTGCTGCGATGTATCCGCTCAAAACTGCGGGCGACCACAGCTTTGGCACCGAGTAATGCGGTGCCCTTGGCTGCCCAATCCCGACTGGAGCCAGTGCCATATTCTTCGCCCGCAAAAACAATGGTGGGAATGCCGCGCTGGATATACACCTGCGCCGCGTCGTAGACGGTGGTTTGCTGGCCGTCGAGCAAGGTAAATCCACCTTCAATGCGTGTGCCGTCGGCTTTGGCGGGCAGCATCAGATTCTTGACCCGCACATTGGCAAAGGTGCCGCGAATCATTACGTCATGATTGCCACGACGCGAGCCGTAGCTATTGAAGTTGGGTCGCTGCACGTTATGCGCCAGCAAATACTGGCCGGCGGGCGTTTTCTCGCCAAATGAACCGGCTGGGCTAATGTGATCGGTAGTGACCGAATCACCCATGATCAGCAGAGCCTTCGCGCCTTTGATCTCGCCAATGCTGCCTGGCTTCATGGAAAAATCGTCAAAAAACGGCGGCTTGGCGATGTAGGTGGAGTCCGGCCAGCTATAGACCTGACCGACTGGCGCGGGAATGGCGTTCCACAAATCCAGATCTTTGGTCAGATCGCTGTACAGGCGGCGGAAGGTGTCCGGATCCATGGCGTATTTGAGAAGGGCGCTGATTTCTTCACTGGCGGGCCAGATGTCCTTGAGAAAAACCGGCTGGCCATGCCGGTCGTTACCCAGCGGCTCCTGGGTGAGGTCAATATTGGCGCGACCGGCAATGGCAAAGGCGACCACCAGCGGAGGACTGGCCAGATAATTGGCGCGGATGTTCGGGTGTATGCGCGCCTCAAAGTTGCGGTTGCCCGAGAGTACGGCAGCGGCAATCAGATCATTTTTGGTGATGGCTTCGTTGAACTCGGGTGCCAGATCGCCCGCATTGCCGATACAGGTGGTGCAGCCGTAGCCCGCCAAAGCAAAGCCCAGTTGTGCCAGCGGTTCCAGCAGACCTGTTTTTGTCAGATATTCAGTCACCACACGCGAGCCGGGCGCCAGACTGGTTTTGATATGCGGGCTCACCGACAAACCTTTTTCGACCGCCTTTTTCGCCAGCAAGCCAGCGGCAAGCAATACGCCCGGGTTGGATGTATTGGTGCAACTGGTAATGGCGGCAATCAGAATGTCGCCGTTACCCAGGCTGGCGTTGGCATGGCCGGGCGAAACCTGGTCTGGCGTCGGGCGGTTATCGACCATTTCCGCCTTGTTCAGCGCTGCGCCATGTTCCGCCTGCAGAATCTCGGTGGTCGGGCTACTGGCAACGAAGCTCACTACAACCCGACGCGCAAGGTCTGCCGCAGTTTTGGCGAAGCCATTTTCGGCTGCGGGCGCAACGAACAACGCCTCAAAATTCTTGCGCATATCGGGCAAGGGGATGCGGTCTTGCGGACGTTTCGGCCCAGCCAGACTGGGTACGATGCTGCACAAATCCAGTTTAACCACGCGGGTGTAGTCGATCTCGCCCGCGTTGGGCACACCAAACAGCCCTTGCGCTTTGAAGTACGCTTCAAACGCGGCGATTTCATCGTCTTGTCGGCCAGTGCCCTTGAGATAAGCCACGGTCTTTTCGTCAACCGGGAAGAAGCCCATGGTGGCGCCGTATTCCGGTGCCATATTGCCGATGGTGGCGCGATCTACCACCGAAAGGCTGGCCGCGCCTTCGCCAAAAAATTCAACAAACTTGCCGACTACTTTTTCTTTGCGCAGCAATTCGGTCACGGTGAGGACTAGATCAGTGGCCGTGATGCCTTCGTGCAATTTGCCGGAGAGCTCCACGCCAATGACATCCGGCGTGAGAAAGTACACTGGTTGACCCAGCATGCCCGCTTCGGCCTCGATACCGCCCACGCCCCATCCAACCACACCAACGCCGTTGATCATGGTGGTGTGGCTATCGGTGCCGACCAATGTGTCGGGAAAAGCCACGCCGTCACGCACTTGTACGCCGCGGAACAGATATTCCAGATTCACCTGATGCACGATGCCCACGCCGGGCGGCACCACCTTGAAGGTGTCAAACGCCTGCATACCCCATTTCATGAACTGGTAGCGCTCGGTATTGCGCTTGAATTCCATTTCCATGTTTTTGCGCAGGGCGTCGGGCGTGCCGTAGTAGTCCACCTGTACCGAGTGATCGACCACCAGATCAACCGGCACCAATGGCTCGATTACCTTCGGGTTCTTGCCCAGTTTGTCGGCGACATTACGCATGGCGGCCAGATCGGCCAGCAGCGGCACACCGGTAAAATCCTGCAGTACCACCCGCGCCACCACAAACGGAATCTCATCTGTGCGCGACGCATTGGCGCCCCAATTGGCCAGTTGCTTGATGTGCGCATCGGTCACTTTTTTGCCGTCGCAATTGCGCAGGACCGATTCCAGCACAATGCGGATCGATACCGGCAAACGACTAATGCGGCCAATGCCGGCGCTTTCCAGAGCGGGCAGGCTGTAGTACTGCAACTGGCGGCCATCCGCCGTTTTGAGTGTTTTGAGTGAATGATAAAGGTCGTGCGACATCATGAACTCCTTGGGGTGGCGGCAGGCGCTGGCGCGGGTATGGGTGCGACCGCATTGGCGGATGCTGGTTCGCGCCAGGTTGCAATGGCTACTCATCATCTTTGCCGATGCTCGCCAAAAACCCAAGGGCGGATTGGGTAACGAGCCGCCATTATTGGTCAGCCCGTCTGCTTGCATGTGAAGTACGCCGTCGTTCAGTATTGTCCGGGGTCGATGGCAGTTTCGTTGTGGATGCCGGCCAGGCGAGCGGCCCATTCATCCAGCCAGCGACGGCGCTGGTCTTCATCGACGCGTGCTGCGCTGTGGTGGATTTCCGGGCGTAGCACTTCCATGCCGGTGAACTGCAGCATGCCGCGATGAATGGGGCGCAGGATGCCGTTCATATCGCCATTCAAACCCCCGGCGATGTAGTTGTCCTGCGGCCCGCCCGTGGTGAGCGACAGCAACGCCCGCTTGCCGCGCAGCAGGCCGGTTTCATAAACATGGCCATAACCATAAACGCGACCCATGGCAAAAACCCGATCCACCCAGCCCTTGAGGATGGCGGGCAAGCCAAACCACCATAATGGGAACTGCCAGATCATCAGATCGCACCACAATATCTTCTGGATTTCTGCCTCCAGCTCGGGAGCGAAGCCGTCCTGTTCGGTGGCATAAACTTCTTCGGCTTGCGGCTTCAGGAACGCCGGGTTCTTCACGGTCTTGAAGTTGCGGCGATCAGAAACCGGATCGAACTGCATGGCGTAAAGGTCGCTTACCCGTACTTCATGTCCGGCGGCGAGCAGCGCCTGTACCGTTATGTCGCGTAGGGCGCCGTTAAAGCTATTGGGTTCAGGGTGGGCGTAGACCAGTAATACTTTCATGATGGGTTCTCCT
Organism: Silvimonas soli; assembly: GCF_030035605.1. NCBI lineage: Bacteria > Pseudomonadati > Pseudomonadota > Betaproteobacteria > Neisseriales > Chitinibacteraceae > Silvimonas > Silvimonas soli. The sequence continues at coordinate 83,503 of NZ_CP106736.1, read as the reverse complement.
GTTGGCGAGCGCCGGTTCAGCGCGCACCGCCATCAACGTCAATCAGCGCATTGGTGGTAAAGCCGTTGCTGATCACAAATTCAATGGCGTCGACCACTTCATCCGAATGACCCGTACGCCCAACCAGGAGGTTTTTTGCAATATCGGCAAACAACCCGGCTTTGGCATCGGCGGGTAAATCGTCGTAGGCCGGGGTGTCGATCAGCCCCGGCGAAATGACGTTGACGCGTAGCGGTGCCAGCTCATGCGACAGCGTTTGCGCCATCTGGGTGATTGCGCCATTAACCGCCGCTAGCCCAGCCGTATTGGCAATGGCCGTGCGCGATGCGGCGCCGCTTAGCAGGGTGATGGAGCCATCTTTGCGTAGCATAGGCAGGGCGGCGCGAATCGAGCGCCAGTAACCGACGGCCTTTTGCTCAAATGCCTTCAGCAATGCGGCGCCATCGATATCGCGGATCGAACCCCAAGCGGCGCTGCTGGAGGCCGTTACCACCAGGTGATCGATATGACCCACTCGGGCAAACAGGTTTTGCAGCGATTCTTCGCTGGAAAAGTCCACGGTATAGGCACTGGCGATGCCTTTGATGGTGGCCAGTGCCGCATCAAGCTTGGCTTGCGAGCGCCCGGCAATGATGACTTCTGCGCCAGCCAGAGCCAGCCGTTGCGCAGTGGCCAGACCCATGCCGGTGTTGCCGCCAATAATCAGAACGCGTTGTTGCTGCAGGTTTTTCATGATGTGCTCCACGATTCGGGTTGTTGAAAACGTGAAGCCAGCTTAAGTTTTGCTGAGTTATTCGTGAAATGGATTATCCTTATTCAAGGTATTTAACCGTTGAATAGTCATGAATCTGAACCGACTTGATTTGAATCTACTGAAGTCGCTGGACGTACTACTGGCCGAGCGCAACGTAACCCGCGCTGCGGCGCGGCTGAATCTGTCGCAGCCAGCGGTGTCCAGCCAGCTCAAGCAGTTGCGTGCCTTGTTTGATGATCCGCTGCTGATTCCGGGTGGCGCGCGCGGCATGCTACCAACGCCACGAGCGCAGGCGCTGCAAGAACCGTTGCGTGACTATCTGGCGCAGTTGCTGGCGCTGGTGGCGGAACAGCAGGGGTTTGATCCGCTCAGCGCCCAGCGCACCTGGCGGATCAGCGCGTCGGATGCCATGCACTCAGTAGTGGTGCCGGGTTTGTTGCGCCGTTTGCGCGAGCGAGCGCCGGGCTGTCAGTTGTCTTTGTTGCAGCCGCCGCTGGCGGCTTTGCCGGAATTGACGAGTACCGGTGAAATCGATCTGGTTATCGCCTCGCATCCATCCATGCCGGAACAACTCAAAACCCGCGAGCTGTACCGGGAAAACTATGTCTGCGTATTGCGCCTGGATCACCCGGCTGCGCGTGAACCACTTGACCTGGATCGGTTCTGCAGTATGTTTCACTTGCTGACATCGCCGGTGGGCGGTGGCTTCTACGGCATTGTCGACGAGACGCTCGCGGCGCTAGGGCGCTCGCGCACGGTGCTGGTGTCGGTGCCCAGCTTTTTGTTGGTTCCGTCATTGGTGGCCGCGAGTGATTTGATCGCCACTGTGCCTGCACATATGGCAGCGACCTGGCAGGGGCGCGTGGCTATATTGGCGCCGCCCTGCGAAGTGCCCCGGTTTTCGATGGAGATGGGCTGGCACCCGCGAAATCAGGCAGACCCAGGTCTGCGTTGGCTGCGCGAGCAAATCATGGAAGTGATGGCGCAAGAGCTGGATTGAGTTTTGCGGCAGAGCGCCGTCATCACTTGTCGAGCTAGTGAGGACTGATCCAGTCTGCAATATCCTGCACAACTTTGGCTTCAATGCCATTGAAGCCGTGGTGCGCCAGCGCCTCACAGGCATCGCCCTTATCCTGACCGCCGGTTTCCATAATCAACATTTTGCGCGGCGTGTTCACGAGCTTGTCCATGAAGCCGGGCAAAGCGCTGGCCGGGCAATGCATGCAGCCGTCTTGCTGGTGATGCACAACCAGCACCGGAATGCGCAGACTGGTCAGGTCCATGGCCGGAACCGGCGTGCTGCGGTCATCGGTCAGAATGGTTGAGGTGAGCACGATGCCGTCCGGCCCGCCACTGCCAGCGAGGCGAATGGCCGCGGCGGCGACCGATTGCGTGCCTCTGCTGGTGCCGATCAGCCAGACCGGGGTCTTGGTGTGTTCGTGTATCCATGCAATCACCGCCGCGCTGTCAGTGGCGTGCTCGGCGCTTTGCCGGAAACCGTTCAGATAAGGCGGGTCTTGTCGGTCACTCGGGGCGTCAATCACGGCTACTGCAAATCCCGAGCTCGCAAATTGCTGGCGAGTACGCACCAGAAAATTATTGTTGCCTGAGCCAAGGTGTCCGCTGGTGTCTATGCGCAGACCGCCATTACCTCCGGCATAGAGCACAACCACGGCCTTGGGTGATGGCGGTTCGATATACAAGAAGCGCTGGGTCACGTCGGGGCGGGTTTTTACGTCAATCACTTGCTCGGGATAATCGGCATGGGCGACAGAGCTCTGGCATAACCCGCCAACCAGAACGATGGCTTTGATGGCCTGCAGGAGCAAAGCCCGACTAACTTTACCCATCGCATTTTTCCTTATGATTTGTGGCGGTTACCGGGTTCGGGCTGGTTCAGCCTGCGCTTTCCAGCCACTGGCAAAATGCCCCAATCGCCGGATCATCCATTAATAATCGCGGCACCACCCAGTAGTAGTCACGCACGGGAACCACAGGCGCGGGCAGGGCGATGACCAGACCGCCGCGATCCAGTTCACCTTGCATCATTGGCAGCGGCCCGAGCGTGACGCCAAGCCCGTCCATGGCTGCCTGCAAGGTGAAGTGGAAGTGGTCAAACTGCAGTGTGGCGGCTGGTTTTAGGTCGGGCACGCCAGCCAGGGTCAGCCAGCGCTGCCACGCCGTAGGGCGAGTATCGGCATACAGCAGCGTGTGCCGAGCCAGGTCGGCCGGTTTATCCAGTGCAATACGTTGTAGTAGCTCCGGGCTGCACAACAAAACTTCGCGCTCTTCCAGAAAAGGCTTGGCAACATGGCCGGGCCAGTCGCCCGGGCCACGGCGAATGGCGAGATCAAACGGCGTATCAATCCGGCTGATGTCGCGGTCGGACGTCATGATGCGCAGATCAATATCCGGGTGCTGCGTACGAAAACCGGCCAGTCGCGGCAGTAGCCAATGCAACGCCAAAGTGGGTGTGGAGTTGATCACCAGGCGACGCTGACGATCTGGCTGCAGTAGTTGCGCCGTGGCGCTCGAGATCAAGTCCAGCCCGTCTTGCACCTGCACCAGATAGCGCCAGCCGGCGTCGGTCAGCTTGACCCGACCACCGGCGCGTTCAAACAGTTTGACGTTAAGCCATTCTTCTAACTGCTTGATCTGCTTACTCACAGCGCCATGCGTCACGAAAAGTTCGTGTGCGGCGGCAGAAAAGCTCTCCAGACGAGCGGCAGACTCGAATGCGCGCAATGCGTTCAGTGGTGGAAGTGACTGGCTCATCCTGTGAGTATACCTCACAGCTACTGTAGCAATTACTCGTTTGAAGACGCTGTGTAATCCGCGTATTCTGCGCTACAGAAAGGCAGGTCGTTGTGGTCGGCAAGTGCTGCCACAGGCCCGTTTTACCCCGTCAGGAACGATCAATCAGGTCGGTTTTGTTTTACAGCTTCCATACAGGACAATTCTCATGCTTGAAGCCTATCGCCAGCACGTCGCAGAACGCGCCGCTCTCGGCATTCCTCCGCTGCCTCTGACCGCCCAGCAAACTGCTGATCTGGTCGCATTGCTGCAAAACCCGCCCGCCGGCGAAGAGGCATTCCTGCTTGATCTGATCACCCATCGCGTACCGCCTGGCGTGGACGATGCCGCCAAGGTCAAAGCGGCGTTCCTCGCTGCCGTTGCGCAAGGCAAAGATACCTGTACGCTGATCTCCCGCGCCAAAGCGGTTGAGTTGCTGGGCACCATGCTGGGTGGCTTCAATATCAAGCCGATGATTGATCTGCTGGGCGATGCCGAAGTCGGCGCCGTGGCCGCTGCCGGCCTGAAGAAAACCCTGTTGATGTTTGATTACTTCCACGACGTCAAAGAGTTGTCTGACGCGGGCAATGCCAACGCCAAAGAAGTGATCCAGAGCTGGGCCGATGCTGAATGGTTCACCAGCCGTCCGGAAGTACCGCAATCGGTAACGCTGACCGTATTCAAGGTCACCGGCGAAACCAATACCGATGATCTGTCGCCCGCGCCGGATGCCTGGTCGCGCCCGGATATTCCGTTGCACGCCCTGGCCATGCTCAAAAACGCCCGTCCTGGCATTACGCCGGAAGAAGACGGCAAACGCGGCCCAATCCAGTTCATTCAGGATCTGGCCAAAAAAGGCAATCTGATTGCCTACGTTGGCGATGTGGTCGGCACCGGCTCCAGCCGCAAGTCCGCAACCAACTCCGTGCTGTGGTGGACTGGCGATGACATCCCGTTCGTGCCGAACAAGCGTTTTGGCGGCTACTGCCTCGGCGGCAAGATCGCTCCGATCTTCTTCAACACGCAAGAAGACTCCGGCGCGCTGCCAATTGAAGTGGACGTATCCAGTCTGAACATGGGCGACGTGATTGAATTGCGCCCGTACGAAGGCAAAGTATTGAAGAACGGCGAAGTCGTGACCGAGTTCGCTCTCAAGTCTGATGTGCTGTTTGATGAAGTGCGTGCCGGTGGCCGTATCAACCTGATTATTGGCCGTGGCCTGACTGCCAAGGCGCGTGAGTCGCTGGGCTTGCCCGCATCCACACTGTTCCGCCTGCCGACCGCTCCAGTCGTTTCGACCAAGGGTTTCACCCAGGCACAGAAAATGGTTGGCCGCGCAGTTGGCCTGCCGGAAGGTCAGGGCGTGCGTCCGGGCACCTACTGCGAACCACGCATGACTTCGGTTGGCTCGCAAGATACCACCGGCCCGATGACTCGCGACGAACTGAAAGACCTGGCTTGCCTGGGTTTCTCGGCTGATCTGGTCATGCAATCGTTCTGCCACACTGCGGCCTATCCGAAGCCAGTGGACGTCAAAACCCACCACGAACTGCCAGAATTTATCCGCAACCGTGGCGGCGTGTCGCTGCAACCTGGCGATGGCGTGATCCACTCCTGGCTGAACCGTATGCTGCTGCCCGATACCGTTGGTACCGGCGGCGACAGCCACACCCGTTTCCCGATCGGTATTTCGTTCCCGGCTGGCTCTGGCTTGGTCGCGTTCGGTGCTGCCACCGGCGTAATGCCGCTGGACATGCCGGAATCCGTACTGGTGCGCTTCAAGGGCGAACTGCAGCCTGGCATCACCCTGCGTGATCTGGTCAACGCCATTCCGCTGTACGCCATCAAGGCAGGTTTGCTGACCGTCGCGAAGGCTGGCAAGAAGAACATCTTCTCCGGTCGCATTCTGGAAATCGAAGGCCTGCCTAACCTGAAGGTTGAGCAAGCATTTGAACTGACTGATGCTTCGGCCGAGCGTTCGGCCGCCGGTTGTTCGGTGCGTCTGGATAAAGCCCCGATCATCGAATATCTCAATTCGAACATCGTGCTGTTGAAGTCCATGATCACCAACGGTTACGGCGATGCCAAGACCATCGCTCGTCGCGTGAAGGCCATGGAAGCTTGGCTGGCCAACCCGAACCTGATCGAGCCGGATGCCGACGCAGAATACGCCGCCGTAATCGAGATTGATCTGGCCGACGTGAAAGAGCCGATCCTGGCTTGCCCGAACGATCCGGATGATGTGAAAGTGTTGTCCGAAGTTGCTGGCACCAAGATCGACGAAGTATTCATCGGCTCTTGCATGACCAACATCGGCCACTTCCGTGCCGCAGGCAAATTACTGGAAGGCAAGCGCGATATCCCGGTCAAACTGTGGATTGCACCGCCGACCAAGATGGATGCACAGCAACTGACCGAAGAAGGCTACTACGGCACCTTTGGCACTGCTGGCGCTCGTACCGAAATGCCAGGCTGCTCGCTGTGCATGGGTAACCAGGCGCAAGTACGTGAAGGCGCGACCGTGGTTTCGACTTCCACCCGTAACTTCCCGAACCGTCTGGGCAAGAACACCAACGTGTTCCTGAGCTCCGCCGAACTGGCCGCAATTGCTTCGCGCCTGGGTCGTATTCCGACAGTTGAGGAATATATGACCGATGTAGGCGTGCTGGCTTCCAAGAGCAAAGAAGTGTATCGCTACCTCAACTTTAATGAGATCGATACCTACCAGGCGCAAGCGGATAAAGCGACCGTCTGATTCTGGACGAACAATGTAGTAACAAAAAAGCCGACTGTATCCAGTCGGCTTTTTTCATTCCCTTTGCCTGCGAAATACCGAAGGTCAGCGGCCCTTTGTTGCTGGTACAACGACAATACCCTTGGCAATTACCTCACGTTCGGATTGCTCGATCTCCAGCGACTTCATGAACTGGCGAATGGAATCCACCGTGACCACATCAATCAGGCCAGCAGCCCGCCGATCGCCCGGTTGCCCGTCAAACGCAACATTGGCCTTGAACATTCGCCCACCCAGGCGCTTGAACATGCCGATCTTAAGCGTGCTGGGCTGATACCCATTAGCCTTGAGCCAGGCTTGAGCACGCTCACGGCCATTGATGACCTTGCCGCCTTGTGCCTCAGCCAGCACCTCCAGCACCCATTGGTTTGAATTCTGGTGCAGCGTTGAAAACGGGTAGGCTACAACGCTATAGCTGGTCGAATGCATCTGCTCCAGCGCAACGGGATTGTGCAACAAGCCCCACAGTACCTCCTGGGTTTTTGCATCAGGGATCATGATCAAGGAATCAAACGAGAACATGTCATCCATGAAGAAATTACCCAAACCTTCATGCCACAACTCTGACGTGGCCGAGCCACACTCATTGAGCAAATGGGTCATGCGCCAAGGCTGTCCCGGTGCTTCACGTGAGATGAACCCGAGGTGCGAATAACGCAGGCCGTACTCGGAAAGGTCCGAGCCAATGCGTGCAATCAAGGCCACTTTGGGTTGCAGCTCATCAAGAGCCCGGGAGGCCTGCAAGCCCGCTTCCAGGGCGTTGCGGACAACGGTGCCGTCAATGGGTGCGTCGCTGCAGGTCTGACCCGCCCACGCCGTACTGGATATACCAAGCACCATTGCACAAATCAGTGCGCAAATGCGGGGGAATTTGCGATTCGCCATCTTTAGTGACCTGCCGCGGCAGCGGGGGCGCTCGCATCGCTAACGCGGCTGTGTTCCAGCAAGGATTGGCCGGCGGCGTTGGGTACAAAAGCCAGAATCTGACCGGAATAGATCAAGGAATAACCGGTAGCCTCAGAAACTGCGGTCACGGTCTGGCCAACCGCAACCCCCAGTTTTTTGACGACGTCGGCAGAGACAGCCACGGTTGCTTTGCTGCCATCGGCAACTTTCTGCACCGATACTTCAATCACGTCGCCCGTGCCGATAACCAGACCGGCAACGATCATGGCACTGCCTCCGCCCGCAGCTGCTGAAGCTTCAAATGGATGTCCGGTTACAGATAGCACAGGCGCATAAGCGACCGACATGGCACCAGAGCCGATTACGGTAGAAGCAGCGTCGGCACTGAAAGCGGGAGCAGCTTGAATGGTGAAGGCGGCAGACAGAACCAAGGCGGACAACGAAATATGTTTTTTCATGATTGAAATACTCCCTGCGTTGCGAGAAACGCATCGTCGGGGAGTTTTCACGGGATACCAAGGTAAATGCGGTGAATAGACGAATCGTATTTGCCATTAGCCGCGCATCGCATTTCATGTTTGCTTTACGTGAAAGTCGGTTGAATCAATTTTGCGACGCGGGTACATTCCGGCTTCCGGCGCTGGCCGGCCTTTTTATCGGGTCCGTCCTTTACGTGGACGACCACCTGGAGATTTTCTGAATGACTCAAAATACCGCGCATCCCATCGTGGTGGCTGCGCTATACAAGTTCGTCACGCTGACTGATTACGTTGAACTGCGTGAGCCGCTGCAGCAATGCATGAAAGACCTGGGCGTGAAGGGCACGCTGCTGCTGGCCCAAGAGGGCATCAATGGCACCGTGTCTGGCACGCGTGAGGCGATTGATGGCTTGCTGACCTGGCTCAAGAACGATCCGCGCATGCTCGATATCGATCACAAAGAATCGTATTGCGACGAGCAGCCTTTCTATCGCACCAAGGTCAAACTCAAAAAAGAGATCGTCACCTTGGGCGTGCCCGGCGTGGACCCCAACAAAAAAGTTGGCACTTACGTTGAGCCGCAAGACTGGAATGCGCTGATTGCCGATCCGGAAGTACTAGTGATCGATACCCGCAACGATTATGAAGTGGCGATTGGTACTTTCGAGCGCGCCGTTGACCCGCAAACCACCAGCTTCAGCGAGTTTCCCGAGTACATCAAAGAACATTTCGACCCGGCCAAACACAAGAAAGTCGCCATGTTCTGCACCGGCGGCATTCGTTGCGAGAAAGCATCCAGTTATATGTTGGGTGAAGGTTTTGAAGAGGTCTTCCACCTGAAAGGCGGGATTCTGAAATACCTGGAAACCGTGCCGCAGGAAGAATCCCGCTGGAAGGGCGACTGTTTTGTGTTTGATAACCGCGTCACCGTGCGCCACGATTTGAGCGAAGGCGATTTTGAGTTGTGCCACGCCTGCCGCGAGCCGGTGTCGGTAGAAGAACGCAAATCGCCACATTATGTGCCCGGCATTAGCTGCCCGCATTGCTGGAACAGTCTCAGCGAGAAAACCCGCGCCGGTGCGCGTGAGCGGCAAAAGCAGATTGAACTGGCCAAGGCCCGCAATCAGCCCAGTCCGCTGGGTCGCAATATGCGCGAGCAGGAAGACTGACAGCCATTCACTGAATGCATGCAAAAAATAGCCCGCATCAATGTGCGGGCTATTTTTTTGCTGGTGCCAACACAACCATCAAGTTGGCACACAGTCATATGGCCTGCGGCCCGACTTAATTCGGACCACGCACCCGCAGCGTCAAACCCTTGAGGAAGTTGCGCAGCAACTGATCGCCACAGGCGCGGTAGTTTTTCTGACCCTCTTTGCGAAACAGTGCGCTCAATTCTGGCTTGGATACCTCGAATCCCGATGCCGCCAGAATGGTGTGCATGTCGTCTTCTTTCAGTTCAAAAGCCACACGCAGTTTTTTCAGAACTGTGTTGTTGGTGACTGGCCAGACGGTAGGCTGCGGCGCGCGGGTGTCGTCTTTACCACGCTTGAAAATCACCAGACCATTCAGAAAGTGCGCCATGGTTTTGTCGTCGCACTCCGCGTAGCCTTCTTCTTCATCTTTCTTCAGCCATGCGGCCACGTCTTCTTTTTGTGCCTCAAAGTCGGCCAGCTTGAGGATGTCGACAATGCGCTTGTCGCTCAGATCCAGCATGTAGCGCACGCTGCGCATTACGTCGTTATTGATCATGGTGTGTTCCTGTGTCGTTCTTGCCCGGCAAGGCATTGCGCGGCGTTGCCGGGAAAGGCCGTGACAAAACAAATAGATATATCCGTTCTGATCACGACCAAAGAATAGGGTGCTGCGGACTGTTTTGCCCTGGAAAACCGGGCGCGCAATGTGCAACTCAATAGAGCATTGTACAGTGCGGCGTCAGGCATTGCTTTTCTGACTGGAAATTGCGCCAACCGACCTGCAGTCAGCCCGCACTCTGAAGACTGAAAACGGCCACGCCAACCCCTGTTTTCGCAGGCGCGCAGACTCACTTCTGTTATCAAATTCCTGATTTTTAGAAGCTTTCCAATCCCATGACACTTGCGTAAAGCCCCCGTTGCGGGCAGAATTCGGCCTCTCGTGGCTCGGGGTTTTGCGCTCCGAATTTGATTAATGCTTGATGGCTTGCCCACCCATCCGCTGCGCACTTTGCGTCAGCAAAGTGGCAAGACGTCTTAGACCTTCTAGCCCAGGGGGTGTGGGATACTATGAATATTCTGGCTACGGCTGCGTCCATGCAGCTGGACATGTCCACCCAGTTGCCGATTTCGGCATACTTCGACGAAGCCCTGTATCAGCGTGAACTTGAACTCCTGTTCGAGCATGGCCCCAAATATATTGGTCATGAACTGATGGTGCCAGAGGTCGGTGATTACCACGTCCTTGAAGCCACCAACGGCGCTCGCTACCTGAAACGTTCCGCCTCTGGCGTCAAAGCGCTTTCCAACGTCTGCCGGCATCGCCAGGCTTTGATGCTGGAAGGGCGCGGCAATGGCTCACACACCGTTTGCCCATTGCATCGCTGGACGTACAACAATGACGGTCATTTGCTCGGTGCACCGCATTTTGACGACAACCCGTGCCTGCATCTGCCAGAAACCCAACTGCAGAACTGGAACGGGTTGTTGTTTGAGAAAAATGGTCGCGACATCGAAGGTGACCTCAAAAATCTCGGCGTAGCCAAAGATCTCGATTTCTCCAACTACGTCTTTCATAGCGTTAGCGTGGATGAATACGAAGGCAACTGGAAAACCTTTATTGAGGTTTATCTGGAGGACTATCACGTCGAGCCATTCCACCCAGGCTTGGGCAAGTTTGTGACTTGCGACGATCTGAAGTGGGAGTTCGCCGACTGGTATTCGGTGCAGACGGTGGGTGTACACAACGCGCTCTCCAAGCCCGGCTCAAAGACCTATGAGCATTGGCACAAGCAGGTGCTTGAGTACAATCGCGGCGAGCAGCCGCCTTATGGCGCGATCTGGCTGACTTACTATCCCAACGTTATGGTGGAGTGGTATCCGCATACGCTGGTGATTTCCACACTGATTCCGACCGGGCCGCGCAGTTACAAAAACGTGGTCGAATTCTATTACCCGGAAGACATCGCTTATTTCGAGCCGGAATTCATCGCTGCCGAACAAGCGGCTTATATGGAAACCGCGGTAGAAGATGGCGAAATCATCCGACGCATGGAATTGGGTCGCGAGGCGCTACACGCGGCTGGCCGCAATGAAGTAGGGCCGTACCAGTCGCCGATGGAAGACGGCATGCAGCACTTTCACCAGTTTTTGCGGCGCGAACTACGTCTTTAACAGATGGCGGCCTACGTGCCCTGTAACATCAAAAACCCGCCTGCTGGCGGGTTTTTTTGTGGGAAGCCGCCCTCAGCGAAGGCCGACAGCCCGGTAGCGCCTGACTGACGCCAATCCGCCTGCCTGACCGACATAGGCGCAAATCAGTCTTTGGTAGAGTGAAGGCATGACCTTCAGGGCCATATTCATGCTTAACCACTACAGGAGACTGTCATGAAAAAGGCACTCATCACACTTTGTACTGTTGCCACTACGCTTGTTGCCGGTTCGGCACTGGCATCTGCAGGTGCCACGGGTGAACGCGGGTATCGCAACGGGCTTTATAATAATGCCCCACGGCTGAACACTTGGGATACCAGTCAGTCGGCGATGACACCGTACAACAAAGACAACAGCGATGACGTGATCATCCGCCAGGATCAATCCACCACACAGCCCCAGGTGGACGACACTCAAAGCACCATACAGGCGCCTGCAAGCGTCAATTAGCCCGGCATGTCCATTCGCCGATATGGCGACCTGAAAAGGCCCGCACCCAGACAACAAATCCGGGTGCGGGCCTTTTTGTTAACCATCCCAAATGGCGCTGACTGACTTTTTGGTCTTGTGTTGTGGTGTAAATACTTACGAATCAATAACGGATGGTGGTGAATTTTCTGAATGTTCCGGCAAATCAGGCGAATTTCAGTAAGAAATTCCCGGGTTTAGCCACAGTTTTCCGGCGTTCTTGATGAATCTTACGTTAAAGCAACTTTTTCTACATGTTAATGAGTATAATTCTTATTACTAATAAGAAAACGCTTTAGTGCTTGCCACCGCAGGTTGACGCGGTGGCAGATTTTTATCTGCCCGGAATTCAAATGAAAAAAATGACCCCGATGGCCCTGGCAATCGCCATGGCTTGCTCCTTGCCGCAGGCCTATGCCGCCGAGCCCGCTCCCGTTGCCGCCTCCACACCATCCGCCGCAAATTCGCAAATTACCGATCTGGGCACCGTAACTGTTACTGCGAGTGCCGATGCATCCAAAGACGGTCTGCAGCCAGCCTATGCGGGCGGCCAGGTGGCGAAGGGCGGTCGCGCCGGCATTTTGGGCACCAAAAACAATATGGATACCCCGTTCAGCATCACCAGCTACACCAACGATTTGATCCAGGATCAGCAAGCCCATGGCGTGGGTGACGTATTGCAGAATGATTCCGGCGTGCGTGTAGCCAAGGGGTTCGGCAATTTTCAGGAGTCGTACTTCATTCGCGGCTTTGTGCTGAGCTCGGACGATGTTGCCTACAACGGCTTGTATAGCTTGCTGCCACGCCAGTACATTGCCACCGAACTGTTCGAGCGCGTTGAAGTGCTGCAGGGCGCGACTGGCTTCTTGATGGGCGCGGCGCCTAACGGCGGCGGTATCGGTGGTTCGATCAATCTTGTGCCCAAGCGCGCCACCAACGAAGACCTGAACCGCGTCACCGTCGGTGTGGATAGCGGTGGCAGTGGCAACGCATCTGCCGACGTATCGCGCCGGTTTGGTCCGGACAAGAGTTTTGGCCTGCGTCTGAATGCGGGTTATCGCGATGGCGGCACCGGTGTGGATGATGAAAAATCCCAAACCAGCGTGGGTTCGGTGGGACTGGACTGGCGCGGCGAAAACGCCCGCGTCTCGGCCGATATTGGCGCGCAAGACAACCGCCTCAATGCAACGCGCCCGGAAGTCACGCTCGGCGCAGGCGTAACACGCGTTCCAGATGCACCCGATGCCAGCAAAAACTTTGCGCAACCATGGTCGTATTCCAACGAACGCGATGTGTTTGGCACGCTGCGCGCTGAATATGACTTCACCCAGGACATCACAGGTTGGGCGGCCTACGGCTTGCGTCGCAGTCATGAATCCAACTCGCTGGCCAACCTAACGGTAACCAGTGACAACGGCGATGGCAATTTCTATCGCTTTGACAATACGCGTGACGACAAGGTGGATACCGGCGAAGTCGGCGTACGCGGCAAGCTGCAAACCGGCCCGGTTGGTCACGAGTGGGTCTTGGCGGGCGACTTCTTCGAACTGAAGAAGAGCAATGCTTATGCGATGGACTTCTTCAACACGTTTGATACCAACCTGTATCACCCGACGTCCTACGCGCAACCGGCGATTTCCGCAACAGCGTTTACTGGCAATGACCTGGATAGCCCGGCTTTGAATGGCGTTATCCGCCTGACCAGCGTGGCGGTGGGCGATACGCTGTCGATGTTCGACAAGTCGCTGCTGCTGACGGTGGGTGCTCGCTACCAGCACTTTGACATTACCAACTACGCCTACGATACCGGCATCGCGAGCGCGGCCTACACCAAGGGTCGTACCAGTCCGGCGGTCGGCATTGTCTACAAGCCGGTGAAACAGGTTTCGGTTTACGCCAATTACATTGAAGGCCTGGCGCAGGGCGATACCGCGCCAGCCAACGTAACCAACCCTGGCGAAATGCTGGCCCCATATGTTTCCAGGCAAAAAGAAGTGGGCGTAAAGTATGACGGCGGCCGTCTGGGCGCCGGTCTGGCGCTGTTTAGTACCGACAAACCACGCGGCGTTGTGGATTCAGACAATCATTTCTCTGATTCCGGCGAAGACCAGCATCGTGGGGCGGAGCTGAATTTCTTTGGTCTGGCCGCACCCGGCCTGCGCGTATTGGGCGGCGTAACCTGGCTGAACGCCACACAGAAGAACACGGGCTCTGATTTGACCAATGGCAACCGCGTGATCGGTGTGCCGCGCTTTCAGGGCAACCTGGGCATGGAATGGGAAGTCCAGCAACTGGAAGGTCTGGCCCTGAATGCCCGCGTGGTTTACACCGGGTCCAGCTATGCCGATGATCTGAACACGCTGGAAGTGCCAAGCTGGACACGGCTGGACTTGGGTGTACGCTACCTGATGGATATCAATAACCGTCCGGTCACGCTGCGCGCCCGAGTCGATAACGTGTTTAACCGCGACTACTGGTCTTCGGTTGGCGGTTACCCTGGTTATGGCTACTTGACGGTCGGGATGCCACGCACGTTCTCCGTGAGCGCCAGCGTAGACTTCTAATTCCGGCTCTTGCGCATCCTTTGCAATAAAAACGACCCGGCAAATCGCGGGTCGTTTTTATTTGACCATGCCATTCGTCCATCAACCGGATTGCATGGGAACGACATAGGTAAAGCGCAAAGCGCCTACAATCCAATGTTTGCTGCGGTTGCTTGTTATTTGCATTCGCGGCCTCATTATTGGCAAGTCCAGACAAGTGCCCAACTCATGAATCCCTCCGACTCAACGCCCGCCCGCCGCAACGACCTGCAAACGCTGCGCACCTTGCTGCCTTATCTGTGGCAGTACAAAAACCGCGTAATCCTGGCCATGGTGCTGCTGATTGCGGCCAAGGTCGCCAACGTTGGCGTGCCATTGGTGCTCAAAGGCATTGTCGATCATCTGGATGGCAACAAAGGTGTGGTGGTATTGCCGCTGGCACTGGTTGCCGCGTATGGCTTGCTGCGACTGTGTGCGTCGGTATTTGGGGAAATGCGCGACGCCGTGTTTGCCAAAGTGACGCAAGGCGCAATTCGTCGCGTAGCGCTGCAAGTGTTTGATCATTTACACGCTTTGTCTTTGCGCTTTCATCTGGAGCGGCAAACCGGCGGCATGAGTCGGGATATTGATCGTGGCTCTAAAGGCATTGCGTTTCTACTTAATTTTACGCTGTTCAATATCCTGCCAACGCTGGTGGAAATCGTTCTGGTCGCCGGTATTTTGCTGAAGAAATACGACTGGTATTTCGCCGCCATTACCTTTGGCACGATTGTTATCTACATCAGCTTTACGCTGGGCATTACCGAATGGCGCATGGTGTTTCGCCGCACCATGAACAATATGGATTCCGAAGCCAGTACCCGCGCCGTGGACAGCTTGCTTAACTACGAGACGGTTAAATACTTTGGTAATGAGCGCTGGGAATCTGAGCGCTATGACAAAAGTCTGGTGAAATGGGAAGAAGCCTCGGTCAAAAATCAGGTGTCGTTGTCATTCCTGAATGCCGGGCAGGCAGGGATTATTGCACTGGGCGTCACGGCGCTGGTTGGACTGGCCGCGCAAGAAGTCGTCGACGGCAAAATGACCTTGGGCGATCTGGTGCTGGTGAACGCCTTTTTGCTGCAGTTGTATGCACCGCTTAACTTTCTGGGTTTTGTGTACCGCGAAATCAAGAACTCGCTGGCTGACATGGAAAAAATGTTCAAGCTCTTGGGTCAGAACGCGGAAATCAAAGACCAGCACGACGCTGTGCCGCTCATTACCCAGCGCGCAGATATCCGCTTTGAAGCTGTAGATTTCGGCTATGAAAGCAATCGGCAGATTTTGCACTCGGTGAGCTTTGCCGTGCCTGCGGGCCATACGGTGGCGGTAGTAGGCAGTTCGGGCGCGGGAAAATCGACCTTGTCGCGTTTGCTTTACCGGTTCTACGACGTGAACGCGGGCAAGATCACCATCAATGGCCAGGATTTGCGCGGAATCACCCAGGCTTCGCTACGCCAGCATATCGGCATCGTGCCGCAGGATACGGTGCTGTTTAACGACAGCATTTACTACAACATCGCCTACGGTCGACCGGAAGCCAGCCGCGAGGAAGTGATCGACGCCGCCCGGTCAGCGCACATTTACGATTTCGTCATGGGCTTGCCGGACGGCTTTGATACCAAAGTGGGCGAGCGCGGCCTGAAGTTGTCCGGCGGCGAGAAACAGCGCGTAGCCATCGCTCGCACCATTCTCAAAAACCCGCCCATTCTGATTTTTGACGAAGCCACCTCGGCGCTGGACTCCAGAACCGAACGCGGCATTCAGGCTGAATTGAAAGAAATTTCCGCCAACCGCACCACTTTGGTGATTGCTCACCGCTTGTCCACCATCGCCGATGCTGACGAGATTCTGGTGATGGAAGGCGGACGCATTATCGAGCGCGGCAATCATCGCAGCCTGCTGACCGCCAACGGTGCCTACGCGCGGCTGTGGGCCATGCAGCAACACGAGGCAGAAAGCACCACTGGCGACAGCACGGTCGACGTGCACTAACCGTCGCAACGGGGTTTACTGCTCCGCCAGACGCAGCAACGCCTGTTTGGCGTGCTCGTCTGCTGGCGCGTACACCATCAAGCGGTCGCCATTTTTGGGCGCAGACCACCAGTTGGTCTGCTGTAAATCGATGGTTCCAACAAGTGGATTGCAAAAGCGCTTGATCTGGTTTTCGATGCCACGTACTTCGTAACGCTGCCATGCCTCGCGAAATTCGGGCGAAGCGGACAGAAACCGCTGCAGTTTTTGCTCCCACACCGGCTCATGCAAATGCTCGGCCATGGCGGCCCGGAACAATGCCACCATGCGCGGCAACGAATCCACGCTCTGCGCCAGACTGGCGCGCCATGCTGGGTTGGTAATGGCGAGATAAATGCAATTGCGGTCTTCCAGCGCAATCTGCTGCAGATCTACGCCAACCAGGCGGCAGAATGACTGGTTAAAGCCAATGATGTCGAAGCGGGCGTTCTGGATAAGCGCGGGAATCGGGTCGAGTTGATCCAGAATTAACTGGCTGGTGGCGGAAAGGGCTTCGCAATAGACAGCGGTAACGGTGTCCGCAGCAGGTTTGGCGATGCCAGCCAGGGCAAACAAGTGGCGTGTTTCAGCATCGCTACATTGCAAGGCGACGGCAATCGCGCTCAATACCTTGGCGGACACGCGAATCGGTCGACCTTGTTCCAGCTTGGTGTACCAGGTAATACCGATATCTGCCAGCATGGCGACGTCATCCCGCCGCAGGCCAGGCGTGCGGCGGCGACCGGTGCGAGGCAAGCCCAGACGAGTCGGATCAAGGCTTTCACGCCGAACGCGCAGAAAAGTGCCTAAGGCGTGGGCGCTACTGCTTTCCGCAAACTCTTTACCGCTGGTTTCCTGATTCTGGCCGGTATTCGAACTGGTGGTCACGACGCTTCTCCTTCATAGACTGGCACATTTTATACCAGGCTAAACAGACGCTGGTACCAGTCTAAAAGGGCCAGCATACTCCCCTCCGTTGCCTCCCATTTGGCATATTTTATGTTTATTCATGAATAGGATTTGTGATGACAACGTCCGTTAATCATTCGCGTCTGGGCAAGTTCGGGCTCTATGTGCTGCTGGCCGGGCAACTGTTGCCGCAGATCGATTTCTCTATCGTTAACGTCGCGCTGGATGCCATCGCACATTCACTGCATGCCACAGAAACCGAACTGGAATTACTGGTCGCGGTTTATGGTGTGGCGTTTGCGGTGTGCCTGGCGATGGGCGGGCGTCTGGGCGACAATTTTGGCCGACTGAAGTTATTCAATTTTGGCGTGCTGTTGTTTGGTGTGGCTTCGTTGTTATGCGGATTGGCCACATCAATCTGGTTTTTGTTGGCCGCCCGCGCATTGCAAGGCATTGCGGCTGCGTTGCTGGTGCCGCAGATTCTGGCGACGATTCACGTCAGCCTGACCGGGCACGCCCATTCCCGCGCGCTGGGTTTCTACGGGGCGATTGGTGGGCTGGCCTTCATTGTCGGGCAAGTACTGGGCGGATTCCTGGTGTCGGCAGACATTGCGGGTACCGGCTGGCGTAGCGTGTTTCTGATCAATCTGCCGGTGTGTGCCGCCATCCTGGCTTGCTCTCGCCGTTGGGTGCCCGATACCCGTCGGGAGCATGCCGCGCATATCGACTGGCCCGGTACGTTACTGCTGACCGCCGTAGTGCTTTGCATCCTGCTGCCGATTTCGCTCGGACCATCCTTGCACTGGTCGTGGCCGTGCTTCGCCTTGCTGGCGGCAGCCGTGCCGTTGTTGCGAATGCTTTGGAATGCTGAATTGCGGCAAGAGCAGCGGGGTGCTTTTCCACTGTTGCCGCCGTCGCTGCTGCGTCTGCCCAGCGTGCGGTTTGGCTTGCTGATTGCCATTCTGTTTTTCTCTTGCTGGAGCGGTTTCATGTTTGTGGTGGCGCTGGCCCTGCAATCGGGCGCCGGCCTGTCGCCGGTGCATTCCGGCAACGCCTTTATCGTGTTGGGCGCTTCGTATTTCGCCGGTTCGTTACTGAGCACTCGCGTCGTGGCCAAACTGGGGCGTACTCCCACCTTGATTCTCGGTTGTCTGATCCAGATGAGTGGTTTGCTACTGGTTATGGCCACCTTTAACCGGGTCTGGCCACACCCGGGCATTCTCAATCTTGCCCCCGCCACGTTACTGATGGGTTTTGGCCAGGCCTTTATCGTGAGCTGTTTCTTCCGGATTGGTCTGGCCGATGTGCCAGCGGAACAGGCGGGCGCGGGCAGCGCCATGCTGGCGACTTTGCAACAGGCGTCCTTTGGCTTGGGTTCGGCGCTGCTGGGCGCGGTGTTTGCGCAAACACTGCATTATTCCGGGCACTATCTGGACGCAACGCTGGCCGGACTGGGTGCGGAGTTTTGCCTGATGCTGATTTTGTTACTCAGCGCTGTAGCCAGGCATTACCGCAGTCGAGATCTGCCGGTGGCAGTGCAGGCTGGCGTGAAGTAACCGATGTAAGTTGCTGTGTAGTTGTTCGTTTCATTTACATCAACCAGAGACCGGCCGGAATCCTCGAGAATCCGGCCGGTTTTTGCTTTGCGCCGGGTTGTTATTAAGTGGCGGCAGTTTATTTTTATTTTCCCCGACGATTACAACGTGGCCGCAGGTCGCGCTGTTGCTGTCTTGCGCTGTTTTCCAAGGGCTGGCGATATTGCACTGCAGAATTGACCTGCCTGATTTAACTGCATATAGATAAGAACACGCCCGGCGAAATGCTTTGTTGCTTGAAGCGTTTTTGCCGGCATTGGATGCGCTTGAAAATAAAAGCCATCTTTATAAAAAGACACTGGAAATCCGGTGTACGACACTGCGCACAAATGGGCAATCCGCACTTATGGCTTGCTTTCAGCACGCGACTGCGTTGTCGGTATTGATACCGCTTTTCCATGCCTTGTTCGCTCACGGGTTAACCCATTTGTGGAGTGATATCGGTATGAATACGCGTAGAACTGTTCTGAAATTAACCTTGGCCGCGCTGTTTGGCGGCATGTTGTCAGCGCAAGCGTGGGCTGACGCCAATAAACCGGTGATTGCGTTGTTGCCTGGCGTGGTTGATCCGTTTTATTTCACCATGCACCGCGGAGCCGAGAAGGCCGCTAAAGAAGAGGGCGTGGAGTTGCTGTTTCAGGTGCCCAAAGCCTGGAATACCACCGAGCAAGTACCGATCCTGAAGGCCTTTATCGCCAAAAAACCCGATGTATTGTTGATTTCCCCAGTCGATAAACAGCAGTTGATCCAGCCGCTGAAAGAGGCGGTTGCTGCCGGCATCAAAGTGATTACCGTCGATACCTATATCGGTGACGGCAAATATCAAACAGGCAAAGGCGATGCCGACTTCCCCCTGTCTTATATTGCCTCGGACAACGCCGAAGGCGGGCGCATTGCCGCGCGGGCGCTGGCCAAAGCCATTGGTGACAAAGGCGAGGTTTATTGCGAAGACAACAAGCCGGGCATTTCCAGTACCGACGCGCGGGTAGAGGGTTTTCTGGATGAAATGAAAAAGCACCCCAACATCAAGGTGCTGGATACCCAATACAACGAGGACGATGCCAATAAAGCCGCAGCGCATATTGCCGCCATTCTGGCGCGTAACCCCGATCTGGCCGGCGTATTTGGCGCCAATACGTTCTCAGGCAAAGGCGCCGCAGAGGGCGTGAAAAAAGCGGGCAAGCAAGGCAAGGTGAAAGTAGTGGTGTTTGATGCCGTGCCGGGTATTGATCAAGACATCAAGAGTGGTCTGGTTGATATTGCAATCGCCCAGAAGCCAGCAGAAATGGGTTATTTCGGCGTGAAATACGGCGCTGATGCGGCACGTGGCAAGAAGATTCCGGCCATCAAGGGCACCGGATTTGTGGTGCTGGACAAGAGCAATATCGATGGCGAGGGCAAGCAGTACATCTATTCCAACTAAGCCACCGCCCGCTGTTCTTCTGACGCAATTTGCCTGGTGCCGGTGCGGCAAATCACGGTGGATTGCGTCAGATCACCCGACTCACCTCTGATGGAATCGGTAAATGGATGAATCCGGCAAGCGAATGGATAGGTTGGCCCTGATCACCAAGGTCTGGCCGTGGTTGTTCTTGGGGGCGTTGCTGGTGTTTTTTGAGATATGGGCGCAAATCGTGGCCAAGCGCTCGTTCTTGTTCAATGCCTACAATCTGCAGTCGATTTCTCTGGCCGCCAGTGCGCCGTTGTTGCTGGCCATTGGCCAGACTTTTGTCATCATCACGGCCGGGATTGATCTCTCCGTGGGTTTTGTAATGGGTTTGTCCGCGGTGTGCGTTGCGCAATTCACCTTGCTCGGCGGCGGTTCCGTAGCCTCGCTGGTGGGGGCGTCGGCGCTGTCGATGCTAGTGTGTCTTATTCCTGGATATGTAAATGGTGTGCTGATTGCCCGCATGGGTGTGCCTGCGTTTATTGGCACGCTCGGCATGTACGGCGTAGCGCGAGGCGCCGGGTTTCTGGCAGCGGGCAGCGGCATGACCGTTTCGGTTAACCACGCCGGCCTGGTTTGGCTCGGCACAGGATGGGTGCCAGTGATCATCACCGTGGTATTGCTGTTGGTCATGCATTTTGTGTTGTCCAGCACTCGGTTTGGCCAATACACCTATGCCATCGGCGGTAACTTGCAGTCCGCCGCCCGGGCCGGGATCAACGTCAAGCGCCATCTCACCGTGGTGTACATGCTGGCTTCACTGTTTGCGGCGATTGGCGGAATCATCTATACCGCCCGTTTTGCTGCAGGTGCCGCTAACGCGGGCGAGTCCATGCTGCTCGATTCGATTGCGGCGGTGGTCATTGGCGGAGCGAGCCTGTTTGGTGGCACCGGCAATGTCATCGGCACTTTGATTGGCGCGCTGATCATCGCGGTCATCCAGTTTGGGCTGATTTTTATCGACGTGAACGCGTTCTGGCAATTTATCGCGGTGGGCGTGGTCATCATTCTTTCGGTGCTGATCGACCAGTACAAAGAGCGACTGGGGAGGGAAGGCTGATGACGTTGGTGCCGATTCTGGAAGTGCGCAATATCTCCATCCGCTTTGGCGGTGTGCAGGCGCTTAAAAACATTTCGCTGGCCTTGTTTCCGGGTGAGGTGCTCGCCTTGGCGGGCGACAATGGCGCTGGTAAATCAACACTGATCAAAATCATTTCCGGCGTTTACCGGGCGCAAGAAGGCGAGCTGTTTTTTGATGGCAAGCCGTTGTCGATGCAAGACCCGCAAGATGCGCGCAGCAAAGGTATCGAAACCATTTATCAGGACCTGGCGCTGGCCGACAACCTTGATGTGGGCGGCAATATTTTTCTGGGCCGCGAACCCATGCGGCGCAAGCTGGGCTTGCCGGTAATCGATCGCGAACGCATGCGCAAAGTGGCGCGCGAGGTGCTGGATCGACTGGATATCGTGATTCCAGAGCGCAAACTGGCGGGGCCAGTGCAGATGTTGTCGGGTGGACAACGCCAGGCCATCGCCATCGGCCGCGCCATTTACTGGAACGCCCGCGTCTTGATCATGGACGAACCCACCGCCGCGCTGGGCGTGCCGGAGCAACGCAAAGTCATGGAGTTGATCCAGACACTTAAAGCGCAGGGCGTAGCGGTATTGCTGATCTCGCATAATCTGCACGACATTTTTGCCGTGGCTGACCGCATTTTTGTCTTGCGCCGGGGCGAGGCGGCGGGTGAGCGACTGACTCGCGATACCCACGGTGAAGAAATCGTGCGCTTGATGGTGGGAAGTGAATACGCGGCGCAAACCGTTTGACGGGTAACCGGCCATGTTGCGGGGCGGTTTGTCGTGAATCTCGTAATTGATCAACCTGGTATATCAAAATAGGTGAAGCGGACAGATAAGCGGGC
The DNA here is from genome assembly GCF_030035605.1 of Silvimonas soli. Taxonomy (NCBI): domain Bacteria; kingdom Pseudomonadati; phylum Pseudomonadota; class Betaproteobacteria; order Neisseriales; family Chitinibacteraceae; genus Silvimonas; species Silvimonas soli. Next base: position 61,434 of record NZ_CP106736.1, on the reverse strand, counting down.
TAAAATGGACTGGATCGTCTAATCCACAAGCAATTATTTGTATCGAGCGCCCATCTTGTTCATGTCGTCAGAAACACCCACTCACGATTGCGCCGAGCGCGTGCTCGAGGCTGCCATGCAGGTCTTTTGCGAGTCGGGCTATCGCGCCAGTATTGATCTGGTAGCCAGCCGGGCGGGCGTGGCGCGGCAAACGGTGTACAACCGCTTTGGCAGCAAACAGACGCTATTTGAGTCGGCACTATCGGCCAAAGTGGCGGAGATGCTGTCGGTGCTGGAGGATGGCAATGCCAGCTTGCGTGATCGACTGGTTGCCTTCGGTACGGGGTTTCGCGCTCGCGTACTGACGCCAGAATCGGTGAGCCTGCATCGCGTATTGACCAGCGAAGCGCCGCGCTTTCCGGAGCTGGCCCGGCACTTTTATCAAAACTGCATCCAGCGCTGCGCCAGCCAGTTGGCGCAAGAACTGGAGCAAGCCATGCAACGTGGCGAGCTGCGTCGTGAAAACCCGCTGCGTACGGCCAGCATGTTGCTGGATTTACTGGCCAGTCAGGAGCGTCTGGGCATGATGTTTGGCGACGATGCGCCCGACCCCGCCAATGAGAGTGTGGCAGTAAGCGAAGTGGTGGATTTCTTCCTGCGAGCAATGCATCTGGCTTGAAACGGTTACTTTGATGACCCAATAAAAAACGGCGTGAGATCATCACGCCGTTTTTTACATTTGATGAACGACTCGGGCAGACCTCAGCCCGTGTGCTGCCCACCATTGATGGCGATGTTGGCGCCGGTGACGAATCCGGCCAAATCAGAAGCCAGATAAGTCACCAATCCTGCCACTTCTTCAGGCTTGCCCAGCCGCCCAACCGGAATCTGCGCCACGATCTTGCCGCGCACTTCTTCCGGCACCGCCATAACCATTTCGGTCGCGATATAACCGGGGCTGATGGTGTTAACGGTTACGCCTTTACGGGCCACTTCTTGCGCCAGAGCCATGGTAAAGCCGTGCATGCCGGCCTTGGCCGCAGAGTAGTTGGTCTGGCCAAATTGACCTTTCTGCCCGTTGATCGACGAGATATTGATGACTCGTCCCCAATTGCGTTCGCTCATGCCATCGACAAACTGTTTGGTGACATTGAAAACCGAGTCCAGATTGGTCGACATAACGGCGTCCCAATCCACTTGAGTCAGCTTGCGAAAGCTGGCGTCGCGCGTGATGCCGGCGTTATTGACCAGCACATCAACCTCGCCGACGGTATCGCGAACTTGCGCCGCCAGCCGGACGCTGGCGTCAAAGCTGGTGACATCGCACTCAAAAGCGTGAAATTGATAGCCCGCCGCGCGCGTTTCTTCCAGCCATTGCTGTTCTTTTCCTGGGCGTGAGTAGGTAGTAACCACGGTAAAATCGGCGTCGGCGAGTGCCTTGCAAATGGCGGTGCCAATCCCGCCCATGCCGCCAGTTACCAGTGCGACTTTGGCCATAATGATGTTCTCCTCATTGTTTTAAGCTCGGAATCACCTCGCGGATTCCGGCACAATCCTGTTCCGGTCTGGTTGCTTCGTTTGTCGCGGGCAACCAATCTCATAATAAGACCCTCTTGGCGCAAAGGACATGTTGAATGATCCAAGGTAGTGAATTGTCTAAAAAAATTCGCACGATTCTGGTGAGTGGCTCCTCAACCGGCATTGGCTACACCGTGGCACACGGGCTGGCTCGCAAGGGTTGGCGGGTGTTTGCCACCGCACGCCAGGCCGACGACGTGGCCCGGCTGGAGCAAGAGGGGCTGGAAGCTTTGCAGCTGGATATAGCAGATGGCGAATCCATTCGTCACTGTGTGGCGGAGGTCTTGCTGCGCACGGGCGGCACGCTGGATGCGGTGTTCAATAATGCCGGTTTTGCGGTGCCGGGCGCAGTGGAGGATCTGAGTCGGGATGCGCTAAGACATCAGTTTGAAACCAATGTCTTTGGCACCATTGAACTGACCAATGCGGTTTTGCCCGCCATGCGCCGCCAAGGCAACGGGCGAATCGTTATTAACAGTTCGGTCCTGGGGTACGCTGCCATGCCGTATCGCGGCGCCTATAACGCGAGCAAATTTGCGCTCGAAGGTTTTGCCGATACCTTGCGCCAGGAATTGCATGGCAGTGGTGTGCAAGTGGTCCTGGTACAGCCGGGGCCAATCACCAGTCGTTTTCGCCCCAATGCCCAGCAGCAATTCACACGCTGGATAGACGCAGCGGGCAGCTTTCATCGCCCGGCATATGAGGCCATGCAAAAGCGTCTGGCCAAACCCGGCCCGGCGGCGCCGTTTACGCTGCCAGCTGAAGCGGTGCTGACAGTGGTCGAACAGGTACTGGCCGCCGACACCCCGTTGGCTCGCTATCAGGTAACCGTGCCGGCCAAGGTATTCTGGTATCTCAAACGCCTGCTACCGACAGCCTTGCTGGACCGGATTCTATTGAAGGCCGGCGGAGACGAACCTGGGTATGCCTACGGTCGGAAAAATAAATAAATCCTGTGGTGGCAGGTATTTGGCGCTGAAATCACAAGTTGTTGTGCTTGTCCAGAATTGAGGGGAAGGGGGTGTTCGTATAGAATACGGAATTCCAATCTGTACCCACTGCCATGACCAAGTACATCTTCGTAACCGGTGGCGTTGTCTCCTCTTTGGGGAAGGGCATCGCCGCCGCGTCACTGGCCGCAATTCTTGAGTCTCGCGGCCTTAAAGTCACCATGATGAAGCTCGATCCATACATCAATGTGGATCCGGGCACCATGAGCCCCATGCAGCACGGCGAAGTTTTTGTTACCGAAGACGGTGCAGAAACCGACCTGGACCTGGGTCATTACGAGCGCTTCATCCATTCGAAGATGAACAAGCGCAATAACTTCACCACCGGTCAGATTTATGACTCGGTGATCAAAAAAGAACGCCGTGGCGACTACCTCGGCAAAACCGTTCAGGTTATTCCTCACATTACCGATGAAATCCGTCATTTCGTCGAACAAGGTGCGGGCGATGCTGAACTGGCCGTGATTGAAGTCGGTGGCACCGTCGGTGATATCGAGTCTTTGCCGTTCCTTGAAGCTATCCGCCAGATGGGCGTGACGCTGGGCAAAGAAAACACCTGCTTTGTGCACTTGTCTTACGTGCCATACATTGCCGCGGCCGGTGAAATCAAAACCAAGCCAACCCAGCACAGCGTGAAAGAATTGCGTGAAATCGGTATTCAGCCAGATGTGCTGATTTGCCGCGCTGATCGCGTCGTGCCGGAAGAAGAACGCAAAAAAATTGCCTTGTTCACCAATGTGTCGCTCAAGGCAGTTGTGTCGTGTCCGGACGTGCCGTCGATTTACCAGATTCCACGCGTGCTGTGCAATCAGGGTATTGACGACATTATCTGCAAGCAACTGGAATTGACTTTGCCACCAGCCAATCTGGCGGTGTGGGACAAAATCGTCAATGCAATCCAGAATCCGACGCAGACCGTCAATATCGCCATGGTTGGCAAATATGTCGATCTGACCGAATCGTACAAATCGCTGATTGAAGCGCTCAAGCACGCTGGTATTCATACCGGTAGCGAAGTGAAGATCCAGTTTATCGATTCCGAAAATCTGGAAACCGAATCGCTGGACGCGCTCAAGAACGTGGACGCAATTCTGGTACCGGGCGGCTTTGGCAAGCGTGGCGTGGAAGGCAAGATTCGCGCAGTGAAATACGCTCGCGAAAACAATATCCCGTATCTGGGTATTTGTCTGGGCATGCAGATTGCCTTGATCGAATACGCACGTGATATCGCCAGCATGCCGGGCGCCAATTCCACTGAGTTTGATCTCGAAACTGAATACCCAGTCGTGGCGCTGATTGACGAATGGGTTAATCACGACGGCAAGATCGAAACACGTGATGCCAATTCCAATATGGGCGGCACCATGCGCCTGGGTGCACAGGAATGCCGTCTGGAAGAAGGTTCGCTGGCCGCAAAGATTTACGGCGAAGGAACCATTACCGAACGCCATCGTCATCGCTATGAAGTGAATAACTACTACCTGCCGCGCCTGGCTGCAGCTGGCCTGAAAATCAGCGGCAAATCCACCGGCGCCGAACAACTGGTAGAAACCATCGAACTACCAGGTCATCGCTGGTTCTTTGCTTGCCAGTTCCACCCGGAATTCACTTCTACACCGCGTGATGGCCACCCGTTGTTCAAAGCCTATATCGAAGCAGCCATCGCCTATGCTCGTGAGCATGGCCGTGAAGGCGTAAGTTGCTGATTCATCCGTGAAGAGGGCGGGCAGGCCAGGCAATTCTGGCCGCCCGCCGTCTCACATCTCACTGGAGCAATTCCATGAAGCTTTGCGGATTTGAAGTCGGGCTGGACCAGCCCTTTTTTCTGATTGCCGGCCCGTGCGTTATCGAAGGCGAGCAATTTTCTATTGATGTTGCCGGTCAGCTGAAAGAAATCACCACCGAACTGGGCATCAACTTCATTTTCAAGTCCAGCTTCGACAAGGCCAACCGTTCTTCGGGCAAGACCTTTCGCGGCTACGGCATGGATGAAGGCCTGCGCATTCTGGCCAAGGTTAAAGAACAAGTGGGTGTGCCGGTGTTGACCGACATCCATGAAATCGACCAGATCAAGCCGGTGTCGGCCGTGGTCGATGTTCTGCAAACCCCCGCTTTCCTGTGCCGCCAGACCGATTTTATCCGGGCCTGTGCCCAGTCTGGCCGCCCGGTAAACATCAAGAAGGGCCAGTTCCTGGCGCCCGGCGACATGAAAAATGTCATGGATAAAGCCCGCGAAGCCGCTCTGGAAGCCGGTCTGCCGGAAGATGTCTTCATGGCTTGCGAGCGCGGCGTGTCATTCGGCTATAACAACTTGGTGAGCGACATGCGCAGCTTGTCGATCATGCGTGAAACCGGTTGCCCGGTCGTGTTTGATGCCACGCACTCAGTGCAGTTGCCGGGCGGTCAAGGCACCAGCTCCGGCGGGCAGCGCGAATTCGTGCCGGTATTGGCGCGCGCTGCAGTTGCGGTCGGCATTTCCGGCCTCTTCGCTGAAACGCACCCGAACCCGGCCGTGGCCAAGTCCGACGGTCCGAACGCCTGGCCATTGGGCCGCATGAAAGAATTGCTGACTACACTGCAAACCATTGATGCAGCAGTAAAAGGCAAGCCGTTCATCGAACAAACGCTGTAATACAAATGGGCTATGCTGATAGCCGCAGTCACCACTGGGTCAGAAGTTGCAGTTTTAAGATCAACCACCTACAGAGGTAATGCCAATGAGTGCCATCGTTGAAGTCATCGCCCGCGAGATTCTGGATTCTCGCGGCAATCCGACAGTCGAAGCAGACGTGTTGCTGGAATCGGGTGTCATGGGCCGTGCGGCTGTGCCGTCTGGCGCATCCACCGGCGAGCGCGAAGCACTTGAACTGCGTGACGGTGACAAGAGCCGCTACATGGGCAAGGGCGTGCTGACTGCCGTCGAAAACATCAATACCGAAATCTGTGAAGCCATCATTGGTCTGGACGCTGCCGACCAGGCCTTCATCGACAAGGCCATGCTGGATCTGGATGGCACTGAAGACAAGAGCAAGCTGGGCGCCAACGCGATCCTGGCTGTGTCGCTGGCTGTAGCCAAGGCTGCCGCTGACGAAGCTGGTCTGCCGCTGTACCGCTACGTAGGCGGTTCGGGCCCGATGGCACTGCCAGTGCCAATGATGAACGTAGTGAACGGTGGCGAACACGCCAGCAACAGCCTGGACTTCCAGGAACTGATGATTGTGCCGGTTGGCGCTCCGACTTTCCGCGAAGCACTGCGTTACGGCGCGGAAATCTTCCACAATCTGAAGAAGATTCTGCACGACAAGGGCATGCCAACTCAGGTGGGTGATGAGGGCGGTTTTGCGCCTGATGTTGCCAACGCTGAAGAAGCACTGGATCTGATCCTGGCCGCGATTGAAAAAGCTGGCTACAAGGCTGGCGAGCAAATCTGCATTGCACTGGATTGCGCTGCGTCGGAATTCTTCGACAAGGCTACCGGCAAGTACGTGTTCAAGAAGAGCGACAAGCGTGAACTGACTTCTGAACAAATGGTTGATTACCTGGAAAGCCTGGCCAACAAGTACCCGATCATCTCGATCGAAGACGGCATGGGCGAGCGCGATTGGGACGGCTGGAAGGTTCTGACCGACCGTCTGGGCAAGCGCGTTCAACTGGTTGGCGATGACCTGTTTGTGACCAACACCAAGATTCTGGCTGAAGGCATCAAGAAGGGCATTTGCAACTCGATCCTGATCAAGGTTAACCAGATCGGTTCGTTGTCTGAAACCCTGGCTGCGGTTGATCTGGCCAAGCGCTTTGGTTATACCTCGGTGATGAGCCATCGCTCCGGCGAAACCGAAGACAGCACCATTGCTGATCTGGCCGTGGCTACCAACTGCATGCAAATCAAGACTGGCTCGCTGAGCCGTTCTGACCGTATCGCCAAGTACAATCAGCTTCTGCGTATCGAAGAAGAACTGGGCGATGCAGCTTACTACCCGGGTATTGACGCGTTCTATCAAATCCGCAAATAAGCGATACGGCGAAATGACGCACTTGTGAACCTGTCATTAGGTTTTCAAGTGCCGCTGTAGTAACATCCGAAACCGGAGCGCAAAGCTCCGGTTTTCTTTTACCTTCCCCCCAAATACATGCGAACACTCGCGATAGCTCTGGCGCTGCTGATTCTGTTGCTGCAATGGCCCCTGTGGATCGGCAAGGGTAGCTGGCTGCGCGTCTGGCAGCTTGATACGCAACTTGCGGATCAACGCACCAAAAACGAAAAGCTAAAAGAACGCAATGACGCGCTCGAAGCCGATGTGGTCGATCTGAAAACCGGTACGGCCGCCATAGAAGAGCGTGCCCGCAATGAATTGGGTATGGTTCGCCAGGATGAAGTGTTTTTCCAGATTCTGGATAGCCGCAAACCAGCCCCTGCCGCCGCGAGTGGCGCGCTGACTGCCAGCCCGGTTGCGGTAGCGGCCTCCGCTGCGCAGTAAACAGCCAGGCTGTTAGCCAAACTGTTACCCCTGAGCACTCCCATTTTTTCGATTTTCTAAAACTGTTCTGTTTTTTGCCTGGCCGCGATATAGTGGAGTTGATATTCCAATGGAATCGACGCCATGAACGACATGACCTTCGCCAGCGGGCGACGCAAGCCCGATACGCTTTACCATCAACTGGCTGAAGAGTTGGCGCAAGCCATTCTGGCGGGGCGGCTCAAGGCGGGTGAAAAATTGCCATCGGTGCGCAAGATGTCGGCCCAGCGGCAACTGAGTCTGTCTACCGTAATGGAGGCCTATCGTGAACTGGAAGATCGCGGACTGATCGAAGCCCGGCCGCAGAGCGGTTTTTATGTGAAAAGCACATCGGCTTTTGGTTCGCCTGTGCTGACCCAACCTCCGCAAACCCCCTCAGAAGTAACGACACGCGCCGAATTCTGGCCGTATCAATCCAGTCAGACCACCGAGGTCAAAGTTGAATTTGGTCTGGCGATTCTCAGCCCGGATCATTTTCCGCTGCAACCGCTGCAGCGCTTGTTATCGCAAGTTTCCCGGCATGAGCCCGCCTTGCTGGCCGATTATGGCAATCCGCCCGGCGATCCGGAATTGCGTCGTCATATTGCCCGCCGGGCGCTAGCCTGGGGCGGCCAGTTCGAGGCTGACGAGGTCATCGTCACGCATGGCTGTCTGGAGGCGCTCAACCTATGTTTGCGGGCTGTAACCAAACCCGGCGACGTGGTGGCGATTGAATCTCCGGCGTATTTTGGTTTGCTGCAGATATTGGAAAGCTACCAGCTAAAAGCACTGGAAATCCCTACGCATCCGCAAACCGGTATTTCGGTGGAAGCACTGGAATTGGCGACGCGCGACGGCCAGGTTAAAGCCGCATTGTTGCTGCCCAATTTCTCCAATCCACTGGGTTGCTTGATGCCGGATGAGAACAAACGGCGCATGGTCGAGTTGCTGGCAGAACGCAATATCCCGCTGATTGAAGATGACCTGTACGGCGAGTTCTTTCATCACGGCGAGCGTCCGCGACCAGCCAAGGCCTTTGATAAAACCGGCAACGTCATGCTGTGTTCGTCGTTCACTAAAACGCTGGCGCCGGGCTTCCGGATCGGCTGGATCGTGGCCGGGCGCTGGCGGCGTGAACTGGAAAAGCTCAAGTTCATCAGCACCTATTCCACCTCAACCGTATTGCAGAAAACCGTCGCTCGCTTTCTGGAAAACGGCGGCTTTGATCACCATTTGCGCAAACTGCGACGAGCCATTGCCGATCAAGTAACCTGCGGTGTGGCGGCGATTCGGCGTTATTTCCCTGTTGGCACCCGGCTCAATATGCCGGCCGGTGGCTTTGTGTTGTGGGTTGAGTTGCCTGTGGGCATCGATACGATGGAGCTATTGCGGCGCTCCATGCTGGAAGGCATTGTGTTTGCGCCGGGAGAATTGTTTTCGCCCAGCCGCAGTTACCGCAATTGTCTGCGTATTTGCTGCATCGAAACCTGGACGACCCGGCACGAGCGCGCCATTCAACGCCTGGGGCAACTGGCGCAAGCGCTGCTGGACGAGCGCAAACAACCTGTGTCAGCGTTTGCGATTCCAGCGGCCTGACAACCTATAGCCGAGCTAGATGCCTTGGGTGCTCGCCGCAAGCACATCAGGGCTGTCTTGCTGGTCGGTGTCCGCGCTGTCAGTGGTGCCCATCACCATCACGCAACTATCCGCCGTGTTGTTCTGGATTTCTTCGCAATAGGGCGAGTAGCTCATCATGCAGGGCGGAAGCTTGTGCTCTTGGTCGACCCAAATAACCTCAAAGCGCTGACCGCAAACGCTATCAAGAATGGCTTCGAGGGTGGCGACATCATCGATCATATCGGCATGGGCCGGGGCCATCAGACTGGCGCACAGCATGCCCGCAAGGGAAAGACGGCATAGCATACAAGCCTCCTTCACCGGCCCGGGAGGGGGAGTCGGGCACGTTTGAAATAGGACCGTTATGCCAATGTCAAGTTTCCACCCCCAGGGGTTTTGATTAGCCAATCTTCATGCGTAACGACGAACGGACGGCCTGTGACTTGAACGGCGACTGCCAGCCATTGAACCAGCCTGAACTCGGCGTAACCAGACTGAAGCGGGCGTCATTCACCCCTTCAATGAGCACCGTACCCGCGTGCGCTGCTTTCCAGCTTTCGCCTGCCCGCAAAATCACATCCTCGCCCGGCACCGACAACCACAACTGACCGCGCTCGCAGCGAATGGTCACCCGACCGGCGCGCTTGAGACTGACAAGGCTGCTACAGGCAATCATGGTGGCTTTCATGGCGATCTCCGGGTGGGGTGTGAGCCTTCCCAGATTAAAGAGAGTACACAATCGCCGAAAGCCACATTCTCTGCCGGACTGCACCCCCGCAGTTGGCTAAATCCTCAAACTGTTATGCTGTTTGATTATGGATTCTGTAATAAGGCAGTACAGATGTCAGGCGTCTTGATCATCATCGTCACTATCGTCGGCAGTGGACTCCAGCGGCCAAGGCGAACCTTTGCGCATGGCGCGCAGCAGAAATCGCGCAGGGTCGATGGCATCCAGCAATGCGCGCTCGAGCGGTGCGGGCTCTGCGTTCAGCTCCGCCGCTAGCACTTCGGCACACAGACTGGCATAGGTCAACCCGCGCGAACCCAATCCCAGCAAACCATACAAACCGGCCTGACGCTTGATGTGAAACAGTTGGTGTACTGTGCCTTGCTCGGCATGAGCTTGTGGCAATTCACCCACTAATGGCATGCGATCAAGCGAATTGGGGCGTGCGCACAGTCTGGTGCCGCCGGTTGGCAGATTGACCACTGCCGTTTGGGCAAACAATTGGCCCAGCGCCTGGAGGTTGGCCGATTCCGCCGTCATGACTTCGCCCGGCTTGGCCGCAGCGGCACCGATGCAGTGCCAGCCATCCAGCTGTGGTGTGACGTAACCCGAACCAGACAGACCCGCACTCATCTCGGGCAACGCGCCGGCCGCCACCAGCGTGGTACTGCGCAGCGATGAGGACAGCGGCAATTCCTGCGCCTGCGGCAATTCCAGTGCTGCGGTGGCTTGGGCCAGGATCACGATGGGTGCGCTGGCCAGTTCGTTGCCGGATGCGTCCAGCAATTGCCAGCCGTGTTCAGTGCGCTTCAGTTCCGCAACGTGCGCATTGGTGACCAGACGAATCAGTTGCGGAAAGCGCACCAGACTGGCGCGGCACAAGCTGGCCGGCTTGGCCCAGGCGCCGCGTGCAAACCACCAGCCACCCCATGGGGCCATTACGCCAAATTGCGTTTGGGCTTGTGTGGCATTGCGCCAGTCCAGCAAATCGGCTGGCCACTGTTGCAACTGGACAATTGCGGCCTGCGCCGCTGCTTGTTCGGCCGATTTGGCCACCTGAAAGACGCCGGACAACCCCCAAAACGAAGACACTTGAGTGGTCGCGGAAAAACCGGCCAGATGGCGCAAAGTGTATTCGCTGCCCGCGCGGGTTAGTCGAGCTTGCAGATTGTCGTCACGAGAAAAATGCGCGTGCATCAAGCCGACATGATTGCCCGAGGCGGCTTGCGCAGGAGCGCTTTCTTTATCCAGCACCGTAACCTGCCACCCGCGTGCGGCCAATCGCTCGGCAGCGGCGCAACCCGCCATTCCAGCGCCAACGATTACTGCCTGACGCGGTCCGTCGTAGACAGGTGCACGGCGCGGTGCGCGCTCAATTTGTCCGGCCAGGCGCTGTCGTTTGCGACCGAACCCGGCTTCTTTGCGTGCCGAGAAACCGGCCATGGTCAACTCATCGCGCACTGCGCGGGCAACGGTGTAACTCGCCAGCGTGGTGCCCGGGCCACTATTGCGCCACAACGCGCGTATGACCGGACCGGACCAGATGTCGGTGTTTTTATCCGGCGAAAAACCATCCAGGTAGATGGCGTCAATCCGGGCGGTGAGTTGCTGCAACATATCCGCCGCTTCGCCAAACAACAGGGTAAGCGTAACCCGGCCACCATCCAGGTGCAGTCGATGAAAACCTGGGGTGAGCAGCGGCCATCGCGTCAGCAATTCTTGCGACAAGGTGGCCAGCTCCGGATAACGCACATGCAGTTTAGCCATATCTGCAGCGGTGAATGGGTGCTTCTCCACCGATACAAAATGCAACCGGTCAGAGCGTTGCGGATCATTCTGCCAGGCTTGCCAGGTCACCAAAAAACTCAAGCCCTGACCAAAACCGGTTTCGACGATGGTGAAACTGGACCGTTCCCGCCAGCGCTCGGGCAGGCCGTTGCCCGCCATGAATACTGATCGGACCTGCTCTTCGCCGCCATCATCCGAGTGATAAACATCGCCGTATATGCTGGAATACGGGATGCCTTCGGGCGAAAAAACCAGTTGCGCAGGAACGAGGGCGGGGTAAGGCATGGTGCGGTTACAAGTCCGGCAAAAGTGAAAGGCGGATTTTACGCTGCAGCATCGGTCTCGGCGTCGCCTTGCGCGGTTTGTTTGTGTTTACCCCAGCCCATAAAGCGCATCAGCGTAAGAACGAACGCCACGCCGGTAACCAGGAAGCCAGCCGCAAACCACTGCTCACCGCCAACGCGGTAAATGGCCTTGAAGACTTCAATGCCCACAGCGTAAATCGCCATCATGATCAGCCCCAGCGTAGCCGAAACGGTGCCCTTGGCGATTTCGCTGGAGAACAAGGTGAGACGGAAGATCCCGGCGTTGCCCAATCCCAAGCCAAAGGCATATAAACCCAGGCCAATCGCCATACCCTGGAAACGCGTTTCAAACAGCAGGGTAAGCGCAAAGGCGAGGATGGTTCCGGTCGCCACCAAGCCGCCACCCACCGCGATAACCCGGTGAATGGCAAAACGCTGGCCGATGGTGGCCAGGGCGATATTGCCAGCGATCAGCGCGCCAAATACCGGCAATTGCCACAGGCCGTAATCCAGCGCGCTGTGATGTTCGCCTTCCATGATGATCACGGGCGATTGGCCAATCCACGCCAGTAGCGGCAAGCCCGCCAGCGAGATGGCAAATACACCGGCCATAAAGCGTCGATTGGCCAACACGGCGCGGTAGTCATGCCAGACCGATTTGAACGAGAAGGGCGCTTTGCTGCGCGGCGCGGTTTCCGGCATGGTCATGTACAGACCCACGCCAGCCAGTGCCGCCAATACGGCGATGGCAACGAAGATCATGCGCCAGGTAGTAAACGCCATCAGCGCCGCGCCAGTCAGCGGGCCAATCAGTGGCGCCAGTAGCGCAACGTTAGCCATCAATGCGGTGACCTTGATGGCGGTTTTTTCTTCAAATGCTTCCTGAATGGCGGCGTAGCCTACGGCCACCAGAAAACACATGCCCATGCCCTGCAACACGCGCAGCGCCAGGAACATACCCATGTTCTGCGCGACGAGTGCGGCCAGGCACATCAGCACAAACCAGACGACACCACCGAGCATGACCGGACGTCGGCCAATGCGGTCCGACAATGGTCCCAGCAGCCATTGCAGCGAGGCGCCGCCGATCATGTACGTGGTCATTGAGGTTGGCACCCACGCCGAACTGGCATTGAATTCCTGCGTTACGTGCAGCATGCCGGGCAGGATCATGTCGTTGGCGATGTAACACGAGAATTCATACAGCACCAGAAACAGCGGAAACAGCATTACCCGCCAGTGCAGATTGGAAATAGGTTTATGTTTCATTCTTCAATTCAGCCAGCCAGATGCCCGGTACGCATCTGGCGCAAAAGTAAAAGGCCCGCGCGGATCGCACGGGCCTTGAGATCAAGCCAGCAACCAGCTTCAGTCTTCGCGTCGCATCTGCGGGAACAAGATCACGTCACGGATGCTTGGCGCATCGGTCAGCAACATCACCAGACGATCAATGCCGATACCGCAGCCGCCTGTGGGTGGCAGGCCGTATTCCAGCGCGCGAATGTAATCCGCATCGTAGTGCATGGCTTCGTCGTCGCCCTTATCTTTCAGCGCAACCTGCGCCATAAAGCGCGCGGACTGGTCTTCCGGATCGTTCAACTCGGAGTAGCCATTGGCGTGCTCACGACCGACCATAAACAACTCGAAGCGTTCGGTGATGCCGACATCAGTATCACTGGCGCGTGCCAGTGGCGACACTTCGGCTGGGTAGTCGATGATGAACGTCGGTTCCCACAGTTTTTCTTCTGTGGTTTCGTCGAACAGGCTCAGTTGCAGACCACCAATGCCATCCGTCAACACCGGCTTGGCACCCAGACGAGCCAGTTCGGCCTTCAGGAATGCACGATCATTCAGCTGTTCGCTGGTGTAATGCGGGTTGTAATGGCGAATGGCTTGTTCAATGGTGAAGCGGGCAAACGGCTTGGACAAATCAACTGTCTTGCCCTGATATTCGACCACGGTGTGACCACACACTTCCTTGGCCGCGTAACGGATTACGCCCTCGGTCATGTCGATCATGCGATGGTAATCGGCGTACGCCTCGTAAAACTCCATCATGGTGAATTCGGGATTATGCCGCGTGCTCATGCCTTCGTTGCGGAAGTTGCGGTTGATCTCGAACACGCGCTCCATACCGCCAACGACCAGACGCTTGAGATACAGTTCCGGCGCCACGCGCAGGAACAACGGCATATCCAGCGCGTTGTGATGCGTTACAAACGGCTTGGCCGTCGCGCCACCCGGAATAGGGTGCATCATCGGGGTTTCGACTTCCAGATAACGCTCGTTCGTCATGAACTCACGGATTTTCTGGACGATGCGCGAGCGCTTGATAAAGGTGTCGCGTGACTGTTCGTTGGTGATCAGATCAACATAACGCTGGCGTGCGCGTTGTTCCAGGTCGGCCAGGCCGTGGAACTTGTCCGGCAGCGGGCGCAGCGATTTGGTCAGCAAACGCAGTTCGGTAACCTGAACCGACAATTCGCCGGTTTTGGTCTTCATCAGCGTGCCTTTGGCACCGACGATATCGCCCATATCCCAAGTCTTGAACGAGGTGTAGATCTCTTCGCCCACGCTGTCGCGCGAAACGTAAAACTGGATGCGACCGGATACATCCTGGATGGTGGCGAAGCTGGCTTTGCCCATCACGCGCTTGAGCATCATGCGGCCAGCAACGCTGACTTCGACGGCTTGTGCTTCGAGTTCTTCTTTTTCTACTTCGCCAAATTTGGCGTGCAGATCACCAGCGAAATCCACGCGTTTGAAGTCATTCGGAAAGGCCGGACCTTTTTCACGCAGCGCGGCAAGTTTGGCACGGCGTTCGGCCATGATCTGGTTTTCGTCTTGCTGAATGACTTGCTCTTGTTGGTCGCTCATTTTGTTTTCCGTTTATGCAAACAACGCGCTCGCGGCGCGACAATGATTCTGAATGGGCCTCAGGCGGGCAATTACACGCCTTGTTTCAAGCTGGCTTCGATAAAGTCGTCGATATCGCCGTCCATCACGCCTTTCAAATTACCGACTTCGTAACCGGTACGCAGATCCTTGATCCGGCTCTGGTCGAACACGTAAGAACGAATCTGGTGGCCCCAGCCGATATCCGATTTGCCCGCTTCCAACTGTTGCTGGGCTTCCATGCGCTTGCGCAATTCCAGCTCATACAACTTGGCGCGCAGCATTTGCCAGGCTTCGTCCCGGTTACGGTGCTGGGAACGGTCGTTCTGGCACTGCACCACGATATTGGTCGGAATATGGGTCAAACGTACGGCGGAGTCAGTCTTGTTAATGTGCTGACCACCAGCGCCCGAAGCGCGGTAGGTGTCGGTACGCACGTCAGCCGGATTGATTTCAATCTCGAAACTGTCATCTACCTCAGGATAGACGAAGACCGACGCAAACGAAGTGTGGCGGCGGGCGTTGGAGTCGAACGGCGAAACGCGAACCAGTCGGTGCACGCCGGTTTCGGTGCGCAAGAAGCCGTAGGCGTATTCGCCAGACAGTTTGATGGTGGCGCTGGAAATACCGGCGACTTCACCGTCAGACACTTCCATGACTTCCACATTGAAGCCTTTGCGCTCGCCATACCGCACATACATGCGCAGCAGCATGGACGCCCAATCTTGCGCCTCGGTGCCGCCCGCGCCCGCCTGAATGTCCACAAAACACGGATTCGGGTCCATCGGGTTGGAGAACATCCGGCGGAATTCAAGCACGCCGATTTCGTTTTCCAGTGCGGTCAGGTCAGCATCGACGGAAGAGATGGTGTCCCAGTCTTCTTCGCCACGGCCCATTTCAAACAATTCTTTGGCATCCGCCACGCCATTGACGACGGTATCCAGCACCACCACGACCGATTCCAGCGCTTTGCGCTCGCGGCCGATTTCCTGGGCCTTCTTCGGATCGTTCCAGGTGTCTGGATCTTCAGACAGACGCACCACTTCTTCCAGCCGGTCTACTTTGGCGGGGTAATCGAGGTAACGTTTGAGTTCGTCGGCGCGTTCACCCAGAGCGGTGAGACGGTTTTCGATCTGGTTAAGCTGTTCGGCTTCCATGGTCGATCAATTCAGTTCGGAAAACCTGACATTGTAACAGGGAAGCGCCGTCTGGCCGACGTGCAAGATGCATAAAAATAAAAAAATCCGGTAGCGAGCCACCGGACAAAAGGGTGTGGGCCACCCGTTTCCTTGCTAAAACTGCTAGTCAAACCGGTCACGCGGGGCGTTCTGTGCTGACGGCTTGACCAGCAATCTCAGGCTGGATTCGCATTAATCAATCGCCCATCAGGCGGTGCCGGGCCTCGCGCAACGCTGCGGAAATCATGGCCAGATCGGTCGCGCTGGTTTTAAGGTCTTCCAGCATGCGCTGCCACGCTTGCACCGGTAGCTCGTGAGCGGATTGCCACTGAGCAATCCGCTCCGCTGCCGCACCGGTTCCGGCATTCCATGCCTGATCGACCAGACTGGCATGCAGGCGCTGCAAATCATCACGTGAAGCCAGGCGCGCCAATGCTTGCCAGCGGTTGTCGCGCGGCAAACCTTCAATAGCGGCAGCCATCCAGTCAAAGCCCAGCAAGCCATCCAGTTGCAGATACAACTGTAGTCGCTCGGTGAGCGCGGCACGCAAACCGGTGTCACGACCAAGTTCCAGCAGCGGCCCGGCGTATTCGATGGCCAGCACTTGCGCAGCCAACTGCACCGGCACGCCACAGGCGATCAATTCATTGCGGCGGGCGTGAATGTGTTCCGGATCGCCCAGCCATTGCGCCAGTCCGGCCAGAGCCGAATGCACTGCCTGGCCAAATGCAGCCTCTGCGGCGGCGTCAGGCGCCTGCAATACCCAGCGCGTGGCACGCTCTGTTTGTCGACGCAAGATTTGCAGCAACGCATATTGCACTTGCGCGCTGACGTTGCCCGGCAGCGCTTCGACCTGCTGCGCCAGCGCTTCGCTACCCAGCAAGCCTTCCGCTACAGCCAGCGCCTTGATGACCAGTGCTGGGTGGCGCTCCGCCTCTTCACTCAGGCGAAAGGCAAAGGTAATACCCTGGCGATTGACCGCATGATTGGTGAGCACCGTTGCCACAATCTCGCGGCGCAGCGGATGCTCAGCCAGTCGCTGGCCAAATTGCTGTGAAAGCGTGAAGGGGAAGTAGCCCTGCAGCAGATTGTCCCACTGTGGTTCGTCTGGTAGCTCACTGGCCTGCAGGTCTTCGCTCAGCACCATCTTGGCGTAGGCGAGCAGCACGGCCAGTTCCGGCCCCGTCAGACCAGCACCGGCTTGCTGGCGATCCAGACACTGGCTGTCGGTAGGCAGATATTCCAGCCGACGCGACAGCTTGCCGCGAGACTCCAGTTGCTGCATGAAGCGCTGATGTACCGACAGCAGTGACGGAGCCTGTTCGGCCTCCAGTGACAGCGCCAGTGTTTGCAGCTCGTTATCACGCAACACCAACTGGCCGACCTCATCGGTCATTTCTGCCAGCAAGATATTGCGTTGTTTAAGCGTCAGATCGCCGCCACTCATGATCCGGTTCAGCAGAATCTTGATATTGACCTCGTGATCGGAACAATCCACACCGGCCGAGTTATCAATCGCATCGGTAAATACGCGGCCACCGGCCAGTGCAAATTCGATCCGCCCCAATTGGGTCATGCCCAGGTTGCCACCTTCGCCGAACACCTTGCAGCGCAATTCGCGACCGTCGACACGCAAACCATCATTGGCGCGATCATTGGCTTCGGCTTGCGATTGCGTTGAGGCTTTGACGTAAGTGCCGATGCCACCGTTGTACAACAGATCAACGGGCGCTTTGAGCAACAACTGAATCAGCGTGGTCGGATCCAGTGCCTCGGCATCCACTTGCAGCAGGGATTTCATCTGCGCAGAGAGCGGAATGCTTTTTACATTGCGCGGCCACACCCCGCCGCCTTCCGAGATCAGCCGGGCATCGTAATCCGCCCAGGAAGAACGGGGCAGATCGTAGAGACGTTGGCGCTCTTTAAAGGAAAGCGCGGCATCTGGCGTTGGGTCGATAAAGATGTGGCGATGGTCGAACGCGGCGACCAGTTGCGTGGCTGGCGAGCGCAACAGGCCGTTACCAAACACGTCGCCAGACATATCGCCAATACCAATAACTGTGAATGGCTGAGTGGCGACATCAATCCCCAGTTCGCGGAAATGGCGAGTGACTGAAACCCAGGCACCACGGGCGGTAATGCCCATTTTTTTGTGGTCGTAACCTACAGAGCCACCGCTGGCAAAAGCGTCATCGAGCCAGAAGCCATATTCCTGAGCCAAACCATTGGCGATATCGGAGAAAGTGGCCGTGCCTTTGTCCGCCGCAACAACCAGATAAGGGTCATCTTCATCGCGCCGATGCACTCCGGCTGGCGGCACAATTTTGCCGTCGACGAGATTGTCAGTCAGGTCCAGTAGCCCACGAATGAAGCCCTTGTAGCACTCGACGCCTTTGGCCAGATACGCTTCGCGCTCGGTGGGCGGATTTTTGACGATGAAACCGCCTTTCGAGCCGACCGGCACGATCACCGTATTCTTGACCATTTGGGCTTTGACCAAACCAAGCACTTCGGTGCGGAAGTCGTCGCGCCGATCAGACCAGCGCAGACCGCCACGCGCCACTTTGCCGCCGCGCAGATGCACGCCCTCCACCTCGGTGGAGTAAACAAATATCTCAAACAATGGTGCAGGCTGCGGAATGCCGGGCACTTTGCCGGAAGCAATCTTTAGCGAGAGATGTCCACGCGGCTGACCGTCAGCAACTGACTGGAAGTGGCTGGTGCGCACGGTTCCCTCAATCGCCGCACGGAAAGCACCCAAGGCTTTTTCATCATCCGCGATCGGCAGGGCGCTAATCGCCGCGAGCAATGTTGCGCTGAGCGCATCCGCAGCGGCGTCGTCAATATTGGCCGGGTCGTGGCGCAGGTAAAACAGCCGCACCAGATCGCGAGCGATGGCGGTGTGATTCAGCAAGCAGTCGGCCAACGTATCTACCGCATTGCGCAGACTGATCTGTTTGAGCCAGCGGGCGTAGGCGCGCAGCACCAATACTTCACGCCAGGCTAGACCAGCGTGAATCACCAAGCGATTAAAGGTGTCGTTTTCACTGCGGCCATTGAACACCGCGCGGAACGCCTCGAGGAAGCGCTGCCGGGCAGCGGTGTCTTCCAGGGCACCCGCCAATGGCAACTGAATGCCGATATCGATAATCCAGGCTTGGGTGCCGCCATCAAATTTCAATGCGTACGGACGCTCATCCAGCACCCGTACGGCCAGATTTTCCAGTAGCGGAATGTAGTCAGAAATGGCGATGTCGCTGCCGTGAAACAGCTTGATGCGCCATTGACGGGTGTCGTTATGGCTGGCGGGAGTCAGCGTGGCGGCCAGCGGATTGGTCGGGGTGATTTCTTCCAGCGCATCGACGTCGTACACCGCCACACGCGCACCAAAGTCGCTGGTGTAGGCGGGCGGGAAGGCGCGTTGATAACGTTGATAGCGGGTCGAACCAATCTCTTCGCCACTATGCTGCAGCAGGCTCAGACGCAACTCGTCTTGCCAGCGCTGGGCGATCAAAGCGATTTCGGCCTCGATGGCGCGCGCATCGTAGACCGGGCAAACGCCATGCGGCAGACGCACAATGAAATGGATGCGTGCCAGCGGTGAGTCCGTCAGCAAAACATTGAAATCGCAGCTTTCGCCCCCCAGTCTTTCCAGTAGCAATTGCTGGATGCGGCTACGTACTTCAGTGGTGTAGTTGTCACGGGGCACATAGAACATGACCGAGACGTAGCGCCGGTAAATATCCTCACGGAAGAACACGCGAACCTGGTTGCGTTCGTGCAAACCCACTACGGCAGAAACAATGCGGGTCAGATCATCGACGCCGGTCTCCATCAGTTCGTCGCGCGGCCAGGTGTCCAGCACGTTGAGCATGGCTTTACCGCGATGACCAGACAGGTCTACGCCGCTCTTTTTGAGCACGGCATCAATCTTGCGGCGCGCCACTGGCACGGCGCGCGGCGGCAGGGTGTACGCACTGGCGGTATAGAGTCCAACCACGCGCAGTTCGCCCGTAACCTTGCCGCTTTGGTCGACTTTCTTGATTACTACGACATCCAGATAAGCCGGACGATGCACGGTCGAACGGATATCTGCCTTCGTCAAAATCAGCAGACTTTTCGAGTCATAAGCCAGAGTGCGCAATTCCGGCGAAAGCGCGGCAAATGCGCGCGACGGGCCACTGGCATTGCCATTGCGCAGCAAACCAAAGCCGGAGCCGGGCTCGCTATCGAGCGTATCGCCGTGCTCCCCAAGCCGGTAATCGCGGCAACCCAGGATGACAAAATGGTCGTCCAGCAGCCAGTCCAGAAAAGCGCGGGTTTCGGATAGTTCTTCGGCAGCCACTGGTGGTGGATTGCTGGTGAGTTCATCGCGGCAAGCTGCAATGCGGGCGCTCATGCCGGGCCAGTCGGCCACGGTGGTGGTCAATGTTTTGAGGGCTTGCTCAATCGCTGACTGCAGTTGTTGCAAACAACCCGCGTCTGTTTCCCGGTCGATTTCAAAATGCATCCAGGACTCGGGCTCACCGCCGGCACTCAAAGCTTTGAATTCGCCACGCTCATCGCGCTGCACATGCAAAACCGGATGCAGCAGCAAATGCACCGTGTAACCCAGTCTGGCGATGGCCATGCCCACGGTATCTACCAGGAAAGGCATGTTGGGCGCAACCAACTCGATGATCGTGTGGGTGGATTGCCAGCCATGCTCTGGCGGAGTGGGATTGTAGATGCGAATGAGCGATTCATCCTGCTGCCGACATTGCCCCAGTCGCCGGTGGGCCTGCGTTGCGCCAAGCCAGTCTTCAGGCTGATGTGCGGGAAAATCGTCTTCCGGCAAGTCAGCGTAATACGACGCAAGAAAAGGGCGCAGCGCTACATCGTCGTTTGTCAGCAGGAGTACACTTTCCAGCATGCCAGCAGCATTAACTGGAGAGGGTTTATTCAAAGTCATTGCAGCCATCCTTGATCAAAGCAGGACTGTCCTGGTTTTGGAGTATCCCGCAGCGGGGTGCCAAACCACGGGATGTGGCTGACTCTATACTTGGGGGCGGCATGCGCCAAGCGGGTATTCCGCATTGGGAATAGTCCTGATTCGATCTGGATTCAAGCTGGCGGATAGTTGCCGACCCGCTGTATTCGCAAAAACACGGGATTACCGCTGACAACTATCAAAATAGGATGAATGTGCCTTACGAGTCGCTGAGTGGTTAGTGCCCAGAATATAACAATGGGCTAATATGCGTACCATTGCCTGAAACTGTATTCGGAGTGCCCCAATGAATTCCGCCCGCGAGGCCCGGACTACCAATGTTCCCAATAACGACACGCTGGTCGCGTGCCGTGACATGGCATTGCGTCTGCTCTCGCAATCGATGGATGGGTTCTTCACGCAGCTGGAAGAAACTTTCTTCACGCTGGCAGAAAACACGCATGACATGAAATTGCGTGACACCTATTATGCGGCGCGTGCTGAGTCTCAAGCCAAGCGCACGGTGATCCTGTCGGCGTTCCGGCAGCAGTTTCTGGAAACATTTGCCCAACGCATGGAAGGCAAGGGCGGCAATAGCGGCTTCTTCAAGGTTAGCCATTCCCCGGCAGAATTGAGTCTGGTGGCCAACGACGACTACGAAGAAAGCCTGACCGCTACCGGTGTCGCCAATTCGCTCAAGAACATGGGCGGTGACACGCTGCAGCAACTGGAGCAGCGTCTGGCACGGCTTATGCCGCTCAGCGATGACGCTTCCGCCTCCAATCCACTTAGCCCGGACGTGATTTGCGAAGCCGTAATGGCCGCCTGCCGGGTCTTTGAAAGTGGCATTGGCGCTCGTCTTGCCGCCATGAAGGCGTTTGAAACGTCGCTTTCCGGCCAGATCACCCAGGTTTATCAGGATCTGAACCAGTTCCTGATTCAGAAAAACGTACATCCAGCGCCGCCGCGTGTAGCCAATCGCTATCGCGGCCCAGCCAGCCAGAACCAACAGAGTTCACAGGAACAAAGCCAGTCCGCCGACGGCAACTTTACCGGCGCTGGTTATGCCCCTGAACAATACCCCGGCGCCTATGGCAACGCCCAGCAAGGGCAGGCACCGTATGGCAGCGCAGGTTATGGCCAGCAACAGCAGCCGGGCTATGCCATCACGCCCGAGCTGGTTGCCCACTTGCAGCAACTGGCTGCCGGCAATATGCAAGCCCAGGCTCGCACTTCGCTGCGCCCGGACTGGTTCAGCTTCCTGAACAATCTGCAGCGCGATCCACCCAATGCCGGAATGGCTCCGGGCGGACAGCCAGAAAACCTGCTGAGCGTATTGCGTTCAACCCGCTGGGTGAATGAGCTTAACCGCGTTGATACCATGACTTTCGATCTGGTATCCATGCTGTTCGACCGCCTGTTTGAAGATCCGCGGCTGCCCAATGCGGCCAAGAGCCTGCTGGCGCGACTGCAGATTCCGGTGCTGAAAGTGTCGATGCTGGATGGCAGCTTCTTTGCCCGCAAATCGCACCCAGCACGGCAATTGATCGACTTGGTAGAAGACGCCTTCCTCGACTGGGATGGCGAACCCGACGAAACCGATCCGAAATTTGCCAAATTCAGTGATGTGGTTGCCTGGGTAACCACGCACTTTGAAGATGAAGTTGGCGTGTTTGACACCGCCCTGGCCGATATCAAGCGCTTCCTGGCTGAAGAAGCCCTGGAAGTCGAACAAAAAGCCAGCGCCGCCGCCGACGACCTGTTGCAAACCGAGGTTGCGGAAATCGCCAACGCCACCGCGTCGTCATTGGTGCAAGCCAAACTGGCCCGCGCCGGTGAGGTACCGCAACTGGTGACCGATTTCCTGCAGCAATGGTGGGCGCCCGCCATGGCCAAAGCATGGGGCCCGAACGGCGAGGCCGATCCGGTATTTGCCCAGCGCCAGAAATCGCTAGACGATTTGCTGTGGAGCCTGCAAGCCAAGCGCGGCCCGGAAGAACGCCTGCAACTGGTAAACTTGCTGCCAGGCATGCTCAAGGTGCTGGAGAAGGGCGTTACCGATGTCGGCATGGATCAAACCGAATCGCGCGCATTTTTCTCTGAGCTGGTGAATTGCCACGCTTCTGCCATTCGCACCGGCCTACGCCAGTCGGCTATGGGTGTGCCGCCGGTTGAAACCGCTTTGCCAGCACCTTCTGCGCCGCAAGCCGTGGGCGCCAGCGTGTCTATGCATCCGGTGCCACATGCGGTCGAAGCACAGCAATTACCTACACTGGAAACCATCGAGATCGAAACTGCGCCTGCAGTGGCACAAGTGGCTGCCGAGGCAGAAACGATCACCAATGATTTCCTGCCAGCCCGTGGTGAATGGGTGCTGTGGCAAGCCGATACTGGCGAAGAGCGTCGTTTGCGCTTGTCGTGGATCAGCCCGCTGGGCACACGCTATTTATTCACCAACCGGCAAGGCGAGAACGGCTTGGCATTGACTCGCGCTGACCTGGAAACACACCTGGAAAGTGGCCGCCTGCAACGACTGCAGCGCGATGGCTCCGCGACCGAGCGCGCACTGAACCAGTTGCTCGCTGCCTGATTTTCGGCGGTTCCGTTCATCCAAAGCCCGATCCATTCGGGCTTTGTCTATTCTGGCCCGCACCACGCACTGCAACATCGCCCGCGTGGCAGGCCGACCATCTGATAAAATGCCGCAATGATACGACTTAAATCCCTGACCTTACGGCGCGGCACCAAAGTTCTGCTGAATCGCGCCGACCTTACCCTTTATCCCGGCAGCAAAGTGGGCATCGTTGGCGCCAATGGCGCCGGTAAATCGAGCTTCTTTGGCTTGCTGCGCGGTGAATTGCATCCGGACGCCGGTGATCTGGAAATGCCGCCACGCGCCACCATCGGCCACGTTGCCCAGGAAACACCCGCACTGTCGTGTTCCGCGCTGGATTACGTGCTGGATGGTGACGCCGAATTGCGCGAAGTGCAGCATCTGCTGGAGCACGATACTGAAGACGGCCTGCGCCACGGCGAATTACTGGCCAAGCTCGATGCCATTGATGGCTACACCGCTCATTCCCGCGCATCCAAGCTGCTGGCCGGTCTGGGTTTCTCGCAAGATGAAATGACCAAGTCGGTTTCGGAATTCTCCGGCGGCTGGCGTATGCGGCTGAACCTGGCACAAGCGCTGATGTGCCGCTCCGACGTTCTGCTGCTCGACGAACCAACCAACCACCTGGACCTGGAAACCGTGGTCTGGCTGGAAAACTGGTTGCGCAGCTATCAAGGCATGTTGCTGGTGATCTCGCATGATCGCGACTTCCTCGATGCCACCATCAACGCCATCTTGCATGTGGGCGACGGCGCATTGACGCTGTACACCGGCGACTACGCCGACTTTGAAAATCAGCGCGCGCAGAAGCTTTCGCAGCAACAACAAGCCTTCGACAAACAGCAGCGCGAAATCGCCCACTTGCAAGGGTTTGTGGACCGCTTTAAGGCCAAGGCATCCAAAGCTCGCCAGGCGCAGAGCCGGGTCAAGGCGCTGGAACGGATGGAGAAGATTGCCGCCGCGCACGTGGATTCGCCATTTACCTTTACCTTCCGTGAACCCGAATCCAGCCCCAATCCGCTGGTGCGCGTGGAAAACGGCAGTGCCGGTTACGATATCGCCTCGCCGATTTTGTCCGAGTTGAACCTGAGCCTGGAAAACACGGCTCGACTGGGTTTGCTGGGCGTGAACGGTGCAGGTAAGTCGACGTTTATCAAGACCCTGGCGGCAGATCGCGATCTGTTGAGTGGCGAGCGTATCGAAGGCAAGGGCCTGAAGATCGGTTATTTTGCCCAGCATCAGGTGGATGAACTGCGGCTGGATGAATCGCCGCTGTGGCACATGCAAAAGCTCGACCCGAAAACCCGCGAGCAAGAGCTGCGTAATTATCTGGGCGGTTTTGACTTCCGTGGCGACATGGCTTCTACGCCGGTTGGCCCGTTCTCCGGTGGCGAAAAAGCCCGTCTGGCGCTGGCCTTGCTGATCTGGCAAAAGCCCAATCTGCTATTGCTGGATGAGCCAACCAACCACCTGGACATCGAGATGCGGCAAGCGCTGACCCTGGCGCTGCAGGATTTTGAAGGTGCAATCATTGTGGTTTCGCACGATCGCCACTTGTTGCGAGCGACGGTTGATAACTTCTGGCTGATCGAAAACGGCACTGTACGGCCGTTTGACGGCGACCTGGATGATTACACGCGTTACAGCCAGGAAGTGCGTGCGGCCCAACAGGCCGGCGCCAACGAAGCCGCTACACCTGCCAGCAACGAGCCGAAGGTTGATCGGAAAGCGCAGAAGCGAGCCGAGGCGGAAGCACGGCAACGTTTGGCCAATCAGCGTAAACCAGTCGAGCAAAAGCTGGCCAAGCTGGAAAAGCAACTCGCCACCCTTAACACCGAGAATGACGAACTGACCGTCAAATTGGGCGCTGAAGATCTGTACGAAGCCGCCAACAAAGACAAGCTGCAAGCGGCTTTGCTGCGCAAGGCGGATATCAAGGCACAGATCGACGAGATTGAACTGACCTGGCTAGACCTGACCGCACAACTGGACGAAATGATGGCTGAGTAACAACAGACATCAAAACATTCTGTGCAACATTGCGGCGACTTGAGTAATCAGGTCGCCGCAGTCACATTCGGTTGCACAACTGTGAACTTGCTTACCGCATCCATATCAACGCAACCCCGCCAGAACCGTTAATTGACTATATCCAGGCAATTAAAAAAGGGGCTGGCAATGACCAAACTACAACGTCTGCTGCACGAATTTGTTCTGCTCGCCAGTTTACTGGTCAGCGCCGCTTGGGCCGATGATCCGCCATCACAAGTTGCCCGTCTGAGTGCGGTCGAAGGCTCGGTAACGTTCGCTCCGGCAGGCAGCAACGAATGGGCCTACGCCCCAATCAATCGCCCAATGACCACTGGCGACCAGTTGTGGGTGGATAAAGCCGGTCGCGCCGAACTGCACCTGGGGTCTACTGCTTTGCGCCTGGGCGACCAGACCAGCTTGTCTTTTCTGGCGCTGGATGATCAGAACACCCAACTCAAAATAACCCAAGGCACGCTGAATCTGCGTGTACGCACGTTGCTCAGCGGCCAGCAAGTTGAAGTCGATACGCCCAACCTGGCATTCGTGGTGAACGGCGCTGGGGATTATCGACTGGATGTTGACCCGAACAGCAATACCACGCGAGTGACGGTCTGGCATGGCAATGGCAGCGCGCTGGGCAGCGCCAACAATAGCTTCTCGTTGCATGATGGTGACCAGATTACCTGGTCCGGTACCGATTTACAGGAACAGTCTGCCATTGCAGGTCCGGGCGAGGATGAGTTTGATCGCTGGGCGCTGGCCCGCGACCAACGAGAAGACAATTCGGTCTCCGCGCATTATGTTTCGCGTGAAGTAACCGGCTACGAAGCGCTGGACGACAATGGCTCCTGGCAGACAGTGCCGCAATACGGTGCGGTGTGGGTGCCACGGACAACCATTGTCGGCTGGGCGCCTTATCACTACGGTCATTGGGTCTGGATCGCGCCCTGGGGCTGGACCTGGGTGGACGATGCACCGTGGGGGTTCGCGCCTTTCCATTATGGTCGCTGGGCTTATCTGGGCAGTAGCTGGTGCTGGGTACCTGGCCCGGTACATCCGCATCCGGTGTACGCACCAGCGTTGGTGGCGTTTGCCGGCGGTAATGCTTTCTCACTGCATGTCTCAGTAAATAGCGGCCCCGGTGTGGCCTGGTTTCCGCTGGGGCCGGGAGAAGTCTATCGACCTGCTTATGGCAGTAGCGCCAACTACATCACCAACATTAATCGTACAACCGTGGTTAACAACACGGTGATCAACAACGTGACCGTCAATAAAGCGGTGTACGTAAACCAGAACGCGCCCAATGCGATTACCGGCATGGCTGCAAGCGCGTTTGTAAAAGGTCAGCCGGTGCAAGGCGCTGCGGCGACAATCAAACCACAGCAACTAGGTCAGGCCCAGTTTGAAAGCGCGCCCCGTATTGCGCCAGTCAACCAGAGCCTGGTTGGTTCGGCCAAACCCGCACCTGCGTTCAGCGGCGGCAATTTCAACAGGCCAGTCATCAGCACCCGCACACCACCACAGCCATTTGCCGCGCACGATGAACTGGCAGGGCGGTTCGCCGCGCATGGTCAAGCTGTTCCAGGTGCAGGCGCACCGCTGACTCAAGTGCGACCCGCGGCAGTACAGCCCCAAGTCAACGTGGTTCACACGGCGATGCCGCGCGCAGCCGCACCGGTTCCTGTTAACGGCAACAGCCAGAGCAGTGGTAATCAGCCCAAACCGGTGGCACAACCGGTGCGCGTGCCGCAAGGACAATCACCAAAAATTGCTCCGCAACCTGATACTCGCGAGATAAACGCCAACGCTGTGCCGCACCCGCCAGCCGGGCGCGCGCCACAACAGGGGTGGCAACAAAATACTGGGCGGAACATGGAGCCCCGCGCAAATCCGCCGATTGCTCCGCATTATGAAAATGCGCCCAACCAGGCACGCGGTCAGCCTGAGTCGGGGCAACAGCTTGCGCCACAGCGTCCGGCGACCATGGAACAGCAACCGGCGAACTACAACCGCAGCGTGCCCGCGCAGAATTTTGCGCCGCAAAAGACGCAGAACAGATCGCAACCCACTCAGTACCCACACGCCCACAACCCACCGACCGGACATCCGGAGCACCAGCACAAACCAGATGAACAGCATCAACAGAAGGACGAGCAAGCTCGTTGAGGCAGGATGACCGGCTGGCGTCGCTATCAGTTGCGTGGCGACGCCAGATAGACCCCGAGCATGGTCAGAGCGATACCCGCCAGCATGAAAGCAGACAATTCATCGCCAAAACACAGCCAGGCAATAACGGCGGTGGTGGGCGGTACCAGAAAAAACAATCCAGATACCTGGCCAGCCTCGCCATGACGCAGTAGCCATAACAGAATGCCAATGGCGCCGATGGATACCACAACAACCACCCACAGTAGCGAGAAAATGAACTGCCCATTCCAGTGGATAGAGCCACTCTCGAACAAGGCAGCAAGCGGCAACAGAATCAGCAACGACACCGCACACTGGATGATCGACGTTGCCACCACATCTACGCCGTTACAAAACCGTTTCTGATAGACCGTTCCCAGGCTGATGCTTACCAGCGCGACAAAGGCCAGCGCGACGCCAAGGCCAGTCACATTGCCGTGCCCCAGCTTGTTCTGGATCACCATAAATACACCGGCAACGCCCAGCGCCAGCCCGATCCACTGCAGGCGGTTGCGTCTTTCGCGCAGCACCAATCCGGCGAAGATACTGACCATAACCGGTTGCAATCCGGCAATCAGCGCCACCATGCCCGCTGACAAACCGGTGTGCATAGCCATAAACACGCAAGTGAAATAGCCGGTCTGCACCAGAAGTCCAGCCAGTGCGGTATGGATAAGCAATTGATTTCGCGGCCAGGTAACGCGCAAGAACGGCGCAGCGGGCAGCATGATCGCCAATACGGCAGCAAAACGGGCCACCAGAAAATGCAAAGGAGGCGCCCACGGCATGCCGAATTTGGCGCCGACAAAACCACTACTCCAAAGCAGCACAAACAAGGCGGGGGCGATACGGGCAAAGCGATGGGTAGTCACAAACCAGTCATTCAAAGGCGGGCGGGGCGTTGATCGTATCAAGACTGTCGGCAAACGCTAATGGTTTTGCCGTCAACAAGACACAAACGAAACAACTGTGAGCTGGTTTGCGTAAAACGCGGACATAAAAAAGGCCCCGACTAATGTCGGAGCCTTTGATTTCAGCACAACGGACAAATTACTTGGCAGCTGCCTTGGCCGATGCTTGTGCCTTGGCGACCACTTCTTCCACCACGGTTTGATCACGCTCGTAGGCCTCTACATAAGCGCGGCCGTAGTAGCTGTCCAGCAGCAGTTGCTTGAGTTCGGCGATCAGCGGATAGCGCGGGTTGGCGCCAGTACACTGGTCATCAAACGCTTCTTCTGCCACGGTTTCGAGCTTGGACAGGAAGATATCTTCCGGCACACCGGCAGCCTGAATGGAGGCCGGAATACCCAGCGTCTTCTTCATGCCATCAATCCACTCGATCAGTGCTTCAACTTTTTCGTCGTCATTCTTGCCTTTCAGGCCAAGATGTTCGGCGACATCGGCGTAACGGCACTTGGCCATCGGACGATCGTACTGACTGAATGCAGCTTGCTTGGTCGGGATATCCACCGAGTTATAACGCACCACGTTCGAGATCAGCAACGCGTTGGCCAGGCCGTGGGCCAGACCAAACTCGGCACCAATCTTGTGAGCCATGGAGTGACACACGCCAAGGAAAGCATTGGCAAAAGCGATACCGGCGATGGTGGCTGCGTTGTGCACAGCTTCGCGTGCTTTCGGGTCTTGCGAGCCGTTGATGTACGACGAAGGCAGATACTTTTGCAACAGCTTCAGCGCTTGCAGGGCTTGCGCATCCGAGTACTCGTTCGCCATTACCGAAACATAAGCTTCCAGCGCGTGAGTTACTGCATCGATGCCACCAAAAGCGGTCAAGCTCTTGGGCATGTCCATGACCAGATTGGCGTCAATAATGGCCATGTTCGGGGTGAGTTCGTAATCGGCAATCGGATACTTCATGCCGGTTTTTTCGTCAGTAACCACTGCGAATGGTGTGACTTCAGAACCCGTACCGGATGTGGTCGGAATCGCTACCAGTTCAGCCTTGGTGCCCATTTTCGGGAACTTGTAGATGCGTTTACGGATATCCATAAAGCGCAGCGCCAGGTCTTCGAAGTGGACTTCAGGATGTTCGTACATCACCCACATGATCTTGGCGGCATCCATCGGGCTACCACCACCCAATGCAATGATGACGTCCGGCTTGAACGTGTTCAGGGCATGCACGCCTTTACGCACCACTTCAAGGGTTGGATCGGCTTCAACTTCATAAAACACTTCAACTTCCATGCCCATCTGCTTGAGAATACGGATGGTTTCGTCCGCATAGCCGTTGTTGAACAGATACGGGCCGGTCACGATAGATGCACGTTTTTTGCCAGACAAATCTTCCAGGGCAAATGGCAAGCAACCACGACGGAAGTAGATGTTCTTCGGCACTTTGTGCCACAGCATGTTTTCAGCCCTCTTGGCCACGGTCTTCTTGTTGATCAAGTGCTTCGGACCAACGTTTTCCGAGATCGAGTTACCACCCCACGAACCGCAGCCCAGCGTGAGCGAAGGTGCCAGTTTGAAGTTGTACAAGTCGCCGATACCACCTTGCGAAGACGGGGTGTTGATCAAGATACGGGCGGTCTTCATCTTGTCGCCAAAGTAGGCAATGCGATCGCCCTGCAAGTCCTGGTCGGTATACAGCGCAGAGGTGTGACCAATCCCGCCCAAGGCAACCAGGGCTTCAGCCTTGGTTACAGCGTCGTGGAAATCTTTGGCGCGATACATGGCCAGCGTTGGCGACAGTTTTTCATGGGCAAACGCTTCTTCTTCGCCCACCGATGCAACTTCACCAATCAGCACCTTGGTATAAGGCGGGACCTTGATGCCAGCCATATCGGCAATCTTCAAAGCCGATTGACCAACAATGCCAGCGTTCAGACCGCCATCAATCAAGATAACCTTGCGCACGGCTTCGGTTTCTTTCTTGTTGAGGATATAACCACCCGCTTTGGAGAAACGCTCTTTCGCGGCTTCGTAGACTTCATCAACAATGATGACGGACTGCTCGGATGCACAAACCACACCATTATCGAACGTCTTGGACATCAGAATAGATGCCACCATGCGCTTGATATCGGCGGTTTCGTCGACCACAACCGGAGTATTACCAGCACCCACCCCAATGGCTGGCTTGCCCGAAGAGTAGGCGGCCTTCACCATGCCAGGACCGCCGGTCGCCAGAATCAGATTAACGTCTTTGTGATGCATCAGTTGATTGGAAAGCTCAACTGTCGGAGCGTCGATCCAGCCAATGATGTCTTTCGGTGCACCAGCGGCAACTGCAGCCTCCAGCACCAGACGAGCGGCTTCACACGTGGCTTTTTTGGCACGCGGGTGTGGGCTGAAGATGATGCCGTTACGGGTTTTGAGAGAAATCAACGCCTTGAAAATGGCGGTAGAGGTGGGGTTT
Source organism: Silvimonas soli (assembly GCF_030035605.1). Classification (NCBI taxonomy): domain Bacteria; kingdom Pseudomonadati; phylum Pseudomonadota; class Betaproteobacteria; order Neisseriales; family Chitinibacteraceae; genus Silvimonas; species Silvimonas soli. Next base: position 30,678 of record NZ_CP106736.1, on the reverse strand, counting down.
GTGGTCGGCACAATCCCGCAAATGATGCCGATAGGCTCGGCAATGGTCATGGTGCCGTAGACATCATCCACCGACAGCACGCCGCAGGTTTTCTCGTCTTTGTAAGCGTTGTAGATATATTCAGAGGCAAAGTGGTTTTTGATCACTTTGTCTTCCAGCACACCCATGCCGGTTTCGGCCACTGCCATCTTGGCTAGTGGGATACGCGCATCGGCCACGGCCAATGCAGCGCAGCGGAAAATTTCGTCAACTTGTTCCTGGCTGTAAGTGGCAAACCGTTGCTGAGCCTGTTTGACCCGTGCAACCAGTTCGTTGAGTTCCTGAAGATTGGATACTGCCATTGTGGATCTCCTGAAGTGAAATTCTCTGCAGCAATAATGCGCCGATATGCGAAATGCATGCTGCCAACTATTTACGGGCCTTTGTATTGAATAGTGGCAAACCGCAGGTTCAGCCACCCCAGACCGACAAATAGTCAAATTGAGATATACGATAACGTCATTAGGACAATGGGAAGTTGATTTCGCTCAGAAGTTTCCTGGTTAATTATCGTTTTGGCAGCCAGACGCAACCCATGACTCGGGGCGAGATTTATACTGGTCAGTTTTGCTGAAAAACAGCGATGGCAGGCGGGGAGAAATACAGGGGAATGCGCAGCAGAAATAGCGCGGGGCAGAGTATTCACTCGTGCCCCTGCTGGCCGCAATGGAAAGAGTTGGGCTTTTGTGCAGCGCAATACCGTTATATGTGACGAATGCAGTCAGGCCTGCCTGGGGAGCCCGCCCAACACCTTGTCCAGAGTGATCGGGTAATCGCGCACCCGCACCCCGCACGCGTTATAGATGGCGTTGGCCACGGCGGCACCCGCGCCACAGATACCCAATTCACCAATCCCCTTGATCTTGAGCGGATTGGCCTTGTCATCCACCTCGGGCAAGAACACCACTTCCAGCGCTGGAACGTCCGCATGGGTTGCCACGTGATACTCGGCCAGATCATGGTTTGCAAACAGGCCAAGCTGGTCATCTACAACCAGCTCCTCAGTCAGCGCCGCGCCAATGCCAAAGGTCATTCCGCCTAAAGCCTGCGAGTGGGCCATTTTCTGATTGAGGATGCGGCCAGCGGCAAACACCGACAGCATGCGGCGCATACGGATTTCACCGGTATCCATATCCACGCCCACCTCGACAAAGTGGGCGCCGTAGGCCTGCTGTGAATATTTTTTAGCCAGATCACCAGGCTGGATATCGCCATTGGCCTGTACACCATCCGACCCGGCGAGAGCCGCTAGCGACTTGCTTTGCTGTCCGTTACTGATCTGGCCATTTGCAAAAATGGCCGTGGCCGCATCGAACCCGGCCAGCACGGCCAGTTTGCTGCGCAACGCGTCACACGCGACATACAAACCCGAACCGGCACTGGCCGCACCAAATGAGCCACCAGAACCGGCCGCGGCCGGAAACTCCGTATCACCCAACAACATTCTGACCCGCTCTGGCGCAACGCCGAGCATTTCGGCCGCGATCTGGGTAAACACTGTGTAACTACCGGTGCCGATATCGGTCATGCCCATTTTTACAGTGACGATGCCGCTACCATCAATGGACACCTGGGCATGCGAAGGGCGCAAAAAATTGCTGCGTATCGCCGCAGCCATACCCATACCCACCAGCCAGCGACCGTCGCGCTGCTGTGCGGGCCGAGCCGAACGCCGCGCCCAGTCAAAACGGCGAGCACCTTCATCCATGCACGGCACCAGTTGCCGCACCGAATAGGGCACGTGTTTTTCCGGGTCTTCGGCGGGTTCGTTGCGACGACGCAATTCAACAGGATCAAGCTGCAGCTTTTCGGCCAATTCATCCATGGCGCACTCGATGGCCAGCAAACCCACGGCCTCGCCAGGCGCGCGCATGGACGAAGCAACTGGCAGATCCAGCGTACTCAGGCGATGCGCCGTTTTGCGATTTGCTGCAGCGTAAAGCGAGCGTGTTTGCGCGGCTGCGGATTCAAAAAATTCCTCGCCTGAGGTATTGCCGCTCCAGCTTTCATGCGCAATCGCCTGCAAATGACCATCTCGATCTGCGCCCAGCCGAATGCGCTGGATGGTGGCGGTACGGTGGGTGGTTACATGAAAAACCTGTGGGCGCGTCAGCGCTACTTTTACCGGTAGCTGCAGCTTGCGGGCCGCCGCCGCAGCCAGGATAACGTCCGCCTGGATTTGCAACTTGCTGCCAAAGCCGCCACCAATATAACGGCTGATCACCCGCACTTGTGCCGGTGGCATTTGCAGGGTTTTTGCGACCGTGTCTTGCGCCTGGGTCAACATCTGGTTTGAGGTATACAGCGTGAGATGATCGCCATGCCAGACCGCAAGCGTCGCGTGCGGCTCCATCATCGCGTGCGACTGATGCGGCGTGGTGTAGGTCTCATCCAGCTGAACGGCCGCGGCGGCAAATGCGCTATCAAACTGACCTTGAGCGCTATCCGCTGGCTGAATGCCGGGCTTGGGCATACGCGCTTGGGACAGTGCCTTGGCAAGGTCATATACGCCAGCCTCTTGCTGATAAACCGGCTGCACCAACGCCGCTGCTGCGCGGGCACGCTCAAAGCTATCTGCCACCACAAACGCGACCGGTTGGCCGTAATGGGTGATCTTTTCATCAACCAGTTGCGGCGAGCTTTCCTTGCTCTTGGGGGCTTGATCCAGCATGTTTTTATACGTCAGTACCAGCTTGACCCCGGGCGCACGTTCGGCGGCGCGGGTGTTGATGTCGCTGATCCGGCCCTTGCTGATGCCTGAGCCCACTACATACCCATACAGTGGCTGACCCGCGTCGGCGTATTCATAAGCGTAGGTCGCTCTACCGGTTACCTTGAGACGACCATCCACGCGATCCAGCGGCTTGCCGATCAACCCTTGGCGGTTGTCGTCAATGGGGTTATGCGGGGCAGGGCTGGACATTTCCATGGACGGCTCCTCAGGCGCGCTGGCTGGCAGCAAGCACAGCTTGCAAGGTGCGGCGGGTCAGATCGATTTTGAAGTTGTTATGGCCATGACCAGTTGCACCCGCCAAGACCGCGTCGGCCGCACGGTCAGCACTCACGGCAGTACCCGGCGCCTCGTGCAACGCTTGTTCTGCCGCAGGCACCCGCCAGGGCTGCGGGGCGAGGCCACCAAACGCCAGCCGTGCGTTATTGATCTGATCGCCGCTGCGCTCTATCACCGCCGCCACCGACACCAAGGCAAATGCATATGAAGCCCGGTCGCGTACTTTGCGATATAGGTGCACGCCACGAACGGGCGGCGGCAAGGTCACCGAAGTGATCAATTCGCCAGCTTGCAAGTTGTTCTCCAGGTGCGGGGTGTTACCTGGCAAGCGATAAAAATCGGCAATCGGAATCACCCGGCGTTTGCCCTCGCCATTCATTGTTTCGATCTGCGCATCCAGCACCCGCATGGCCACGGCCATATCGGAAGGATGGACCGCAATACACTGATCACTCGCCCCGACGATGGCATGCATCCGGTTAAACCCAAGCAACGCAGAGCAGCCCGACCCCGGATCGCGCTTATTGCAGGGCAAACCTGGCGTGTAAAAGTAATAACAACGCGTGCGCTGGAGCAGATTGCCGCCGGTGGTGGCCATATTGCGCAACTGGCCAGAGGCGCCCGCCAGCAGCGCCCGGCTCAGTACCGCGTAATCACGGCGAATGCGTGTATCCGCGGCCAGATCACTATTGCGGACCATGGCGCCAATGCGCAGGCCGCCTTGTTCCGTGGGTCCAATCCGGTTGAGTGGCAAGTGCGTGATATCAATCAAGTGCTGCGGTTTTTCAATTTGCAGTTTCATCAGATCCAGCAGATTGGTGCCACCCGCGATGAACTTGGTGTTGCTGTTGCCAGCTGCGGCGCGCGCAGCGGCGGCTTCGTCGGTGGCACGCTCGTAGGTAAACGGAATCATGAGTGCTCTCCCGCAGCATCCTGAATGGCGGCGACGATATTGGGGTAGGCCGAACAGCGACAGATATTCCCGCTCATACGCTCGCGAATCTCCAGCGCGGTGAGTCGCGGTTGCGCGGTTAGATCAGCACTGACATGACTAGGCATGCCGCTGCGGACCTCATTGAGCATGCCCAGCGCAGAGCAAATCTGGCCCGAGGTGCAATAACCGCACTGAAAGCCATCGTGCTCAATGAACGCCTGTTGCAGCGGATGAAGTTGATCGCCGTGCGCCACACCTTCGATGGTGGTGATTTCGTCGTCGGTATGCATCACCGCCAACGTCAGACAACTGTTGATACGCCGTCCATTAACCAGCACCGTACAGGCGCCGCACTGACCGTGATCGCAGCCTTTCTTGGTTCCGGTCAGATGTAGATGTTCCCGCAGCGCATCCAGCAAGGTGGTACGCGTATCCAGCGAGACATCCATCCGATGGCCGTTGATCGACAAGCGCACTGGCATGGCCGGCGGCGTGGGCACAGCAGCGTCACCAGCTGCCTGCGCCGCCTGTGCTGGCGTTAACTGCAATGCGCCGGGCACGCCCAATGACGCGAGCGCAGCGCCTGCCTTAAGCAGCGAGCGACGGCCAGGGTCGGTGTTTTTTGGGGAAAATGCGCTCATCGAATCATCCCTTCATGCCCATTAACGTAGCTGCGCTGGATTGATGCAGACGGCGTATCCGCATTGAGTGTCGTACGCTCGTCATAACGCGCCAGATCAGCCGGAGTATCAATATCCAGATGAATGCCCGAATCATTCACCGGCACGTACTGCGCCAGATGCGCATCCTGCTCGACCAATGCTCGCGCGCCAGTGTCGCCCTGCAATCCAGCCAGCTGCCCGAAATAGTGATGAGCAAATCCCACCGGGTGGCCACGCTTGCCGTTATACGTGGGGAGCACCAGTGCGCCGCCGTTCGCCAGTCGCCGCGCCACCAGCCGGATGGTAGATGGCTCAATGAAGGGCATATCAGCCAGCGCAATCACCCAGCCAGCGGCGTTGTGCGTGTTGCGAATGGCAAAGGCCAGGCTCTCGCCGATACCCAAATGGGCGTTCTCGCATTCCAGTACGTGCAATCCGGCCGCTTGCAGTAACGACTTCAACAGCACGCGCTGGGGTGACACCACGGCGACCGACCAAGGCAAGGCATCAATCAGGTTGAGCGCGCTTCTGATGCCCACGCGACTCCCATCCGCCAACGCATGCAATAACTTGGGCGAACCAAAGCGACTGGATGTACCCGCCGCCAGCAGCAAACCGACAATGCGTTGTTGACTGGCTGGCTGCCCACGTGGATCGCTTAGACTCATGCTGTAGTTTCCATGGTCATGGGCGAGTGAATCGCGCCGGAGCGACGCAGCAACATGCCGCCATCGCGCCCGCTGATCGCGGCTTTGATTTCGGCCAGTATCGCCAAGGCGACCTCTTGCGGATTGTCCGCGCCGATATCCAGCCCCACCGGGTAATGCAAAACACCCGCGTCGATCAGCGTCCGCGCCTTGCTGCGCGCACCAATCTCATCGAGCATGCGTTCGGTACGACTGCGCGGGCCGAGCTGGCCGATATAACGGGGCTGAACTTCCAGTAGTTGTTCCAGCAGGCGTTGATCTTGTTCATAACTGTGGGTCATCAGCACCACCACGCTTTGCCGGGTAACCCCGCAATCGGGCAGCGCATCATCCAGATCGGCCACGATGACTTGATCCGCCATCGGGAAGCGATCCGCCCGCGCAAAGTGCGAGCGCCCATCCGCCACCGTGACATGCCAGCCCAAGTCGTGGGCCATTTGCGCGAGTGGCACAGCGTCCAGCCCTGCGCCAAAGATCACAAGTTGTGGTGGAGGGACGATGACTTCCAGGAAAAATTCAACCTCGCCGCCATCTACAAAGTACGCGTGCTGGCGGGCAGAGCCGGTTGTGAGCGCTTGTGCCAGATCGGCAAACACCCGGATTTGCAGATTGCGGTCGGACAATTCACCCACCTGCGTGCCATCCGCCGTGATAAACAACCGCTGTCCGACATCAACGCTGCCGATGCCGGTTCGGGCAATTACCACTGCGCAGGCGGCCGGGCGGCGCAGTTCGGCCACCTGGCGTAACCAATGAAGTTGTGGGGAGTGTTTATCTACGTGCTCCAGCAAGATGTTGATTGCGCCATTGCAACCCAAGCCAAATGCCCATTGCGCCTCTGCGCCCGCGCCGGTGTCGTAACGACAAACTACCGGTGCGCCGCCGGAGGTCAGCCACCATGCCTTGCGCACAATTTCGCTTTCGAGGCAGCCACCACTGACAGTGCCGGCATGCTGACCATCGGCACACACCAACATACGGGCGCCTGGCCGACGATAGGCAGAGTTTTCTACCTTTACCACCGTCGCCAGCACCACTTCTTCGCCTCGCGCCAGCGCGTTATCAATGGCCTGCACAACCCCGGGAACAGTATTCACGGCGCAACCCCTGCAAATGAGCGCACTCACTGGTGCACCCAACAGCTTTACTCTGTGCTTTTACGGTGGCTGCTTGCTGTAATCCCGCTACGGGGCTTGTTGTAGGTTGATTCCCACGGGTGCAACCAGGTGCTTGCGCTCGTCGGTTGCGACGGCAATCCAAGCCCATGTTTTATGCCTTTCTGCTACCATCCAGAACGTTCGTTCTAAATGCCGTCGTGGCACCACCAAGGGTTGAAATGAATGCAGTTGTTTTTCCAGCGGCCAAACGCGCACTTGATGATCCGTTCTATTACCTGAGCAATTTCAAACGAGTTCTGGACTGGATCGATACGCGTTATGTCGACCTGCTTGAGGCGGATGAACTCGCCTTTTTGCAGCAATTTGCGCAACTACCCCAATCCGCCCAGGCGCTATTGGTGCGGATGGTGATGCGCAAAGGCATGCTGTTTCGCCGCAGCAAACTGCGTTATCCAGAAATAGATTGCATAGATACGGCCATTGCCGCTTTGCTGGCACAGGGCTGGGTGAACCGGCAATCCGAACTGGATGCTTCCCAGCTATTCGGCCTGTTCATCAAAACCGAACTCACCCCGTTAACTCGCCAGGCGCCCGCCAATCTGGCTCGCAAAGACCAGCTTCGCGACTGGGCCATGGCAACTGTGTCCGCTGCGCAATCCTTGGCCGCATGGGGCCTGGCGATTGAGGATGACGTGTACCAGCTGCAGGTCGATGCTTTCTGCGAGCGTTTGCGTTTGATGTTTTTTGGCAATTTGCGGCAAGACTGGTCCGAGTTCGTGCTGGCTGACCTGGGCATCTACAGCTATGAACCGGTCGAAATTTCCCTGCAGAGCCGGGCATTTCAAACCCGCCAGGAAGTGGATCTTTATCTGCAGTTGGCGCAATGCCGTGAACAACTGGAAGAGGGCGCCGCACCAGCGGACATCTTGCGAGAACTGGCCACACTCCGCAGTGACAACCCGTGGATTGAGCGCCGTCGTTGCAAACTGGTTTTCCAGATTGCACAACAACTGGAGCGCGCAGGACCATTGCATGAGGCATTGCGGCTATACGGCGAATGCGATTATCCAGGTGCACGCCATCGTGCCGTACGCGTACTGGAAAAGCTCGGCCAACCCGCTGCAGCATGGCACTTGGCCGAGCACGCTTTGAGCGCGCCGGAAAGCGAAGCAGAGCTGCAGCAATTGCAACGAATGCAGCCACGACTGCACCGTGCACTGGGATTGGCTCGGCCCAAAGTCGCCCCGGCAACGGCAGTGAAAACACTGAATCTGGCACTCGCGCAAATTCCGGGGGCATCCGTTGAGTGCGTGGTGCGTGATCACTTGAGCACTACCGAAGCGCCGGTTTTTTATGTTGAGAACATCTTGTTGAATGGCTTGTTCGCGTTGTTATGCTGGCCCGCCATTTTTCATCCCGTGCCGGGCGCGTTTTTTCATCCGTTTCATCACAGCCCAGCCGACCTCAACAGCCCCGATTTTTACCCGCGTCGTGCCGAACAATTTGCGGCGTGCCTGGCCGAACTGGATAACGGCAGCTATCGGCAAACCATACTTCAACGCTTTGCCCAAAAATTTGGCATCCAGTCCAGCTTTGTTGCCTGGTCGTGGCTTGATCAATCGCTACTCGAACTGGCCTTGGCCTGCATTCCGGCTACGCATTTGCGCAGCATATTCGAACGCATCCTGGCCGATATCCCGGCCAACCGCGCCGGCTTGCCCGACCTGATCCGCTTCTGGCCCGCCACCCGGAGCTACCAACTCATTGAAGTGAAAGGGCCGGGCGATCGATTACAGGACAACCAGGTACGCTGGCTCAGTCACTTTGCGCAGCACGACATTCCAGTCGCCGTTTGTTATGTGACATGGGCAGAAGGCGCCCAATGACCTATACAGTTGCAGTGCGCGAGTTGTGCGAGTTCGTCGCCAAACAAGGGGATCTGGATTTGCGTTTTACCCCGGCGCCCACCGCACAGGAGGGCATCGCTGGCCACAACACGGTGACTGCACGGCGTAGCGCGGGCTACCAAAAAGAAATCGCCCTGAGTGGTACCTACCAGCAACTGCTGGTGCGGGGGCGGGCGGATGGCTACGACCCGACACGCAATCAACTGGAAGAAATCAAAACGTTTCGTGGCGACCTGGCGCGCATGCCGGAGAACCACCGCCATTTGCATTGGGCGCAGGTGAAGATTTATGGCTGGTTGCTATGCCAGCAATTGCAGCTTTCCGAGCTGAATGTGGCGCTGGTTTATTTTGATATCGTCACCCAGAAAGAAACGCTGGAATGCGAAAGTCACAGCGCATTGGCGCTGCAAACTTTATTTGAGCAGCACTGCAGCACATTTCTGACGTGGGCAGAGCAAGAACTGGCGCATCAGCAAACGCGCAATCAAGCGCTACAGGGGCTTGGTTTTCCGCATCCGACATTCAGAACCGGACAGCGTGTGTTGGCGGAAAACGTATACAAGGCGGCCCATACCGGGCGCTGCCTGATGGCTCAAGCTCCGACCGGCATCGGCAAAACCATGGGAACGTTGTTTCCGCTGCTGAAAGCGGTTGCCGCGAACAAACTCGACAAAGTGTTTTATCTGGCGGCCAAAACATCGGGCAGGGCGCTGGCGCGCGAAGCTATCGGCAAACTAGGTCACGCCAATCCAGGCTTGCCCCTGCGCACATTGGAGATGGTGGCACGAGACAAAACCTGCGAGCACCCGGACAAAGCCTGCCATGGCGAATCATGTCCGCTGGCCAAAGGTTTTTATGATCGGCTACCCGCAGCGCGCCAGGCCGCACTGACGCTAACGCAAATGGATCAACCCAGCCTGCGCGAAACCGCTTTGGCGCACCAGGTTTGCCCGTATTACCTGAGTCAGGAAATGGCGCGCTGGGCCGACGTGGTGATTGGCGATTACAACTATTACTTTGACGCCAGCGCCTTGCTGCACGGCCTGAGCGTTACCAATCAATGGCAAACCGGCGTACTGGTAGATGAGGCCCACAACCTGCTCGAGCGCGCCCGCAGCATGTATAGCGCGCAACTGGAGCAAACCAGCCTCAAGGCTTTGCGCAAAACGGCGCCTGCATCGCTCAAAGCGCCGCTGGAGCGGGTTACCCGCTTATGGAGCGCGCTGGTACGCGAGCAAACCGAGCCCTATGTCGTTCACTGCGCGCCACCGGACAAGCTACTGCTTGCCCTGCAAAATTTGATTGGAGAAATCACCGAGCATTTAACCGAGCAGCCCGCTGGATTGAGCCCACAACTGCAGAGTTTCTATTTCGATGCCATGCAGTTCTGCCGTATCGCCGAAACCTTCGGTGATCACTCTCTGTTTGATATCACCCGTCGCGTTGCCCAGGGCAAACCGGCCACCACGCTGTGTTTGCGCAATGTGGTGCCCGCGCCGTTTTTGCAGCCCCGCTTTGCGGCCAGTCAGACCACCGTTTTGTTTTCAGCCACGCTGAGTCCGGCCGGGTTCTATGCCGATACCTTGGGCTTGTCGCCGGATACCGCCTGGGTGGACGTGCCGTCACCGTTTACGGCAGATCAATTATCGGTCAACCTGGTCGAGCAAATTTCCACCCGCTTTCAGGACCGCGCGGCTTCGGTGGCGCCGATTGTGGCGTTGATTGGCCGGCAATACGCCAGACAACCGGGCAATTACCTCGCATTTTTCAGCAGCTTCGAATATCTGCAACAAGTGGCCAATGCGTTGGCGCTACATCATCCGGCAATCCCGCAATGGGTACAGAAAAGACAAATGAGCGAACCCGAGCACGTACAGTTTCTGGCGCAGTTCACCGTTGATGGGCGCGGGATCGGCCTGGCTGTATTGGGTGGCGCGTTTGCCGAAGGGATTGATCTACCCGGCAATCGCTTGATCGGTGCGTTCGTGGCTACGCTTGGCCTGCCACAAGTGAATCCAGTTAACGAGCAAATCCGCCAGCGCATGACCGCCATTTTTGGCGATGGTTATGACTACACCTATCTTTATCCGGGCCTGCAAAAGGTAGTGCAAGCGGCGGGGCGGGTGATTCGCACTCAGCAAGATCGCGGGATTATCTATCTGATTGATGACCGCTTTGGCTGGCCAAAGGTACGCCGCTTGCTGCCGGATTGGTGGCACATCAACACCGCTGCATCAGCGGCGCGCGCCCTTGAGCCGCAGCCAGCCGGGCAGGGAGATTAACCCAAGCCATGTCCATCTCTGACCGTTAGCTGTTCGCGCTTTGACATTTTTGTCCAATATAATGCACAATTAATACAGTATATTGGATTTTGAGGTGCGCGATGGATATCAATACCCGTATTGCTGCCCGGGTCAGCGGCCTGCGCAAAGCCCGCAATATGTCACTGGATGCGTTGGCCAGCAGCAGCGACGTCAGCCGCTCGATGATCTCGCTGATTGAGCGCGGACAGAGCAATGCCACCGCCGTGGTGCTGGAAAAACTCGCGGTGGCTTTGGGGGTGACGCTGGCCAGCCTGTTTGAAGATCAACCTGCTACGCCCGCGCCGTTAATTCGCCGCCACGAACAACCGGAATGGCGCGATCCGCAGTCTGGCTATCTGCGCCGCAATATCTCACCACCCGGCGTGCAATCGCCAATCCAGATTGTTGAGGTGATTTTTCCTGCCGGCGCCCGTGTGGCCTATGAGAGCAGCACGCGCGAGCCGCGAGTGCATCAGCAAATCTGGCTACTGAAAGGGCGGATCGACGTCACCGTGGGCGAGGAGGTCTACGCCATGTCTACCGGGGATTGCCTGGCTTTCGAACTCAAGCAGGCCACCGCCTTTTTCAACCCACACCACGAAGACGCGCATTACGCCGTGGTCATCAGCAACTGATTTTTCATGCCCCTGGATAACGTGAGCAGAACAATGTCCCCAAACTTTACTATTTCCCGCGCTACGAACCTGGAACAGGCCGAGGTTATAGCCGGGCTCGGCCGTTTGCTGGTCGATTGCGTCGAAGGGGGCGCCTCGGTGAGTTTCATGTTGCCGATCGATCAAGCCCATGCGGAAGCATTCTGGCGCAAGCTCGCCCCGGATGTGGCCTCTGGCAAACGCATTTTGCTGTTGGCACGCGATGAGCAAAATAGGATCGTTGGCACGGTGCAAGCTGTGCTTGATCAGCCAGAAAACCAGCCGCACCGGGCTGATATCGCCAAACTACTGGTCCACCGCAGCGCGCGCAAGGCGGGCGTCGGCGCAGCGCTCGTCCAAGAGATCGAACGTGCAAGCGCGCAGGCACAAAAGACACTATTGGTGCTCGATACGGTTACCGGCGGCGATGCGGAGCGGCTCTACAAACGACTGGATTGGCAGATTTGCGGCGAGATACCCGGCTATGCATTGATGCCGGATGGCGCTCTGTGCGGCACCACGGTGTTCTACAAAAACTTGTGATAACCACGCAACCGATTGATATATCGGCATATCAGTTCTGAGAACGACAACGCCCAGCTAATGCCGGGCGTTGTCGTATGGAGTCGCAATGACCGCGTAAAAGTCAGTGCGCTGCGGACACCTTCAAGGTAAAAATCGCAAAACGGGGTTCATCGCTTACCCAGTGATGCACCACCGACCAGCCCGCTTGCGCGACCAGATCAGCAAACGATGTCGGCGTGAACTTGTATGAATTCTCGGTATGCAAGCGCTCGCCTGCGCGGAAGGCAAAAGTATGGCCAGCCGCGTTTACGATCTGGTCAATCCGGCTCACCAAATGCATCTCCATGCGGCTGTGCCGCTCGTTCCACAGCGCAAGATGGTCAAATGCATCCAGATCAAAATCGCCATTCAGTTCGGTATTGATGCGCCGTAGCAGGTTCTTGTTAAAGCGCGCCGTCACGCCCTGGCGATCGTTATACGCCTGGTGCAGCGTGGCTTCGTCCTTGGCCAGATCAGCGCCGATAATCATCAGCGCATCTTCACCTAACAACCGACGCACCGAACGCAACAAAGTAACGGCTTCTTGTGGACTGAAGTTGCCAATGGTGGAGCCAGGAAAGAAGCCAATCTTGCGGCAGTCATGGGCTGCATCTGGTAATTCGATGGCGCGAGTGAAGTCTTCTGCCAGCGGGGCAATCGTTAGCCGCGGGTAGTTCTTGTTCATGCGCGTGATTGCGCCTGCCAGTGCGTCTTCGCTGATATCAATTGGCACATACAGCTTGATTTGCGGCGCGGCATCCAGCACCAGCCGGGTTTTATGGCTGGCGCCGCTGCCAAATTCGACCAGCGCGGCATTGGCCGGAATATCTGCCGCCACCTCGCGCGCCACGCTTTCCAGCAGGGCGGTTTCCGTGCGGGTGAGGTAGTACTCGGGCGTATCACAGATGGCCTCGAACAAGTCGGAGCCGACCGCATCGTAGAAATACTTGGGCGAGAGGTTTTTCTCCCGAGCAGACAGTCCCGCCACCACGTCGGCAGCAAATGCATTGTTCTGGTCTACATGCGCGCCAACGTCGCGCGCCAGACGCAAACCGGAAAACATCCAGCGCTGTTCCGGGCGGAAGAAATTGCGGTAAGTGGGGCGGGCATGGCCGGGCGGCGTAATGCTGGCGCCACCACGCAAGACCATTTGGCTGACCATGAACTTGCCGTTGTATTCGCCAACGGCGCTACTGGAGGGGCGAAAGCCCGGATAGGCGCTGTACGCGCTTTGTGTCCACTGCCAGGCCACGTCGTCGATCTGTTCGAGATCACCACTACAAGCAGCCAGCTCCCATTCCGCTTCGGTCGGCAGACGGGCATCGGCCCAATGGGCAAAGGCGGCAGCTTCGTAGTAGCTCAGGTGAGTCACCGGCGCATCAGGCTCGATGGGACGCAGACCCGCTAGCGTCATTTGCTGCCAATATTGTCCGGCCCGTTCCCAATAAAGTGGCGCTTGCCAGCCTTCGTTCTGCACCAGCGTCCAGCCATCAGACAGCCAATACTCGGCACGACTGTAGCCGCCATCAGCCATAAAGGTCAGCCATTCACCGTTGGTGACCAAGCGATCGCTGATCTCAAATGGTTGTAGCCAGACCGAATGCCGCGGTGTTTCGTTATCAAAGGCAAAGCCATCGGTAGCGGCACCCAGTTCCACTTTGCCGCCTGCGAGGCGCTTGAAATGCCCACGTCGACCCGGCGCATTGCCCGGCCAGTCTTCATCGTAGGCTGGCTTCAAACGGGACATACCGAACAGATGCAGGATATCCATCAGCAACAATTCCTGGTGCTGCTCTTCATGGGCCAGCCCCAGTTCGACCAGCTCCGTCACCGTCCCGGATTGATCGGATTGCAACAGCTCAGTCATGTATTCATCGACATGACTGCGATAGTCGAGCACCTGAGTGAGCGTGGGCCGTGTCAACAAACCCCGTTGCGGGCGCGGCTGACGGGGTCCGAGCGCCTCGTAATAGGAGTTGAACAGATAGCCAAACTGCGGATTAAACAGCGGATAGTCAGGCAGCAGCGCCGACAGCAGGAAAGTCTCGAAAAACCATGTGGTATGCGCCAGATGCCATTTACCCGGACTGGCATCGGGCATGGATTGAACCACCATATCTTCGGCGTCCAATGGGGCAACCAGGGCCAACGTGCGAGCGCGCACGGCCAGATAGCGGTCTTGCAAGCTTTCACAGGCCGCTTCGCTCAGTGCCGGTTCTATCTCGGGATTCATCTGTTTAACCTCACTCCAGTAATACAGGCGATGCGGATACAGCTTAAAGACCGGACACACATTCGCTGTCAGTGCCACGCTGATTTGTTTGCAGGCGGCCTGTAGTTATCTCTGGCGCATCTTTTGTCAGCTGCGGGCACCTGATGCAGCAGCAGACTGCAAGGTTGCCAGCAGCACCGGTAAAACTAGCAGCCAGCCATGCTGACGCAAGCACAAATCCATATGGGCAGACCAAAGGCAGGCATACGGCAACGGGGCCAAGTCGCATTCCAGCCAGTAAGGGCGGCAGTTAAGCCCAGGTGCCAGCTCCTCAATGCCCGAACTGCATTACAACCGTCAGCACTGACAGTTGAATTAAAAAGGCATTTTTTGAGATTATTTCAATTAAGCTCAATTTACGATCCCGGTCGCATGAACCATGCCCGAAATCCCGTCTGCAGCCGCCAGCCTGAGCAAAACAAATAGCGGCCACAAAATCGGTTCGCCGTGAGCACCTGCGTGTTCTCATTGTTCGTGCAGCACAATTTCGCAATTCCACATCAGTAAAACGCTGGGGCGGACATGGGCAAAACCTTGAATGGGCTTGTGGGGTGGGGCGGTCTATTGGGAATGGCACTCGGATTACTGAGTGGCTGTGGCGGCTCAGATGGCAGCGATCCACCCGTCACACCCTTGCCTGACCCGCAAGCCATGTTTTCCTGGAGTACCCAGCAAAAAGTGATCGGCTTCAGCAATAGTGCAGCGCTATTCCCGGTTCAAACCATGGCGCACGGTAGCGTGACTTACCCATTGCCGATGGCGTCGGGTGGCATCCAGAAACAGGCGCTCCAGGCTACCTATCAATATGGCAGCAATGCCGATGGCTCTGCCCACACTGGCAATACCGTCAATGACTTCATGACCCACAATCAGGTGACGGGGCTACTGGTCATCAAAAACGGCCAGATTGTGCTGGAGAAGTACGCCATGGGCATCAACGCCGCGACGCTTTGGGATGGCAAGTCGGTTTCCAAATCCGTCACGTCCACACTCATGGGCGCAGCTATCAAAGACGGCTACATCGGCAGCTTGAATGATCCGGTCGACAACTACGTACCGGAACTCAAGGGCTCAGCCTATGAAGGCGTGAGTTTGCGCAACATGCTGCATATGTCTTCAGGCGTGGTATGGAACGAAAACGAACTGGACCCGACTGCCGATTTGCCCGCGTTGCTGCGTTGCGTAGACACCGTGGGTGATAACGTGAATTGTGTGCTCAATTTAATGAAAACCCGGCCTCACGCCATCGATCCCAGTACTGGCCTGCCAGCCGCGCCGGGCGCCATTTTCAATTACAGCACCGGCGAAGCTTTTTTGAGCGGCCTTGCCATCCAGCGCGCAACTGGCATGAGTCTGGCCAGTTATCTGCAAAAGAAAATCTGGCAACCCTTTGGCATGCAGAGCAATGGCAACTGGTGGACCTGGAATGGCGTTTCGTTCGGGGCGGGAGGGTTTAACGCCACGTTGCGTGATTACGGCCGCTTTGGTTTGTTCGTGCTGAATAACGGCGTTTTGCCTGATGGCACACACGTACTGCCGGACAACTGGATCACCGACGCCACGACCTGGACCGCCAATTCCGCATTGCCTGGCTACGCCGACAACGGCCAGTACGGTTATATGTGGTGGTTCAGCCCAGCCTATGATGACGATCTGGTTGGCGGCACCAATCAGGCCAGCCCGATTTTCGCCAATGTCGGAGCGCCCCTGCAAAACACCGACAACCCCGCCGGGGCAATACCGGTGCAAGAGCGTGCTCCGGTGCAGGGGCAACAGGCCTCGGTGAGCGACTGGACCTTCGCTGCCATTGGCATTTACGGCCAGATGATCGCGATCAATCAGCGGGAAAACCTGGTGGTGGTGCAGTGGTCGGTATGGGACAAACCCAGCCCCACCTGCTGCAACCCGGCTGATCCCGAATATGTGGCGAGCGACCCCTACAACGAGCAGTCGGTGTACCTCAATGCGCTACTGATTGCGCTGCATTGAACCTGCGAAAACACTCGCTCTGCCACGGAGACTGGAACAGATGTAGGATTTTTCCGTCAGCAAGTTAAGGGAAATCCTATATGACCTGAATCAATAGTCGGCTTAAATGATGGACGCATAAACTTGGGTATTCATCGTGCGTAAATGTTTTGAGTGTTTCGCCAGACGGCAAATCGATCCGCAAGAGTGTCTGACCATCGTCCGCATCGAACCGTCCCAGCCCACGGAGCAGGGCATCTCTCGCTGGGTTGTGACCCAGTCTTGTGCTGATGGTGTTGTTTCGTTAAAGACTGACGTGCGCGGCAATTACATCACCGCCATGAGCCATGCCGACGCGATTGTCAGTCGACGTCGACTGCGCCCGATGCAATCGCATACTCCGGCTTGAACTGACCCGCCTCCTCGCATTACCCACTACGATTGCTGGCCAGTTGCAACGTCTTACCCCCATCCGCCCCGACCCGTCCCACCGCCAACTCCGGCGAACAGCAAGCACTTAACTGCGCTGCGCTGCGCTGATCCAGACCGGGATCAAATCTCCTTGCAACCCCTCGCTATAGCTCATTTTTTTCGTAAGAACGATGCTTAATCCAGGCTTCCGCTCATCGATTCATTTGTCAGTTCCTGGAAATACGCAAAAACAGTATTTGCGCTCCCCAATACGCGAATAAATGACCACAAACCGCATCTGAAATACAACATAGCCATTTCACCCAAAAGAAAAAATCCTGCAGGGACGCCGTCCGTAGGAATTTCCTGTCATCGCTTTAAGATTTGTCTATCCATATCCGTATAACACTCTTACTTTTTTGGTAATCTGTTGTTGCGGGTATTGAGCACACCCGCATACCGAGCTGGCGGACATCCTGCTGGCGTTTGCGACGACTTGCTCGGTGAATACAAGACGGTCTTGCCGAGTTAACGGCAAAGACGGTCACAAGCCTGCCGACACCGCAAGCCAACTGCTGCGGATGTAAGGCAGAAAACTGGGTTACATAGACAAATTGTCTTGGGGGTTGATGATGGGCTGGGTAATCTGCGTTTTTCGCAGCTTGCGGCTGCAGTGCTGCGCGCTGTTTTTGTCGAGCATACTGGCGACGCTGGCCTATGGTCAGGTGACTCAGGTAACGACATACCACTACGACAATGGCCGCACTGGTACAAACCAGAACGAAACCATCCTCAATACTTCAAACGTAAACGCCCAAAGCTTTGGCAAGCTGTACTCGCTGCCGGTAGACGGCCAGGTTTACGCGCAGCCGCTGTATATGGCCAACGTCAGCGTTCCGCAACAGGGCACGCACAACGTCGTATACATCGTGACCGAACACAACTCCGTGTTTGCTTTTGATGCCGATACCGGCGGCAGCCCGTTATGGCAGGTCAACCTTGGGCCACCCATGCCTGCGTCGGTATGTTGCGTACTGCGCGACCTTTATCCAGAAATCGGCATTACCGCCACCCCTGTTATCGACCCAGCTTCGCAAACGATTTATGTGGTTGCCGAAACCTACGACAGCGGCGTGGCGCACTTCCGGCTGCACGCGCTGGATTTGGCCACGGGCGCGGACAAGCTGACTCCGACGCTGATCCAGGGGACCGCACTGGGCTCTGCCCCCAGCAGTGTCAATGGCGTCATAACCTTCTCGGCCATGCAGCACTGGCAACGACCAGGGTTGCTGTTGATGAATGGCAATATCTATATCGCATTCGGCTCGCACCAGGACACCGAACCGTACCAGGGCTGGATCTTTGCCTATAGCGCAAGCACGCTCCAGCGCACCAGCGTACTTTGCATTTCTCCCAACGCGGGAGAAACCGGCATCTGGCAGGGCGGGGTGGGTTTGACGGGAGACGCGAACGGCAACATTTATGTGGAAACCGGAAATGGCGACTTCACCGCCAGTACGGGGGGCATTGATTACGGCGACAGCATCCTGAAAATCGCCACCAACAATGGCAGCGGGATGGCGATCGTGGATTACTTCACGCCTTCAACCCAAGCCGCAGACGCGTTAAATGACTGGGACCTGGGTAGTAGCGGCATCTTGCTGATCCCTGGTACGTCACTGGGTATTGCCGGAGCCAAGGACGGCAAGTTCTACGTCTTCAATACTAACAATCTGGGGCAATACAACCCCGCGGGCGACCAGATAACGCAGGAATGGCAAGCTACTTTTGCCTATTCGGATCAGGCTGCGGGCGGCTTCTGGGGCGGCAACTACATCTTCTACAATTCAACAATCTACGGGTTTGGTGAGCGCGACATCTTGAAGATGTTTGCCTTCAACGGTTCGAGCTTTATCACCACACCCATGTCGCAAGGTACGTTTATCGTGCCAGCGGGGATCAGCAACGACCCGGGCATGTCCATTTCGGCCAATGGCCTGGCGGGAGGCTCCGCTGTTTTGTGGGCAGCATTTTCGTCAACCGGCGTCGCCAACGGCAGCCAGCAAACTGGCGTGTTTTACGCGTTTGATGCAGCGGACGCCAGCAAAGTGCTATGGACCAGCAACCAGAATCGCGGCCGCGATTTCTCTGGCAGCTTTGCCAAATGGGTCCCACCTATTGTCGTGAACGGCAAGGTTTATCTGCCGTCTTTCTCCAACTACGTCAGCGTGTATGGGCTGCTGCCTTCAGGTATTGGCGGCGGCTCCATAACGGGCTCCGGCACCAGTGCAACCACGACGGCCAATCTGACCACAGAAGGCACAGCAGACTGGGTGCACTGGGGTGACGCCGCAGTGACACGCAAAGCTGGCGTGAGCGCCCAGATCAGCAATTATTCGGTAATCGGAACCGGCACCCCAAAGGCATATGCCAATGACCTCAGAGGACTCAGCTGGACTGATGGCACACCGACCTCCACCGGCAACAACAAAAATGGCCTCTTTCTGAATAATGCCGGCAACGGTTATTCCTTTACCGCACCCGCAGGTCTCACGCCAAGAACATTGACTGTGCACGTTGGTGGCTATAACACCAGCGGCTCGCTGGTCGCCCACTTGTCCGACGGATCGGCTCCTGACTTTGTCGATACCACCCCTCAGGTTGCTGGCCAGTACGACCGCAATTACACCCTGACCTACACCGCCGCTTCCGAAGGCCAGACGCTGACCGTCTATTGGGAAGCATTGGGTGGCTCAGGCAACGTAGCGCTCAGCGGCGCGGCACTGTCGGCCCAGTCGGCAGGGACTATTGCGGCAACCGCTGGAACACCGCAAAGCACCACAGTGAGCACGGCATTTGCCACGCCATTGCAAGCAACAGTCAAAGACGGCCAGAACAACCCGGTTAGTGGTGTTACGGTTACCTTTACTGCGCCTGCATCCGGTGCGAGTGCCACCTTTAATGGCGCGGCCACTGCCACTGCCACGACCAATGCCAGCGGCGTTGCGACCGCACCGGCGCTCACTGCCAACGCGCAATCGGGCAGTTATGTCATTGCCGCCAGTGCGCCTGGCGCCAATGTAGTCGCCAGCTTTAATCTGACCAACAACGCCGTTGTCGGTGTCACCACCAACATCGCAGCCACAGCCGGAACACCACAGTCGGCCAATACGGGTGCTGGGTTTAACACAGCACTGCAAGTCACCGTAACGGGTAATGGTGGCACGCCAGTGAGCGGGGTAGTGGTCACTTTCACCGCACCTGCGAGCGGAGCGAGTGCAACCTTTAGCGGCTCTGCCACAGCAACGGCAACCACCAACGCCAGCGGTATCGCAACCGCACCACAACTCACAGCCAACAGCACTGCAGGCACGTTTGCGGTTAGCGCAACTACACCCGGCGCAACCACACCAGCCAGCTTTGCACTTACCAACACCCCAGCGGGTGGCGGCGGAAACACCGGCGCGGCAATAACGGGTTCGGGCACCAGCGCGGCCACCACAGTTAGCCTCAGCGCAGAAGGGCTGACTGACTGGGTACACTGGGGCGACGCGGCGATCAATCGCAAGGCTGGGGTAACTACGCAGATCAGCAACTACACAGTTACCAGCACAGGCGGGACCGCAAACGTTGGTCAGGTCTTGAGTTACAACAACGATCCGCGAACCCTGACCTGGAGTGGCGGCACACCAACCGCCACCGCCTCGAACAAGAACGGTATTTATATTGCCGGCACCGGCAATGGCTTCTCCTTCACCGCCCCGGCCGGGACCACAACCCGCGTACTGATTGTCCATGTAGGCGGCTGGAAGAGCAGCGGTACGCTAACTGCACATCTATCTGACGGCTCGGCAGCGGACTTTGTCGACACGACAACGCTGGCCACTGGTCAATACGATCGCAATTACACCTTGACCTACACCGCCGCCAGCTCCGCCCAGACCCTCACCGTTACATGGGCTATGGCGTCCGGCACTGGCAATGTCACTCTGAATGGTGCAGCACTAGTGCAACAAGCGGGGATTACGACCACGGCGGGCACACCGCAAAGCGCTGCGGTGAATGCAAGCTTTGCCACTGCGTTGCAAGTGCTGGTTAAAGACAACACCAATACACCGGTGAGCGGGGCAAGCGTCACCTTTGCCGCACCAGCAACTGGCGCCAGCGCCGCATTTGGCGGAGCAGCCACCGCCACAGTGACGACTGACGCGAATGGCCTGGCCACCGCACCGACATTAACCGCCAACGGCCAGATCGGCAGTTACACGGTGACAGCAAGTGCAGCCGGCATCAGCAATCCGGGCCGATTCAGTCTCACCAATACGGCCAGCACTGGCGCTTTGACGGGTTCGGGCACTTCCTCCGCCACAACCACTAGCCTCACCAGCGAAGGAACCGCCGACTGGGTGCATTGGGGCGACTCAACCACCACGGTGAATCGCAAAGCAGGCGTAACGGCACAGCTAGGCAATTACGTTGTGGTCGGCACAGGCAAGGTGCAGACATACGTCGACGATCCAAGAACGCTCAGTTGGTCTGATGGCGCGCCAACCGCAACCGGTAGCAATAAAAACGGCATATATATCGCCAACACCGGCAATGGCTTCTCGGTAACCGCTCCGGCAGGACTGGCAACGCGCACGCTAACCATTCATGTGGGCGGCTGGAAGAGCAGCGGCACGCTAACGGCGCATTTGTCTGATAGCTCGGCGGCGGACTTTGTCGACACAACGACACTGGCCACTGGTCAATACGATCGCAATTACACCCTGACCTACGCCGCAGGCAGCAGCAGCGCGACCCTGACCGTGAGCTGGGTCATGCAGTCGGGCACCGGCAACGTGACCTTCAATGCCGCTACATTGCAATGAGGGCACCCATAAAATAGCAGGGTAGAAAAGGGCGCCCGTCGCCACCGGCAAAACGCAGCAAGGCAATCACGAACCAGACACGTGATTGCCTTGCTGCGTTTTTTGCGCAACGGCCAGAGTGTCTCTCGCAAAATTTCTTTGGGAGAGCAAATCAAGGAGACGGTCGGGTCGTTAAGCGGGCGAGGGTGGTTTCTGAATCGCGTAACCCGGCAAGCCCTTGATCTGCCGCTATCCAATAAAACAGTATTCAGACGCGGGGACGTTGCCTGGCGCCCAGACCAAAGCTGCATCAATGAATGCCATCATCGAATAATCTGAAAGCCAGACCCAGGCATTGGCTTCACCGTGTGTTATGCCATTTTTGTTGCCGCATCCTGACGGCCAACCACCATGCGAAGCGCCATCAAGGGCGAAACAGCTGCTCTTTTGCAATACTGCGGCGCGTGCCGGTTTTGAGATGCTTGATCATGATTGATTCGATCCCATAGCGCGCCATCGCATCGCCAATGGTTTCTTCGCCGGATGCTGGCGCGTTTTCCACGACCCCCGAAGGGCTCCCCAGACTGCGCTCGTCCGGGAAAGCCTCTAGAATAACCAGCAGCAATATCGCCGCATCGAGTGACTCGCCCAAGTCGCCATCCAATTGACGGATAATGATTTTTTCATCGTCTTGCTGAGCGCGATAAGCAATTTTGTACGTGAACATGGGTTGCACTGACTCAGGCGATTGCACCCACTTAACGGTAGCTTTGGCCGTCCTGGTTTTCAATGCTGATCACGAAAGCTCCCGTCCAACCGGCCCAGCGCAGGCCGGATATGACCACCCGAAGTCGTCCGCAAGCGTGAAATGATCAACGCCACCTTGATCCTGGCAAGCCCATTCAGGGCGCAACTGCGCTTTCCCGGTACAATACGCATTATGGAAAACGATCTAGATCTAGTGGTTAAACGTGTCACAGCGGCGTACGGCAAAGCCGGCACCAAACCACAACCCGGTTTCATCAAGTGCCGCGTGGAATCCTACCCGGGCCGGACACTGGCTTATCTCTTTGCCACCGGCGCAGACGCATTGCGATTTCAGGGAGAGATAGGAATGCTGGGGCTGCGCGCAATAGTCGCTCCATACGACCCCAAAGAAGTCATCGTCCTGCATTCAAGATAACGAAGTAGCGCTGCGAGTACTCATACTGGAAGGCAACCAGACCCCGCAATTGCGGGGTTTTCCTTTGTGATCTTCATCGACTTGGCAAGACCGATCCAAGTCGTGCTGCGACAAGCGTTGCGGAGAGTGTTCAAAAGACCGGGTACGGGGTATGAAGCAGTATCTCTGTGCAGTTATTATTACTTCGTATAATGTATATTATGTTAAGTAACATTCGTAGATTGATCCGGAGAGTGTTTCCAGCAAACCGCCCTGCATTCACCTGAAAGACGACCGATAGATACAGAACCCGCCCGACGAACGGCGGGTTTTTTCATATCAGGGTGTAGAAGATGAACAACAGAACATTCCCGCGCACAGACTTCAAATCAAATCAGAACGACCTCATGCACGCCGTGTTTTCCGTTTCTGCAACAGATATCGCCACCGTCTGCAAAGTCGACCTGGACACAGTGAGCCGATGGAAGACCGGAACAGAGCCGGTACCGTACATGGCGTACCAGCTTCTGGTATTCAAGGCGCTCGGACGAATACCAGAAGGTTTTGGGGCGTGGTCAGGCTGGCACCTGATTGAGGACCGCATCTATCCACCGGGCGCCAGCTTCAAAGGCGCAGCCCGGCAGATTGAACTGATTTTTATTGATCACTACCGGATTGATCGGCAGCTTTGCGAGAATCAGGCCACACACATCGAAGGCCTGACCCGCAGGCATGATTTCTACAAGAAGCAATGCGGGCTAGAGTCCCGCTGGGGAATGATGCTGAACAATCTATTTGGCTAGAAAAAATGCGCCGGGCAATGCAGATTATCCATTTCCCGGATAATCCTCGTATGCTCGGCGATCATTGAACTATCAGAGCGAGAACGCCGCTGCACCTCGTTAAACCGCTTAGCCCTGCCAAGGCCATCGCACTGCATGTCACGGATAGCATCTGAAGAAACCAGTACTTTCGACCCGGGTATCTCAGGCGGAGAAACCGAATCAGACGTAGCCACCGCAAGGCTTTGCTCCTGATGCGGTACAGGATCAGCCACGTTCATATCAGCACCCGAAACCGTTCCCGTAAATACAGACCCTTGCGGGCATGACCCTTGCTCATAACTGATATGCCCAGCCGAATCGCGGCACTTTATTGCCACAGCACCAGAGCCTTGCGTGTATTGAACATCCGCAGGAACGGCTGCTATTGATTTCTGAGCGGATGAAACCGCTACAACTGGCTCCGGCAAAGAATTGACATCAACTACCGGTTGACGCGTGTCATTGGCCAAAGCTGGCTGCATTTTCGTCTGCCACGGAAACCCCAAAACCGCCACAGAACCATCACTCAAGCCCAACCGCCAAGGGCCAGTAACTTGAATAGCCAGAAAAAAGAATGCAGCAAAACCAGCAAAGGCAACCCAAACGCGCATAACCAATCTCCAGACACGGTAGCCGGAGGATACATTACGGAACAAAACGCGAAAACCCGGCTTGCAGGATTGGGGCTGCGGCATGGAAAACGGGCGGGACGCCCCGCCCTAGCCCCGCCCCTCGCACCCCGCAAGCGGGTCCCCAGTCGGGGCTTGCAGCGTTACGATGCGGCAGTGTCCTTTTCAGGACCAAGCTGCTTTGTAGTTGCATCGGCAGCGCGACCAAACGGGTCGATTGGCCACGCAGTAACCAGATAGCGCAGGCCGTCGCTGTTTCTGGATACAAACACCCCCCGCTCCATCGGCTGCACACTCCAACCCATCTCCGCCAGCTGCTTGAACGTGAACTCCTCTTTCACGTGAAACGAGTCATCCATCACTTCAATGCGGCCCTCAACGCGATGGCGACCATTGAACGTGCCTTCAATCATCGCAGCCAGTCGGGGCCGGTATTTCTGGAACAGATCCACCGGATATTGTTCAGGCTTATAAGCTTCGTTCGCGTCGGTTTTCGCTACTGCCACCGACGAAGCAGCCGAAGCCACCGCAGTAGCAGGAACAACCGCGAGATTTGCCGGTTGCGCTGAAACAGCCGGCGCTTTGGGTGAATTGACGACATAAGCACGCTCCTGATTTTTTGGCGCAACATGAACGGGCGACTTGTGAAAGAAGCCCCAGAGATACCACACCGCCACCCCGGCCATGATGAACACCAGCGGCAACTGGAACCGGAAGAATTTAGTTTTCAGAAGGTTGGCGCGATCATCTTTGTAGTGCTCCATGTTGGTCGCATCGTCGCGCTTAGTCTTATACACACCAAAGAACCTGGGCTCGTATTCCCGCGTGCCGTTATTGATCTTCTGGAATTTTTCCGGGCCTTTGGCCTTAAACATTGTCCAGGCGTACTTGTGGTCTCGACCAAGCGCCGATTGCTTCACAAACACGACTTTATTTTCTACGCGGCGCTTCCAGAGCGCATGGCAGTCGCGCAAATCCTGACCCATGGCCACGAGATCAAGCCCACGGTGACGGTGCTGAGTCACAAACTCAGTTATCTCGGGACTCACCTGCCCTTTTGCGGGCCAGAAATCCTGCAACTCATCAATCACCACCAAGGCGTCATTTTCGACCAGCTTGTCAATGCGACGCGTATCGTCCCATTCGATTTGCACCAGCAATTCCGAAACACGATCCACATGGACGCCGGTCAGTTCTGACACCTTGCCATGGTCCATGCCGCGAATATTGGTGAACACTTTCCGCTGTTTCGATATGGCCGGAAGGATGTGATAAACCACGGCTTCCCACGTTTTGCCATGACCCGGCAAACCCTCATGAAAGGTAAACATTTACCATTGCCCCAAGGTAACGACCTTACGCAAAAGACGAAAAGCGACGCCAGTACCCAAAATTGCCATTGCCTGACCAAAACCGGTTACGGTCAAAAAATAAACAAGGTAATCAGGCAGCATGCCGGTTACGCCGGACATACCACCATTCAAAAAAGAAGGTGCGGGCAACGATTGAAACAAAAACAGAATTGCGCCAAGCAACGCTTTGACAATGGCGATAAACATATCGCCAATGAAATCAGCCAGCGCAGCAAAAACAGCCTTGATAACCAGCAAAAACCAATTACCAAGATTGTCGAGTTTTTCACTCAGCCAAGACCAATCCATCATTTACCCCTTACAGAATCGCCCAGCGAAAGGCAAAAAACGTAGCCACGCAAAGCAAAACCACTTTGATAATTGCGTACATTGATTGCGCAGCTGGCCCGCAAAACTGATCAATATAGATTGAAGGTAAAGAGCCAAACGGCATATGAACGGATGGAATAGTCCACGTGGGACAACTACCCCCGCCACTGAAATTAAAGAAACCCGATGCACCCGAGAGAATCGGGCTTTGCTGCATATTCTTCGAAAAATCCGAAAACACATCATTTAGCTTATCCGTACCGGGCGTATAAAAAGACCCTTTATCCGGCGCATTTGCACCCACCTTTGAATCGCCTGGTGTATCAGTGCACGTTTGCCCGGTCGGGCACGGTGTAGGCGTAGGCGTGGTGGGCGTAGGCGTCGGACTCGAAGAATTGGATTTTGGATTGCTCGTGCAATTAGAAAGGCACGCCGTAGTGCCTGGCGGAAGCGAACTATTTGTATTCGTACCGGGAACACGATTCGTCAAAGTGCTATCAGTAGTCGTCGGAGAAACAAGGCACCCCGAAAGATTACCCATTTGTCCGAACAGCGAACCCGGAGGGCAATCAGCCGCAGAAGTGGCAGGTGTATTGCTCGGCGTGGCGAGACACCCCGAAATCGCACCGGAACCGGACCCGACAGTAGAAAAAGAAGTCCCAGCCGGGCAGCTCGTAGGTGAAGCGGCCGGATTATCCGCCACACAACCAGAAAGCTTGTCAGAACCCGATCCAATGGTAGAAAAGCTGGTACCAACAGGGCAATCCTGAGACTTCGCCGGAGGAGCTGACTTAGCGTCACTGGCTGGGGTCGCATAGGTGATGTCGGCACCTGCACCATCATCGCCCGTATAGCGCATCTGGCAGCTGTAATAGGCTTGCGTGTCACCGGTACCAGAATAAGCCGCGTAGCCCCCAGTGGTCGCATCAACATCACACTGCACTTCCTGAGCTTCACAACCGCCGATATTGGAGCTTAGGCCAGAGGCAAGTTGAGAATTAAACGCGCCGGAATTCGTAATGTTGGCCGCACCGTTTGACACGGAGGAGCCTGCAATTGGAACGTACTTTTTACCGGCTGAAGTCCCATCTTTAGAAGAGCAAGTTTGAGGCGGAGCAGCCGAATTGTTGTAACACTCATAAGTAGACGTATCAAAAAGAGGATACGTAGTGGTGCACTGAACACTAGTACCTGCATCAGAGGTAGACGTGTTCGGGGTGCAAATAGGGTCGCCGCCGGGGTTATAACGGCAGCTTTGCCACGTATCAGTAATGGAATAAACAGCGCCGCTCGGCGATGCAGACTTGAGCGTCCAATTGTAGGTATGAGCGTTATCACTACTCATTGTTGTCGCCGACTGGACAGGCGTCGGACCCTTGGTTTTGCCACCGGGCTCCCCCCAGCAATCCGGGCAGACCTGACGGGCAAAAGCGGAAGAGCTAATAACAAGGCCACCCAATACGATAAACGCAATCAGTAATCTTTTTATCCCAAGCGATATATTCATCACGTTTATGCTCCGTCAATTGCGAATCAGTGGCACAGCCCGCCAATAACAAAACCAGCAATAGCGCTTTCATTTTTTGAAGCCGTATACAACTGCACCGGCGACAAGCAGACCCAATAAAAAGAAAATCAGTAGCCAAGCCATTACGCACCTCACCAATAAAAACAGGGGCCGAAGCCCCCGTCTGAAGCGCCGGAATTAACCACCAAACCAGCCGATAACCTTGTTGTAACCCCACTTGGCAACGCCCGGCAGAATCTTGATTGCAGCGATAGCCGAAATTGCAGCAACAATCGTAGAGGCATCAATTGCGCCAGTAATGGCACTGAAATCCAGACCGGTACCAGCAGCATTTGCGCCAGCAGCGACAGTGCCAAATCCAGCAGCCAGAGTTGCGTACAAAGCAATTGCCGAGTTTTTCTTAAGCATTTTTATTTCTCCGAAAGAAAGTTAATAAGCTGGGCATATGCCCAAGCCGAGAGATAAGCGACCATGACCAACGTAAAACTGGACATGAACGCGGTTTGCAAATCGCCGGTATCGGGCACTTGCCAGATGGAAGCGACGGCTTGCAAATTCTGGTATTCGGTCCCGGTCACAAGCACGTAGCCGGAACACTGGTCAGGCGTATCCGCAGTAACCATTGCGGGTTGAGATGCGACCACTTGCAGGCAGGCAGGCATCAGGCTGTTTTCCAGCACTCGAAAATGACCCAACCATTCAGGCAGTCAACCGCCGTATCAATGGCCGATTGGCGATCATCGAAAAATTCCGCGTCCGTAATCAGCGGCACGTAATCAATACCGCCCTCGCCGTCCGACCTCATGAAGTAGCCGGATTCAATATCCTGTACGTAGAAAGCCGGAACGACGCTCATAATCAGGCCGCCTTGGAAACCGTGCCGTCATTGACGTTCACAGCACCGGCAAACCGCACGCCCACCAAAACCGTTTTTTGCACCTTGCCGTTACTGACCAGTTCCAGTTCCAGTTCGGCTTGAGCCGGGAACTTCACGCCCTTGTATTGCTGGAACAGTTCGGACGATGGGTATTTGAAATCCGACACGGCAAAGCCCTTAGCCGTACCCTTGGTTTCATCCTGTTCCATCAGCGCAAATACCGTGGTGTTGTCGTATGCCTGACCTTCAACATCACCCTTGAACATCTTGATACCGACAACGGTTGCATTGGTTTTGAAACGCATGGCTTTTCCTTTAGTGACTAGTCACTTATTCAATGAGCGCCGTCTGAAGCCGTAACCCACCAAGGCGCTTGCGTAGTAGTGGTGGCTGAAAATGGAATGTTTTCGTTCCAGCGTGGTTCGCCGGTTTTGAGATCGCAATTCGGGAGAGAGTGCCGGTCGGCCAGCGTGAGCGGGGCCGGACTCAGGGTGTGAGTCGGTACTTTCAGGCGTTGAGGTACGCCTTCTTTAGATGCGAGCTGAATGAATTTCTCAGCGCCGAGCAGGTGAACAAAGGTGCCAATGTATTTGCCGTATTGGTGCTTGATGCACTCCATAGCCTTTTCGACATTGATCTCAAGCTCAAGCTTGGTTGTGGCAATGCGTGATTGCGCTTCGCTGATCCACTGGAGCGCCGGATAGCTGCCCGCAAGATATGCACCCGGCTGCAAAAGCATGTCGAACGGCAGAATGCGATCAATCGCTTTGTGTTCGATTTCGACGCGCACCCATTCCGATGCTTTGCAGCCCTCTTTCTTGCCCCGCTCATAGATACGGCCATATTTGCCGGATCGACGCAGGCCAACGCAGAAGGTGCGACCCTTGCCATTTGGGCGGTACCAGTTACCCAAGTGTTCACACTGAGGGCCGTTGCCGCGATAGGTCTGATACAAGCCCGTTTTGAAGTCATCAAACGCTTTATCGACCGAGTACAACTCACCCATGTAGTCGTCATAAGCCAGATCGATACGGGTGATTTTGGGTTGATCCGCTTGGTCTTCCAGAAAATCGACCAGGCGTTGTTCCCAACCCTCTTTGGCCGCAGCACAGCCCTTCCCGCTCAGGGAAACAAGGATTTTGCCGTGTTGCTTGGCACCGCCAATGCAGACGAGGCCGTACATATCGCCAAGGTCAAACGAGGCCTTGAAGAATTGCGCGCCGTTGGTACGTTTGGCGGTTACGCCGAACCCGAAAATATGCTCAAGCACCGGGCTATAGGCCAGCACATAGTCATCATCGGTTTCGAGAAACGATGCGAAGGATTTGAATGTGTCGCGATGGACCGTGAACGATACCCAATCGATAAATGAGGCATCACCGCCCCACCCTCGCCGCACCGGATATTCCTTGATCTCGCCATCCGTACCCACAACGAGTTTGATAGTGGGGGCATCGGGTGAATTTTGAGTTCTCCCCGTGTTACTAGTGGGGGTCTCATGCGACCGGCCCGCATCCTTGTGCGGCGCTTCGCGCCCCACCAAGGCCGCAGCCCGGTGCGCAGCTTGCATAAAGTCGGACATGCGGGCGGCTTTTGCTTCGCCGGTCAGGCCCAACAGCCAAGAATCGACGTGAGGCCGGGTGTCGACTGGCAAAGCATCCATGAGCGCGACGCGCGTCATGTTTTCCTCGCCTAGCGCAAACGTAACCTGCCCTTCGATTTTGGCGATCTGGTCAGCCGTGAGCCGTCCGAGGTCAATTTTCTCAGCGGGCGTCAGGCCGGGCGATTTAAGGCGTTTGCGGGCCATTAAAAAGCGTCCCAACTACTGCGAAAAAGACGACCGACCAAGGCTTCCAACTCAACCACGTCACCGCGCAACTTGGCAGCACGCGCAAGATCACCATATTCAGCAGCCTTGCAGGCCTCAATATGCTTGTCGTAACACAGCGAATGCAGAGACCAGACGATCACACCAATGTCATCTCGGCTAATGCTCAGATTAACCATGTTCGTATCCCGGTCGCACGGTTCACCTTCTCCAATATGTGCAGAAAGCGTAGCGGTCGTTTCTGTGCGTTTGCTGGTCATGGTTTGGCGTGCTACCGTTATCAAGGATGCTTAATACGGTAATGTTGAGCATGCTTGATGTCAAGCATCCTCAATACAAGGAGAAAACAATGAATTCGCTTAATGAAATTCTGAACGAGGCGCTAAAAGCGATCAGCAAAGACAGCGACCGCCAGCTAGCAATTCACATGGGCGTAACCGCTTCCGCGGTCAGTCTCTGGAGGCACGGGAAAAGCACGCCAGACATGTACGCCCTAATGGAATTACAGAAAATATTGCAAAGAGACGCCCGAGAACTGTCGGCAATTATTGAGGCAGAACGGGCCAAGACCGAGGAACGACGCGGGTATTGGGAAGATGTGAAACGCGCTTTCTCTAAGAGCGCCCTTTCGATTGCCGTGGTTGCGGCGGCGACGATAGCCCTGCCGGGAGGGGTTCAAAAAGCTTATGCAGGGGAGGTATTACGGCATGCCCTGTCAGACGATCTGACAGCACATCTGTATATTATGTT